>CAZYKP010000102.1:22408-30751 GCA_964648025.1 uncultured Pirellulales bacterium | reverse complement strand
CAAAGAACCCTCCAGCAAAGAACCCTCCAGCAAAGAACCCTCCAGCAAAGAACCCTCCAGCAAAGAACCCCTCAGCAATGCTCCCCAGAGCAAACCAACTCAGAGCACTCAGCCAGAGGGCGGTCAGCTTACCGGGAGTGAAGATGGCCAAGAGGCACGCCTCGGTCAGCAGCTCGAGACGGAAACGGTCATTTGATCCATGCGCTGCGGCCTTTTGGTATTGTCCTGGCGACGGCTGAGACAGGACCCCAACAGGCCGCAGCCAATCATTGCTGATCAACCAACCACAATTCAGGGTCTGGGTGCAATCGACAGACGCCGAAATCCCAGATCGGCGGACCGGATCATTGCCAACGGAGGTCATTTCATCCACTGGGGGATCAGTCGGTCGTACCATTCTCGAGGCTTTTGGACAGTCGCTGGCGGTCGCTCGGGCAGCTCGGTGGGTGGGCTGGAGGGGACGGTGTCTTCAGCTGGGCTGATCGCCCTTTGGGTGAGGGGGACCTCACGGGCGAGTACCTGGGGCCAAAAGCCTGCCAGAAAGCGGTGGCAGTCCCCCGGCCGCCTGGCGTTGAGGGCAAAGCGTGCTGTGGCTAAGGTCGTCCGCAAATGGATGGATTCGGGGTTGGTCAGCAGCACTGAGGAAAGCTGGACATCGTCGATCCAGACTTCCCCTGCGCCCATCAAATCAAAGCGGATCCGCAGATTCTGCAAGCCGACGATAGGTAAGTCATACACCCCAAAGAGATACCGGTGCCAGCGGTTGCCAATGGTCGGGTGGGTGGGCCCTCCTCCCAGAGGTGCATACCGGTAGTAGGGCTTGCCATCTCGTGTGGCCTCAACGGCCAGTCGTAAAGGAGCCGCCATGCGGGGTTGCGGGGAGCGAATCCACACCGCCATCAGCAACAGGCCCGTTTGTGGCGGACGAAAAGTGGGACTTGCCACCGTGGCCACCGGGCCGGTGCTTTTGACCCGGCAGGCTCTGCGGCCTGTGTGCGGAGACTGCAGGGCAAAATCGACCTCCACGCCCGGCTGAGAATTAGCGACCCATCCCGGCAGAACGCCGTCCCGACCAGGATGCTCAAAGCCCGCATTGGGCAGAACGTCCTGAAGATTCCAAGAGACCAAAGGCGCACTTGGCTGATCGTCCAAGGGTACCAATTGAGAGAGCCGTCGTCCGAGATCGTCAACTTGTTGCTGCAACGCGCGATGGGCCCGGGGCGGCAAGTCGACATTGGTCAGTTCCACCCGAACTTGAGGTGCGTGGATAATGCCCCCAATGGCATCATACGGTTGCAACGAAAGCTTCCAGCGTTTTGCATGCCCGGCAACCGGCCTCAACCCGGGAATGCCTTGAATCGCTCCAGCGGCTCCACCATCTCCCAGGCGTAGCACGCCAGCGCTCGTTTCACCAGCACGTGTTTCACGGGTGCCGGAAGCACGCAAGTTTGGATCGCCAGAGCTGGCTGAGGAAGAAACGCCTGAGTTGGGATCTCCTGAGCTGGGGTCTCCTGAGTTGGGGTCTCCTGAGTTGGGGTCTCCTGAGTTGGGATCGCCTGAGCTGGGGTCTCCTGAGTTGGGATCGGCCGGGGAGTTCTTCGTGGTGCTTGGGGTGCTTCCTTGTTTCCAGTCGATTCGAACGTCTGAGGAACAGTCGAGGGAGATCTCTGCGGTGACCGGCCAGGGAAAATCGTTGACCACATAGAAGTAAGTTCGCCGCAGATCGCTGTATTTGCGTGCGACCACCGGAACGCCCACCGGCGAGATCTTATGGAACCGTGCGGCGGGCATTGAGGCGATCAGGTTGATCAGGTGTTGGCAGTCTGGTTGTGGGACCACTGGGACGTGCCAACCGCCATCGCAGAAGACCGAGGCGTCCAGGGCGGCCAGGCCACGGGTCCATCGCCGACGGGCGAGGGCCTCAACGGGCAGCCAATCGGGACGCAGTGAGCGAGGATTCTTGGGCGAATGGCTGCCAAGACCATCAGGGTGCAACACCAGCGGCTCAGCCGCGGAGACCATCAAGAAGCCGGTTTGTTCGCCGGGGGCCAAGAGGCCATCCAAAGCGCCTGTGGCGTTCAGCTCCTCGGCCAACGGGCCATGAGGCAACTGACTCAGAGGGCCGATGGCATGGGGCCGGATGAGCTTGGGTTTGTCAGCGGCCTGGTAGCGGCGTGGGTCGATTCCCACCGTCAGGAACAAATCGGCCACCGGGCCACCATGGGGCAGAAGATGACGCAACGTATGGCTGGTCTCCGGATGGGCCCAAAGGTCTGTGGGGACCAAGTAGAGCTCGGCGTTTGGGCGAGCCAAACGGACTTCCTGGCGGAGCTCCTCATGGAGTTGAGCCAATTTCTCGGCTCTCCAGGCCAGCCAGGTACCTCGCACTTCCGGATCGCTGACCATCCGACTCCGCTGGGCAAACTTGGCAGGTCCATCCAAGGGCACTGAGACCCTGGTCTCACGTGCAAACTGAAGCATCGTTTGATCGTCCAGCGGCCAGGCCAGACCGGGCAACTGAGCAAAGGTCCCGCTGCCCAACTCCAACGCGATTCCGCGAAAGCCCGGATGGTGTCCGTAACGCTGGGCGACCTCTCGCACAGCCCACTGCATCGCCTTGCGGACACGCCAATGCAACGGATTGTAAGGAGGCAGAAACGCCACCGGCTCGCCCCCCTCTCGTCGCCTCCGCCAAGATGTTCCCTCGGCGCCGACCAGATCCAGCCCCAAGCTTGCGTGTTCTTTCTGACGAGCGAGAAACTCCAAAGAGGGAATCGGGCCATCGAAACGCACCACCGGCACCACCCCAATGCCGTGTTGCCCCAGCACGCGAAAGACCAGCTCCAACACATCTTTTTGTGTCACATCCGGCGCATGCTCAGCCAATAACCCAGAATCATGCCGGGTCCCCGGACCCCAGATCGAGCTGGGAAAGAGCGTTCCGCCGTCGGCAGCAACGGTGAGAAAGACCGTGTTTCGCCCTAAAGCTTTGCTGGCCAACGCCAGCCGCTGCGCTGCCTGGTAAAACGTTTGCCAGTCGGTAATCGGTCGACGATTCTGTCCATCCAGATAATCGCTGGCAAGTAAACCTTCATAAAACTTTGGATTGCGTACGTAACTGGCCAAAATCCGAACTCCGGCCGCTCCAAAATCGTCTTCGCTGGCGGCCTTGGCCGCTGGTGCTAAAAACGTTTGCGACGACAAGAGATCAGCACGGTTGTTCTGAGTTGGGGAGTTCTGGCTTGTTGAGTGCTCGCTGTGTGAGAGATCGCTGGCAGGGTCAGACTGGTTCTGTCTCAGACGGGCGGCTGGTCGTTGACCGGCCCAGGGTTCTGGGGGCAGATGGTCACCGAGGCGGTATCCTCGGGTGTGATCGTCTTGGAAGGAAAGCCGCTGAGGGTGGTCGGGGGCGTATGAGGCTAGGTCGAGTTCGTGAAGCCGGACCTCTCCGAAGACGGCCAAGGGCGAATCGGGTCCGGCAGCGACAGTGACTCGCAGCTCGGAGGTCGGCGGCCAGAGGAGGACCCGATGCGTTGCCAGGCCTGGCCCCTGGAGGACGGCTTGCTCAGAGACCCAGAAGCCAGAGTCAATCGTCGGGGAATCGACAGCGGCCTGGCCAACACTGACGATCAAGCGTTGTGGGACATCCCGGGGATAATCGATCTCCAGCACATGCGCCTTGCCAGGATGCGGGACTCGCAGTGGAAAAGCTCGCCAGGGAAGTTGTCCCTCCGCGTGCGGAAGAGTCTCCAAACCCAATTGCAGCAACTGGTGAACCTTGCCCGTCCCATCACTCGGATCATAGCTGAGCACCTGGGCTGCTCCCCATCCATGGGGATCGGCGCCCCCAGTAGGCAAAAACCCAAAACGCCCTCGCCGGTTCCACCAACGTGGATGAACCGGATCCACTCGTCCAACCACTTTGGCCTGCGCGACCTCCCCGCTCAAAAACCCCCCACTTGAGAACTCCGGGCTGGAGAACTCCCGTCTTGAAACCTCGGAACTGGGGGTTCCTTCGCCAAGTCGTGGCCCGCTGAATTGAGCTTGTTGTTCAGGGCCTGAGGCCTGGCTCGGGGCTGCTGGCTTGAGGATCTGAGCGTTGGACTTCTTTGGCTTGGAGCTGGGTGCTTGCCCAGGACGCAGGACGACGACTTGAAGGCGTCGCTCGGCCAGGTTCTCCGAGAGCCATTTTCCTCCCAGACGAGGGTTGAGATTCCAGCGTCGAGTGCTGATGCGACAGCGAATCTCGTAGACGCCCTGTTGCTCGGGCAGAGTCAGGCGACGGCGGACTGGCTCAGGCGGTGCGGTTGCGGAGGGCCCATTGCCGGCGACCAGCGTCTGGGTCACTCCTTCCAGCTGTTGGATGACTCGACCGCCTCGCGGTTCGGTCAGTGCGAGGTCGTAGTCAATTTGTGTTCCTGCCTTCAGCCCCAGTTGATGCCCCTGAAAAGCCACCTCCACCGACTGGCCAGGCGTGAAGAACACACCAGGCGGCCTCAGAGCCGCCCTCAGCCGATCGCCCGGCGAGCGACGAAACTGCACCCAATTGCCCTGGTCGTCGAGGGCTTGTTCATGGAAGGACTTAATGATCCTCTGCAGGTCGACTGAGACAGAATGAGTCGGGAGGCTGATGTCAGTGTGGGATCGGTCTTGGAGGCTCTTTCCCTGGACCGGGCCCAACGGCAGAGACTCTGGTGGATTGGTGCGTTGGGCCAGGCGGAGCTCAAGGCGGGCCGTTGGGGGAGCGCTCACAACGATATCGACCCCCTGATAGGTCCGGGGGCTGGGAGGGCGAATATAGAGCACCCCTTCTGTGAGCCACAGGGCGGCCGACTCATCGGATTGGCTGCCGAGGGGCTGGATATGCTGGATGCGACCTTCGGATAGTGCCAATTGCCCTTGCCAGAGCCGAGCCGCACCGCCTCCCCACTGCACACGCAAACGAAGATTCACCCACGCTTGGTCAGCGACAGCCGATTGAACCTCACCGAAGACCACCAGAACCAAGACCACCAGAACCAACAGCACCTGCGGCACCAAAGACCAGACCGACGGCGTCCTGCTCACCCGGCTAGCCGGGGGGCATACGAGCCATCGTTGGAGATGGTTCCGCAAGGAGTCGGACATCCGTGTCCTAGCTCGACTGTTTCAGATCCGTTGGGCACCTCCGATGAGGTGCTGGATTCGGCCATCGAACCAATCGCCGTCGGAGTGACTCGGGGCTCGGCTCCGAAAAAAGACGCAAGACCGTAAAAACTCTTCGGCACCAAGTCGAGGGCAGTCCGCCCAAAAGGTTGCCTTCTTGCCGAAAACTCTCCCTGCTGCTTCTGGCGAATGCAGGGAAACCGCTCAATGTCGGCAAACTGGAGGATCTCGGGATGAATGATCATGATGGGGCCGTCTCCTCCAAGCTCATGGATACGCCATCCATCGTGATGTGGATCCATCGACCGAGAGAGAACCTCACCGGTTTGGCATCCAGCAATCACAAGCAATCTATTCGAGGGGATCTCGGTCGACCGCTGCCATCGGCGGGATCGTTGGATTGTTGGATTGCTG
The DNA here is from genome assembly GCA_964648025.1 of uncultured Pirellulales bacterium. GTDB lineage: Bacteria > Planctomycetota > Planctomycetia > Pirellulales > Pb10988 > CAZYKP01. The sequence goes on along the minus strand of CAZYKP010000102.1, from coordinate 25,192 downwards.
AAGATCGTCAGGGATGACTTGTCAAGGTGGGTCAGAAGGCTGTAGAATTGCCGATTCGCCGCATCGCGGCACACAATCTGCACGTCGGACCCCCTCACCATTTGGTAGCTCAAGACGACAAGCCAACTTCGTCTGCATTGGACCGTTTGGGTTCATGATCTCTGCAAGGTGTCCCAGAAAAGGTCCACCCAGTTGAGACGCAGGCGGAACTCCTGGTTGTTGAAAGACTCGTTGTTGAAAGACTCGTTGTTGAAAGACTCGTTGTTGAAGTACTCGTTGTTGAAAGTCTGGTTGTTGAAAGACTGGTTGTTGACTGCTTGCTGCTGGTCCTCACAAGCTAAAACTCGACAGCAAGGTGAGATTGCCCGAGACGAAAGTGACTCAGGGAAGGATGTGAAGAGCGTCATTGCCAATCGAAGTGGCCTGACGGGACAGTTGATAAGGGTTTGCCATGTTTGACAACCTTCAAGAGGGTTTTCAGCGGGCCTTCAAGACGATGGCCGGCAAGGGAAAGCTGACCGAAGCCAACATGCAAGAGGGCTTGCAGTTGGTGGAAGACACGCTGCTGGAAGCCGACGTCAACTACGAAGTGGCCAAGCAGTTTGCCCAACGAGTCCAAGAACGCGCCCTTGGTCAGAAAGTGCTGACCAGGCTCAACCCTACTGAACAGCTCGCCTCCATCGTTCGTGACGAACTGGTCAACTTGATGGGACCAGTCGATAGCGATTTTCACCTGCGACGAGATCTGACAGTCATCATGATGTGCGGGCTGCAGGGCTCCGGAAAAACCACCACCTGCGGCAAGCTCGCCCGGCTGATCCTCGATAGCAACAAAGGCCAAGACGTTGGCCTCATGCTGGTGGCCGCCGATTTGCAGCGTCCCGGTGCGGTGGACCAGTTGACAATCCTCGGTCAACAAGTTGGAGTATCAGTCTACGCCGAACCGGAGAACAAAGATCCGGTCGCTGTCTGCCAGAATGGCGTTCGGCATGCTCGCCAAGCTGGCTCCAAGGTGGTCATCTTGGACACTGCAGGGCGTCTGCACGTTGACGATGCCCTGATGGACGAACTGAAGAAGATCGATCGCAAAATCGATCCTCATCAGGTGTACATGGTTGTCGACGGGGCCACCGGTCAAGACGCCGTCAGCAGTGCTCGAGCGTTCAATGAGGCGTTGTCGCTGGACGGGGTCATCATGACCAAGTTAGACGGCGACACCCGAGGTGGGGCCACCCTCAGCGTCAAGCAGGTCACCGGAGTTCCCATTAAATTCGTGGGGACCGGGGAGCATCTGCTGGACCTGGATCCCTTCAGCCCCGAACGGATGGCCGACCGCATCCTCGGTGGCGGGGACATCGCCGGCTTGATCGAAAAAGCCCAGCGAGTCATCGACAAAGACGAGCAAGAAGAACTCCAAAAGCAACTGGCCCAAGGACGCTTCACGCTCAACGACTTCCGCAAGCAGATGGGGATGCTCAAGCGGTTGGGTTCGATGAAGAAGATGTTGGGCATGATCCCCGGCATGGGTCATCTTGTTGAGCAAATCGAGGCGATGGGCGTCGACAGCGACCAACAATTCAAACGCCTCGGCGGTATGATCGACAGCATGACCAAGGCCGAACGAGAGGACCCCCACATCATCGACCACAGTCGGCGAAATCGCATTGCCGCCGGCAGCGGAGTGGAGCCTCACGAAATCAACCAACTGGTCAAGCAGTTCGACGGTTTCGCCAACTTGATGAAGAAAATGGGCACCGGCGACGCTCGCGAACGCCAACAAGCCCTTCAAGAAATGATGCAGGGAGCAACCAACCCTCACGGCGCCCCCAGCAAACTCCGTGGCTCCTCCGGCAAAGCCCTCAGCGCCGCCGAAAAGAAAGCCCGCGCCGGGGACCGCAAAAAGGCCATGAAAGAACTGCGAAAACAACGCAAAGGAAGAAAATAACTCCGCCAATTCGCCAGCAATGCTTGAGAGCTGTCTTCCACTCAGGACACCCAGAAATCCACCCGCACCAACCGACTTGCAGAAACACATCCCCAGCACCAGGAGACTTTTCGCGTGGCCGCACGAATTCGGATGAAGAAGATGGGTCGGACCCACCGGCCGTTTTATCGCATTTGCGTTATGGACGCCCGTTCACCACGCGACGGGAAAGCCATCGAAGAGATTGGCTTCTACGATCCCTTCATCCCCAACACCGATGCTCGTGTGCGGTTGGATCTGGAAAGGGTGAAGTATTGGCTGAGTGTCGGTGCTCAGCCGACCCCAAAAGTCGGTGTGCTGATTCGCAAGTACGGTCCTGACGGCACGCACTTAGAACAGCAGGCAGCCGCCCTAGAAAAACTGAACATGCCCAAGGTGGTTCCTCCCGCACCCAAGCCAGTGGACTTGGAGGCCAAAACCGAGCAATCCGCTGAGGGTGAAGGAGAAGAGGGAGCCAGTGCTGAAGGAGGGGAGACCGCAGAGGGAGCCGAGGGAGAGGCCTCAGGTGCGCAAGGCGGAGAAAGTTCCGGCCAAGGTGAGTCCTCCTCCTCAGGGGACAACTGAAAGAGACAACCGAAGGGAATCACCCGAAGACCGGGAGGCGGAGGAAATCGGCTTGCAGACTATCGGGCACGCCCTTGGGTGTCGTCGCGGTCCGCTGTTGGAGGAGTTGAACGCTCGCGGTTGAGATGATCCGTCCTCGCAGAAATCCCCTCCCTGGGGCCAACCCGGAAAAAGACGCCACCGCCCAGCGAAAACCAACGACCAGCGAAAACCAACGCCCAGCGAAAACCAACGCC
>CAZYKP010000102.1:21169-22308 GCA_964648025.1 uncultured Pirellulales bacterium | reverse complement strand
CGCCCAGCGAAAACCAACGACCAGCGAAAACCAACGCCCAGCGAAAACCAACGCCCAGTGAAACGCCACAAAGGGTGTTGGCTCGAAACGTGTTGCCGACAAGAGCGGGCCTTCAGAGGCTCTGACCACGAACCTCCCTGACGAAACGCTGCCCCGCGCCAAGGGCCTGCCCTGGCTGATCGCGGCCAAGACGATGTTCTGAGAGTTTGCGAGAACCTTGAGATCGTTGGCACTGTCATTCCCGCTGATGCTCCTTGGTTCTCAGTGATGCCCCAACCTGACAGTTGGTTTGCGGTTCCATGCGGTTTGACGTGCTGACCCTTTTTCCCGAGATGTTCCCAGGCTATTTGGGTCAAAGCTTGCTCAAGCTGGCAATCCAGAGGTCCTTGGTGGAGGTTCATCTTCACGATATTCGGGATTGGGCCTGCGGAAAACACAAGAGCGTCGATGACCGCCCCTACGGCGGCGGGCCCGGGATGGTGTTGATGTGCCAGCCGGTGGTTGAGTCTTTGGAGAGCGTGCAAAGCCAAGCCAACACCGCTGCCCATGTGGTGATGTTGACCCCACAGGGACAACGACTCCACCAAGGAGTTGTGGAGCGGCTGGCCCAGCACCCGCGTTTGCTGTTGTTGTGTGGCCGCTACGAAGGTTTCGACGAGCGAATTCGCCAACTTGTCAAACCCCAGGAGATCTCCATTGGCGACTACATCCTCAATGGGGGAGAAGTCGCCGCGATGGTGTTGATTGATTCGGTGATTCGCTTGGTACCCGGGGTGCTCGGCGACGACGACAGTGCTCGCCAGGACTCCTTTTCGGCCGGACCGGCAGGGCGATTGTTAGAGTTCCCGCAATACACACGTCCCCGAGATTTCCGGGGGCTGCAAGTGCCCGAGGTGCTGCTGAGCGGGGATCATCAGGCCATTGCCAACTGGCGACTGCAACAAAGCCAACAGCGAACCCATCAGCGACGAGCTGATCTGCTGACAGACTCCGAGGCTCCATCAGAAACTGACCACCAAGACAAGGCCACTCACACAAAACCACCCAAGTGAGATTGTCCCAACCCTGGGCTGCCAGAGTTTTTGCTGCCAGAGTTTTTGCTGCCAGAGTTTTTGCTGCCAGAGTTTTTGCTGCCAGAG
>CAZYKP010000102.1:0-21069 GCA_964648025.1 uncultured Pirellulales bacterium | reverse complement strand
CTGCCAGAGTTTTTGCTGCCAGAGTTTTTGCTGCCAGAGTTTTTGCTGCCAGAGTCTGGGTTTTGCAGCTTCTTGGCAGGACTAGCTCGGTGACCAGAGCGGCCTGAGGTGGGAGTCGCCGTGCGTCGGCCCAACCAGCAGCCGGGTTGGCTTGGCCTCTTGAGATTCGTGTTTGAGCTTGTGTTGATCGAGCTTGGCCTTTCAAGGCTGATAGTAGTAGTTTTAAGGCGGAAGCAAGTTAGAAGAGAGACTGTGCGAGACACCCACACCCGCTGGGCAAACAGACAGACTGCCGGTAAGACTTTGGGGTGTCAGCTTACGGCTCGGGAAAATCAGAAAGGGCCTTGCCGATGATGAACCAACAGATCCAGACGCTTGTCGAGGCGTCGAGTTTGAAGGCGAAGAAACCGGCCTTTGAGATCGGTGATACCGTCGATGTCCACACTCGAATTTTGGAAGGGGACAAGGAACGGGTCCAGATCTTCAACGGCGTGGTCATTGCCATCAGCGGCGCCGGCAGCCGAGAGATGTTCACCGTCCGCCGAATCGTCGCCGGCGAGGGTGTGGAGCGAAAATTTCCTCTGCACAGTCCCAAAGTCGCCAAAGTCGTCGTCAAGCGGAAGGCCGTTGTCCGACGCGCTAAGCTGTACTTCCTTCGCGATCGGGTGGGTAAGGCCACACGGTTGAAGGAGCGGCCCATGGAAAGGGTCCAAGAAGACACGCCTAAGGTGAAAAAAGGTCGCAAAGCCAAACGCGCTCGCAAGAGGGCCGAAGCCGAGGCCAACAAAAACGGCCAAACTGCAACCTCCCCAACCCCAGAATCCGATCAAGCTCCGGAATCTGCCGGGTCCGCCGAAGGGAATCCCGCCTCGGAGACCGCCCAAACGGCTGAGGCTCAAAAAGCCGAGAGCTGAGGCACAACTGTGCCGCCGCCAAAATCCTGACCTCTCTAGGTCCCTTTGGGTTCGGGAATTCACAACGGTTGTCTCAAATTGGGGAGGCAGCCGTTCTTTCTTGCGCTATAAAGCCAAAGTCCTCTGCCCACGAGCTTGGGCAGGACAAGTCCTCGCTAGGAATGTGGTCATGCTCCGCTTGTTCTTGGGTTGGGCCGGGGCGGTCTGGAGACAGGTTGCACCGCTGCAGAGCCTTGCCGAACGAGGAGAACGAGCGGCGGCCGGCTTCCTGAAAAAGAAGGGGATGTGGCTGGTTGCTCGCCGTCAGCGAGATCAATTCGGTGAGATCGATTTGATTGCCGTCGATCGATCCGTCGGCCACCGACCGGTACTTGTGTTTGTTGAGGTGAAAACTCGTCAGTCTCACCAAAAGGGACACCCCGCTGAGGCTGTGGACTTGGACAAACAACGACGGATTACCCAGGCAGCCCTCCGGTTTCTGCGTCGTCGGAGGCTGCTGGGGTATGCCGCTCGATTTGATGTGGTGGCAGTCACTTGGCCCGATGCTGGGAGCCGACCACAGATCGAACATTTCCCTGGTGCATTTCTGGCGGTCGGTCACCAGTCGATGTACAGCTGAAGCCCTCGGCCCATGAGCCTGGGGAATTCCCTTGGCAATCGGAACAGGCCTCACGCGAAGTTATGAGCAAGGACGTAGAACTGTTACAAGCCGTCCTCACTCATCCGCACGCTGATCAGCCGCGGTTGGCATACGCGGATTGGTTGGATCAACAGCCAGATCCTTCGCCTCGAGCATTGGCCCAGTTTATTCGCCTCCAGTGCTCGCGGCACAAGCTTCTCCCTGGCAGTCCGGCTGAAGAAAAACTCCGCCAACAAGAGCAGCAACTTCTCTCCGAACATGCCGAAGGTTGGCTGGCTCCGCTTCGCCAACTCGGCGTTATTGGCCAAGAGTTCGAGAGGGGTTTTCTCTTGGCCGCACGAGCAGACGCGCAGCGCTTTTGCCAACACGCCTCGCAGTGCTTTCGTCTAGCTCCTCTTCTTCGCGACCTGGAAGTGGCCAACTTGGCTCCCTCGCTGGAGAGCTTTTGCAAGCTACCGCAATTGTCTCATCTTTGGTGGCTGAATCTCCAAGGAAATCCACTCACCGATGAGGGAGCAGCCAGACTCGCGGACTGCCCCTACCTGACCAACGTCCGCGAGATCAGCCTTGCCGACACGCAACTGGGCGACGACGGCTTACTGGCGATCGTCCAATCCCCGTATTTGACGAGCCTCGAGCTTCTCCATTGTCCTGGTAACAAGGTCACTTCCGAGGGAGCGTGGGCCTTATTGGATGTGATCGGTCAGCTGCCGCTGGTTGACGTTGATCTGACAGCCAACGCCATCGAGCCTGAGGAAGCCCAACGATTGGAACGACGGGTCTGGCAATTGGTCGAGGAGCTCGATCGGCGGCTGTGGATTCACTTCTGGCCGGCGATCTCCTGAGAACGTCTCAGTTGCGCCGCATCTGGCTGCAGGCCACTCTCCCGGGCCGCTGAGTGCCATATCCATCGAAGCCTTCACGCAACGCCAGCCGTTGTCACCCCTCCTGTTCTCAGGCACTGCTTTTCTCAGGCACTGCTTTTCTCAGGCACTGCTGGCTAGTGTCTGCGGACGCTGCAAGCCAGCAAGACGAGGGTCGGCAAACTAACGCCTTGTTTCCTATGATTTTGGCAGTCGGTTGATTTGGGCAGTCGGTTGATTTTGGCAGTCGGTTGGACGGGAATCCCCTGATTCTACGAGAACCAACTGCCAAATCAGAAGGAAACCGACCACTAGAGCCGGCGAAGAAAGCGTTCGCTTTGGATCACTTCGCGAATGAGGGATTTCAATCGGAAGTCGTCGCGGGAAGCGCGATCGACGATCTGATCGATGGCCAACGAATCAGCCGGAGTGAGCTCGCGGGAGAAGGCGAATCGGAGCAAATGTCCGGTCAACGCTTTGGCAAAACGTCGTTTTTCTTGAACCAAAAGTTCCTTGAAACTCACAACGCCCTCAAACTTCTGGTCTCTCAGCAACCTCCCAGTGGCGTCGACATCTCGGCCGTTTTCGTATCGGTCCCGCCAGCGTCCGGTCACGTCGAAGTTCTCCAGGGCAAACCCCAACGGATCCAACTTGGAATGACATCCAGCACAAGTGGGATTGTTCCGGTGAGCGGCAAACCGTTCGCGGATGGTGAGATCCTGAGAGTTCTCCTCTTCATCCAACGGAGGAACATCGTTTGGCGGTGGAGGTGGTGGGTCGTTGAGGATCACCTCGATCATCCAGGCACCACGAGCGATGGGGTGTGTGCGTTTGGGTCCGGAGGTCATGCTCAACATAGCGGCATTGGTGATGATCCCGCCGTAGCGTGGATCGGCAGTCGGCACACGCCGAAAATCCTGTGAACGCAGCTTCTTGCGAAACTCGTCCTCGAATTTCCGTTGGGCCATTTCTTGATGCTGCCGAAGCGTCAGCGGCCGCGGGGCCTGTTCGAGCTGGACCTCCTGTTGCCTCAGCTTCTCCGCCACAGAAGCCTTCTTCGCAGCAATCCGCTTGCGGACCTGAGCAAGCTCTGGGGCGATGGCCAGGTAATGCTTCTTGAGGACGTTTTTCTCCGCAGCAGTCCGCTTGGCTGGCTGGACTTTCAGGGCCGCAGCCACCTGCGTGGGCAGTTGGGCAGCCCGGCTCTGAAAGTAGAAGCCGTATCCTCCTCCGCCGTTGACGACCTTCATCAGCAGTGTGTTCCCGCCGGGAGCCAACTTCACCTGGACTTTGTCCTGATCAGGGGCCACACCTCGGCTGACCTTGCGATCAGCCACCAATACCCCGTTGAGCCAGAGCTTGAAACTGTCATCGCTGCCCAGAGATAGCTCCAGTGTTCCAGCAGAGGGGGCATGAATGGTCCGATAGAGATAGGTCGCGCTGCTCTGGCCGTGGAGCTGGTGAACCTTGCCATCGACAAGATCCTCGGCTTGTTCCCATTTGAGCTTTCCATAGGCTTTCTGCAGATCCACATTCGCCTCGTGAAGAAACGACCGACTGTGAGCCTGGTCAAAGTTGTTCGCTTGGAAGGGGCCAATGCGATGCCAACTCGACAAGGTCACCTGCTGGGCAACCAATTCGGCTGCGGCGTTGGCCCATCGGGCCTGACCTGGCCCCAAATCGATCGCCGCCCATCCTCCCCCGATCGGATCTGCCAAAGCCTGTTCCAATTCCCGAAGCTCCTGGCCGGTAGTGTGGATCAAAGCCCGGAGCGACCGAAGGTGCTCGAGCCGACGGGCGTTGTGCTGAGCGATCTCCGCCTTATCTGGAGATGGGGGCTTGAGATCGGTAGTGTACCAATCTTGGAGGAACTCACTGCGGTAACCGAACTCGGGAGCGATCAGTTCTGCGATCGGCCGATTCTCCACAAACACTGCATCGAACAGCAACAGAGGCTCCAGAACCATTTGCACACTCGCCGGGGTCTTCTTGTCAAGACTAAAGAGCCGGTGCTTTTGCGGATCCGGAGTGGCAGCCAGCACGTTTTCCAGTTGCATCCACTGAGCAGGAAAGCTATCTAAAAATCGTTCGATCTTGGGGTCTGCCAGCATCCGCTGGATCGTCTGATGGAGTGTCTCTGGCTTGTTCAGTTCTCCGCGCCGGGCGAGTTGCAACAATTCCCAGTCTGGGCAACTGCCCCAAAGAAAGAAGGAGAGTCGGCAGGCGAGTTCGAATTGCTCTTCGCGGCGATCCGAAGCAGCGGCGCGGTAGAAAAATAAGGGCGAGGAGAGGACCGCGGAGGCCACCTTCTTCATCGTTGCTGGAAAGGACAGCCCCTGATCGAGTTTGGACAGGGCGTAGCTGGTGTAGCGGTCCAAGGTAGGGCCATCGACAGGCCGCCGAAAAGCCAGCGTCAGAAAACGACCCAGCCGACGTTGGATCTCCGCTGGCCGGTCCACATCTTCTGCTGGCTGCTCAAAGAAGTCGTTCCAGATCCCGACGTTCTGCTGGTTGAAATCGGGGCTTTCGACAATGGAGACACTCAGCCGCAGGAAAGTATCCAGCAGCAAGGGAGAGAGCGTCAGCTGATTCGCCTGATTATCGAATCCATGAGCGGCACGCAGATCTTTGGGGAAGGCCTTGACGCCTCTCAAAGCACCTCTGGGATTGAGAGTGTCACAGGTCACCCGGACACGATCGGGAAGTTGTTGGACTGGCACTCCGCCGGGCTCGGGGTGCAGATAGTTGTCATGTCGAGTCATTAACTTTTCCGGGAGCCGAAAAACGTCCAGCTTCAGCTGAAAAAGGTCTTTGACCACGTTGTTGTACTGAAAACGATTCAACCGCCGGATCTTGGCTTGTGTCACCTCCTGATCGCTGGTGGCCTGACGCAGCATCCTCCTCAAGGTCGCCAGCATCCGCAAGCGAGTCGGTTCATGCAGTTGTGGCTCCCCCTCCGGAGGCATACTTCGGCCGTCGATGACAGCCATCATGCGATCGATCAACTTCGGCTTGGCCAGAAACTCTTGCGTTGTGGTGATCTGCCCCAAGTTGACCTCACCGTTGATCTCCTGGCCGCCATGGCACTTGGTACAACTGTTGGCAAGCAGCGGCTGGAGAAACTCGCTGAAATCCTCTTGGGAACCACCCGTTGCTTGGTCAGCGGCGAGCAAGCCGAACACCGCAATCAGCAGACAAGCTCGGGCCATCAACCTTCTGGATAACATGAACGATCATCCTGCCGAATCGTGTTGGGAAACAACCGTTTGGGGATTCTTGGGTTTTGTACAAGCGGAGAGCAGCAGTTCAGAAAGCCTCTGACAGACAGCGACCCATGAAGGCCAGGACTGCCTACCTCGACTGTTCCAGATTGTGTCAGAGGCCCAACCTGTCGGTCCCTCAACAGAGCCAGGCAACAACATCTTGATGGTCAATAGCCGAGCAATGGCCACATCTGGGACAGTCCAACGACTGCTGTTGGGGAAATTTTTTGCTCGTCCAAAACGCTGGATAGGCACAACCACTGCTGATTCCGCAGCCTTTCCCCCAACCGGACGAGCCAAGATTTTTCCCAACCTCAGAAGGTGTTCGCGGCTGCTGGCTGGAACATCTCAGGGGGCCATCAAGTCCAGAGGTCGGAGATGACGCCGGTGCTGTCTGCGTATTGCTCCATCTCCAGGCCCATCAGTTGGGCCAAGGATAGCCACATATTGGAGTTGAGTGTTCCGCTTTTGCATTTGATGAAGCGGCCTTGTTTGATTTGGCCTTGGGCTTTGCCGGCGAGGATAAAGGGCAAGTCATAGTATTGGTGTGTGGCTCCGTCGCCGAGTCCTGCGCCATAGGCCACCAGCGAGTTGTCCAACAGGCAACTCCCGTCGGGTTCCTTGATCTGCTTCATTCTTTTGAGCAGATAGGCATACTGTTGGAGATGGAAGATGTCGATTTTCTGTAGGGCCTTGTAGCCGTCGCCCTGTTGATTGTGGGTCATGTTGTGGTGCTGCACCGGCTTGTCGAAGACGCCTTCGTAGAGCAAGGTGGCATCCCAGCGTTCCGGTCCAATCATGAACGTGCAGATGTTGGTCATTCCCATCCGGAATGCCAGCAGCATCAACTCGGCCTGCAAGTTGATAAACTCGCCCCGCGGCAGGATCTCATTTTTGGGGATCTTGGTATCGGCACTGGCGATCAGCTGCTGCTGTTTGGCGATGCGGACTTCGATATTGCGTACCATGTCCATGAATTCGCCCAGGGTGTGGCGATCATCCCTCCCCAGTTTCCCTGCAAGCGTTTTGGCATCGGCGAGCACCAAGTCGGTCACATCGGCCACGTGAGCTCGATAACTGTCACGCACAAACAGTCGGTCGTAAAGCTTCTTGGGGTCCCTGATCGACGGGGCGATTTTGTCGGGACCATACCAAGAGATGTTATCGAAATAGATGGATTCCTTGCCTGCTGTGAATCCGTTGCAGCTGATCTCCAAAGTATTCAGCGGGGTGGTCTGGCCAACCGCGTCGCCGATGACCTGATCCAGCGACCGTCCGTTGGGATGCCGGATCCCTTGTTCGGCCGCTTGGTCTGGTGAGAGACTGGTCAGATAACAAGACGCCCCTTGAGCATGCACGTCCTGACCGTTTTTGTAAGAACGATCCAGACCGGTTATCAAGCTGATGTCCTGAGTGTACTCAGCCAACGGTTGCATGGTGGAGGTCAACTCCAAAGGGTAGATCCCTGGGACGTTCTCAATCCTCCTCTGATCCTTGGTTTTGTCCGCGTTGAATCCACCAATAAAGCCAGGCAGTTCCGCATTCTCCTCACCCGGGAAGAAGCAACGGCGAACAATGCCGTTGGGAATATAGACAATCACCAACTTTTTGCTGGGCTTGATGGCCTGATCGGGTTTCGCCTCGGCCCCGGCCAGGGAGGGCAGAAAGGGAAGTGTGAGAACCGCCCCTTGGGCTTGGAGGAACCTTCTTCTCGATAAAGTCACTGCAATCTCCCTGAGAACCCGGTATCTGTGAGGAGCCGGTGTTGGGGCGTTTTGTTATTCTTGCTGAGGAATGATCGCGCGGGCATTGTCGTCTGCAACAACGAAGTAGCCCAGAGGCTGGTCGTTTTCATCGGTCACCAGCCAGGCGTTGCGCGAGTAGCTGTTTTGCTGGCGAGTTGCCCCAGGTGGAAGTGTCGCGTAGAGCTTCAGCTGCCCGCTGCCGTAGCTGATCCAGTATAACTTGACCGACCGGGTGGACTGATTCTCAAAGAGAACTTGAGCATTGATTCCGTTTTCGGAACGAGCGGGGGCTTCCTGCCGTGTGGAGACGGCAACCCACTTCAACTTGCGCTTTGGCGGAGGTTCTTCTCCCTCTTCAGAAAAACTGGAGGGCAGCTTGCTCAGATCGAGTCCACCAATCACCTTCAATTGTGGCAGGGCCTCCTTCAGCCGCGTGACCCCAGCATCGGTCACAGCCGTCTGCCACAGATAGAGCCGCTTGAGATTTTTGCAGGCGGCCAGTTGGTCAAGCGTTTTGTCGGTGATGTTGGTGGCATACAAATTCAGGTACTCAAGATTTGGCAGTCCCGCCACATGCTGGATTCCCTCGTCAGAAACCTCCGTCTTCTCCAGATGGAGCCAGCGGAGTTGCTCAAGCTCTCTCAGATGCACCAGACCGGCACTGGTGATCCTCGTCTGGCTGAGATTGAGCCACACAATGGGCTTCAGAGCAGAAACCTGTTTCAGCTCCTCATCAGCCAGCTTCCGCCCCCGAAGATGAAAATCGACTTCCCAGCCCCCATCCAGCCGACGCACCTTTCCGCCCAGGCTGCCGATTGCAGCGATGGCCTCGGTCAACTCCTCTGCGGTTGCCTGCGGGGCGGTGACTGTGATCAGCAGAAAGCTCAGCAGCAGAGAACAAAGCGGTCGCGCCAGCGTCAGCGGGAATGTCAGCAGCCCTGGGGACATGGTCGAACAGTCTGCGGGGGTTTGGGAATCTGACTGCGATGGAGGCCAGCGGTCTTCGGAGGTTCAAGCCAGCCTCAAAACAGGGGCAACCGCTGGCCGTGGCAAACCTGAAAGGGCCGTAAGTCCTGATCGTAAAGTTTTGCGTGAGGGTCGATGCCCAGAGCCGTGAAGACGGTCGCGTGGAAGTCGCCCGGCGTACAAGGATGCTCAGCCGGCTTGGCACCGTCGCGGTCGCTACGGCCATAGACTTGTCCGCCGCGAATGCCCCCGCCGGCAAGGATCTGAGAGTAGACCGCGGGATAGTGATCGCGACCGCCGTTGTTATTGATCTTGGGAGTCCGCCCGAAGTCGGTGAGCACCGCCACCAGGGTCTCCTCCAGCGAACCGCGTTGCTGAAGGTCGGTCAGCAACGCGGAGATCGCGCGATCAAACACTGGCAGCAAACGCTTTTTCATCTTGGGGAAGTGGTCACGATGTGTGTCCCAGTTGTCGCCGCTGCCGCCGGCCAGATCTCCTGCTCCGGCATTGACTTGCACAACTGGCACGCCAGCTTCGGTCAATCTCCGTGCCAGCAACAGGCTTTGGCCGCCAATATGGTTGCCATACATCACGCGGATGCGGGGATCTTCGTTTTCCAGGTTGTAGGCGTGTTTCACCGGAGAGCTGAGCAACATCTCAGCGGCCATTTGCTGGAAGCGGTCATGCTGCTGGTAGTCCGCCTCAGCCCCAATGGGCCGGTCGAGTTGATCACGCAACCGCAGTCGATGCTGGAGGCGGTCGGCTGTGAGATTGAGCGCCAGATCCAGCTCCCGATTGGTGTAGCGTGAGGTGCCGCCATATGGCTTGCCGCTAGGCGTCCGCATCATCACCGGGTCATACGCTTTTCCGAGCCAACCGCCGAACTGCCCTGGGATCAGAGTTCCGTTATCGTAGTTGAGATAGGGCATGGCGATGGCACGCGGCGTCCCGTGATCGACATCGCAGAACCTGGAAATCATTGCCGTCAGCGACGGCCAGTTGCTGCGGTGCCGAGCCTTGCCGGAGGCTTTGTTTTGGCCTGTGACGCTTGTATAAAGGGCTCCGCCATGGCCGCCGACGGTGTGATGGAGGGATCGAATCACCGCCAGTTTCTCAGAATGCTTGGCCAATAACGGCAAATGCTCGCAGAAATGAATTCCCGGGGTGGCGGTGGAAATCGGTCGGAATTCACCGCGTAAGTCGGACTTGGCCTCTGGTTTTGGGTCCCACGATTCCTGGTGAGCAATCCCGCCCCACAGATAAATCACAATGCAGCTCTTGGCCCGCCGCTGAGGCAGATCGTCGACGCCTCCCTCCGCCTGCAACCGCAGCAAAGCCGGCAGGGTGAGCCCGGCCAGGCCACAACTCCCGCCCAAAACTTCGCGTCGTGAGAATCGAAAGCCCACCACCGTACCTCTCAAAACATGTCAACCTTCAGTAAATGCATCAAAGCTAGCTGATGCATGAACCTACTGCAAGCTGAGCCCCGCCAGGTCGACCCGTCTTCCGCCAGCGGGTGAAGCCGCGGACAGTCTCTCAAAGGCTCCTCGATCCTCAAAGGACGTCCTCGAAAGGTAGCGTGAAGTCTAAGCAATTTCTCGCAGGGAATGACCTCGATGGCGTTCCGGTCCTCGGCTGACCTAAGGGGTTTTCAGACAGACCTGCTGTCTTGGTTTGGCGTGAGGTCGCAGGAGCGATCACACCGTCGTCGGGGTTCGACTGGTTTGCTCGGACTGGCAAAGGTGTCGCCAGCATCCTCATCGATGATCGTCTCCCAACCTTGCTGTTGGTCAGACTCTTGCATGCCAGCAAAGAGACTCAGGTTCCGCCAGAATGCGGACTCCAAATCCAGCCTGGGGAAACGCCCGCCGCCGGTTGTTGGCCGCCCGGATGGGGCCGAAGATGCTGATGACCGATTCGTAGCCGCCAAGCAGTTTGTCTCAATAAAAAAGCGCTATGAATCATCTCCAGCAATTTTTAAAACAGAATTGCTAAACAGGACCAGGAACGGCCAATTGTTTCTGCGTCGAAAGGCTTCGGGGCACTGGGCAGAATGCGTTTCCCTCGGACATTTCGTTCTATGGGACACAGACTCACCGACCCCCTCCGTTTGGGCTGTTTGAGTGGGCTGCCTCCAGGCAGAGCTCGACCCGCAGGAAAGAGCGGACTTCCATCAAGATCACCCCAAGCCGGTTTCGTCCTGTGCCGGTGCGCCCACAACCCCAGTAATAGTCCGCGGGGGCGTTTTCCATGAGTTCTTCATCACCGGTCTCCAGCAGCGATGTTTTGAGATCGGCATGGGTGGTGAACTTGGCATGGATCGCCCGACGCATGACAGCTTCTTTGACGTCTTCCCAATCCTCTCTCAGTGGATGAGCGCGGCTACGACCCAAACGCTTGGCTTGAGACGGTCCGGTTGCTTGCCGGATCTGCTGGGCGTAATCCGGGTCGGTCTCCAAGAATTTGGCCGCTTGAAAGTAGTGTTCCACAGTAGCCCAGTACTGACCATCCAGTTGGAAACCATGCGGGCTAAAGTTACTCAACCAAGCATAGTCTTGGTTTCTGGAATAGAAGGCGATCACCACGGTCAAAGTCTCCTACCGAGTCTGTGGAGGATCGTGGCTGCTCCGGCACAGCGGAAAGGCTGCCAGATCCCACACTGCCAGATCCCACACTGCCAGATCTCACACTGCCAGATCTCACACTGCCAGATCTCACACTGCCAGATCTCACACTGCCGGATCTCACACTGGCAGATCACCGGTGATTCCGGCGGTTCCCGTCTTTGGGATAAGCAAGGGTCTTCCTCAAAGGAAGTCACCGAACACGCCAAAACCAGCCGATCAAGGGACACCGCGTACCCGAGCTGAGTTCGGCATTGGCCCAACTCTCCAGCAGAGAGCCGCAGCTTTCTCGGATCAACAGCAACAAGGCCGGATCTGTCTTGAAATTGCTTGACTTTTTTGCTCAGGCCCATTAGGGCAGCTGCTTCCCTCCGTAATGGGTACAAGAATCATCTTGTGCCTCTTACCCAGTTGCCACCCTTGTGTTCATTGCCTACCTGCAGAGGAAGCCCCATGAGCAACGTTCGTCAAGCGTTTTCACCCTTGCCGGGACCTCGTGTTTGGTATTGATTGTGATTTTTGGCTTTGCCCAAGCCGATGTGATCAGCGTTAATTTCGTCGGAGGTCAAGGCGGCTCTGGTGTTGATCAGGATCTGGTCATTGATCAAGCCGATGGCGCTGCCGGTGTGGTCCCCGAGATGAATTGGAACAACTTGGACGGAACATCAGGCGGTTCTGTCGCCTTGATCGACAGTGATGGTATTGCCACTGGTGCCACCGTCAGCTGGGGTGGTTCCCCCAATCGGTTCACCACGGGCAACGGCTCGACCACGGCCGACCAGATTCTGATGAACGGCTACTTAGACACCGACAACACTTCGACGACCACCGTGACAGTCTCGAACGTGCCTTACGCCAAGTACGATGTGTATGTGTATTTTGATGGGGGAGGCACAGGACGGGCTGGCGAGTACACCGTCAACGGGACGACACGCATCGGCACGGACAATGCAAACCCAAGCAACAACTTCACCGATACCTTCCTTCAAGACGACGGGGTTGGGGGCGGTGGAAACTATTTGCTGTTTTCTGGTTTGACTGATGCCGACTTGACGATTGCGGCAACGCCCACGGCTCCCCCGCCAACTGTCAATCGCGCTCCGATCAATGGCTTTCAGATTGTCGAAGTGGTCATCCCGGAACCCTCCAGCATCGCCGTCTGGTTCGGTGTGGCTGGCTTCGGCTTGCTCCGCGTCCGTCAGAAGAACTGTTTTCGTCCATGGATGGAACGCCGGAGACACCGAACCGCTGATCGATTCCGGCAAGAACTTCGTCGGCCACACCGACGGGACCTTTGAGTTCGTCGCCAATGATGCGGTGAACCTCATCACACCAGTGGGTGGCGTTCCTTTCAGCGTGACCGGTGGACTTCCCGTGCTGGAAAACAATGCAAGCCCCCTCGATCCGAGACTCGCCGATCAACAGCTGCTCGCCCCTGTTTCGATTGATGTGGATTTTGGAAGCGGTTACGACTTGCTCATGGTGCAATTCGCCGGTGGTAGCAGGCGGAGGAGCATCAGGCAATAGCGGGTCTGCCAACTTTGGAACTTTGGAACTGGACAACGTGGTCCTCAACGTCAACTCCGTCAACGTGATCCCTGAGCCGAACAGCTTTGCCATGCTCTTGGCGATGATGACTGCTGGATTTGTTACCAGGCGACGCCGCTAAGCGATTTCTGCAAGCTGGCGACCGTGATTGGTTCGTGTTCACAGCTCCTCGCGGCGAACGAAGCCAGGGCCACGCCATTCCGTCCCGCCGCTTGTTCGCGGTCTCGGACAAGACACCAAGCGAACGACCGAAGTCACCTGCAGCTTGCTGCAGGTGACTTTTTTGATGGGTGATGCCCAATCAGCTTGCATTCCACACCAACACATTCCCTTGCATTGGCAATCAAGGCCCAATGCATCCGAGCACCAAGGGACTTGGTTTGGAGTCTTCGCAAGGTCAATGGATCGACGGTAGGGCCTTTGAATCTCAAACCGGACGCTCCTCCCGCGCAGTGGCAACTTCGATCGTGGGAGCCATTTGACTCCAGCGGCCAGCTGAAGGAAACTTGGCGAGGTCGAAGCCTCCTCGAAACGCGCCGCATGTTAGGTTGCTTACAAGTGAAAATCTGTACAATGTTGATTGTATTCGTGGTCCTGACTGCGACTTCCGTTCTCGCTCAAGACGAACCGAGGGAGAAACCCGAGACCAAACTCAGCTCCGAGCTCCTCAAGGAATTCAAGCTGAGGAGCATCGGGCCGGCGTTCACGTCCGGCCGAATCTCCGATATCGCTGTTGATCCTGTCAAACCAAACACCTGGTACGTCGCGGCGGGGTCGGGAAATCTCTGGAAGACGACCAATTCGGGGACAACCTGGGAACCGATTTTTGAACGTTACGGTTCTTACTCGATCGGATGTGTGACGATCGATCCCTCCAACCGGCAAACGATTTGGGTCGGATCGGGAGAGGATGTCGGTGGCCGACACGTCGGCTTCGGTGACGGCGTCTATCGCAGCCGCGACGGTGGGAAGTCGTTCGAGAATCTCGGGCTCAAGCAGACCGAGCACATTGCACGGATTCTCGTCGACCCGAGGGACTCCGACACGGTGTATGTCGCGGCACAGGGGCCTCTCTGGTCCAAAGGTGGGGAACGCGGTCTCTATAAAACGACCGACGGTGGTCAAACATGGAAACAGATTCTCGCGAAAGGACCATACACTGGAGTCACGGATGTTGTGTTCGACCCACGCAATCCGGACACGCTCTTTGCAGCCACCCATCAACGACATCGCACCGTTTGGTCACTGATCAACGGCGGTCCCGAGACAGGGATCCACAAGTCCACGGACGGCGGCCAGACATGGCGCGAACTCAAGAGCGGTCTCCCCAGTCAGGACAAAGGGAAGATCGGACTCGCCATCTCGCCCATCAAGCCAGACGTGATGTACGCCGCGATCGAGTTGGCTGGACGAACTGGTGGAACCTGGCGGAGCGAGGACCGAGGTGAGTCCTGGAACAAGATGAGTGATTATGTCGCCGGGGGCACAGGCCCTCACTACTACCAGGAGATCTGGGCGGACCCTCATCGATTCGATGTGATTTACCATGCCAATGTGCGACTCGGTCGGAGCGAAGACGGTGGCAAGACCTGGAAGTCTGTCGAGGGTCGGTGGAAGCACGTCGATAACCATGCGGTGGCGTTTCATCCAACTGATCCCGACTTGCTCCTGGTCGGCTGCGATGGGGGCGTCTATCGATCGTATGACTATGGGAAGTCGTATGCCTTCTCCGCAAACTTGCCATTAACGCAGTTTTACAAGTTGTCGGTAGACAACGACTCGCCGTTTTATCACATCGTGGGGGGAACCCAGGACAACAGCACGCAGTATGGCCCAAGCCGAACGAGGAATTCATCTGGCATCAGGAACAGCGATTGGATCACCACAATTGGTGGAGACGGGCACGATTGCGCCATCGACCCGAAAGATCCGAACATCATCTACTGTGAATCCCAGGAGGGGTATTTGCGGCGCTACGATCGTCGCACAGGAACGGCGATCGACATCCGCCCACAACCGGACAAGGGGGAGGAGCAATTCCGATTCAACTGGGATTCCCCGATCCACATCAGCCCACATGCCAACACACGACTCTACTTTGGCTCAAATTTTCTCCATCGAAGCGATGACCGAGGGGATTCATGGACAAAGGTCAGTCCGGACCTCTCTCGGAATCTTGACCGCTTTGAGCTGAAAGTGATGGATCGCGTTTGGAGTATCGACGCAGTCTACGATCTGGACGCGATGTCCCAGTACGGCAACATCACGTCGATCTCGGAATCGCCTCTTCTGGAAGGTCTGATTTATGTTGGGACCGATGACGGGCTGATCCAGGTGACCGAGGACGGCGGTAAGACCTGGAGAAAAATCGAGCGGATCGTTGACGTTCCTGCGTATTCCTTCGTCAACGATATCAAAGCGGATCTCCACGACGTCAACACGGTTTATGCAGCACTGGACAACCACAAGAAGGGAGACTATCGCCCTTACCTCATCAAGAGTACGGACCGAGGGCGGACGTGGTCGTCCATCACAGGTGATCTCCCCGATCGCCATCTTGTCTGGCGTTTTGAACAAGATCACGTCAATAAGGATCTCGCGTTTGTGGGCACGGAATTTGGCGTTTTTGTCACCCTAGATGGCGGGAAACACTGGTTGCGGCTGAACACACCCGTCATCCCCTTCCGGGACCTTGCGATTCAGAGGCGTGAAAACGACCTGGTCGGCGCGAGCTTTGGACGGAGTTTCTACGTCTTCGATGATTACTCGCCTCTGCGGAAGATCTCCAAAGCGGTCTCCTCCGACGAAGCATTCACACTCTTCCCGATCAAAAAGGCACTGCGATACATTCCGTCACGGGTGTTCGGGAGTGAGAAGGGGAGCCAAGGCGACGCCTTCTTTACGGCACCCAATCCCCCGTTCGGGGCCGTCTTCACCTATTACCTCCGGGACTCGCTGAAGACACAGAAGCAGCTCCGCAACGAGAAGGAAGCTAAGGTAAAACCCTTTGAAGACACTCCTATTCCTGGGTGGGAAGAACTGACCAAGGAAGAGCGAGAGGAGAGTCCAACGCTCAGCTTCACGATTGCTGACGAAAAAGGAACCATCGTCAACCGCATAACTGGACCGTCATCGTCTGGCATTCACCGGATTGCCTGGGACTTGCGGCAGGCGCCGTTCACCGCAGGCGGGCGTTCGGGACCCTTGGTCCCACCGGGAAAGTACCTGGTCTCGGTGGAGAAGCGGGTCGACGACAAACTCACTCTGCTCTGCCGACCCCAACCCTTTGAGGTCATCTCGATCGGGAAGCCGACATTGCCGGTCCAAAACTCTAAGGAGGTCCTCAAATTCCAACAAACGGTTGGGCGACTGCAGCGAGCTGTGGTGGGTGCCAGCGGCAAACTTGAAGAAACACTTGACCAGTTAGATCAGGTGCAGGACGTCCTCAAGCGAACACCCAACGTGGACAACTCCTTGGTCGAGCGAGCTCGGGTGATCGAACTCCAGCTGTTGGACTTGCAAGTCTTGCTTCGCGGCAATCGAACCAAAAGCAAGCGAAGTCAAACTGCTCAGGTTTCGATCATGAGGAGGGTCCGGACCGCCCTCTCTGGGTCTTCCAGCACGACCTACGGACCTACGACAACGCATCGACGTCAATACGAGATCGCACAGGAGGAGTACGCGACAGTCCGCACGCAGCAGAAGAAACTGATCGAAGACGACTTCGCGAAACTCCAGCTCCAACTCGAAGAGGCCGGAGTGCCCTGGACTTCGGGACGCAGCATCCCCTAACCACACTCAACGATTGGCTAGCAAATTAATTAGGGGTGATTCAGACTATATCTCTGAGCTGGCCATGCCGAGGAGGGCTGTCATCTCGCTGCCACGGAAGCGGAGATCGCTGCTGAGAATCGACCCGAAGAGCTTTTCCTGCAAAAGCCCGGCATCGATGTTTCGGCGGGTTGGCTGCACGATGAGAAGCGTCCCGTTCTCAGCTACAAGATTGGAGGGGACCAGTTGACACGCCGCTTTCATCTTTGGACAAGCCAAGTAAGACTTCCATTTGGGAGGGCGGTGGAGCGGAACACCCAAGTCACGAGCTTTCCGGCCTGATCCCCGCCAACAGCGCCATCTCCCGCCACTTCCAGAGGCAGTCCACATCCTCGAAGCCGATTTCCCGCAGCCAGCGGAGCTGAGTTTCGGCATCCAGCAGTTGATTGGAAGGATCCTCGTCCCGAACATCTTGGCCGATTTCTTGATAATATCTTTCGTGCAGACGCTGAGTCGGCGAACTGACGTGCTCCAAGTTGCAGAACACGCCTCCCGGCTTGAGGACGTGCCAGATTTCTTCGTAGAGGCTGTGTTTACGCTCATCGGCGAGATGGTGAATCGCAAAACTGGAGATCACTGCGTCGAAGGATCCCAATGGGGGCAGCTTCTGCGTCAGGTTATGCTCAACCAGACGGACTCGAGCGTTCTTTTGAAATCGTGATTGCGCACCAGCGAGCATCGTCGGGGAGAAATCCACCCCAATTCCCTCCGCGCTCGGCCAGTGCTGCAACACAAGCGCTAGAAGACGCCCATCGCCGGTCCCCAGATCCAGAATTCTTTGGGTTGACTTGGGGATTTCACCTAACAACACCGCCTCACCGTCGGGACGATGAGGCATCCGATTGACTCGAGCCAGGTAGTCGGAGACATAATTCTCGCTCTTCCAGTTCTCGGGCATTGGGGCAACGGTCCACTTCATGGAGCTGCCCAAGGACCTCCACACGGTTCTCAAGCAGACGGATGCACTCTTTCGTTCCCCATCAAGTGCTCTCAAGGACTCAAGGAGGAATCCCTCACGACCAGGACGATCCTAACCCATGTGCCTCCCAGAGCAATGACAGGCCGAGCGAAGATTGAAGGCTGAAAGCCAACGACCACTTCTGGCCGCCCCCCACGTTTGGCGAGCGTTCAATGTGGCGGGCGTTCAATGTGGCGGACGTTCAATGTGGCGGACGATTAGTTTGGCAAATCACGTGGGAGTTCTCATAAGATGGGGGGCCCTGACTACTGACCTTCGGAGAAGTTTTCGACCCAGGGCTTTCCGTCTGCCCTTGTTTGTGATGACCTCAAGGGGGCAGCCTGAGGCACCACCGGAAGCCCGGATTGCCGAACGAAACGCCCCGCTTGGTCGAAAACCTTTCAGGGAATCAGTAGAACCCTACCGCCTCACCAACCAATCCACGGAATCCAAGAGTGCATCGCGGACCTCCATCGTCCAAGGGGGGTTTGCTGAAGAATCGGGTGGACAGCTGCCAGCGTCCAGACCCTTGGTTTGTGGGAGGTCCGGATCGGTGGAAGCCCTGTGCTGATTGGAATTTCTCCTGCAATGAGCAGATTCTTGTCTCTTTTGTGTCTGACCTTGGCAACAACTCTCCAAGCCAGCTACTGGTGGCCTCGCACCTGCCCTGTCACCATACGCATCGGTGCCATACCGCACTGTCGCCACCTGAACTTGCCGCCAACTGCCCTGACGGGGACCGAGTCTTTGCAGGGACCGAGTCTTTGCAGGGACCGAGTCTTTGCAGGGACCGAGTCTTTGCAGGAACCGAGTCTTTGCAGGAACCGAGTCTTTGCGAGACCGGCAGGTCAAGTGCAGGCCTTGGAAACAGTCAGTGGCGACCCAGGCCGTTCCCAGAGAAAGCAGCCATCCCACTGCACAGAAGCGGTCCTGCGGCCGATGGGTTCGGCGGGGAATGAAATCCTGTCTTCACCACCCAAAGAGAATCCACCATGAAACAATCCCTCAGCGTCTTGTTCACGGCCGTCCTCTTCACGGCCGTCTTCTCGGTCTGTTGCTGTGAGCCATTGTCGGCCCAACTCCCGTTTCCGCGGAGGTCGGGCGGCAACGAGAGGCAGCCAACGTTTCCACCGCTGGGCCAGCGAAAACCGCCTGCCCTGAATCCCCAAAAGTTGAGGGAAATGCAACAGAAATTCCAGTCTGCTCAGGAAGCTGTCAAGGCAATCGCCTTGTACCCCAAGGAGGTGCAGCAGGCGATTCTGGAAGTTTCCCAACACGTCGACTTGGTTGTCCAACTGAACGAGGTTGATCAAGACCAAGTCCGCATCGTGATCAAAAAGTATCCAAGCAAGACCCAACAAGCGGCATTACTGCTGGTTCGTTATCCCAGAACGTTAGAAATCCTGCAGGACCATTTGCCGATTACTACTCTGGTTGGCGTCGCCTATCAGGGGAATCCGGAGCGGTTGTTGGCCCGGCTGGATCAACTCAGTCAAGAGATTGCCGCACAAGATCAGCAAGCCACTGATTCTTGGGCGGAGCAACTTCAAGGCAGCCAGCAAGCCACCACCGAGCTGCTGGCCGCGGCTCAAGCGTACCAGCAGCTGCTCAGCCAGCAGCAGGCTGAGGCGTCCACCGAAACTGAGGCGTCCACCGAGACTGAGGCGTCCACCGAGACTGAGGCGTCTGAGAGTTCTGCTGAGCCTTATTACACGTCGGCCACTGATGGTTATGCCGACCTTGCTGGGGTGACCTACAACTCTCCTTCAGGTCAGGTGAATGTGTATGGCACGCCCTCGGGTTCACTGGCGAATTACGCCTTGCACAATGCTAATGACTACCCTGAGTTGGCTGACTCCATTTTGGATCAATACAACAGCGGTGGGAACTCTGAAGGCTTTAACCAAGGCGTGGAACAGTGGACCAACCGCTTCGCTGACAAGGTCCCCGAAAGCTTTCTCCAAGACGATGCCGATCGCAGCAATCGCCTTTCACAACTTGCTCAAGTAGACAAATCCTTCCGAAAACAAACTCAGGGCAAGAAGATGCCCCAAGATCAACTCAACAAGATGCTCGAAGGACAAATTCGGCAGTCCTTCTCGCAGGGCACAGGTTCGTTGGATCGCCAAAAAGGCCAGAGAATCTCGCAGAGAGGCTCAACGGCCAGCCGACCCCAAAACGGTTCGTTGCAACTGAGGCGAACTCAGCCCAACCAGCAGCAGTCCATGGGACGAGCGACTTCCCATCATGCTGGCTATCTCAACAAACGCGGCAACTCGATGGCCAAATCAAGACCTCAATCCACCCGCGGACCGAGCCGTGGCTCTGGCGGACCGAGTCGCGGTTCTCGTGGACCGAGTGGCGGTTCTCGTGGACCGAGTCGCGGCGGACCACGCGGTCGCTAGACACAAAGCTCGAGGCCACTGAGAACGACTGAGGCCACTGAGAACAACTGAGGTTGACGCCTTGGTCTGGGAGTTCCGGAGAGCTCTGGATCTGGCGGTGGCAAGCTCCATCAACATCCTGTGTGAAGGTAACACTTCGCTGACTGAAACTTCTCAACTCAAGAAGTGCTGCCGTTCTTCGCTGCCGTCGGTCGCTGACCCAACCCCTGGCGACCGGCGGCCGAAGCGACTGAATCGACACCAAAAAACACAGTGACGTTGCCAGCTTCCGACCTCAACTCTCCAAACCCACACGCATCGCGGATTTGCCTACCATGCCGATCGACAGACTTCCGACCACTGGCCCCCCTCAACAGGCCTCTCAACGACCTTGGCCGTGCTGGGTGAGTCTTGCTGGGTCACTCCTGATCGGCATTTCATTTGTTTTACCTTGGACCGAACTTCTGGGCCGGGCTCCGACGGGCTGGCAACTGTTCACGCAAACATCCGAGCTCCTGGAACGACTGGAACAAGCCAAAAAGCCGCTTGATCGCTTGCCCAGCCGACCAGTGGAGGCCGACCTTCCCGAGCCTCGACCAGCGGAACCGCAGCGGCAACGCCCGGGCCGATTCCCTCAGGGGCGACCAGGGCCTCGATTACCTGCACCTCGACTCAGGGAAGCCAGAGAACTCAAAGTCAACGCCCCAGGCTCAACGCTCGCAGGGCGGGTCAATGGCGACCGCATCCAAGGGGCTCGAGACCGGCTGGGCCAAGCCCGTTCTCAAGTGGACCAAACAGTGTCGCTGACCCACGACATCTTGTTGTATGCCCAGCTTGCGATGCTGTTGCTGCTAGTGACCGCCCTGCTGCCAGGGGTCCGTCTCCTGGTCACCCAACACGCGGCCGCCTTGGGGCTGAGCGTTCTAATGGGGATCGCTGGGCTGGCTTTCACTGGCTCCGCAGTCGTCTTGTTCGTTGACCTCGGCCAACTGGAGGTGTTGGGACAACCGATCCCGTTGCAGAGCGGGTTTTGGTCAGCCACACTCGGATGCAGCATCATGGGGATCGCTGGCTCCATCCTGATTTGGCGACCTCAGCAACGCCACCTGCTTGCCGTGGTTCTCCTGCCCTCGGTCGTTTGGACGGCTTACTTTGCTCACCTGCTGGGGGTGGTCTGAATGGAGGGCCTGACAATCCGGGCTTCCGTCAATCCTGACCTCCGTCGAGGACAGAGGTTCCGCCTCGTGGTCGCTTTCCTTCTGATTTGGCAGTTGGTTTTCGTGGAATCGGGGGATTCACGTCCAACCGACTGCCAAAATCCACCGACTGCCAA
>CAZYKP010000101.1:0-30886 GCA_964648025.1 uncultured Pirellulales bacterium | reverse complement strand
AACAGCTACTGGAAAATACGCTTTCCTTGGCTGCGTAATCTGCAAAACTCGAACTTAGGAGCCAATCCCTCCAGAGAGATCTCTCTTGCCGCTCAGCTGGAAGATCCGACCGAGTTGGCTGATCCACACAAGGCTTATTCGCTGACAAGCGATGATCTCGCCGCAATCAACCCCAATACGCTTACATGTCCGATTGTCCGCTCGGGGACGGACGCACGGATTCTTCAGAAGATTTATCGTCGACTGAAGGTGATCGCTCGGGACCGGCCTGCCGAAAACCCCTACACGATCCGGTGGCGACAAGGCTTATTCAATCTCACCTCGGACTCCGCCCTGTTTCACACCCGTGAGTCTCTGGAGGCCGCAGGCTGGCAACTCGTGGGAAACCGATTTCGACGTGCTGGCCAAACCATGCTGCCTTTGACTGAAGCCAAGCACATAGGGCAGTTTACACATAGAGCAGCATGTTTTAAGAATGTCGATGGAGCGAAACGTTTTGGAACTCATGCCACAGCCTCACGCAGCACGCCGGAGCAACTTCAGGATCCCTGCTTCGTGCCGCTGCCTCGTTACTGGGTCTTGGGCACACAGGTTCAACAGCGAATGCCGTCTGATCAATGGGTTGTTGGGTTTCGCCGAGTCATTAGCAATGTGTCTGACTCACGCAGTCTTATTGCTGCGGTGATCCCGTTTGCTGGCATTGGCAACACCCTGCCGATCATCTGGAGCAACCTCGACAAGTCGGGCGTCGGTTTGCTGCTGGCGGCGCTGAACTCGATGGTGGTGGACTACGTGCTGCGACAAAAAGCCAGCGGGGATGTGAATTTCTTTACCTTCAAACAACTTCCTGTCCTGCCTCCCAGCTATTTTGAGCACGCTGCTGCCTGGAGTCTCCAAAGCTTACGGCAGTGGGTGCTCGATCGCGTGGTGGAGCTGACTTACACAGCCTGGGATTTAGCGGCATTTGCCAAGGATTGTGGTTACCAAGGGCCGCCCTTCCGCTGGAATGAGGAGCGTCGCTTTCAGTTAAGATGTGAGTTGGACGCGGCTTACTTTTGCTGCTATGGCATCAACCGCGACGAGGTTGCCCATATCATTGAGACCTTTCCCATCCTCTGCCGTAGAGATCAGGTTCAATACCATGGCCTCATGAGAACCAAGGTGACGATTCTAGAAATTTATGACCAACTGACCAAAGCCAGCAGCACCGGCAAGACCTACCGATCACCCCTGGATCCCCCACCGGGCCCGCCGGCCGGGCCACTTCCCGATTGGGAGGCGGGTCCTCAGCCGACTTTCTGGCCAACGCATCTTCATGCACCCAGTCAGCCGGCTGAAGCGGCTCCCTCGCCTCAAGTCTTCTGCCAAGAACCCTGATCTGGCAACACCCCAAGGTCTCCTCAACCAGCAGCCCATGGCCCCAACGTCCCGATCCAACGGGAAATCCCTCAAGAACCCACCGCGGAGGTCCTCCAGTTGCAGTCGTTTCACTGCTAGCAAGAAATCACCCCAGGAGGGTTTTGAGAAACGGAGCGGAACCTCGGATAATGGGGGTCAGGTCTCGCTGGCCAATCTAAGCATCTCCGGCGTCTGTTTCGCCTTGCCGCTGCTGACTTATGGCTCTTCCGATTGAACTCTGGCTGATCAACCCCGATGCTCAGATGTGCAAGGCGTTCCACGAGCGTTTTGCAGGCGTGCCGAAGGTGCGAATCATCCAGGCCCGATTCAAGGACCTTGAACCTCATGACTGTTTTGTCACCGCTGCTAATTCCTTCGGGATTATGAATGCTGGGATCGACGCTGCTGTGGTTCGCTTTCACGGTGAGGAGCTGATGAAGCGGATTCAGCACCGTATTCTGGATGAGTATCTCGGCGAACAGCCGATCGGCACCTCGTTCATTGAACCAACCGGCACGGCAGACTACCCGTTTGTCGCACATACGCCCACAATGCGTGTGCCTGGCTCCATCGAAGGCACCGACAATGTCTATTCGGCAACCTGGGCTGCATTGCTGGCTGTTTATCGACACAACGCCTCAGCCGAAGAACACGCTCCAATCAACACCGTGGTCTTCCCTGCCATGGGCGCTGGCTTTGGTGGGGTTGCTTATACTGAAGTCGCCAGACAAATGTCAGTTGCCTACAAGCACTACCTCGAACCACCTCATCATCTCGACTGGAATACCGTGGCAATTCGGCAGAAAGCCATTGCCTACGATGGCAAGAAGCAGGTCATCCGCTAGAGCGTCGATCAGACAGACGGAGCCTCTGTGGGCGTGCCCGCATGTTCTGGCTGCAAAAGAGATCCGCGATGGCTTTGCTGTGGTCTGCAGCAACAGGCATCTGTGGCGAAGGCCCTAGTGCCTTGTTTCCTATGACTTTGGCAGTCGGTTGGACGTGAATCCTCCGATTCCACCAGAACCAACTGCCAAATCAGAAGGAAACCGACCACTGGATGGAGTTCGGTCTTGGTGTGAGAAGGTGAAGGCTAGCGGTTCTTGGTTGTCTTGCTCTGAGCTTGGTTGTTCTTGAGTTGATTTGTTGGGGAGCGGGTGCGGTTGCCTTTAATGGCGGCGATGACTTGTCGATCCAACTCCACAAGACCCTGACGGCGATCAACCGGATAGAATCCGACATGAGCGTGGCGAACCTGGCCGTCTCGCCCGACCACGAGCACCAGAGGCAAGTTGGCTCCTGCTCGCCGTGGATCCCCGAGTTGGCGTAGCAAGGCTCCATCATCGAGCACGATAGGATAAGACAGGTTCATAAACTCGGCCAGCTTCTTGACGCTACGGAGGGCGGGTCCCTTCCGCTGAGCGGCCCCAAAATCGCTGTTGACGGCCACCCCATACACCTCCACTCCCTGGGCACGCCGGCGGCGGAATAAAAAGTCCAAGTACCCCACTTGTCCATAAGGCTCTTCCAGGGGGTCACCTCGATACTCCCAAAAGTGAAGAACCACGACTTTTCCGGCGAGATGATCCTGGGATACCTTGGCTTCATCGAGAGTCGAAAGCGAAAACTGAGGCAGAGTTCGTCCGTGGAGCTTCGCTGTGAGAGCTTGGATGCTTTGGGCGACGGCTGTTTGCGATCGGAGATCCCCGCTGATGGCCTCAGCAAGGGGAAGCAGCAGTTCTGAGGAAATCGTTGGCTGGATCTTGGCCCATTGGTCGCTGAGAGCCTGCAGTTGCGAGCCGGACCAGTCGGTCTGCTGGCGGCGGGCAGGCCGACTCAAGGCCTGTTGGAGGCTGACCAGAGCGGCCAGTTCGCTCGAGAGAGCCGAATGGTCTTTCTCTGGAAGTCGCCGAGCGTGACTCAATCGCAGTTGAAGCTGATATTCTGTGCCCATGTTCAGAAACACACGCACATCCAGGCCGACGAGACGACCATCGGCTGGGTCCCAAAAGACACGCTGGCGTGGTCCATAGGCATCGCTAAGTTGAATCTGCCAGCAAGAACGTTTGCCGAGTTCCTTCTTGCTGAGCACCTCGTAGGAAAACCTTCGGTCGCTCCACCGAGCCCCTTGTTTGATGGTCTCCCGATCAGCCTGGAAAAACGTCGAGGGGATCTCGATCGTTGCCGCCCCAGTGCCGTAGTCAAACAACACGGTCGGTCCAAGGTCACTTGTCGGGAGACTCCCCGCCCCTGTAAAGCGATTCTTCCCAGTGTTGGCGGTTGCCTTCCAGGTGCCAAAACGTTCCGGCCAAGGCCACTGCTTGCTACCTTTCTCACTGATCACCCAATAAAGATCAGCAGAAAGCTTCTCTCGGTCGGCGGTCACCAGAGTCAGCGTGAAACTCTTCTCAGGAGGTCCAGGACGCCCCTGGCGATCAACCTGAGCCACCACCCCTTGGTAGGTTAGCTGAGTTCTTTCTTGCGGGAGGGGTGAGGGCTTCCGAGAAGGAGGCTGCTCAGCCCAACCAACAGTCGCCAAAGGCTCCAGCCACACAAAGATCCCTGCCGCGAAAAGAGCTGCCAGCACAGCTTGGTGGGGATTCTTGCCAAAATTCGGCAGCTGATGGCTTGGAGAGTTTTTGGCTTGAAACATTCGAGAGGCTCTTCGACAAAGGGGGGCTGGATCAAGGGACGATTGGGAGGGAGTAGTCAGGAAGGTGTCCGTTGCGACGGCAAGTCCGAGGTGAGCTGTTCTTGACCTGGCAAATCGTCTTGCTGGGACAGGAGTCTCTGCTGTGCTCGATAGCGATGAATCAACACAAGCAAGGCCACAAAGTCGTAGAGCCCGTGTGCGATGACCACCGCCAACAGGCTGCCGGAAAGCAAGAACAGCCCTCCCAGATAGAGGCCGATCAAGCCGGCGATGATCACATAACCAGGTGTAATCGCATGCGCCAGACCGAAAATCACGCTGGAGACGATCAACGCCGTCACGGGCCCCACACTCGGCCACTGGCTCACCCCGTGCAGGAGCAGACCGCGAAAGAACAGCTCTTCTCCAAGCCCTGCCAACGCCGCGACCACAGCGATCTCCCAGACCGAAAGATGCTGGCAAGCCGGCAGGAACACCTCGTTGAGGATCTCTTCGATCCGACGAAACGACCGCAGCGGAACCCAGATGAACACCGGCAGAAGCAACAACATCGGCACAGTGCCACCCAGGCCCCACAAAAGATTGCGACCCAACGCAGCAGGGTGATCCCAAGGTTCCCACGGCAGGCACCAGCAGGCCCAGCCAATCGCCAGGGAGATCAGCAGCAAGCCACCCTCGACTGCCAAGGTCAGCTTCAACACCTGACGCCGGGCGTCGGCTGGGTTGGCAGGATCGATCACCGACACCAAAGGTTCACTCCGGATGGGGATTGGGTGGTGCGGTGATCCCAAAATGAGCTCACCGTCGGTCGATCAGTTGCGAGCCGCCAGTGCTGCAACTGCCGAAAAGTTCCAACATATTCCCGCTGAAGCGTTGCTTCCAGAGGCCAGCAGGACAACTCAGAAGCCAGCGGCCCCAGAAAACCAACAGTCCCGACAAGCGACCTCCAACCGGCGGATGCCCTCAGCAGAACGGGTCAGACAGCCAGGGATCACGTAACACGATCGGTTTGAGCAAAATCCTGAGCCGATGGTTGGGGCAGTTCTCCGCTGACATCTTTCTGGAGGTTCAGCTCCGGCTGCGACGCCTCCCAGACTTCTGCTCTCTTGGCTACTCTTCGAGGACCTCGGCCTCGGCCACATGGGAGAAGCGGAATTGGCCATCTTCGTAGCTGACGCGGATAATGCTGCCTTCGGGGAAACGTCCTTCCAGCAGCTCTGTGGAGAGCGGGTTTTCGATTCTCCGTTGGAGCACTCGGCGAAGGGGACGAGCGCCGTACAAGGGGTCGTAACCCTCGGCTGCTAGGGCGTCGATGGCCTCGTCGGTGACCTCGAGCTTGAGTTCCCGGTCGGCCAGCAGACGGCGAAGCTCCTTGGTTTGCAAACGAGCGATCTGGGTGATCTGACCGACCTGCAGAGGATGAAAGATGATCGTCTCATCAATCCGGTTGAGAAACTCCGGCAAAAAGTGCTCTCGCAACGCCGCCTGCACTTCCGCCTCGAGTTGCTCCTGACTGGCTCCCTGCCGGCTGACCTCCTGAATACGGGCGCTGCCCACATTCGAGGTCATCACCACGATGGTGTTGGTGAAGTCGACTGTATGGCCGAGGTTGTCCGAAAGGCGTCCGTCGTCGAGAACCTGCAGAAGGATGTTGAAGACGTCTCGGTGGGCTTTTTCCATTTCATCTAGCAAGACTACCGAGTAGGGGCGGCGGCGAACCGCCTCGGTCAGGGCGCCACCCTCCTCATAACCGACGTAGCCAGGGGGGGCACCGATCAGCCGGCTGACCGCATGACGCTCCATAAACTCGCTCATATCGATCCGAACCATCGCCTCCTCATCATCGAAGAGCACCTGCGCCAGGGCCTTGCAGAGTTCGGTCTTGCCGACTCCGGTTGGACCCAAGAACAAAAAGGAGCCAATGGGCCGGTTGGGGCTTTGCAGCCCTGCGCGACTTCGGCGTACGGCGCTGGCGACAGCCTCTACGGCTTGATCTTGGCCGACAACCCGCTTGTGCAGACGATCCTCCAGATGCAGCAACTTCTCCCGTTCGGTTTCCATCATGCGGGCGACAGGGACACCAGTCCAAGCGCTGACGACCTCAGCGATCTCCTCAGGACCAACATTCTGTCGCAACAGCCTTCTCCGCGGAGCGGGCTTTCCGTCGGCGGCCTCGTCGACGCTGCCGGCTTGCTCAAGTTGCTCGGCCAACTGCTTGCGTTGGGAGTCCAGTTCAAATAGTTGCTGGTAATCGGCTTCTGGCACCAACACACCGGCGCCTTGTTTTTGAGTGATCTCGGCAAATAACTGGCTGTAGGCATGCTCTGCTTGGTCGAGTTGTTTGCGGAGGTCGCCGACACCGAGGGCACCGCGTTTCTCGGCTTCCCATTGCTGGCGAAGCTCAGCCAGTTGCTGCTTCAATTGGCTCATCTCCTGTTCGACGTCTTGGAGCTGTTGCTGGGCGGTTTGGTCGGTTTCCTCCAAGAGCTGTCGCTGAACGATCTCGAGTTGTACCAGGCGTCGTTGAACCTCGTCGATTTCAGCGGGAACGCTTTCGAGTTCAATGGCCAGCCGACTGGCAGCCTCATCAACAAGGTCGATGGCTTTGTCGGGAAGAAATCGATCAGCGATGTATCGGTGCGAGAGATGAGCCGCGGCGACCAAGGCAGAATCCTTGATTTTGACGCCTGAGTGATGAGCCTCATAGCGTCCTTTTAGTCCGCGAAGGATGGCGACGGTATCGTCGACAGTCGGCTCATCGACGTAGATTGGCTGAAACCTCCGTTCCAGGGCGGCGTCTTTCTCAATGTATTTGCGGTACTCATCCAGGGTCGTGGCGCCAACACAACGCAGCTCTCCACGAGCCAGAGCCGGCTTGAGCAGATTGCCCGCATCGACCGCCCCTTCGGCCTTGCCAGCACCCACGACGGTGTGCAACTCATCAATGAAGAGAATGACCTCGCCGGCCGCCTCGGCGACCTCTCGCAGAACCGCTTTGAGGCGTTCCTCAAACTCACCCCGGAACTTCGTCCCGGCAATCAGAGCCCCCAAATCAAGGCCGATGACCCGTTTGTTCTTCAGGCTCTCCGGCACATCTCCTTGGTTGATCCGCAGTGCCAGCCCCTCGGCGATGGCAGTCTTCCCCACGCCCGGCGGCCCGATGAGCACGGGGTTGTTTTTGGTGCGGCGGCTGAGCACTTGAACCACACGGCGGATCTCTTGGTCGCGTCCGATAACCGGGTCGAGTCTTCCCTGACGAGCCTTCTCGACCAGGTCGATGCCATAGCGCTGCAGGGCTTGATACTTCTCCTCCGGATTCTGATCGGTGACCCGGCTGCTGCCGCGGACTTCTTGGAATCCACGCAGAAGATCGTTCTCGGATAGGGCGTTGAGTTCCAGCAGCCTCTTGGCTTGGCTGTCTACTTTGGCCAAGGCAAGCAGGAGATGTTCTGTGGAGACGAATTCGTCCTTGAGATGATCGGCTTCGGTTTGGGCAGCCTCCAAAACCTGCAGGACCTCCCGGCTCGCCTTGGGTTCGGATCCGCCGGAGACCTGAGGCAGCCGGGACAATTCTCCCTGGACCATGGCTTCTAATTGGCGGCGGTTGGCGCCGATTTTCCCAAGAATCGGGCCAACAACGCCCTCTTCTTCGGCAAGCAATCCGGCCAGCACGTGCAAGGCCAACAGCTCAGGGTTCCCGGAGGACTGAGCCAGCTCTTGGGCCCGTTGGACAGCCTCCTGAGCTTTGATAGTCAGTTTGTCAAAGCGAAAAGCCATAGTAGACTCCTCCCCCGTCTCGGGCAAAACTTGTTGGGTTAGGGCCGTTTGTGAAATCCGGGGCTTCCCATCATATTGGGAAAGGATAGTTCACTGGATGTGAGAAAATTGCACACCCTGAGGTAAGACTTCTGGTTGGTTTCTCATACTATAGGTTTGTGGTCTGAGAGAATAAGCCTGAAAGCTCTGGGGCTTTTTGAACCAGAACTTTCTCATCCCACCTATCAACGGAGGTTCTCCAACACCGCAGAGCTCACGCAGCGAGCTGTTGTCATCGGCCACTGGAATACTCAACGGGAACTGGCCAGTGAGATCTCAAAGACCGCCTGAGGATGTTCATGAACTCGACTGTTCCAGATTGTGGCAGAGGCCCAACCCGTCGGGCCCTCAACAAATCCATGCAACAATAGATTGGTGGGCAATGGCCACATCTGGGACAGTCCAATTATTGGTTCCCTGAAAAGTTCTCGACGACGTCATTGAGTAACGACCAACAATCCGGGCTTCCGTTGGTCGCCCCGGGGGTCGAGAACTGATCTGAGGCTCAGTCAGGATCCGTTGAGAACCAGCAATCAGAGATGCTGATTTCAAAACGCTTTGTGTCTTTGAGCAGTTCCTTCTTCCGACTGATGCAGATGAGTTGAGGTCAGTCGATCGGCGGCTGTGGCAGGCAATTGATGATAACTGCCTCAGACCAGAAGAACAGCCGGGGCTGTCTCCACAGAGGAAGGCAGGAGCCCCGGCTGAACTTCAGGATCTGAACTCAAATCAGTTCAACACCCTTGCGTCACCAGACGTGAAATCGATGCATTGGCCTGCAAACTCACGCTGGATTGGCCAGTCGTGCTGAGCAACGGTGTTGACTGCCGAAGGTGGCTAGTTGTCCTTCTTGACTTCGAACTCGGCATCGATCGTCTCGTCGTCTCCTTTGGCGGGTCCGCCTGCTGCTGCCGATTCGGCCGAGGGTCCCGCCTGAGGCCCTGCTTCAGCTCCGGCAGTCCGCTCGTACATGGCACGAGTGAGAGCGTGGGTGGCTTGCTCAAGCCCTTCGATGGCGGACTTGATCTCCGCGGCATCCTCACCTTTGCCAGCCTCGCGGACTCGGGTGATGGAGGCGTTGATGGCATCCTTATCAGCATCGGAGAGGGCGTCACCGTGCTCTTTGACCAGCTTCTCGGTGCTGAAGGCGGCGTTTTCTGCCTGGTTGCGGGCATCAGCCAGCTCTCGCTTTTTCTTATCTTCCTCAGCGTGAGCGTCGGCATCTTTTCGCATGCGTTCGATTTCGTTGTCGCTGAGGCCGCTGGCTCCCTTGATCTGCTGCTTGACTTCCTTGCCGGTGGCCTTGTCCTTGGCGGTGACGCTGAGAATGCCGTTTTGATCCAAATCGAAGCTGACTTCGATCTTGGGCACTCCTCGAGGAGCTGGCGGGATCCCACTGAGGTCAAACTGAGCCAGCAGCCGGTTGTCTGCGGCCATCGGCCGTTCGCCTTGGTAGACCTTCACCGTCACCGCCTCTTGATTATCATCAGCGGTGCTATACTCCTTCTTGCGATCGGTCGGAATGGTGGTGTTGCGGTCAATCAACACATCCATCACACCACCAAGGGTCTCAATCCCCAGTGACAACGGAGTCACATCCAGCAGCAGAACCTTCCCGAACTCCTTCGGATTGGCCAACACAGCGCCCTGAATGGCCGCTCCCACAGCCACCACCTCGTCGGGGTTGACGCTGCGATTGGGTTCCTTGCCAAATATCTTTTTGACAACTTCCTGGATCTTGGGAATCCGTGTGGATCCGCCGACCAACACCACTTCATCAATTTCGCTAGGCGATAATTTGGCGTCTTCCAAGGCCTGCAGGACCGGCTTGCGGCACCGCTCGACCAAGTCATCGGTGATGCGATCGAACTCAGCTCTGGTGACCTGCTGTTGGAGGTGCTTGGGACCGCTTTGGTCCATAAAGATAAACGGGAGGTTGATCTCCGTTTCCGAGGTGGAGCTGAGCTCCTTTTTGGCCTTTTCGCAGGCTTCTTGGAGACGCTGCAGAGCGTTGACGTCTTGCCTGAGATCGACGCCGTTGTCTTGCTTGAATTTGTCGGCGACGTGATTGATCAGGGCCTCATCGAAATCGTCGCCGCCCAGGTGGGTATCTCCATTGGTCGCCAGCACCTGGAAGACACCGACGTCGTCTTCGTCGTCGCGGCCGACCTCGAGGATGGAGATATCAAACGTCCCACCGCCCAAGTCGAAGACGGCGATTTTTTCGTTTTTCTTCTTCTCCAGGCCGTAGGCTAGGGCCGCTGCGGTCGGCTCGTTAATGATCCGGGCGACTTCCAGACCTGCGATTTGGCCAGCGTCCTTCGTGGCCTGTCGCTGGGCATCGTTGAAGTAAGCCGGCACCGTGATGACGGCTTTATTGATTTTGTGGCCCAGATAGCTCTCGGCACTTTCCTTGAGTTTGCGGAGCACCCGTGCTGAGATCTCTTGGGGTGTGTAGGACTTATCGTCAATGTTGACTTTGACGTATTCCTCAGCCCCACCGGTCACCTCGTAAGGGACCATTTTCTCTTCGGTGGCCACTTCGCTATGCCGGCGGCCCATGAAACGCTTGATGGAATAAATGGTCCTCTTGGGGTTGGTGACGGCCTGTCGCTTGGCCGGCTCCCCGACGAGAACGTCCTCGTTGTCCTTGAAGGCAACCACGCTCGGTGTTGTGCGTGCCCCCTCAACGTTCTGGATGACCTTGGGCTCCGACCCCTCCATAACTGCAACGACGGAGTTGGTCGTGCCCAGGTCGATCCCAATGATCTTTTCCCCTTGAGCCATTTGTCGCTCCTCTGTTGGCACTGACCTATGTTGGCACGAACCTAGGTTGGCACGAACCTGTGGAAATGAAGAAGGCGCTCGCTCCCGTGGCTGCACGTTTGTTGAGGTCTCGATCGCCCCCATGAGCTGTCAAGCTGCGAATCCAACTTGCCGTCAACACCGCTGATGCCTGGCTAAGTAGGGTCACCCCAGATCCATGCCAAAGCGTGCACTGGCTAAAACGTTGACATGCCGGAAGATGGACTCGCCGAGATTGCCGAACTCTGTGATAGCCGCAGGATGCCACAACCCTTGTTGTGGCTCAGATTCCGCTCGACCGGTTTTGGCCCCAGTGTCCTTTGGCCCAGTGTCCTTTGGCCCAGTGTCTTTTGGCCCAGTGTCCTTTGGGCCCAGCGTCCGTTGGCAGTTAGCCTCTCGGCGGCTTGCCAAGCAGAGGCCTTGTCCAAATAGAGGCCTTGTCCAAATAGAGCCCTTGTCCAAACAGTGGCCCAAACCGAGCACAAGCTGGAACGCTCGAGATTGAGTCTTTCTCAGAATCTGACGTTGACAATCACTCCTGGGGTGCATCCACTGCGAAGGCACCCGGAGACACCTTTCAAATCGCAACTGCTGTGCCACCAACAGCCAACCAAATGGTTGCCTTCACGACGGCCCTTCCCGAACCTTACAGCGACCCAGGAAGGGGCCCGAAGGGGCCCATGGACTCTCAACATCCCGCGGCTGCCAGGATCATTGCAGCTCAAAGGGCTGAAGCCTCAGGGATTCCAGCCCTCAATGATCCTCACACGCTCGGGCTGGCCGCCGATGATAGATCCTCTTGACCCCACACACCTCCTAAAACTCGGCACCCCTCGGCTCATCCAACAAGCTCAGAAAGCTCCAGCGGTGCCCCACCTGAGCGACTCACCTTGCCAACCTGGCAGACCCTCGTTTGCCACAGCGGCCTGCCGCACCGC
The DNA here is from genome assembly GCA_964648025.1 of uncultured Pirellulales bacterium. Taxonomy (GTDB): domain Bacteria; phylum Planctomycetota; class Planctomycetia; order Pirellulales; family Pb10988; genus CAZYKP01. The sequence continues at coordinate 19,279 of CAZYKP010000101.1, read as the reverse complement.
CGAGGAGGGTCCCTATCACCACCCACCCTGCAGCCTCGTTCCGTTGGGGAGGCGAGAGTTGTTGAGTTTTGGAGAAAGGTACTCTTCCCAAACAGGTTCAGCCTGGGGTCTGTCTCAAAACGCCAATCTGGCTTGGTGCGGCTGGGCTTGGTGCGGCTGGGCTTGGTGCGGCTGGGCTTGGTGCGGCTGGATAGAGTCGCTGGTGTCGTTCGCCTGCATCGACGAATCTTCTGGTTGCTGCTTCGCCCTCCTTGCCAGCAACTCGCCGATCGCGCCCTCTGGCCGACCAGCGCGTTTTCAGACAGAGCCTGGTATCCTTCATCCAGCCGTTGCCAGGACGCCGTCGAAGCCTCAAACTCATCGACGAGAACACCGCTTGTCAGCCTTCGGACCACAAAGAAGGACCCTTTGTCGACATGCGTCGCGCTGGGAAGACTTTGCCAACCCGCTTGAGCACCACCGACTTCACCATGATCGGCAAGTCTGAACTGGGCAAGATAGAAATGGGCAAGGGAGAAATCGACCTAGGTGCTTCTGCGGAGAACGAGCTTGCTGCCACCGAGTCGGAGGGGAAAGATTTCCCTCAGAGGGCTGTTGCTGCCTCAGGCCGTCAGTATCGAGTGCTCTTCTGTGAGGGCTCAAGCCTCTCGGCACGTCAAACCCTGTACGCGATTGGTCGGAAGCATCAGGTTGAGTTGATCGACGCGAGTCGTTTCTGCCAGTGCCGATTCTCTTCGCTGCTGCGGCGTTGGACGGTCGGCCCCTCATTCGGCAAAGACCCTCTGGCGTTTTTGCGGTTTTTGGCCACGCACCTGCGTCGCCGTCCGGCTGACGTTCTGCTGCCCACCCATGAGCAAGTCTTCTTGCTTGCTCGGGCCAAAGGGCACCTGGAATCGCTTGTCGGCGTGGCCCTGCCCTCCTTCGAGGCCTTACAACAACTCCAGGGAAAAGCTGCTTTTTCTCGAATACTGGACCAACTGGCCATTCCTCAGCCGGCCACGCAGATCGTCTCGAGCTTGGAGGAGTTGGACCGATCGAAGGTCCGTTTTCCGTGTTATCTCAAACTCGACTACAGCACTGCCGGTTGTGGGGTCTTCTTTGTGCCCGACCAGTCCGCCTGGCACAGAACCCTCCAACGGGTGGCCCAGCAGCTGACCGAACCAACCAATCTGCCCCAGGCTGGTCTTGATCAGGCTGGTCTTGATCAGGCTGGTTCACCCGGGGGATGGTCCCGCAGCCAAGCCCAACACCCTCAAGGGTTGACTGGCTCCACGGCCAGCACTCCGCGGTGCGAGATTCTGATTCAACAGCCCGCCACCGGACAGCTCTGCACAGCGCAGGTGCTTTTTCAGAACGGCCGATTGTTGGCCGCTCACTGCTTCCGAGCCTTGGCCACCGGGTTTGGTGGCATGTCCACCGACCGCCAGAGCGTCCATCATCCAGAGGCTGTTGAGCATCTGCGGAGACTTGGAGAATATCTGCAATGGCATGGACCGGCTTTCTTTGACTACTTCTATGACCCCGATCACAACAGGACGCAATTTCTGGAGGCCAATCCCAGGCTCGGCGAGACCGTCAATGCCATGCAATCTGGTTTGAATCTCGCCGATTTGCTTGTTCGGATGTCTGCCGGGGAGCCGGTCGCCGAACAGCCTCTGGGTCGCGCTGGCGTGAGGACAGTCAACCGCTTCATGATCCTCAACAGCGCCGTGGTCGACCGCTCCAGTTGGACCCAACTGTTTCGCCAGTGGTGGAAACTCTGGGTCGACCAAGGCGAGTACTGGAATTACCCGGACGAGATCACCCGTCCTTGGGAGGACTCTCTCAGCCTGATTCCGTCTTGGTTCTTTGCCGCCCAGGCGTTGACGTTGCGTGGCTTCATCGGCCCGCAACTGCGGCAGGCCATTCGCAACTACGCCTTGACCCCAGCTGCCGCCGCCAGAATCTCTCAGCTTTCTGAAGAACAGCTGCAAGAGTGCTTTGCTTAACCGAAGGCGGACTGGCTTGGTCCGAGCCGCTCTTTTCTGGCTAGTGATTTCTGATACTTCCGGCGGCCTCTGGCTGCCCCCAAGCAGTGCGTCGACAAAGGGTAGACCATCACCCTGGGTCAACAACTGATCAGAGGGTCAATCGAGGCGGCTGTTGGTCAGAATCGACTGTTTCACGGCTTGCGCTCGCTGACCCGGCAGGCCCCCATCCGTTAAACTCGAGTTTTGGCTCATCGAATCCCAGAGCGAGAACAACGTGCTGCCACCGCGTAAAGTCCACGATCTGCCAACTTCCGATCTTGCCGCCTCTGGACCACCGGCCTCTGGGCCCACACATTGTGGAAAAGCCGAGACGGTGGTCTGTGCCATCTCCCGAGAAGAGGTCGCCGAACGGGTGGCGGAAATTGCTAAGCAGATCTCAGCCGATTACACAAACCAGTTGTCTCGTCCTTCTGACAAGTCCTCGGACTGCCCGATGATCCTTGTTGTCGGTGTGCTCAAAGGGGCCTGGGTCTTCATGGCTGATCTGGTGAGGCACCTCCAACTGGATGTCCGCTGTGATTTCGTTCGCCTCTCCAGTTACGGCTCCGGCACTGTCTCAGCAGGGCAGCCGCGCTTGATGTTGGATGTCAGCGAAGCAATCCAGGGTCAACATGTGCTGATCGTCGATGACATCATCGATACAGGCATCTCGTTGCAGTGGCTCTCGGAGCATCTCAGCCAACGACAACCGGCGAGCCTCAAGTCCTGCGTCTTGCTCGATAAACCGGCACGTCGAGAGGTGGACATCCAGGCAGACTATGTGGGCTTTCAGATTCCTGACCGCTTTGTTGTTGGTTATGGGATCGACTTCGCCCAGCAGTACCGCGCTTTGCCCTACATCGGCTACGTCGACCCCTCGTCACAAGAATCCCCTTGAAAGCAAGTAGCAGCGATTGCCGGCTGAACCCGCCCCTTGTCAAACAACACGCAGTTCACTCAACACTCATGTCAAACATCACGCATGTCAAACAACACGCAGGTCAAACAACACACAGGTCAAACAACACGCAGGTCAATCAACAGTAAGCAACCGACAACCGGAACGCCACGAAGGGTCATCAAGGGCGTTCCTTCCAGGAAAATCTCCAAACTTTCCGCCATCATCTCACTGCTGCAGAGATTCGACTGCTCACTCCATCAGCCTGATCTCTGCTTGAGCCCTCGATCTCTCAAGAAGCCCTCAGAGCACCAAAACCTTCTGGCAGCCCAGGCACCACCCGATGACCCGCCCCAGTCAGCCAACCGATCCGGCGACAGACCCAGCAGTGAGCCCGCAGGCACCGCAGGTGGGACCAGGTCCCCAACACACTGTCGATCCAGCCGTGGGGCGAGGACCGCCGACTGCTGAGGTGCTCAAACGGCGGATTCTCGTCGCCCAGGGGCAACAACCAGCCGATTTGCTCTTGACCGGCGGGCGTGTGGTCAACGTCTTTACCGGCACAATTGAGTCTGCTGATGTCGCGGTGGCCGACGGCTGGATCGCCGGGGTTGGCCCTTACCAATGGACCGCCCAAGAGATTGTCCCACTCAACGGGGAGCTGATTCTGCCGGGGCTCATCGATGCCCACATGCATGTTGAGAGCACGATGCTCTTACCAGCAGAACTGGCCCGTCTGATCGTTCCCCTGGGGACAACGACCATCGTCGCCGACCCCCATGAAGTTGCCAACGTGATGGGCCCTCGCGGGGTTGAACTGCTCTGCGATCAAAGCCAGGGCTTGCCCCTGACCATCTTGTATATGGCCCCCTCCTGCGTCCCCTGCACCGATTGGGACGATGCCGGTGCTACCCTCCCGCCAGGCGCTGTGGCGGATCTGCTTGGCAAGACGCCGATCGGCGGACTGGCTGAGCTGATGGATATCGACGGGGTGCTCACCGGACGCGGCGATGTTGTGGAGAAGGTCCTTGCCGCGGAAGGTCAAGGCTTACCTGTTGATGGCCATGCCCCGGGCCTGACTGGTCGAACGCTGATGGCCTATGTCGCTGCAGGAATCCGCTCCGATCATGAATCGGCCACCTGTGAGGAGGCCGAACAGAAGGCCGCCCTGGGGATGCTTGTGCAGATCCGAGAGGGATCCAGCGCTCGCAACCTCCAGACCTTGTTACCCTCTTTGCTGGGAGGTCGGTTGGGTGATTGGTGCCTGTGTACCGACGACATTGAGCCAGGCGATCTGCTCAGAGGCGGTCACATTTTGGGGCTGTTGCAAAACGTGGTTCAGGCGGGCGTTCCACTGGTTGAGGCGGTTCGCCACTGCACTTTGGTGCCAGCTCGCCATTACGGACTTCGTCACCAAGGAGCGATCAGCCCTGGCTACCAGGCGGACTTGGTGGTCCTCGATCAGCAAAACCACTCTCGAGCATCGCTGGTGATCGCCCAGGGAAAAGTAGTTGCCCGCCATGGGGCTTACTTGGCAACCCCGAAAAGGGTGCCCTGGCCGGAGGAGAACACCATTCGGCTTGGCCCCTTGTCGGAGGCCCAGTTTCACTTCACCCCCGGTGGTCCTTCACTCCCGGTGATCCAAGTGATTCCTGATGAGATCCTCACTGTGGGGCAAAGACACCAAGTCGCCAAGGCGGGCCAGAGGTGGCAATTTGACCCGCAGCAAGATTTGGTGCTGGCTGCCAGTTTGGAGCGACATCGAGGCAGCGGCCGCATCGGCCTTGGATTGGTCACCGGGCTTGGTCTGAAACGTGGGGCAATTGGGGCTTCGGTGGCTCATGATGCTCACAACTTGATCATCGCTGGGACGAATTCTGCCGACATGCACCTTTGTGCTCAGGAGTTACAACAAGTTGGGGGTGGGCTGATTGCGGTTGAGGATGGTTGTGTTTTAGCCTTGTTACCTTTACCTGTTGCCGGACTGCTGAGCACCGAGCCGGCCGAGTCAGTCTGCCAAGGGCTGCAAGAAGTTCGGGCCGCCGCCTACCGCCTTGGTTGTCCACTCCCAAGTCCCTTTGGGACGCTTAGCTTTCTGGCCCTGCCGGTCATCCCCGAACTGCGACTGACTGACCAGGGCCTGTACGATGTGCGCCGAGGGTGTTTTGTCACCCTGTAGCGGCCTGGATCCAAAGCTGGATTGCCCAAGAGCAGACCAGTGCTCCGTTTGCCGATGAAGTTGCGATTTCCTGGAGGATCAGGTTCGGGGTGCCGGTTGGTTTGCGGGCTTGGCTGCTTTAGGCTGAGACAAGCGGCACTCTTTGAAGGCAACCAACACGAGGCAATCAGCACGAGGCAATCAGCACGAGGCAATCAGCACGAGGCAAGCAGTTCGAAGCAAGCCTCTCGCGTGAAGCTGTTTGAGGTGACCAGTTGCCGAGACCCCGTGGGAGTCCCGAATGCTTTTCGCGACGATTCGACCTTATCCAGACTTATTGACCAGCCCAGTTTGCAGGCTGGAGTTCAACAGTCAGGTTCCTATGGCAGGTCAATAGGGCTCCTCCATGGACAGTAACGAGACATTCCAAATCGAACAGCAAGGCGAGACAGTGATCATCACCCCCCTGATCACCCTTCGCGAGCTTGCTTACGAACGGATTGAGCGCGACGCCCAGCATGTGTCGGATCAACTGGCTGCTGCATCCACCAAGAACGTGATCGTGGATATGTCGCAGACAGAGTACTACGGCTCCACCGCACTGGGAGTCTTCTTTCGCTTTTGGAAACAGGCCGACAGCCAGGCAGGTCAATTGGTCTTCTGCAATCTTGCTCCCTACGGCCGGGAAGTATTGGAGCTCACCCGGCTGAACACACTCTGGGCGATTTGCCAGTCTCGTGAGGAAGCCTTAGCGGTCGTCTCTTCTGAAGGCAGCTGAATCGATAAGTGTCCCAGGTCTCGAGGGGCCTTGAGCCCAAGTTTGCCTATGCGACCGCTTCTTGCAGCCCCCCTGCCTTGAGGGCCTGGACAGCCCGATGCTGCGTTTTTGCGACTGGAGCTTCGGCTTGGCGGACTCAGAATCCTCAATTGGTGGGTTCGCAAATTTGTAGGATCGCATTTTGCGTTTGGCTTGGTGTCAGTGAAAGGTTGCCAAGTCGTGAGCTCGATCAAGAGACCGGCCCAAGGCAGCGAGAATGCCTCGGAGCCCAACACAGGTTTGTTGGGGTGAACGGTGTCGCCTTAGGAATCAAACAGCAGCCACGGCCAATACGTCGAAAATCGCATGAATGGAGATAACCGGCGTGAGGCTGCCTCGCCAAAGGAATATCGCCGAGAATGCCAGCCCCGCCAGGAACAGAAAGGGAAAGGCGATCACCCCGAACACACCGTGGATCATGACGAACGAAAAGGACGCCCAGCAGACGGCCTTCCACCTGCTCATGCCGCGGGCCTCCAACGCGCAGATGCCGAAACCGCGATAGACGAACTCCTCGCAAAACCCCGCAGACAAGGCGACCACAATCCAAAACCACCGCTGAGTCGCCGTCGACGGATACATCATTTGCGAGGCTTCCGATGGTGCTTCGCTGGTCGGCCAGGTTGTTCGCAGCCAGATGAGGCCGGCACCAATCGCGGTGACGACAATGACCAACGTCAAGACGCCGCGCCAACTGAGATGAAAACCGATCTCTGGGAGCGATCCTCCAGTTCGCCGGATCAAAAAGACTACGGCCAACACGGATGCCCAGTGAAGCCCGCATATCGAAACCAGAAATGGTATCAGGTACGATCGGTCCTGCTGGTAGAAAAGTCCCAGCGACCAAGGTAGGAAGCCGTTCAGCCAGTAGAGCACTGGGAAGCCGACCAAAATCAGCAATATCTGCCAGCGCGAAAGCCTTGCCAAATGGTTCGTTGGGGTGAGCTGTTCCAAGACGCTCTTGCTCCGTTGCGTTCTCAGTCCACAAGGCGAATTGTTGAAGCACGACACGTTTTCGTGCTCGGGTGCGACGCCGTCTCCTGCGGAAAGAGACAGCCCTCGTTTTCGGAGTTCGCTGCTGAGACGGACTTAGCCGAGGGCTGACTGCTCCATTGCCCTTTCCACCGCAGCTTCTTCGATCTCGGTGAGTTGCCGTGCTTGGAGACAAAGCCCCACCAATTTCTCAGTGTGAGATCAAGGCGTTTCTGCCGACCCTCGGAGAAGTTTTCGACCCAGGGCTTTCCGTTTGCCCTTGTTTGTGATGACCTCAAGGGGGCAGCCTGAGGCACCACCGGAAGCCCGGATTGCCGGACCAAAGGTGCCCGCTTCGTCGAAGACTTTTCCGGGAATCAGTCGTTCTCGCCGATGGGTGTCCCGAGCGACCGAGGTCGCCCTACCCCAAGTCGTCGGCGAACAGGAAAACGCTATGAGCCGGGGTATACCCCGCCGCTTTTGCAAAGCCCACGACTGCCAAGAGCAACGTGTACCAAAGCGCTGCTTTGACGAGTATTGAGATCCAATGTTCATTCATCTGTTCTGTCGCCCTTCTTGGTCGATAAGAGGTGAGAATTGTTGGAGCGTTTGTGGCAGGGGCGTCGCCATTTGAGATGGACTCGGCACGGCCGCCCTGAGCTTTTCGATCGCCTCCGCGAATGTGGGGTTGTTGACCTGATTGGTCCATTCATGAGGATCTCGTGAGGTGTCGTAGAACTCCTCCTGATCAGTTGCGTAGCGGATATAGCGTCCCTTTTCATTGCGGATGCTGATGTACGCCTTCCACGGCCCGCCTTTGCTTGTCAGGCCAGTGATCGCCGTGCTCTCCCAGTTCGCTTCTGGATCTTTCAGCAACGGGACGAGCGAACGGCCGTCGAGGTAGGCTGGTGGTTTCAGGCCGCACAACTCGGCCAGGGTGGGATAGATGTCCAGCAGCGAGACATAGCGTGTGCTCACGCCACCGCTCGGCGTGACACCGGGCACCCGGACCATCAGCAGACTGTGGGTGGCCTCTTCCCAGAGTGTCGCCTTTTGCCAGTGGTGCTTTTCCGCCAGATGGAACCCATGATCCGTCAGAAAAACGACAACGGTGTTGTCGCGATAGGGGCTCTTGTCCAGTGCATCGAGCACGCGTCCCATTTGAGCATCTACGTAGGCGGTGGTGGCCAGATAGGCCTGAACGGCTTGCTTGTGCAAACCACCTTCAAGCACAGCGTCGACAAACCTGCCTTTGCGAGCTGTCAGAGCACGGCCCAGGGGCGGCACATCATCCAGATCATCGTTCAACAGCTTCGGCGTGTCCACTTTGTCCAGCGGAAACATGTCGAAGTATTTTTGTGGCACGTACCACGGCATGTGTGGATTAAATGTCCCGAACGCGATGAAGAACGGTTTGTCGTGCCGCTTCTGAATTTGTGCGATGGCAGCGTTGGCATTCATCGTGTCGTTCATTTCTTCTTCGGACAGGTGAATCGGCCCCCAGTCCTGTTCTCCTCGACCCACTGGCGTCAGAGGCGCACCCGGCGGAGCCGGATCACGTTTGTGTCCGATTTTCACATCCCAACGCTGCTTCTGATCCCAGCCATGGGTAACTTTTCCGTAGCAGGCGGTGAAATAGCCCGCTTTCTGAAACAGGCCCGCCAGCGACACGGCATTGCCCAGTGGCTTACTGATGCGGGCTCCCGGGGTGTTGTGATAATGCCCTGACTTCCACGGTGCAACGCCCGAGAAGAAGGCGGTGCGGGAAGGAGAGCACACCGAGCTTGCTGTGAAGGCACGCGTGAAGTTGACTCCGCTGTCGGCCAGCTTTTGAAGATTGGGAGTCGCGACCTGACCTGGATAGCGGTTGGGGTCCTCCAGCGGCCAACTGTTGAGATCATCGGCGACCAGAAACAATACGTTTCTCGGTCGATCGGGCACAGCGTCACTCGCGCTGACACAGACGCACTGTGACGCTAACGCGGACATCGCAATCACGATCACTAGACATATCATGGTACAGACTCCAAATGGTTCGATTCTCTTTGCCGAGAATTTGTTAGTTCTTCGGTCCGTTCTGGCCAGGCGACGGTGCTGAGGCTCCCAACGCTTGGATTCTGGTGACACCGCTCCGGCAAAACCTGTCATCGTGTTCCAAGCAACAAAAGTGGGCACTTCGAAATTCTGGCAGACGTTCAGAGACACGACGCAGACGCCTCCGCACCGCCGCGATCGGCGAGCCAGCAGTCGGATTGGAAGAGCAACCGGATACCCTCGGTGTGAGGCTCTGCCTCAAAACACCAATCTGGCTTCGGGCGGCTGGCCTCGGGCGGCGCCATCGACGAAGCACCTGTCAGCTACGTCTGAGTCGGGGATTCGCCTGCTACGCTCTTCTTGCCAGCAACTTGCCCATCGCGCCCTCTGGCCGACGGGCGTATTCTGAGACAGAGCGTAGTGCCTTGTTTCCTATGATTTGGGCAGTCGGTTGATTTGGGCAGTCGGTTGATTTGGGCAGTCGGTTGATTTTGGCAGTCGGTTGGACGTGAATCCCCCGATTCCACGAAAACCAACTGCCAAATCAGAAGGAAACCGACCAGTAGGTCGTTTTTGGGCTTGTCGGCCGCGTTTGGAGCTACTGAATCTCGATCGTCCTGCGGTCGTTCTTCTGCGGCTTGCCAGGCGTGCTCCGGCCGTGGTCGACGTAGCCTTGCAGCAAGGCGGTGAGCCGTGAGACGACCTCTGGGTGCTCCGCCTGCACGTTATTCTGTTCGGCGACGTCGACGTCGATATCAAACAGTTGCACCGATGGTGCTCCCTTGGGGGCCTTGCCCGGGCGTGGGGCGCTCCATCCGCCGGAGCCGGGGCAGAGCACGAGCTTCCATTTGTCTTGGCGGATCGCAAACGACCCGTTGATCGAGTGGTGGACTGTCGCCTCCCGCAGCGGCTTGTTGGCCTCACCGAGCAGTGCGGGGAGGATGCTGACACTGTCTTCGCCGGCGTTGTCAGGTAGGTTGATGTTGAGCACCTCCGCCGCGGTCGCCATCAGGTCGGTCAGGCATATCGTCTGATCGCTGGTCGTGCGGGGCTTGACCCGTGCCGGCCAACGGACGAGGAACGGGATGCGGTGCCCGCCGTCGTAGATGTCTGCCTTGTGCCCGCGGAAAGTGTAACTCGGATCGTGCCCGTGCTCGGCGAGTTGCTTGAAGTTCGCTTGTGGGCTGCAACCGTTGTCGCTCGTAAAGATGACGATCGTGTTCTCTGCCAGCGCGTGCTTATCGAGCGCGGCGAGCACCGCTCCGACGCTCGCGTCGGTCTGCATCGTGAAGTCCGCGTAGGCGTTAATCTGGCTTCTGCCCTTCCACGCATCGGTCGGTACGATCGGCGTATGCGGGCTGGCCAGGGGAAGGTAGACAAAGAATGGCTTGCCGGACTTCGCGGCTTCGGCGTGGGCATCGATGAACTTCACCGCCTCTTCGGTCAGCCGCGGGAGGACGTCGATCGCTTCGAAATCCTCGCTCGCTGGGCCCGCACGGATCCATTTTTTCTCGACTGTAGGAACGCTCTCGGCCTTTTCGTCGCGGATGTACACGTATGGCGGCATGTCCAGCGACGCGCTGATGCCAAAAAAGGTATCAAACCCCAGCTCAGTGGGCCCGCCCTGGATCGGCTTGGTGTAATCGACCTTCCAGCCGCTGCGCCGCCCGCTGACGAATGCCTTCTTGCCCTTCTCGGCTTGGGCATCCTTGGCCGGCCAGTTCAGCCCAAGATGCCACTTGCCGATGCACGCGGTCGCATAGCCCTGCTGCTTCAGCATCGACGCAACGGTCATGCGCCGAGGCGGGATGAGCGGTGGGCTATAACCGAACAGCACACTCCTTGGCAAAATGCGCCAGCTGTAGCGCCCGGTCAGGATGCCGTAGCGCGTCGGCGTACAGACCGACGAACCCGAGTGAGCGTCGGTAAAGATCATCCCCTCGCGGGCCAACCGGTCCATGTGCGGCGTCTTGATCTTCCCGTCGGGGTTCAGGCAGGCCACGTCTCCGTACCCGAGGTCGTCAGCAAGAATGTAGATGATGTTCGGCTTGGCCGGTTCGTCGGCGTAAGCCAACGGGCCGGAGGTGAGGGACACAATGACAAGAGCAAGCAAGATCAAGTGGAGCATATTGAGTCCTGTCGGTGAGTTGGTCGAAGGTTTTATTGTGGACAAATTTCCCGAGGGGTTCGACAATCTTTGCTATTGGATGAACATGAATTCTCGTGTGCTCAGCAGGATCCACCCAGGGTCGCTGATCTCAAGTTGATTGCCTGGGATGAATTCTTTCTCGTGTGATAGTCCGCTTGAACTGGTTGGCAGAAACCGGCCCGACGACTTGGCAGACGCTTGATCCCGTCTCGTTGGAGCCGTCTCTTGCGCGGAAAGGTGCAAGTCTTCAACTTCACTGGAACTGAGCGTGCGGTCGAACAAAGCCAACTCGTCGATTCGCCCATCCCATCGTGCGTCACCACCTCCATTTGTGCTAGGTCGCCAACTTCCACAGCTTGGGACGTTCACAGCTCAACAGCCTTGTTCGGCCGCCCGTCTGGCCCCGATCTCCGCTGATTTCCAGCAACAAGCGGTTTGCCTGGCCACCGCTGAAGGAGATAACGTGGCGGAGGCGGCAGAGACGCTGGAGGACTCGTGCATCACTCAGATCGAGGCAGCCGATATTGCAGTCATACCTTTTCCAGGTTGTTGCAGAGTCATCACGTAAGTTGTAGCACGAGCCAGAAGGCAAATTGTTATGACAACGCAGTTGTGGAGAGTTTCTTGGTAACCCCGAAGAAGAAAGTGTATCAACGGGATTAGTAAGACACGGGAAGGGACACGTGTGAGGATCTTTGAGTACATCGAAGTGTTCTACAATCGCCCCCGCCGCCGGTCGTCGCTGGGAGGAACGAGCCCTCTCGAGTATAAGGAGGCAGCGTGAGACATCACTGACCTTTGCACAACAGCAACCGGCAGGGCTGCTTTCTGGGTCACCGGCCGCCAGTCGACAGCAGACGGTGAGCGACCAACCGCCGGCTCTGACGAAAGCAACCCCCACCTGAAATGGTGAACAGATCCTAGCTTCATCCCAACCCCCTGAAATCCGCGCCCACAAAAGCTGGGGAAGTTTAGATCAATACAGTTGACTGATCTTCAACCAAGCAAAGGGCCCGGTGACTGGGATGTTGTGGGGAAATCTCACTCGAAGGGCAAGATCACGGGCGAGGCAGCGGATCACTTGGATCGAAGGCACTTTCAAGCGAAACTGCCGCGAGGAAACTCGTCGGACCGACGGGCCCCTCGCGGAGCTGTATCTCGCTTCACGCTGTCTGGTGGTTAAGATGGCATGCTGATCTGCCCTTTTCGAAACCCAGGTGGAATCTGCAGAAAGTAGCCGTTGTGCATCCTTTCTGACATACGACATGGCGCGGCTTTACGCCTGTGGTTGTGCCGACCTATTCGTCGATTTTCCGCATTTCAAAACGCCATCGTTTCTTCTTCTTTCCATCGGAAAACTCGTCGTATCTGCCGAGCCAAACGCCGTTCTTCCTATCCGCATCAGGCTGCACGACGACAATCCCCGAGAGCGGGTAGTCATCGTCCTCGTCGAACTGGAGGGTTTTTTCTTTGGATGTGCTTTTGGAGAGATCACCAACACGGTCGCCACTTGTTTGTTGATTCGGGGCATTCCTTGACCGCTGCGAAAAACGGCCCTGACGTTGACCTCGAAGTCCCGCCCCTCTTCCTTGTTTTGGTGCTGACTTTTCTGGCTCGGACTCAACATTCTGGCCACTCGCTTTGCCGACGGCAAAGATGGCTGATTGTTTGATGCGGAGTCGTCCCGTCATTTTGGTCTGTTTGGACCTGTCTGTTTCGTTGTTGTCGATGACCTTGTACTCCCAAACCATGCCCTCGACATCTTGCCGTTCGTTTGTCGAATCTTGATTACGCTGTCGTTCCCGACGTCGCTGTGCCACACTTATGTCACAATTGACGGCAACGATCAAACACATGAGGACAACACATCTCAACATGTCATTGACTCTCAGATCAGAAGTGGGGGAATGATGACACTGACGGTGATTTGCCATCGTACGCCAGCAACTTGTGCTTCACAAGACTGGGATGGCCAACGGCCAGCATAAGGGAGAGCGATGGACGAGGCGAATTTTAGGGCATCTTCTGTTTGTTCGAGATTGTTCGCCGCAGATCCCAGCGTCTATCCTTCCGTTGCCCGTCGATCCTATCTGGGCTGACAATGCGGCCAACCCAGGGGGAGGTGTCGGCGGAGACACCGGTGTTCACGTAGCGGTCGACAAGGCGTTGACCGACCTTTCGGGCTTCGATCAGGTCGGTGTGACCACCCTCCTGATACAGAATGAAGACTCCTTCGCCGACCGTCTTGAACTCCGCTCTTTCCGATTGCCACAGATCCTGGCGTTTCGCGGTCATTCCAGCGGCTTTCCCACGGAACATCGAGCTTCTGGCGCGACCCCTTCAGCGTGCTGGTGTTCCAAACCTTGGCGTTGGCGTCGGGCTGATCCCCTTGAGTTTCACCGTGGCTGCGAATTCGAGGACATCCTCGCCCTGCGGAATTACAACGTCTGCCTGGCCGAACGGATTGCCGCAGTGAGCCGGATTGGGTGCCGTAGTTGGCTGGCGTCGGGACTTGTCGGTCGCGGCCACGCGACTGTCGGAAGGCCGGATCCACGACTGACAAGGATCTTGGTGGGCGACCACTGGTGTGAACCGCCTTGGCGTGTTGCCGGCGGCAGAGTGCGGTGGCGCTTGCGGGAACGAACGAGGCCAGTTCCTCAAAGGAGACCACGCCGACTCCATTGGTGTCGGCCGTACCATGCAGACCCCCACGCACCGCCAAGACGAAATAGCCGTGTGCCCGCTGGGGATCGTCCCATTGACCTCAGGAGAGCTCTTGAGCCCCGCAAGCGACAAGGAATGAGACACCAGGCATTGACTTGTCACCGGCGGGCATAGCGCTGGCAGGGCATGTGTCGATCAGGAGGATCAGTCTTCACTTGACGTGTCTCTGCAGGCAGTGGCAGTCCTTTCTCAAGAAGCGCCATCAAAAACGATGGCACCTCAAGTCGTATCGTTTGGTGGGTGGCCAGAGTGTAACCGCATGGTTACTCCTCGCCGCACTTTGGACACGCTCCATAGAGCCGGAAGGGCGTCATCTGCCGAAGGTGGCCACATCGCCGACAGGCTTGCCCTTCACCTCGCCAGGCGTGATAGGCGACATCGAAGGCAACAATCGCCACCATCAGTGCACCCAGCGAGGCGAAGACCAACAGGAGTGGGATGCCGACCCGGTCGATGCCCTTCCCCCCGACTAGCGGAGCGACCAGCAGGAAAATAGCCCCGACGACCGAGAACACGACCAGGCGGATCTCTCGCCATGTCATGCTGCACCTCCTGGGAATGAGGAGCTGCAACCTGTTGCGCCGTGAGATCGATGGTTGGGCGGGAGCCGTCGGACTGCGTTTTTTCGACGCATCAGACTTGACCGGCCGCTGCGCCTTATCCGCTGCCGCATGTTTGATCAAACTCCGTAGTTCTTTTTCCGTAATCGGCTTGTCCTTGGCAAAAGGAACGCCGTCCTGCTTTGGCTGCGTATGTCCCACAACAACAATCCGGCATGTTCCATCCTCGTTGCTGTAGAGCCGCACGCTGGTCCATGTGATCTGATTTTTCGCTAACTCTGTTCTTTCCTCGGAAGTTGTAAAAGGTTGGCCTGGAAAGGAATTGATCCCCACCGAAACCGGAGAAGAGTCTTGGAGCTGCCCCAACTGGTTGAGACCTTCCTTGACGGTTCTCGACTTGGCAAAGCTCCAGGCTTTCAAAGCGGCAAACTCGGGATACTTTGTCTCGTAATACTGACCGATGGCCGCATTTACTTCTTTGCAAGGTCCCCGGAAGGAACCCTCGTTATAACAATACTCTCTTTTTTAAATGACGTAAGCCGTTGCTGCAAATGAGGTTGGCGAGTTCGAGTCCCTTTCGGTGATTCCGCGACGGTCGCAACCCTCCTCGAACCCAGACTTCCTTCGTTGGATTGATCTGGCAAGTGCGAGGCTTCGATTGGGGTCAGGTCAAGACCCGGGCGGCACTGGCCAGGCATTCGGGCGTTTCGCGGGCACGGCGCCGCTTCATCTGTTTTGATTCAAATGCAGTCAGAATACCAATTGGCGATCGTGCAGTTGGGCAACTTCTTCTTCAACAACTCCACCTCCTTTTTACTGATCTTCGACCTATAGACTCCCAGTCGCTTAAGACTGCGTTGCAGGTTCTTGCTAGAAGCCAGGATGGCAAACCCCTCATCGCTGATTCTTGTGTAGTACAGACCCAAATAGGTCAGGTTCTCGAACGAAGTCAGGTGGTGCATCCCTGCGTCGGTGGCCTTCGATTTGTGCAATCCCAGGCTTCGTAATTCCTTGAGTTTCGCCAGTTCCTTCAGTCCTGCATCCGACACACTCGTCAAACTCAGTTCCAATCGCTCCAGATTCTCGAGCTTGGCTACCTCTCCTAAGCTAGCGTCAGTAACGGTCTTGTTGTTGTAAAGGGAGAGATAACAAAGATTCTTTAACGCGCTCAATTCTTTGATGCCCTCATCGGTGATGTTTTCGCACCAGCCAAGACTGAGCTCTCGCAACTGAGTCAGTCGTGCCAGAGACTTCGCACCGGCGTCCGTAAGCTTAGTGTTGTAGACCGACAATTAAGTGAGTTCCGGTAGTGACGCCAGATGTTTCAAGCCGACGCCAGTAATAGGCGTGCATTGTACGTCAATTTTGACCAGTTGATGATGTCGAGCAAGCGATTCAAGAGACCGGTCGGTGATTGGCATGAGGGCAAGCTTAACAACGCGCAAGGACTTCAATGGAGCCAGGTTTTCGATGCCCTCATCCGTCACTTCCGTATCTGAGAGATTCAGCTCTTCCAGATTCTTGCACTTGGCCAAGGTTGCCATGCCCGCGTCGGTGACGTGGGAACCGGAGAGATCCAAACGCTTGAGCTTGGTAAACGCGGCAATCTGATGCAGACCGGCGTCGGTGACTTTCTTGCCATCACCTCCCAAATAGTTGCGAGCTTGCACTTCGACAACCGGGCGATCGGGTAGCGTTTCGTCCCGAATGACCTTGCCTTTGTTCTGCTCTACCCAGGCAATCGCGGACGCCTCATCCGCCTGCGACGCAGTGGGGCAAGTCAGCACGACAAACAGGATTGCGAATGGACTCGCCAGAATTGTCTGAACGCAAGTAAAGTAACGCATCACTATTCCTCAATGGGTTATCTGGACTGGAACCATTCTGAATTCGGAGAACGCGCTGAAACACCAAAGTCCCGGCACGGGGCATGGAGCGAGGTCTATGGAGGGAAACTCACTCATAATTCGAGGTGTCGACTTTGCAGTCGGGCATTGCCTGTTTGAATTGTTTGATGCCCTTCGGGGTGGTTCGCGTCCTAAAGATGACAATTTTCCGTAGGCTTGGGCATTTCGTTAAATGCTGCAGCCCCTTGTCAGTGATGTCTGTGTTCAGCAGCCAGGCTTCTTGTAACCGCGGGAGCGTCGACAGGGACTTCAATCCCTCGTCGGTGACACGCGCGTAACGCAGGTTGATTTCCTTGAGTTGCTTCAGCGCGGCCAGGTGAGAAATGCCGGAGTCCGTGATGTTCCTGCATGCTTCCAAATCGAGGTCCTCAAGTTGTGAATACCCGGCAAGCGTTTTCAGACCTTTGTCGGGGATTTCGGTGTTGGTGAGGTTGAGTTGCCGCAGCGATTTGAAAACGGCCAGATGTTTTAGGCCTTCATCCGTGATCTGCGTGCCGTATAGCGTCAGTCCTTCAAGTTTTTTCAATGGCTTGAGCTGCTCAAGACCTGCATCGCTGATTCCCGTGCCGGTGAGCCTCAAAGTTCGCAGCGACGTGTAGGTTGCAATCTGCTTCAGCGACCGATTTGTAATCCCTGTCGAAGTCGCATCGAGATGCTTCAGGCTGGTCATGCCTTCCAGCCCGCGAAAATCTTCGTCGGAGACTCGTGCATGGTGTAGCTTGAGATATTCCAGGTGCTTCAATTTCGCGACCACTCGAAGTCCTTCGGCGGTCGGGTTGGAGAAGCCGATATTCAATTTCCGTAATTCGGGGAAAGCTGCCAAGTGCTTCAGGCCCTCGTCGCGAACGCCGGAACCGCCGATCTTGTAAAGATCCAGTGAAACGATCGGGCGACTTGGTTTGCTGTCGTCGCATCCCAGGCGACCGTCTTTCGACTTCACCCAATCGAACGCCGTGCGTTGTTGCTCGTTGAGTTCGACGATATGGAACCAGTCCGGGTAGATTCCGTGATTTGTTCCGTCCTTGCGACGATTCACCCACGCTCGAATCCGCTGGCCTACTTTCGGGACGGCTGTATGCCCACTCGCTGCCGGCACGCGCGGCGCCGAGGCTTTGCGCTGGAAGCAACGAACTGAAAACAACTTCCCGACAACTGCGCGGTAGCTGCGTTCGACGCTTTCGACGCGAATGCGAACCTCGTAGTTCGTGTTTTCGTCCGTTTCGCTGCGGACAATCTTTTCAACCGTTCCCCAGACAATGACGTTGGCGTCCGAGGGCTTCTCCGGTTCGCGTTCCGCCAGCACTGGACCACAGCAAATCGTCAGTACAACGACAATGGCCATTGAGAAGTTCAATCGTTGATTCATTGTTCTGCCTGACTGATTGAATGGAGGACCAGGATGTTCTTGAACATGGTTTGACTGGCTCCCTTACGATCGAGAGGACCGCCTGCGAACCGACGAGTTTGAAACGCATGCCGATCGTGCTTAACGTGGCTGAAGCATACGCCCGCAGTTATTCGATCAAAACCTTGTCGACTTCGCAATTTGGCATGATCTCTTTGAGTTGGCGAATCTCTTCATTCGTTACGTCGGTGCCCCAGCAATAAACCAGTCGTAGACTTTTGCACGGAGCGAGATGACGTAATCCTTCGGCGGTGATTGGCGTGCTCTGCAAGATAAGCTCTCGCAGTTCGGGCATCATTGCCAGATGCTCGAGGCCCTCATCGGATACCTTTGTCTTGCGCAGGTTCAGTTCTCGCAGTTTTTTTAACTCCCCGACATCCTTTAGCGCTTTATCATCAATGGCCGACCGTATGAGCGAAAGATCCTGGAGATTGGGGAGGCCGGCGAGTTCCCTGATTCCGGCACCAGTGATCTGGGCACCGGCAAGTTCCAGCCATTTCAGATTTTGGAGCTTGGCGAGATGTTTCATGCCGGCGTCGGATAGGCTCGTGCCACCGAGCGAAAGCCTCTCCAGCTCCTTCAGCGTCAACAGATGTTTCAATCCTTCGTCGGTAATGCCCTTTCCGCTTAAGGCCAGTTGCTTGAGCTTGGGAAACGCGGCCAAGTGCTTGAGCTCTTCATCGGTGACGGACACGTTGAAAAGTATCAACGAAGTAAGGGGGCGCGCGAGCGGAAGCGAGGGGTTTCCTCGCAAAGACGGGAGCTGCGTTGAGCGAGTCACCGCCAACTTTTTCTTTGCCCACGCATACGCGGCGGCGACGTCCTCATCCGAAACTTCAGATGACTTCGCTGCCTGCTGTTGCTTCAATGCGTCTTTGAGCTTGTCGAGCGAATGTTTGTTGGCCGTGGCGAAGAATGACCGCATCTTCTTGGATTGCTCATCGTCCGTGTACCCAAGTCCAACCACGGTGATCTTGGTGCGCGACGACGGGAGTTCCGTGAAATAGAACACCGACCAAGTGGCCCTCGCCGCGTCTTTGAATGGAAAGTCCTTAGGGAATCCTGTAGCCTTGAGCGATAGCATTCGCTTCGGATCGAACGACAGAATCGTGTTTTCAATCGTTGTTTCGTCTCCGAGTTTTCCCTTGGCGTTGTAGTTGGACTTCATTTTGCCGCCCACAGCGAGTTCGATCTCGACAAGTGGCGCCATCCACGTTCGGAGACCGTCATTCGTTGTGAATGCGTTCCAGACAGTATCGATGTCCGCGTCGATCTCGGTGTCGTAAACTACCCGATTATTGTCAGCAGCCACGACCGAACCGACAGATGACAGCAAAGCGGTGAGCAGCAATGCAAAGGCAGAGGCGAAAGAGTTCATGGAAATAGGCTTTCGATTAAGTCACGAGAGGCTCAAGTGATTTCTTCAGCGGATCTTCGATCACACCACTGACTACTTCGCTAACCCAAGGCGATAAGCTGGTTGGACGAGTCACTTGCATTTGGTCACTTCTTCTTGGAGCCAATAGCCAACGGTCCGGTCCGGCCCTTTGCATTCAGTATCAACTCCGGCTGTCCCGTTTCCGCGTCAAAAACTCTCACGTTGCCCGCATACGTTACCCCGATGACCTTTTTCCCATCAGGTGTTA
>CAZYKP010000100.1:0-30912 GCA_964648025.1 uncultured Pirellulales bacterium | reverse complement strand
CAACCTGGGACTACGATCAACTGTGCTCCGCCGTTCTGACCTCCTCCCGGCGACGAGGAGAGGAAACTCAGGCTTCGCTGGAGGAGAAGATCGCGCCGGCCCTGTCTCAAGCCGGACTGGAGATGCACGAGTTCCAGGCGATACCAGTGGCCCGGGTTGCCGTTGAAGCCCTCGTGGTGTTGGGGGGCGATGTTGCTCATGAAGTTGATTTGAAAGACTGTAGCCTCGTCCTCAGGATCGCTCTGGGCTTTGTCGAGGTCCGCGACTTTTCCGTCCCCATCTCGGTCGCCACCGCAGATTCCGTACGGAGCCAGATGACCTCGCGCGTACCCCTTGGCGTCGAACAGACCGTTGTAGTCACTGTCGAACGCTTCTCCGTTCACGTCAGGGTCATCCCGAAAGTTCTTGAACCGATTCTTGCGTGTGGGCGTGCGCAGGTAATCCGGCTCGATGCGGTAGCACACCCAGTGCGGGATCCGGTTCGTCGGGTTGTAGCCGCAGACGTAGGCATTTCGCACCAGGACAGTGTTGTCGTGCAGCTCGCTGATGGGCCTGCCGCCAAAGCAATGCTCCGCAACCCTCGCAGCCCGGGTCGTGTTGCCATCACCGGTCGGTGCGAGCAAGTAGTTCAGCGCCAGAATCGCCACAAACACTAGAAGGATGATCAACCCGGAGTTCGTACGTCGCATACTATTCTGGCGCCTTGCAGGTGCTGGTGGTCGTCACGATACACGGTATCATGCGGATGTGAGGCGAACAACGAATGGGGACGATCTCTCACCAGCTGTTCCGAGGTAGCTGAGAGCGGTGCACGCTCATTCTTGAGGGCATGCGGGACCCCGGTCGTGCGTACTCTGGGTACGAGCACTCCTCTGAAGGCGTCCAAATGCCGAACAAACCAACACATGAGCTGTTCTCGCTCGGCTACCAGCGCTGGCCAGCGCCCCGACGCTGGGAACGGCTGACGGAGCTTCTAGAGAGCGAGGAGGAGGAATGCCTCGTTGACATCCGGATTGCCCCTTGTTCGTCAGACACCAGCCCTGCGAGCAACTACGGACCGAAGCCCTGGACCCTGCAGGCTGGATCCCGGGGAATTGCTGAGGGTCTCCGGCGGCTTGGCATCGAGTACCACTGGCTGCCGGAACTCGGGAATCCGCAGAAGAACGACAAGCAGATGCGCGTGCTCCGGAAGCATCTATCCCAGCCCGAGGGCAACTGGCCGGTTCCTGCGTAGTACTCTATCCGCGCCATGGATGGCGGATATTTGATTCCCCTGATGCGGCAATCCGTCCCAAACGCCTCTCAAGTGGATTGTTGTTCAGATTTGGTTTCTGTGGAGCCCTCGGTGTTTTCTTTCGTACGATTCGACGACCGCCCCGGCTGACGCGACCAAGATTTGGTTTCTGTGGAGCCCTCGGTGTTTTCTTTCGTAGGTTCGCTGGGATTCGGAACCGATGTTGTGGTGCATTTGCGCCCTGATCCAACCTGAGTGATGTTGCTTCCCAGTTCGGATTCTTCGATAACTCGCACGTCACAACTAGGCCATACATAAAGGAGCCCAACCCGCCACGACGCTTTTCCCCCAAAATGTAGCGCGTTTGGATCACGTGGCGATCTTCTTCACAGATCGACAACCAATTGAAATGTGCAAACCAATGACGCCCTCGCCCACTAGATTTCACGTACCGCTCTACTGTCTCGCTTAGAGAAGGCGAAGTACGATGGTGCACCAAGACGACCCCAGAGCCACCCTCGTACCCAAGAATGACCGCGAGTATACGATTGCCAGACTCTGCACCGACTTTTCGGCGAAGCAGTTCTTTAGAGGGTACGTAAGCTGCCGAACGCGAGAAGTCTGCACTCGGAATGCCAGTTTCGGCTGCCTTCCTTGAATTCGGGAGGGTGTCGCAGCGTTGCGAACGGGACTTCACGAGCTTCTCCGCCGGCAGGGTGATTGCCTCAACACACGCGGCCTCCTTGCGTATCTCCTCAGTTGCTGAGAAGGTGTCACCGTTTTGAACGTCCACCACCTTCGCCTCAAGCACGCACGCTCGGTTCGAGCGAATCCAAGCAATAATTCGAGCCTTAGCGGCTGAAATCGAACGGCTCTGGGCGAGTCGGATCTCGCTTTCCCGGTTGCCATCACGGAGGACAAGTCTCGCTTCAAAGCAGGGCCGCTTACGCCGCTTTTTTCTCTTGCTCATAGTAGGCATCCTCAGTCAGTCCCGCCTGGCGGCGTATTGGCACCCTACCCTGACCTACAGCCGTCGTACGAGGTCGGGGAGACGTCCAACGAAGATCTTACCCTCTGGGGCAGCCGACGGACACTCGCCTGAGCGACCAGGGCCGTCGACTCAGCTGCATTGAGTCCAAAGCGAACGACCCCCAGGATGAAGCGTGGCTACAGGAGCTGCACTACGCTCATCCGAAATTCTACCGGCAGACCAGTTCGACGAGTTGTACGTGCCCCCAGTCCCAATCGGACGAGAGGTGGAAACGTCCCGCGGTCCCATCGACAACCTGTCTGTCAGCCCCGACGGCGGAATCACCATCCCCGAGACGAAGCTCTGGAAGAACCCGGAAAAGCGCAAGGTGCAACAGCCTACGGTAGGCTCATCGATTTGTTGGCGATCGCACGCCAGACCCCAGATTGAGGCCAGAATACTGTGGCTCTCGGTCTCCCAATGGCCGCACGCTGGTCACGTCGCCTCTGACGGCTGAGGCCACGCCGTTGAGACCATCTGCAAGACAACGTTTTGCAACTGCCTTCCCAGGTCCCGGGCACAGAGCGAAACGTCAGCCGTCCAGACTTCGACTCGCTGACTCTCTCCATCGAGGGGAGACAATGTGTAGCTGGCCACACGTCCCTGGGATCCAACGCTGCTCACGGGGTAGAGAAGCACAACGCACCTGCAGCCGAACTCACGGGCGTAAGCGTAGGCTTGGTATGCGTCAGATTGGCGAACGCCTTCGTAGCGGTCATCGAGGTCAAGCCGCTTCCATTTCGTGTCCAGCACGCATACAAATCCCTCCCCTCGACGGACGGCGACATCAGGGTAGAGCCGAAAGGCCGGTTTACCGCCTCTCGTGAACAAGGATCGCCCCCCAGCCTGAAGCTGGACCCGGAGGGGAGACGGGCAGACACGGCGGAGAAGGTTCCCGATATAGCGCTCAAACACTTCGTTCATGTCGAACAGCAAGCTATACGTCTTGGCCGCTCCGGGTCGGTCGGGAAGGCGTGTTCGGAGCAGCATCTTGGCCAGCCAGAGGAGAGGTGCAAAGCGTTCGCTCCTGCGGTCTGTTTGCACGCCATCAAGTTCAGACTGCGACCAATGCTGATCCCCCACGTCCTCAAACTCCGGGAGGAGCGTTGCTGCACTTCGTCGAGTCATGTCAGCGGGAGCGGTTCGCCGACAAACCTCAACCCCCGCCTTGAGGAGTCGTGAGACCTGGTTATCGACCAGAAACTCATCGGCAGAACTAAAGAACCGCTCCGGATGGAGGTGATTGCGGCGAAGTTGCTCGGCAAAGACCAGCTTCCCACGAAGTGCGCTGCGGTTCCGAGTTTCCCGTCGGTAGTCGGCAATGCGACCACGACGCCACTGGAGCGTGAGTTCCCGCAGGTAGGCTTGCATGAATGCGTCGAGGACCGTGTGGGCCGTCGGTGCCAAGGCGGTGATTCCCCCTTCTAGGTGCGGGACCGCTCCAGCAATCGACAGCATCTCAATAAGCCGATTCCGAACGGCACCGTCGTCACCATCAACTTTGGGCAGGATCTCGATAGCCCGGTCGCCCAAGCCGATCGTTCCGACGAAGTTGAGTGCACGGATGGTCCGCCGTGAGATCTCCATCATCCCCTGGCCGTGGAGGGCCTGCAGTCGCTCCAGCTCCCCAACCGCCAGTTGCGGTATGGTCTTGCGTGACGGGTCCCAGGCGTCCCCGATGGTTGCTCGTTCGTACTCGCGGAGTCGAAGGATGTGGGATGTCCCGATCATGGGCTCTCCACCGGCTCATAGATTTTGCGAAAGCTCACCGCGGAGATTTCGTCGCTGATGGAATAGGACCGGCGCGCTTCGTAGCTGTGTTCCCCGACCCCAAACAATCGCTTCGGGCGCTGCACGACGTGGGTGACGATCGCTTGTGGATGCGCTTTGGGCTGGTGATCAGTGTCCTCCGCGTCAATGAGGTCGCCCAGCACAAGCTGGATCTTGTGCCAGTCGCCGTAGAAATACTCCTGCAACAGAGGGAGGATCTTCGAGCGGAAGGCCCGCTCAAGGTCGTCAAACGAGTTGATGTTCATGAGGTACGAGTGACCGATCATGTGGTCGCGATCGTAAAGGTATTCGATCCTCTTGTTCATCGCCTCAAGCAGCCTGTCGAGGTGAATCGGCTGTTCATCGTCAACGACTAAGCCGCGTGCTGTCTGGACGCGTTCGGGCTCCGGCATCATCTCCTCAAATGTGAACCGTCGCCGGAGGGCGAGGTCCAAGAGGGCAATGCTCCGGTCAGCGGTGTTCATGGACCCGATCACGTACAAGTTGTCGGGGACACCAAAGGCCGGTTCTGTCGGCCGAGAGGAGTGAGTGTATGGGAGCTTCACTCGCACGCCACCAATCCACTCTGCCTTTTCGGGATCAAACCGCAGCCGTTTGTCGGGCTCAAGGAGAGTGATGAGTTCACCGAGGACATTGGCGATGTTGGCTCGATTGATCTCGTCGATGAACAACGCGTAGGCGTGCTGCGGATCAGCCATAGCACGGCGGACCATGCGAACGAAGATCCCAGGCTCGACTGTGTACCGCACTGCATCTGGCCCCTCCTCCCCTTCCGCGCCACTCAATTCCGGTTTAATCCCCTCGACAAAATCCTCGTAGCTATACGACTGGTGGAATGTGACGAATTCGTGGCGTCGGGTGAGGCTTTCGTGCGGCTGGTAATCTCGGATGTGATTCCCCAACGCAATCAGCTCCGGAACGATCAGCTCCGCCTCCTCCAGCAGCCGCCACGTTCCATCGTCGTTCTTCCAGAACAGTACGGGATGGCGCCCTCTAGGAAGGTTGCCTATGGGGCAGTCTTTTGGCGTATGCTCCCCCATTGAAACCCACAATGTGTTGGCAATATTGCGGCTGCGACCCCGGGCGGTCGCAAGAGCTTGAACAGGCAGAGCTTCTACTAACTCCTTGAGGTTTGCCGGCCGGCCGATGCCTTGGAGAGCAACAAGGCAAACTTCCCACCACTTCAGGTCAGCACAGGCTTCGGCAATGAAGTTCTCTAGCGACTGTTCGGCAACACGCTCCTCAAACTCTGGCATGTACTCGTGGAGCATCTTGAAGGTTTTACCAGTTCCGGGAGGTCCAGCCAGGATCAAATTGAGGGGAAGGTTAGGAAGCCGCCTTGAGGGAGGTTCCGGTTTCGGCACCGGAGTGACTCCGGGCTCAGTCCCTTCTTTGGCGAGTCTCGCCTCCAGGTCAGGCCACCCACCGGTGACCGCCCAGCCCAGGCTGTGGAGGTCGATGTTGTCCCGTGGCTGCCAGTCGTGCAGCGACGCTCCGAGCTGGGCCAGAGAGTTGAGTACTTGGCGGTAGCTCTCAACGGTCAGGTGCCTACCCTGGCCGAGAGAAGGCTCCCCCATCTCTCCGAGGAAGCGATCCGTAAATCGCGACTTGATGCAGAAATGGTGGACAGGGTCCCACAGAAAAAGAAAATAGGTTGGGAAGATCTTGCTGATAGCCGGCAGGCAGCCTTTCCCCTTCAACCATTCAAGCAGCTTCGTCAGCGGTTGGTCCCAGGACCCTTCTGGGATTTGCTTCAGACACTCAATCAGCAGTCCAGCGAACTCTACCCAATCTCCGTCCCCGGTGAGAAGTTGCTCGTCAATGTAGGCCTTGTCTCGCCAGTTCAGGAAGTTGGTCTGTGCGACCAATCCCATCAATACATCCCGGGCCTCCTCGTCTGAGGGAAAGTGCTTGTCGCCAGCAACATAGGGTTGCAAAACGTCCCGTGCTTGTCCCGCAGCTTCGTGTTTGTAGTCGATCTCCCGTCTTTTCAGCTCCTCCGGTGGTCGTGCGAAGGACTCGAAGCCAGGCAATAACTGCAAAAAGCGTTCTCGGAGTCGAGCAACTGCGGCGGTATCCATGTGTCGATTCACTCAGATTGGAATTGTGGTGCAGACAGGAGCATTCGCACGATTGGGGCACGCTCCGTCGGGGCCGCCTGGTCAGAGGGATTGTTGGACAACAAACCGCACCGGCTCAGCGAACAGTTGTCGCACAGACTTGGGATCCTGCAGACGCAACTCCAACATCTCAACGGCCAGTTCTGCAGGCAGACACTCAGCAAACTTCAGGCCCTCGACCGCTTCCTCGTTGACCTCCGGTTGCATCTGGGCGACATCGCGACCCTTGAAGGCCCCAACCGCCTGCTCGACGTCTTGCAGTGTCACGGCTGCCTGGAACGTCAGCCTCAAGCTGTCGTGGTCGACTCGGCTTGCAAGTTCCGCTGATAACTCATGCGCCAGGGTCGCATTGGCTCGGTTTCCTCCAAAAGTCCACCAGCAGGTCTCACCGTTCCCTCCCAAGATCGCCACAGACGAATCTGCGGAGAGCCAAGAGAATTCCTGTCGAATCTCGCCTAGGCGGTCGTGGGCTCGGCGAGACCAGCGCTCGGACTCGGCCTCTGACACCAGAATCCGCTTGATCGCTTGGGACAACTCGAAGCTCAGCCCAGCGCCCTCACCTTGCCAGCGGGTGCGCCCTGTCGCATCGGTCGGCTCGACGTACGCTAGCCGGCGTTGCCAATCAATATGATTCACCTGCCAGGCTCGCCCTCCCAGTAGCAGCACCCTGGGCCCTTCCTTCTTTCCCAGGAAGCTCATCTGGTCGACCGAGCCCAGCTCTTTTCTTCCGTGTCGCACGCTGAATAACGGTGGCGACATGAACACCGACAATAGTTCAAGAAAGTTCCGGCGGCCGTAGGATTGCTCGCCACCACGTCCCATCGCCAGGATCCCGGCGTCCTCCCAGAGGATCTCCTTTTCCAGCATCCAGTCGACCAGCCGAGTGATTTGTTTTCCCGAAATGGAGGCAAACCCCGGCACTCCACGAATCCACTGAAACCACTCGCTGCGCCCAATCCCACCCTCCTGTAGCGTCAAGGCCATGAGTTGCTGCGCCAGCACGTGCAAGGGCTGAGGAGGTGGTTCGATGGGCTCCACGTATCCCGCCGCCCAGAGTTCGATCATCCCGGCGGCTTGGATCAGCGTCTCGTCCTTGGTCGCCAAAAACAGGCAGTTGCGCTGGGTCCCGCTCCGACGTCCCGTCCGACCCATGCGCTGGAGGAAACTCGCCACGGTGGCTGGGGAGTCGATTTGGATTACCCGATCAAGGTTTCCAACGTCGACGCCAAGT
This sequence comes from uncultured Pirellulales bacterium, assembly GCA_964648025.1. Classification (GTDB taxonomy): domain Bacteria; phylum Planctomycetota; class Planctomycetia; order Pirellulales; family Pb10988; genus CAZYKP01. The sequence continues at coordinate 23,506 of CAZYKP010000100.1, read as the reverse complement.
TCCAGCACACTGGTGGCGACGATGACGCAATCGTTACGTGACGCAAAGGCCTCCTCGGCCTGATAGCGCTGGTCCTGGCTCAGGGAACTGTGAGTAACGAACGTGGTCACCTCGTTCAGCCGTAGCTCAGAGGCGAGTTGTTCCGCTCGGGCTCGGCTATCCACAAACACCAGGCGCTTTTCACCGCAATGCACGCGGGAGATCACAAGCGCGGCGTTCTGAAGGGAACCGACGTAGTCAAGCTGTACGTCAGCGTCGCTGGAGGCGCTCTCCGGCGGTAGGTACACCCCGCGTTCGCCCTGACAGGAACCGGCAAGCCAGTCCACGAGGGTTTCTGGATTGCCGACGGTGGCTGAGAGACCGATCCGTTGCAACTCTCGCCCTGCCAGACGCGACACTCGCTCCAGCACGGAGAGCAAATGCCATCCACGGTCATCACCGGCAAAAGCATGGATCTCATCAACGATCACAACCCGCAAATTGCTGAATAGTGATGGAGCGTCCACATTCTGCGAGACCAACATGACCTCCAGGGACTCCGGGGTCGTCAGGAGGCAGTCGGGTGGCTCTCGAAGCAGGCGTTTCTTGGCAGACTGTTTGACGTCTCCATGCCAGAGTGCCGATTGGCGACCGACGAGTGTGCAGTATCGCTGCAATCGAGCGTCCAGATTGTTCAGCAGCGCCTTGATCGGGCAAACGTAGAGGACGCTCAGACCTGACCAGTCCTCCGAGAGCATGCGGGAAACAACGGGGAAGAAGGCGGCTTCGGTTTTCCCGCCGGCGGTGGGAGCCAAGACAATCAGGTGCTGCCCGGAGAGGATCCGAGGGATGACCGCTTCTTGAAACGGTCGTAGCTCCCGCCAGCCAAGACTGTTGACGATGTGGTGTTGGAGGGCGGGATGTAATTGCTCGAAGCTGCTCACAGGTCCAACTTGATGTCGTCAACGTCAGCGGCTGCCATGGCCTGCCGCTCGACGGGTTTCAGTTCGACGTCCGTGATTGTGAGGTCGTAATTCCTCTGCGGATCGAAGTCCTGGTGCAAGTCAATGCGATCGAGGACCTCAGCGACGAGCTTCTTGAGGAAGATCCGCGGGGCAACTCCAATCTTGCCACCCAGCTTCCCAGCAACCGCCTCCGCGAGTTGCCGGATGTAGTCGTCGTGACAGTGCGTCGCTATTCGCTCGGCGGACTGACTTTGCTGCTGGAAGATGTCGCGAACCTTGCAACCAACCTGCCATAAGCGGTCGAGGTCGAAGGCAGGGAGCCGGATCTGAACAGCACGGGGGTTGTCAAAGCGTGCGTCTGTCTGGAAGTCAACGTGCAGTCGTTGGGCAAGAGGTTCGAGCCGGCTGATTCCCTGTGGTCCCTCGAAGAAGGCTGGCGTCCCTGTGATGAGGAGATAGAGACCCGGGAACCGCCCAGAATCGACCTCATCGATCAACTGTCGCAAGGCGTTGAGGCTTTTGTCGCGAGCGTCGCTACGAACACGTTGGATCGTCTCGACCTCATCGAGGACCACCAGCATCCCCGCCTGACCAGAATCCCGCAGCACAGTCAGCACGCCTTGAAGGAAGTTCAACGCCCCAAAATGGTCGATGTCCCCTTTCACATTGGCAAACCGTTTCGCGCTCGCCGCGACGTTGGGCTGCCCCGAGAGCCAGGCCAAGATCCCGTCGGCAACTGCTTGATTTCCCTCGGCGTGAGCCTGCCGGTAGCCACGTAAGGCTGCACTGAAGGTCGGCGCGGCGCTACTGACCTTAGCAAGACGATGCTCCAGAAGCTCGTTCGTACGCCCGAGGAGCTTCTGCTCATCCCCAGGGTCGATTGTCCCCTCGGCGAGGACATCTTCTTCGAGCGTGAAGAACCACCCGTCGACGATGTTCCGCAGGGCTCCCTGGGAGGTGTCAGCGGTCGCGAGTCGCTCGGTCAGGCGTCGGTAGATGGTTTCCAGCCGGTGTAACGGGGTTTCTGTCTCGGAAACCTGAACTTCCGAAGTTGCGAAGCCCAACTTACGGGCGCGATCTCCCAGCCAGCGAGCGAAGAAGGTTTTGCCGCAGCCGTACTCGCCACGGACCGCTTTGAACACGCTCCCTCCGGCGCTGACCTTTTGCAGCTCGTCGGTGAGCGCTGACTCGAAGTGGTCCAGTCCCACGGCGAAGGCATCGAGGCTGCTGCGGGGGACGGTACCTCGCCTCAGCGCGTCGATGATCTCCTCTCTGCGTTGTGGGCTGATGCTCATTGTCGCCACCTTACACCAAGTCAAATTGTCGACAGAGCAGCGTCCGATCAAGCTCGACAGTCTCTGAGGTCTCGTCGCGGGTCAACACGGGGTAGCCATCGATGTTCAGGACTCTCACAGCGACTGCGAGAAGTCCACGAAGGCGCATCGGTGAGAACTCGATGGCCCGAGCCAGCGCCGCCGAGGTGATCTTGCCCCCGCGACTGTCAATGACAGTCAGCAGTCGCGTTAACACCTCGTCGCTGGGCACGGCACGACCGGCCAGTTGCTTTTGGGCCTCAAAGACCGGAGAGGTCATCAGCGTCGCAATCCAGTCCGGTGTGGCCGCTGCTTGGGCCGTCGGTGTCTCAGCCGCTGCTGGAGCGCTCGCCTCCGACAGGTCGAACAGCGTCTGTGGCTTCTTCTTGGGCTGCGGCTTGAGTGCGGGCACCGCCGGCAGAGACCCCTTGTCTGTGACCACTGGTGCTTCCCACCAGCTTGGGATGTCGACCGCCGCTTCCTCCCAGCCCTCGGGCACGAAGTCTGTCGCACTCAAGACCGCAATGGGAACAATCATCTCTTGAGGAGAAACCCCACCGTGGTAGCCGTTTCGCTTGACTCCATAGTAGAGCTTCTCGGTCCACGGCACGATCAGCTTCTTCGACTCGGGGATGACCACGCGAGGTCCGCTCAGATGCACTTCTCCAGCACCCGGCTCGCCCCCATCAAACCTCCACCGCTCGCCGCCCTCAAATTTCTTGAACTTGGCTTGGCAGTCGAGGACATGACCGTGATCACTCAGCAGGATGACGGTGCGACGGGCGTTCTTGGCTTCGTGAAGAAGTGCCGGCAAGACCTTGATCTCATCCCGCACCCATCGAGTGTCGATCTGTTCTCCCTTCATCAGGTGATCGTCGACGGCATTGACGACCACCCCAACAATCTTGCGATGAGTCGATCCGATCTCTTTCCGGATGTCAGCCGCCAGACTGGCATCCTCGGATTCCTGGAGGGACGCTTTGTGAAAGAGCACAGGCGGAAACTTGGCACGACACTGAGCCAACAGGCCAGGGTGTCCGGCAAACCCCTGTTTCTCAGTCGTTGCATTGCCTTGCGTCAGCCGTCCGCAGAGCAAACTCGTCCGTGAGACCTCGGTGACGCTCGGCACAGTCGCCATCCCTGGTCGCAGACCAACTCCTTGCTCGGCAAGCAGCACCCAGTCTTGCCGGAGAAGATCATTCATCAGCTCCCGAAACACCGCGACACTCATGCCATCGACGACGATCACAAGTAGCGGAGTCTGCGAGGCTAAGGGGGCGACCACCCGATCGAGAATGTGTTCAACCGGTGCAATCGTCGCGTCGGTTGTTGACGCGGTCGTCCAATCCCGCAGCAGCGTAGCAAAGGTTTGCGCGTATTGTTCAGATCGAGACGTGACACGATCAAACAGTTTGGCGTAGGCTTCCGAGAGTTCGCGGATGGGATCGCCCGTCCGCAATGCGAGGCGTGCCCAATCCACGTACCCTCCCTGTTGAAGATGAGCATTCGCGGCGTTGGCTAGCGATTGTGGAGCAGCAAGTTGGTCGTCAGTCCCCAGCCAGCGTACCAGCCGCATGGCCATGTCGACACGTTCCATCCGGCGTCGCTCTCTGGTGTGCCGGTCATGCCGAAAGATCGAATCCCGAGCGGCCGTGAGTGACTCCGTTGCCCGCGGGGCTGGCAAGGACAGCACCTCGGAGATCTGTTTGCCGAACTCGGCCAGTCGCTGATCGAAGCCAAGTGGAGACATGTCGCTCAGCCAAGCGTACGACTTAGCCCCCACCTCCCTCAGAATCTCGTCGGCGCGTGCCAACAACTGCTCCTTCAGTCGGGCATCGCTCAGCCCGAGTCGGACGACCTCGACGGCTGCAGCATTCCAGGTCGCCAGGAGCGACTCCGCAGGAGACTGACCACCAAGGAACCGCTCCTCCATTTTCCCAGCAGCTCGTTCCAACTGACCGATCGCCGTGGTGTGAAAGATCACTCCGGCCGCTAAGCCAATGGGCAGCGCGTCCGGATTCTCGTGGTCCCCAATGCACTTGAGAACGGGAGCCGCTGCGAGCCCAGCCAGAGCGACGAGCCAGTCGACCACAGCGTCCCGGAAGGGTTCGTCAGTTTGGCGAAACTTGTCCACGTTCTCGGCATCTGTCGACCACTTCAGCAAACTGAGCAGGTCCGGGGTCTCTCCTGGCAGCCCAATGGTGCTCAGCAGAATCGGCCAGACGGTTTCGGCATCCAAAAACCCACTCGGGACCGGCGAGAATCCCCCCGGCGGCATCAGGTCCATCAGAGTCCCTGGGATCCAACTGTGCCGAGTCAGCCGGGGGTCCACCGCTCGCGCCTGAAAGAGCGACTTGACGATCTGCCAGCTATCCAGCGGCACAATCTTTCTGGGGTTCAGCCGTACCAGAATGTCGTCGCTCACGTCCCGATCCTCGAGACCGGTGATCAGGATTTTGGTGACCTCGTGACCACCTTCGCGGAGAGCAATCCGCATCGCCAGCGGTGAATCACACTGATAAATCGAGTATTGCTCCTCGCCATCACGGTACAGAGACTCACCTGTCCAACGGCCAGCTGCCCGGATGGCGATCGTCCGAGCCGTTGGCCGCTTTTTGCGGATCGCGGCAACTTGGGCCTTGATCTGGCTGAAGGTGGGGCCGACTTGACTCACTGGTCACCTCGGCGTTCTTCAACCACCCAGTCCAGGCTCAAGCGGATTCGCTGGCCATCCTTGGGTCCCTGGCTCAGGTTCTCCAGGATTTCTCTTGCCTTTGGAAGATCCAAGTTCGTCTTGCATCCCTGCTCAACGATTTGCCAACCTGGATTCTTCGGTTTCTCTGGCGGCTTGGCGGCCTTGGTGATCAGTCCGAGCGCTTGTGCTTGGGCCTCCTTGAGAGCAGGCCCCAAGTTGATCACGTGTTCTTCGCTCACAAGAGCCTGCTCGATCTTCAGCCGGATCAGGCGGGCATCATCTTGGAACTGCTCACCTAACTCATCGACTGCCTCGAAGATACCCCAACTGGTTGCTTCGAGAGTGGCGTTGAGCTGGGCTGCCTTGTGGAGACACTCTGCCATAGCAGGCTCACTGGTGGCGACTTCGATTCGAGCGAGTGTGCCGACGACATCGTCGGCCTCCTGCGTATGCACCTGTTCAACAAGAGCAAGCGTGGCTTCAGCCGTTTTCGCTCGGTCCGCCTTTGCTGGGTCAATCCCCAGTTTTACGAGGCGATCCTGTAGTCGTTGACAGTACCGCTGACAGGCTTCTCGGTGTTCGGAGGCCTGTTTCTTGACCTCGGTCGCCAGGTTCGAGACGTTGCTGGCCTTCAGTAATGGGGATGGAGCCGAACCGAAGATACTGCCCGCCCGTCCCACCGCGGCCGTCCACTGTTCTTGGCTCGGTCCAACCCAGGACGTCAACTCGCAATCATCGGGGAGGTTGGTGAGCGTTCCCTCCCAGGGGCCTCCATGACGGACCACCTTCCGATTGGTCTGCTCAGCAAAGGTAAGAATCAGGAGGTTCTGCACCTCTTTGGGCAAACCCATCGGTCGCGGTTCGTCGATCCATCGCCGCAGTTGACCCACGCTCAAACTGCTGCTCCCGATCTCGACAGCTTTTCTGTCGAAGTGATTTCTCCAGTGGCGCTCCAATACGAAGTGCGTGGCGTCATGACCCATTTCCCCAAGTAACAGGGGATTGGCGATCTGCCGCATCAACGATCGCAACGATTTGTCGACCAAGACTCGGCCATCCTGGCTTTGAGCTGCCTCGCTGACAATGGCGTGAACCTTCTTGAGATGGCTCGTCTTGATCTCCGCCTCAAACTCCGGGGCGCCGGGAAACTCGCTAGCCAGGGCCTGACCAAGCAGATGTCGGAGTGCCCCCCCGAGGTTGGCCGCCACGGGCGGTTGAGGCTCGAACCCAGGCCAGAGCGAGACAAACTGCTCGTGTTGCTCAAGCTCGTGGGTGGTGTCCAGTGAACCCCGAGCGATCGCCTCCAGACCGTAGGCGGCGTCCAGATGACTCTGGACACGCTGGACAAGGACGCTGCGTTGATTCTCGAGCAGTGACTTGGCAGACTGTCGGTCCTGTGGGGAGAGGTGGTTGGAGTACTGCCCAAATCGTTCGCCGGTGAGGATATGCTCCAGGATGACCAGCAAACTCAGATCCTTGAGAGCCTCGTCGCTGAGAAACTGTGGCAGCCAGCAGAGAGTCTTGGATCCAGCAGGGTGTGTCTCTTGGAACGCTTGCAGTCTGCTCAGGTCGTCGCGTGGGCCGTGCCCCTGTTCGTCAAAGGGGAAGTCGATGATCACCTTCCAATCCGCATCCGCATCGTTCTCCAGAGAGGTGTCGCTCAAGTCCCGGACGTTTTTGAATAGCACCGTGCAGGAACGCGAGGTGTTCTTCCAGGTGAACTCGTAGCACTGATCGAACTCGCCCTCACCTGCAACGCCCATCTGCTCATAAATCATCTGCCGCACCCGGCGGATGCGGTTCCCCTGATTGTCCTCGCGTTCCGCCTGTCTGATGATGCTCTCGGTGTCGACCCCCGAAAGCTGAACGGAGATCGTGGGGTTGGTTTCCTCTCCGACGCGAATCTCACCGACGCTGGCAGCCCAAGTCCGGCAGCGACGAAGCACTTCCTGTCCCTCACGGCCGGGGATGGGACTCTTGATCGTGCCGTGGTTCAGCGCCGCGAGACGCTCGGCATTGAGGCCGCGGAGTGTTTCCACCTCGGGAACTAAAGCGGACAGAAGCAGCGTTTTGACCAGGCGGTCCTCGTTGCGGAAGGCCACGCGTCTGGAATCATCGACTGTTCGCTCTTGAAGCTCCTCCCGACGACCGTATTGCTTCTCCAACATGGGCAACAGTTTTTGGTGGTAGAGCCGCTTGGCGTTCTCGAAATGGATGGCCATTTCCGGGCTGAAGGCCTCGTCGCCATGGGCGATCACGTCAAAGAGGTCGCCAACCGGCACAATGTCGCCGATTTGCAGGAGATCGCGGTGGTCGACCAGCAACTGCATCATCACCTTGAGGGCGGTCCGCTCACGTTGGAGCACGCTGGAGACCGCGATGAGCGTCTGGACCAGTGCAGGGCTAAAGGGGTAGACCTGGCGGAACATCTCCCGGTCGCCCTCGTTGGTCAACAGCGTCGACAGGACCGATTCTCGGAACTTGGTCTGTTCAAAGGCAGCATCCAGCTCGGCCCGTGCTGTTTCGCTTTTGCACTTCAGAACTCGTCTCTCGGCAATGGCTGGGAGGTTGCGGTCCTCCAAGGTGATCTTGTGAAACCGCCCCTCCCAGTGTTTCAAGGCGTCCCCGAAATTGAGGCGATCGGCGCCGGGGATTGACTCTCCGATCAGGTCCCGCAGATCCCGCTGCCGAGCGACGAAGCTGATCAACGGCACCGGTCGGTCGGGCGTCTGGGCCTCAACCAATTTGGCAAGTTTCTGACTTTCCTGGTGAACGAACTTCAGGTCCGCTGCGCGACTGGCCAACCAGAGAATCAGCTCGTCCAGAAACAGAATCAAGGCGTCATAACCCAGGCTCTGAGCATGCTTGCTGATGACCGACAGGCCCTTATCAAGTGACAGAAAGGCGTCGGCTTGGCCGCCAGCTTGAGTGTCGTAAGACCCGAAGAATTTGGCGATTAAGGCATGAATCAACTGTGATCGTTCTTCGGATCCGGGATCGGCTTGGAGAGCGCTTGCAAAGCGGTCTGGAGTCCACCCGGCATCAAGGTCACCCCAGCCACCTCCTGTCCCTTCACTGAGCGCGGCAAAGAAAGAGGCATCCCCCATACGCTCTCGCAACGTCTGGGCATCACGGAACAACCCTTCAGCGAGGTACACACCGGGGATCGAGGCCTCGGGATGTGTCCGGCGCACGTAATCGACGTAGCCGCCCAAGATCCCTGATTCGATGTCGTGAGCACCGATCATGTGATAGGGGACTAACAAGAACTTCTTTCCGGCAGTCCACTCGTTATGTTTTTGGATGACGCCGGCCAGCTCTCGAATTCCCTTGGCCGCTGGATGGCCTTGCAAGATCAGGTGCAGGATCGCCATGAAGTGGCTTTTGCCGCTCCCGAAACTGCCATGCAGGAAGGTGGCCTTACTGGTGGCATTTTGCAGGGCTCCACGGATGAAGCTCAGGGCATCGTCGAAACAGCGGACCAACTGAGGCGTGCAGACATACGTGTCGACAGTCGCCTGGGGGTCGGTCACACCCTCGGTCAACCGCAGGACAAACTGACCCCTGTCGACGTGGTCAGGGATGTCGATTAGCTCTTTCAATAAGGTCATTGGTTCGTACTCTGACCGGTTATGACTTGGCTCGCGGACTTCGGCGGCGGCCGGCGCGTTTCGGTGGCTCCCAATCCCGAAGTTCGTCGAGCGTCCTGTTGAGGTTGCGGGCTTCCTCCGTGAGAAAGCCCTCAAAATAGTCCCCCATCGGCATTCCGAATTCGGGGTCGACGTCGTTGTGCCACTGCTTGAGCCAGGGCAGCAACTCCAGCAAACAACACAACAGCGGAACAAGCCGGGGGTCGTCACGGCCACCAAGACGCTCTTGCACGTCCACAAAATGCTCGCTGATCGCCCTGGCCTGCTGCAAATGGTCGTAGCCGGCCCAGCAGATCATCAGTGTGTCATCTTCGCCCTCACAATAAGGGAAGCTGATCCAGCGTTCTTTGGGCACGTCGAGCTTGCCTCGCAACGCCCAGTAACGTGCCCCGCCTGAGGAGATGAAGTCGCTGCTGGTGTATTTCGGTGGGACAGGGATGGTGCCCACTTCACGCTGCTTGAGATCGCGAGCTTGGTCCTCTGTCAGATACTGCGGATCATCCGGGGAGAGTTTGGTGCGAGCGTCAATGGCATCTTCTTGGCGTTGCAGATCCCAGGTCTGTTCCCATTCTTTCCGCTTTCGCAAGCCGGCAGGCTTGTAGCGGAGGATGGGCAGGAGAGGAACGTGTTCGCCGGCAACGAGGTCCTCAACGAGTCTCTGGACATCGAAGGCCGGGTCATCACGATAGACCTCGCCGACTTCCAGAAATTCAGGGTCCTGGCGGGCGACGTCAGCCAGCTTCGCCACCGACGTGAGACCGATGTCGAGACGAGCGGTGGGCTTGGCATCATCGTTCATGCGACCATCGAAGTCAAAGTAAGATTCAAGCCGGTCGAGTAACGAATCTAACAGGGCTCGTTGAGCTTGATAGTGCCAAGGTTCAGTTTGCCAGCGTCTCTTGAATTGAAACTGTTCCAGCAATGCAATTGTCGGATCTGACTCAATCAATCGAATCCGTTCCTCAACGACTCCCGAGTATTGACTAGGCCAATGTTCGGGCACTGTTGTTTGCGGTCTCGCGTGTAGTCGATCAAACCAGACAGTTCCGGTTGTCCCTTCCTCGACCTTTCGTGCGAGCACGATTTCAAAGGCTCGCATTCCAAGTTCGATAGGCGGGGCAGACGAGGCAATAGGTGAAACATCGGTGTTTGGAATGAGGCCGTAGCATCTATAGCAGTTCCAATCCAATTCTTCCTGAAGTGTGATCATCTCAGAGCGAAGCCGTCTCCAACCTTGTTCAGCAGTTGCGAGAACCTGACGAAGATTCTCTGAGGCTTCGGTTTTAAACGAGGCCCGGATGACTCGAGCGGGATGGACTTCGCTTAGTCTATGTGCAAGCAAGTCGAGCTGCTTTGCCAACTCCACAGACGCAGGTTGACACACTGGGAACTGTTGAAGTTTCGTGCCGTCGTATTCAAAGCGAAACTCCCAGGGTTCATCTGCTGCGGCGGCATCAGCCCCTGGCCTTCCCTTATTGTGACATACCTGCTGCATCCAGAAGCATCCGGTCGAGCTATTCAAAAGCCCCAAGAGACCGAGATGGTCATCTTCTGTTGCCTCAGGAGGGAGCTTGATGACGGGAGCGGATTGTTTAAAAACCTTTCCACCGCGGTCCAGCACAAAGTGGTTATGCGTGGCGACGAAGGCAAAAGGAATCAGCATTGAAGCTGCGGCGCGCTCACGAATGAATTGAATATATTCAAGGTAGTGAAACCCGTGCTGTTCTATCGTCTTACCAAACATGCTACGGGCAGCCAGCAAGGGCCGATGCACCCACAGGTACTTTTGAAGAATTAGGACACTGACGGGTTCGTAAGCCGTCAAACTTGGGTCATCTCCATCGTAGGGATAGATTGCGACGTCAACGCACGAAACCTGCCAATCTCGGATGACGTCACCTGTGCAGAATGGTCTCGTCCAGTCGGAGATATACTGTCGCTTGGCATGTTGAGGGGGCACGACAAAGACGTCATCTTCGCCGGTAATGGCTAAGAATCCAACCGACTCGATGAAGGCTCCAAGTTGCGTTGCACCAGCGTCGAGTTGCGATTTCAATTCTGCAGCACCTCCTCCGCCGATCGACCAAGGGTGTGAGTGGAAACGCTCTCGTACCGAATCACCAACGCTGATGAACTCGGACTCACTCCCAGCGTTGTCAATTTGGGTGATAATTGCCGACCACACCAACCCACAAGCAGGATTTTCTGGCGTGCTGGGCTCGCCCCGGATACCCATGACGGCTCGGACTGCAGTAGCCACCGGACGGCGATGGCGTCCAAAGAGGATCACTGTCGGCGTCCCGTGACCGGGAATGTAGGCCCCGCTGGTGTCAACGACATGAGTGAGGTCGATTTTCGGCAGGAACTGTTCAATCAGCTTTTTCCCGAATTCTCGTTTCATGAAGCTGTTGGCTGTGATCTGACCAGTGAAACCTCCTCTGACCGCCATGCGAAAAATCCGTTCCATGAACGGGACCGCCAGCGAGTACTTCATGTGGCAAGACTCAAACCGCTTGCGATACCGCGCATTGAGCTGACGATCCTTCGGTGTGATGTACGGGGGGTTTGCCACGACCGCGTGATAGATTCCCGACCGAAGCATCTTTTTGAGGGCCTGAAGATCCTCGCTTTGGTAGGCATGATCGCACTCAGCGTCCTCACTGGTCAGCTCGAAGTCAAAGGGCTGTTGTTGACCCCGGAGCGGAGCGTGCAGCAGGGAGTCTCCGCAGGCGAGATTTATTGTAAATCCTAGTGAATCCGAAAGCTTGCGGACATCGCAGGCCTGCATTGCTGCCAGCAACAAACGGAAGCGCGCGATTGCAACCGCATACGGGTTCACATCAACACCGTGGATGCAGTTGAGCGTTCGCTGCGCGAGTTCCCGCACGTTGGTCCCGGGCTCCTGCTTCCGCCAACGATCAAGGATGCGAGGGAAACTCCCCAGCAGGAAGTGGCCGCTGCCGCAAGCCGGGTCGATCATGCGGAACCCTGGCTCGGTGAGAGGCTTGTCGTATCTATCCAGACCGGGTCGAGCTGCAAGGCCAAACTCGTCGAGCGCTGGCTCCAGGGTCCGATCGAGGATGAACTCCTCAACAAAGTGGGGAGTCTGCAACAGCGCGTACTTCTTCTGCGCAGCTTCGCTCAAATCCTGATAAAGATCCCCGAGGAATCGTGTGTCCCAATTGGGATCGGTGAAGTTATGCACCAACTCCCCCGTTTCGGGATCGATCTTCTGAAAGAACTTAAGCAGTTCGCTTGCCGCATCGGGGCCCAGCCAGTTGGGTAGCGCCTTCATGGGATTGTGCGGACCGAACAACTCCTTCGTTGCCGATTGCTTCTCCAGAGCTGCAAAAATGTCGAGCAGGTACTCTCGATCGGTCAACTTGGCCCGCTCGGGGTTTTGAAAGAACAGGGTGTGTTCATCCCGAGCCCGGTCCAGCCGTGTTCCAGGGCCCGCAATACGAGGTGGATCAACAAGCTCATTGTCCTCCAAAAACCTGGCGAACACACAACCGAGGACCCAGGCTGCCGCGACCTGGGTGATGAAATCCTCAACCCAATCCGAATAGGTTTGGGCTGTACGCCTGGCGTCCTTGGCCTGCTGGTACTCTGCCTTCAGCCAATCACGGACCTCCGGCACCTCCTCAGAGTCTGCTCGCGTTCTGAGATCCTCCTCCAGCTTGCGGAGGATCGACTGCAGGTCCGAAAGTAAAACTGCGCGCTCAATCACGTATGGTGTGCTCCGTTTCCGCTGCCCCGGTGAACGTTTTGAAGCCAACTCAACGGGACCCGCGTTCGCTGGCCTGGGCTGATCAAGGGGATTGCCTTGCCGTCGAGCATCGCCTGCTGATCCCCAGGGATGAGCAGCCAGACTCCAGGAACACCGTTGCGTCGCCCGACTGTGTCTCGCAATCGCTCCAGGAGGGTCATTTGATCGTATCGAGCCAGCAGCCCGGGATAGACCATCAACACCGTTTTGTCCGCCGTTGACAGTTGCTGCTCGACCTTCGGCATGGCCCGGCCGACCAAGAGCAGCAACTTGCCCCAGTCACCCTCACCTGGCTTGGCATCTGTTTTGAGAACAAGGTCCCACTCCACCTTCGCTTGTTCTGCCTCGGCTCTCAAGGTGTCAAGGAACAATCCCTCGAAGTCGATTGGCTTGACCGGAAAACGCTGACACAGTTCCTCTGCTGCTCTCTGGTAATACTTGGGATTGACCATCAGGGCTAGGAATGATCCTTCGCGCAGGCCACGGGCGAGGCGTTCTTCAAACTGTCGGGCGTCAGCGATCTCGGGCGTGATCTCCCCTGCCTCGGCTGGCGGAGCGGTTGTCACCCGTGAGATCGACTCGCTGCCACTGGAGATCGAAAGCAGGTCCCGGAGCCGACTGACGTAGCAGCCTCCTTCTTTGGCCTCGGGTTCCCAGGTGAAGTCCAACCCGGCACTTTGCAGCAAATCGTCCAAAGCGGGCCGACCGGGCAAGGCTTCCGCTTCCGGGTAGCGTCCGCTGACACGCATCCGAATTTGCTCGATTGTCAGAAACGGCACACCGTACAGGGCACCCTGCGACAACTTCAGCGCCCGAGCTGCCCCCATCCCACGAGGGTACAGTTCCTGTCGGCTGGAGACGGCCGCGTGTTGCGAGGCGGCTGCGGCGAGTTTGATCAGCCGGGTATCCGCAATGATCTCGGTGTCGCTGGGGAGGGAAACCGCGCGAAGCCTCTGGATGACCCGTGCGGCAGGCACCAACGGATCTTCCTCGGCGAGCTTGTCCGCCTCGTTGCCAAGCCGAACAGCGTAGTCCGCGAGGTCCTGACTTGTGGCGACGATCGCCCGGCCGTGGTCTCGGCGTACCAAGTAGCGAGGCTCAGCCATCGTCCGTTCAGCTTCCATGCACGCCCTGGTCACCGCCGTGGCGAGCTTGGTCCGTTGGGGCTCTCCTTTTACCGAACCACGAGCCACCAGGATCGCCTCAACCAACTCAGCAATCGTCATGGCTCCGCCAGCGGTGTTGACGATTTTGGCGACATCACCACGCAGCTTGGTGAGGGCAGCGTCTTTGGCCCACCGTGCTTGAAACTTCCCCACGAGCTGTCCAATACGCCCCCGAGTCACTTCAGCCACTGCGGCAATCTCGGCCTGACTTGGCCAAGGACCTTCCAGACGCTCGTCCAACCCAAGCAAACCTTGCAGTGTCGCTCGGGCGGTGTCACCCTCCCGAACGCCCGTCCGAGTCAGCCTCTGAGCCAACAAGTCGACACTGGGGCTGCTGACGTCGGTTGTGGTCTCGACGCTAGGCGTTTCTTCCAGGCTCTCCAAATCGGTCCGCGTTGGTTTCCCGAGCTGTTCTCGCAGAATCCTGACTGCCGCGCTGATCTCACGCCGTGTTCTCTGGCCAACACCCCGCAGGCGGTTGAGGGAGTACGTCGAGACCGTCAGCAGATCTTCCACGGTGAGGATATTCGCGCGATCGAGGGCATTTGTCGCTCGTGTGCCAAGACCCAGCTCGGGGATTTGTGTCTGGAAGGTCGCCGATGCCAGCAACGCCCGGAGCTGTTCTTCATCCTCGTTTTCCGTCAGCAAGCCCGGCTGCTCGATCCCCGAGAAACAATCCCGCCAACTCTGGAGCATCTGTTCCGCGTTGTCGAATCGTTCGGCGGGGTTTCTCCGAAACGCGCGGTGGAAGAACTCGCTCAGCGCGTCTCGCATGGAATCATCGAACAGCTCCGCGTCAATGGTCGCCTCACAGTCGAGATGCGACGGGTCGCTCACACCGTCACCCCAGGTCGGCAGATTGCCAGGCCCGGCGGCCAACTCATAGAGCGTTGCCGCCGCCGCGTATCGTTCAGCATGTAAGTCCCAACGTTTGTTTTTTCGCACCGGCAGCAAGGGATCTAGGTAACCCGTTGTGCCAGCGCGAATGTTGTCCACGGGGGCTCGCGACAACGAGAAGTCGAACAGGACCAGGTGAAGCTTCTCACCGCGTTTGATCTGTCCGATTGCGATGTTCTCTGGCTTGATGTCACGATGTGAGACGCCGGCTTCCTCCTCGAGATATTTGACAACCTCCAACAGGTCCTCACCGAACCGCTGCAGCAGGTCGACATGGAGCCGGCCATCCCGGCGCAGGCGATCACGAAGGGTTTCGATGCGGTCGTCATCCTTGGTGGCAAACACCGGTCGCATCAGAAAGGCAAAGCGATCGCCGATCTCCAAGGTCCCGCACTGCTCCACAATATGGTTGTGTCGCAGCTTCTTGAGGATCTCCGCCTCCTCTTTGAGCCGACTATTGTGTTCGGGATCGCAGGCGGCTTTGAGGATGAACTGCTGCTCCTCCTTTTCCACCAGCATTACCACCGAACAACTGCCCTGTCCCAGGCGTCGGACAACTCGAAAGTTCTCTGGCAGAACGTCGTCTTTGTTGGCACGATTGGGATCATCGACAAACTTCTCGTGATCCGGCGCAGTCGCCTCGTCCTCGACTTTTTCCAGCAGCTCCAAGAAGTCCGAGGCCGAGTCCAGACGGACGCTGACATCCGCATGGGTACTCCACTGAATCAATTCCTGGAGGTGTTCCCCAGCCCCATTGAGCACCGAACTGATTTGCAATCCTCGGGTTTCACGGAGCTTGTTGCTCAACTCCAGACCGTTGGCGGCCGGCGCCTGACCAGAGAACAGGTGATAGGCGATCGCTCCAAGGGAAAACACATCGAGGTGTTCACCGACATGGGCATCGTCCGCCACCGCTTCCGGGGCCATGTAGGCGGTACTGACGTCATCCACGAGTCGGTCAACATGGGAGGTTGCCTTGACTGCAGGCGACACGCTGGAAGTGGATGATTCCGACCGGTAGCCAACCTGCCAATTAAACACCTTGACCTGATAGCGGCGACCGCCATCGGTGGCGGTGGACACCAACACGCTTTGCGGGCCGAGAGCACGGTGGATGATATGCTTCTCGTGCGCAAACTGGGTGACCTCAGCGATTTGTCGCGTCAAGTCGAGTCGTTGGTCCAGGCTGAGCTGGTCATGTCGTTGAGCAAGAAGATGATCGAGCCGGATCGACTGCGGATCGTGCTCGAAAATCAGCGCCGGTCCGAGTTCATGTTCCGTAAAGCCCTCTCGACGCAGGATGCCGGGATGTTGAAGGGACTCCAACAGTTCCGCTTCACGCTGAGCTGCTCGTTCGATGGTTCGGCGTTCGTCGTCGGTCGCGCCTGTGCGGACACTGTAGATCCGCACCCGACGCCGGATGCTGTTCAGGGTGGTATGAGTGGCTTGCCAATCTTGATAGCCGGGACCCTCGTTGATCAGTTGATCGATGACGTAGTCGCCAACTCTCCGACTCCGCTGGGAAGGTCGGACGCCCGCCTGTTCCATTGCTTGGCTGACTACTTTAGCCATGGGGCGATCGTGAGTCCCCTTGGCGTGAGAATCGAGGCCGGGACACTCTCGGCGTTTGATCGCTGCCAGGATCCCAGGACGGGCAGGGTTCTTGCCGAGAGCCTTCTGATCTCGGAGACAAACCCGGAACCGGGCGTTCCCTTCCAGCTCACAGACGAGGTCGGGGGCTGAGCAAAAGACCAGTGGTTCAATAAATGGGGATGGCCCTTTCTTGCTGAACGCTCGCTGCCGCTGCAGGAGGGACCGCAGCTTCTTGGCTTTGAGATTGGCCGCGATGACCGGGTTGTCGACGGTCGACAGCCGGCCCTCGGTCTCCCAAGTCCAAGCCCCTGCGTTGCCGAACAGCCGTCCGGGGCGACTCTTGATCTCGATTAAGAAGAAACCCTGGGGGGTAAACACCAGGACGTCGACCTCGTTGATGGTGCCGTCGTCGGCGATGAACTCAAAGTTGGCCCAGGCTCGATAGGGTTCGTGTGACGGAAAGCCGTTGCGGAGAAAGTCGAGGGCGTCTCGCTCCCAAGGGAAGCGTGATTCTGTCACCGTTATCCAGTTTGTCGCCTTGGCCATTGTTGCTCGTTTGCTGGACGGAAGATCACTGATCCGCATGGGTGATTGATCGTCCGAAGCTGATGCCCACGTGAGATGTCTGATGTTGATGCGGAACGAAAGACGAGCGAGATTCCTCGGTTCTTGAGGAAGGCAGTCAGTTCAACACGCTGATCGGGACAGTTGCATGGCGATACTCTGGACCTTTCCCCTCCGCTCCCCGTGCTCGGATGGTTTCTGGCGGGAGATCGACCAGGTTCACAGCCGCCTTGAGTTGGAGGTGGGCTTCACCTGGCAACATGCTCTGGAGATTCTATGGGAAAATCAATGGGTCGATAACCCTCCCGACGCCTCCAGCGCGTCGCAAAGCCTGGCCGAGGCATCTGCAGTCCTCGTCGGGGTGCGGAATCAGTCCGTTACTAAACAAACTGGGTCAAAGGTGGCATATGCACATGAAGGACCCCGCACTGCTGTCTGCACCCAAATTTCTTGCCCGTAGCTGCCCCTGAAGGCTTCTCAAACTCGTTGACATCACCCAACTGAAAGGAGGCCCCGCCTGGAGCTGGTGATCGCGGTGCGCGCCCATCACGCCTACGAACAAACTGCCACTCTCGATCAATTTGGACAACAACTATGGCCATCTGTCCCGAATGTGGAAGTTCCCGGACCAAGTCTGCCGGTGCGTCTGGCTTTCAGTTCGTTTCCAACCGCCGCTGCCTCGATTGTCAAGCTGTCTGGACCCCGCCCTGTCCTAAGTGGGGTGCTGTCGTCTCGGTGCTCCTCGGCCCCGCGATTGCTCTCCTCGGGCTGTGGTTCGTCGGAGCCATGGCTCTCTCATTGGTGTGGAATAGCTTCTCCATGCCTGGCCTCGTCAAACTCGTTGTGAGCTTGGTGGTCTTGCGTGTGGGCGGCCGCATGATGCTCTACGGCATCGGCACCTTCCACGGCACCCACGGGCAGTTGCAGATCCTCACGCCCGGCAACAAGTCTGACAGTCAGTGATCCTCTGAAGCATCGACCGAACAAACAATCCTCAGACAGCCCTACGGTTCTTTGTGGATCGCAGGGCTGTCGTCTTTCCTGTTTCCCTGATGAGGAACCAAGCATGACCTACGTTGTGGTTCTCTCCTGCTGTCTCTTGGCTGTGCTCCTTACTCTTGGTTGGACTCGGGAGTTCCGGCTCCGGCGTGCCCTGCAAAGCTTGCTCGCTCGCATCCTCGACTACTGAAAAAACTTCCATGACAACCACAATGCGAGTCAGGACGATCCTGTGGAGCATCAGCCTGGCACTCGTGGTCGCCGTCGCCGGGTGCGGTGAACCGTCTGGCCAGCGTGACCAACGGTTCGTAGATCTCGCCCAACAAAGCGTCAACCGGCAGGCCGAGCAGAACCAGCACATCGCCCGTCAGTCGCAGGAGCTGGTCGCGCAAAGTGACAAACTCGCCGAGGCCGCCAAGGAACTGGTCGCTCAAGACGCTAAGGCCCGGCAGGAACTGATCGCAGCTCAGGATCGTCTGACGTCTCAGCTCAACCAACAACAAGCGGTCATCAACGCCGGCCGTGACGCTTTGGAGAAGGAGCGCCGGGAACTGGCCCAGCAGAGGCATCAGGAGCCCATCCTGGCAGCCACTATCCAGAGTGTCGGGCTGGTGCTGGCCTGTCTGTTGCCGTTGTTGGTTTGCGTGTTCGTCATTTGGCGGATGCGGAGCGAGGAACCCGACGACGCTGCTGTGGCTGAGCTGCTGGTCACGGAACTCACCAGCGACCAGCCTCGATTTCTGCCGGGAGTTCGACCCGACGTCGCGGCACTCGAGGACTCAAAGACCAAGCCCGCTGCACTCGGCAAACCCAATCCATCTTGAGTTCAGACGAACAGGATGTCCGTGAATTTGAGTTTATTCACACCAGCAAAGGAGCAAATGTCTTGTCACACATCGTGGAGATTCAGACCCAGGTCCGGGATGCTGCTGCGATTCAGGCAGCCTGCCGGCGGCTGCATCTTGACCCGGCCGTTCACGGGACGGCCAAGCTGTTCAGTGGACAAGCCACCGGCTGGATCGTGCCGTTGCCGGGTTGGCGGTACCCCTGCGTATTCGATACGCAGTCTGGTGAGGCCCGCTACGACAATTTCAAGGGCCGCTGGGGCGACCAGGCTGAGCTGGAGAAATTCCTCCAAGCCTATGCCACCGAAAAAACCAAGCTGGAGGCCCGCCGCAAGGGACACACCTGTACCGAACAGCAACTCTCCGATGGCTCCATCAAGCTGACCATCAACGTCGGAGGTGCCACTTGAGCAAGACCATTGAAATCATTGTCTCACCCAAGGGAGAAACCACCGTGACGACCAAAGGGTTCATCGGTGCCGAGTGCCGAGAGGCCAGCAAGTTCCTGGAGAGTGCTCTGGGGCAGCGACTTCAGGAGACACTCACCGGGGAATTCTATCAAACAGCGCAACAGCAACTCTCCAACAAACAGCAGCACTAACGTATTGAGGTCTGCTCGCATTCTTGGGCACACAGAACAGTGGAGATTTTATGCAACTTTCTCAACAGCTCGACGAGTATATCTCAGCCTGTTTCACCGGGCTGTGGGTTCACTCGTTCGAGCACGACGACGACATCCGCGAGATCGGTCAGCTCTGCCGTGACCGAGACTGGCGGATGGCCGTGTGGGATATCAACCAAGGACTTCAGCTCCCCAGTCACACCGGCGAAGCCAGTGCGGCCGACGCAGGCGACCCCTTGGCCGCCATCCGGGCCCTCCAAGCTCTGGGCAACCCGGACAGTTCAGCGATCTTGGTCTTGCAAAACTTCCACAGATTTCTCGGCTCGCCGGAAGTCATCCAAGCCGTCAGCCGGCAGATCACTAACGGCAAGCAGAACCGCACGTTTCTGGTGATCCTGGCACCGGTCGTGGACATTCCTCGGGAGCTGGAGAAGCTGATTGTTGTCCTGGAGCATCAGCTCCCCGACCGCGAGCAACTGACAGCGATCGCGCGAGGAATTGCCACCCAGGAGGGAGAGCTTCCGGACGGTGACGACCTGGAGTGTGTGATCGACGCTGCCGCCGGTTTGTCTCGTTTTGAGGCTGAGGGAGCGTTCTCACTGGCCTTGGTTCGTCACGGCCGAGTCGAGCCCAGCACCATCTGGGGCCTCAAGAGCCAGGCCCTGCTGAAAAGTGGGCTGTTGTCCCTGCATCGAGGCACAGAAGATTTCAGCAACCTCGGTGGCCTGTCCAGCCTCAAGTCGTTCTGCAAACGTTCACTGCTGCAGCCATCTCGAAACAATCCTCTCAAGCGGCCACGTGGTGTGTTGCTTCTCGGGGTGCCGGGTACCGGCAAGAGCGCATTCGCGAAGGCCTTGGGGCGAGAGACTCATCGTCCGACACTTGTGCTCGACATCGGCGCGCTGATGGGTTCACTTGTGGGCCAAACCGAGCATAACATCCGCCAGGCGCTGAAGATTGCCGATGCGATGCAGCCTTGCATTTTGTTTGTGGATGAGTTGGAAAAAGCTCTTAGCGGAGTGACGTCAGGTCATACAGATAGTGGTGTGTCGTCCCGGATGTTTGGCACGCTCCTCTCCTGGATGAACGATCACACCACCGATGTGTATGTGATCGCGACCTCGAATGATATCTCCAAACTCCCACCGGAGATGACGCGCGCAGAACGCTTCGATGCCGTCGTGTTCTTAGACCTGCCGGGACGTGAGGAGAAAGACATCATCTGGAACATGTACCTGGATCAGTTTGAGATCGACCGCGATCAGCGTTTGCCGGACGACACGAACTGGACGGGTGCCGAAGTGAGGGCCTGCTGCCGGTTGTCGGCGCTGCTGGATGTACCCCTGAGTCAAGCCGCCCAGAACGTTGTGCCCGTGGCTGTCACGGCTGCTGAGTCTGTCGAGCAACTGCGAACCTGGGCCAGTGGGCGCTGCCTGTCCGCAAGCCAGCCAGGAATCTATCAACACATCAACAGCTCACCGAAGTCTCGCCGCCGGGTCCACCGGAGCGATCCTTCTAACAACTGAACCCAATTTCCTAACCCCTGTCCATCGCAAGCCGGTTGGTGACCTCCTGAGTCGCCGATTGGCTTCGTTCGTTTCTGGAGGCAAGCGTATGAGCACATTACTGGAGGAGCCACGGACACAGGAGTCCGTGTCGCCCAGCCAACGACTGCGGACGACCATGGCCGCAGCAAGAGTCTCGTTCACCTGGCTGGGGGTGAGGAAATCCTTGACCGCCGAGCAGCGCTGTCAAGCTGCGGACTCTTTTGGTGCCGCCGGCAACTTTCTGTCCGCCGGCAAGAAGCTCCTGGATACCAAGCATCCGGCCTACAAAGCGGTTACCTCCGTCCGCAGCCGGACTGTCAGCTACTGGCGCGGTGTGTCTTTGCCGTTCCCCGAGCCCGGCATCCGCCTTATCCGCCAGGAGGCCATCACCGAGTTCGACAATCAGATCACGACCTTCCGTCAGGACCTCAATGAGGCGGTTGCTGACTTGGACCGGCAATACGATGGGCTGCGAAGTGCCGCCCAAGAGCGGTTGGGCGAGTTATTCGACGCTCGTGACTACCCACCCTCGTTGGTCGGGCTGTTTGCCATCGAGCATGACTTTCCCTCGGTTGAACCACCGGCTTATCTCCAACAACTTGCGCCGGAACTCTATCAACAAGAGTGTCAGCGGATCCAAGCCCGTTTTGACGAGGCTGTTCAACTTGCCGAATCAGCGTTCACGGAGGAGTTACAGAGGCTGGTGGGGCATCTTACCGAGCGTCTCACCGGAGAGGCCGACGGACGCCCGAAGGTGTTTCGCGACAGTGCAGTCCAGAATCTCAGCGACTTCTTCGAGCGGTTCCGGCGGCTCAACATCCGCAGCAATGAGCAACTCGATCAGTTGGTCGACCAATGCCAGCAGGTTGTGCAAGGTGTGGAGCCACAGAGCTTGCGTGATAATCAAGTTCTTCGTCAAAGCGTTGCTCAGGAGCTGGGTGAGGTGCAGAGCGTGCTGGACGACCTGCTGGTCGACCGACCCCGGCGGAACATCTTGCGTCGCCCACGTTGATCGGAGGTCTCCATGCAACTTGTCATCAAGCCCGGTGGCGACGTGGCTTGCCTCTACGACGAGGCCCTCGATCTGCCCGCCCTGGGTGTCCTGCAGATTCGACGCGGCTCACTTGTGGAGCCCGATGAATCGGGGCAATGGTGGGCGGACCTGTCTCCGGTTCAGGGTCCCAAGCTGGGGCCGTTCCGCTGCCGAAGCCAGGCGTTGGATGCCGAAGTGACCTGGCTGGAGGCCAACTGGTTGCTGGCGAAAGCTACCGCAGCTCCCAGTTCAACACCTCAACTCGACGATCAGGTCAATCAGGATTTGGCAACAAATCATGCACAACAAACTATGTAGAACCCTCTATGTCCAAACGTAGCCTCATCGATGAGATTCACATCACAGTGTCTACCCCGAAGGGCCTCCGCGAGGACCGTTATCAGCGGATGCGACGGGCATTGAACAGCAGACGACTTCAAGTCTTGTTGAAAGAGGCGATCCGAGGCTGTTTTCGTCAGTTTCGTGCTTTGCGCGGAACACGGTTCCGGCTGACCCGTTAGCCGTCGCACCGGCCCGCCAGTGTTCCCTCGCCGGGGGTGCATTGGTTGATTGACCGTCCCATCAAACCACCCATCAGCCCCAACTTCGGGGCTTTTTTTCTTGGCCGTCTCCGCAGTGGGGACGGCTTTTCTCTGTTGGTGCCAGGAGTTTCCGCCATGACTCAATCCGAAATCGACTCGGCTGTTGCCCTTGCCACCGGTGAGGATCTGCGAGAGATCCGCCGGCTGGGCTTCAGCATCGCCGACCCAACCGAGGCCGAGTTTGACCCCGAGCCCGATCCTCTGCCTCAGATGATCGACTGGGATCAGGTTGAGCTTGATCGCAACGTCTCCCTTGTGGAGCAAGCCTCAGTTCGCCGCGCTGCCTAGCAGTTTCCATGGCCTTGCTGTCCCGGCTTCTGTCCGCCGGGACAGCGTGAGTCTCGTCATCATCGAGCCAAGGAGAGTTGCCGTTGATCACCATCCCAAGATCACTGACTCGGCGGCTACGGATTGCGTTCAGCCGGGCGCTGGGCATCACCGCCCGCCATCCCGGCCCCGCCGTTGAGTTTCAGTCCAACAACCAAGGAGTTTTCGTTCGCACGCACAATCACCAGGTGGCAATCGAGTATCACCACGAAGCTGAGTGTCCCTCGCCGTCCTGGACTGTGCCCTTGGAAATGCTTCGACGTTGCGAAAGCACCAAGGCCGGCGATGTGAGCCTCACCCACGACGATGACGCGGTTGTGGCTCGTTGGACTGAGGCGGGTATCCCACAATCCGCACAGTTTGCCGAGCAGACCTTTGGAGAGTTCCCTGCGCTGCCGGAGCGGATGGTGCCCAACGAGTCAAGGTTGGTCGCTGCCCTGCGTGATGCGGTGGAGACCACGGACTCCCAAGCCAGCCGGTTTGCCTTGGATCACCTGCAGTTGCGAGGCTCTGACGGACGGATTGCTGCCACCGATGGGCGCCAGTTGCTGGTGCAAGGTGGGTTCTCGTTCCCCTGGGAGGAGGAGCTGCTGGTGCCGACCAATCGGCTGCTCACGACTGGAGATCTGCGGGACACCGATCCGGTGGAGATCGGCAGCACCGAGGACTGGGTCACGCTCCGGTCAGGACCTTGGACGCTGTGGTTCCGGATTGCCAAGGAGGCACGGTTCCCGCAGGTGGATGATCTCATCGCTGATCCGGCCTCGGCCATCGCCACCGTTCATCTCACGGACCAAGATGCCAGCTTCTTGGGTCAAGCCATCAAGGGTTTGCCGGGCAACGAGGAGCAGTGCAGTCCTGTCACCATGGATTTGAACGGCAAGTTTGCTGTCCGTGCCAAAGCGGCTGAGCAGGAGCTATCCACGGAGTTGATCCTGAG
>CAZYKP010000099.1:0-31215 GCA_964648025.1 uncultured Pirellulales bacterium | reverse complement strand
ATGATGTGCAGGTGACAGCGACGGACTTGGCCAACAACGTGATCACCGATTCGACAGCGGATGAGCTGACGGTGGACACCACAGCGCCAGTGGTTTCGGTGGACGCGGTGGCGACCAACGACAACACGCCTGAGCTGACCGGAACGGTGGATGACCCGACCGCGCTGGTGTCCGTGATCGTCGATGGGACCACCTACGTGGCGATCAACAATGGGGATGGGACGTGGACGCTGGCCGATGGCACGATCAGCCCGGCGTTGGCGGATGGGACCTTTGACGTTGCAGCGACAGGGACCGACAGCTTTGGCAACGTTGGCAACGACAACACCACCGACGAGTTGGAGGTGGATACTACCGATCCGGTTGTTGCCGTGGATTCTCTCTTCACCGCCGACCCTTCACCAGAGCTGACTGGCACGGTCGATGACACGACCGCGACGATCAGTGTGACTGTGGCGGGGACGAGTTACACAGCGACCAACAACGGAGATGGCACCTGGACGCTGGCGGATAACACGATCAGTCCCGATCTGGCTGATGGCACCTTCGATGTGGTCGTCACCGCCACTGACACATTTGGCAACGCCGGAAGCGATAGCACTTCCGACGAGCTGACCATCGACAACACCGCTCCGGTGGTCGCGGTGGATCCGTTGACGACCTCCAACACGTCGCCGGCGTTGACGGGTACGGTGGATGACACCGCAGCCACGGTGGAGGTGACAGTTGGTGGGACGACTTACGCGGCGACCAACAACGGAGATGGCACCTGGACTCTGGCGGCGGGCACAATCAGCCCCGTGTTGGCCGACGGGATCTTTGATGTTGCCGTGGCCGCGACCGATGCGGCAGGCAACACTGGAAACGACGGTTCTGCCGACGAATTGAGTGTGGATACCACCGCCCCGGTTGTCACGATCGACGAGCTCTCGACCACCGATTCCACTCCGGAGTTGACAGGGACAGTGGATGATCCGGCAGCCACGGTGGAGGTAACAGTTGGTGGGACCAGTTACACGGCGACCAACAACGGAGATGGCACCTGGACTTTGCCAGACGGAACGATCAGTCCCGCGTTGGCTGAGGGCGTTTTCGATGTCTCGGTTGTGGCGACCGACACATTGGGGAACGCTGGAAACGATTTGACCACCGATGAATTGAACATCGACCTGACCGGACCAGCTGGGGATATCCAGGAGATCCTGCCCGATCCGCGAAATGCAGCCGTGGGGGCGGTGACGATCAACTTTGGTGAGGTCGTCACCGGGGTGGATGTCACCGACTTCACTCTCTCTTACGATGACGGGGTCAGCGGTGTGGTCACCGTCGACCTGTCTGGTCTGTCGGTCAACTCGGTTGATGGAGCGACCTACACGCTCAACCTCTCCAGCGTCACCCGCCTTGAGGGGACTTTCGTCCTCACTCTGCTCAACGACGGAACCATTCAGGATTTGGCCGGCAACGCGTTGACCGCCGGCGATACCGATCAGTGGTTCACCGAGACACTCATCCCTGACGGCCCGGATGCGATCCTCGTTGACGACTTCGTCAACCCGGGTGAGCAAGCCCTCTTGATCGCAGGGACCGACGGAGACGATGGGATTCTCATCCGCCAGGTGGGGACCCAAGTGTTGGTCTACATCAACGGCCAGAATATCGGGCTCTTTGACGTCGGCGGACGAGTGGTTGCCTATGGCCTGGACGGCAACGATACGATTCGGGTGATCGGCCCGCTGGCCAACTCAGTCTGGATGTTTGGGGGGGCGGGGGATGACACCTTAGAAGGAGGTTTTGGCGATGACGTCCTCGTCGGCGGGACCGGCGATGACCTGTTGCAAGGCAGCTACGGAAGCGATGTACTCTTGGGTGGCGATGGTCTCGACACAATCTGGGGCTCCGGCCCCAGCATTGGGTTGACCACCGATGACGAACTGCTGGTTGCTGGGACCACCGCCTACGACGAGGACGAGGCAGCGCTGGCTGAGATTCTGCAAACTTGGGGTGATGAGGGACGAACGTTCTCCGAAAAGGTCGACGACTTGACAAACAGCACCACCGCCGGGCTCACCGCAGCAACAGTGACAGACGCAACTGCCGGCGATGAACTCCTCTCCAATTCCACCAGAGCTTGGTATTGGCTCGGAACTGGTGACAATGCCCCCGACTACCGCGATCTGCCCACTCAGATCCGCCGAGATCTGTAACTCGACTCTTCCAGACTGTGCCACAGGCCCAAAGCCTCCGGGTCTCAATGAAAGCCGCTGCAACAAGGTTTCGGTAGCACAAGGTTTCGGGAGCAAGAGCCAGGGCCACTGCTGAGACAGTCCCAATCCGGAGTCTCCGACCTTCCATCAATCGCCCCCGAAGTTCCTCAGGTCGATCCACTCTCGGAGGGATTGACTGGCAGGACTTGAACGACCCTCCAAGAGCCCCCCGGAAAGGGTGCTTTGCGAGAGCCAACGAAATTGTGCATGTTGGTGGCCGGGTTGATGCAGATGACTGTTCTCTTCGAGGTCACCATGAACGTGCGAGCTTTGTTGCTGTTGGCTACCGCTGGGCTGCTGGGCAGTTTGGTCTGTGGGCTCACGCCACAGCTCTGCGCTGCTGATCGGGGAGATTGGCCCAGCTGGCGGGGACCTCAGGGCAACGGGATTGCGGCCGCCGGTCAGACCGTTGCGACATCTTGGAGCGAGACCGAGAATGTCCTCTGGAAAGCCTCGGTGCCTGGACGTGGGCACTCCTCGCCGATTGTCGTTGGTCAGCATGTGTTCTTGACGACCGCCGATCGCGCCCGGCAAGTCCAGTCGGTGCTCTGTTACGATCGGGCCAACGGAGAGAAACTCTGGCAGACGGACGTCAATTCTGGAGGTTTTCCAGAGCAGATCCACAAGAAAAATACCCACGCCTCGCCAACGTTGGCCTGCGACGGCCAACGACTCTTCGCCGTTTTCCACAACCACCAGGCCGTCCAGCTCACCGCTCTGGACCTGGCGGGCAAGATTCTGTGGCAAAAAAACGCTGGGCCTTACCGACCTCAACGATATCGATACGGCTACGCTCCATCGCCATTGCTCTACCAGTCCACCGTGATTATCTCCGCCGAGTATGAGCGGCAGGCCTTTTTGGCGGCTTTTGAAAGCAAGACCGGTCAGGAGGTCTGGCGGCAGCCGCGACCCGCAACGGTGAGCTATTCCTCGCCGATTGTTGCTCGCTTGGCCGGCCAGGATCAACTGGTGCTCAGTGGCGGTATGAGGCTCTCCAGTTACAACCCCCAGACCGGCAAGCCCTTATGGAGTACACGTTGCATCGCCCCGGCGACCTGCGGCACCGCTGTCTGGGATGATGATATCGTCTTTGCCAGTGGCGGTTATCCACAACGGGAGACCGTTGGTGTGCGAGCCGATGG
This sequence comes from uncultured Pirellulales bacterium, assembly GCA_964648025.1. Classification (GTDB taxonomy): domain Bacteria; phylum Planctomycetota; class Planctomycetia; order Pirellulales; family Pb10988; genus CAZYKP01. The sequence goes on along the minus strand of CAZYKP010000099.1, from coordinate 27,809 downwards.
ATCGGGCAAAGTCCTCTGGAAGAACAACAAGAAATGCTACGAGCAGTCCATGCTGGCTCACGATGGTTATGTGTATGCTGTTGACGACGGAGGCATCGCTTACTGCTGGCGAGCAACCGACGGAGAGGAGATGTGGAAGCAGAGGCTCGGTGGATCTGTCAGCGCGTCCCCAATTCTGGTCGAGGAAATGATCTATCTGTCCAATGAGGCCGGCACGACCTTTGTGTTCAAAGCTGATCCGCAGAAGTTCCAACTGGTCGCCAAAAACCAGCTGGGCGACGAAGCCTTTGCCACGCCAACGATCTGCGGCAACCAAATCTTCCTCCGCGTGGCCAAGCGAAAGTCCGGGCGTCGACAGGAGATGCTCTACTGCATTGCCGATGGTCAGGACCGTTGAGCGGCCACTGGTGGCCGGCCTCTCTGTGGGGATGAAGCAGCCTTTGCGATCCAGTCCTCGTTTGTTGCCGACGCCCGACTAACCGGCACGGGCGTTATTCTTACTTTGTTGCCAGGCCTGGTTTTCTCAACCGGACTCAGGAAGAGACGGCACAGGGAATAAGTCCTGCGGGGATATTCTGCGTCAGCGGTCTTGAGAATTCCTGAGGTCACCTGAGGAGTGAAACGATGATCTGCTTCATCTCAGCTCTTGTCCTGTGCTTGCTGCTGATTGTTGAACCAGCCTGTGGAGAAGGCCCTGAGGCAAAGAAGGCCCTGGTCATCGGCATCGACGGCTGCCGTGCTGATGCCATCGATTACTCGCAGGCGAAATACTTGAAACAGCTGATCCGGGAGGGGGCGTTCACCGATACCACCGACGTTTTGGGGGATCGCAAGAGTGATGCCCTGACGGTGACCGGTCCCGGCTGGAGCACGGTTTTCACTGGCGTGTTTGCCGATAAGCATCGAGTGAAGGATAACAGTTTCAAAGACCACGCACTGGCCAAATTTCCCAACTTCCTCAGGCGCTATGAAAAACTCAAGCCCAACGGCCGAACTCTCGCACTGCTGACTTGGAAGCCCTTTAGCGATCAACTTTTCCAGGGCACTCAGGGCGCCAAGTTCTTGGTCGATGGGGACACCAAGGGTTACGAGCAGGCCGACAAGGAAGTTGCTCAGGCTGCGAAAAAGGCGCTTGCCCAAGGGAACCTGGATGTGGTCTTTGCTTACTTCGGCAACGTCGACATGCTTGGACATGGTTATGGTTTCCATCCGAAGTCGTATAAGTACACCAACGGAATCGAGACGGTCGACGCCTATATCGGCGGGATGCTCGAAGCAATTCGCCAACGCAAAACCTACAACCAAGAAGACTGGCTCATTCTGGTCTGCACCGACCACGGCGGACGAGGCCGCGGCCATGCCCTCGGTCGAGACGTACCCGAGATTCGCTACGGATTTTTGATCCTCCATGGTCCTTCGGTTGTGGCAGGGCGGATCGAGCCTCCGACCACCAACGCGGATGTCGCCGCGACGGTGCTGACCCATCTTCAGGTCAAGCTTGATCCCCAATGGCAGCTTGATGGCAAGCCTGTGGCTCTCAAGAAGTGAGGTCGCCTGGTGTGAATCCTCAGTCCTCTTTAGCAGGGATCGCTGCTGCGTTTTGCTCCCACTGCGAGGTTCAGCTCTCTTGCTGCAGACCCTGAACCGAGCTCAGTAGAAGCGGCAGTTGATCTCGGCAGGGAGACGCCGTAACAGGCCCTTGGAGGCTGAGGCGGTCGTTGCGAAGCTATCAACTGTCGCTCAGACAACAACCTCGTTGATCGCGGTGAATTGTCGATCGCGGTGAATTGTCGATCGCGGTGATTTGTTGATCGCGGTGAATTGTCGTCCGACCATCAGCGGCACTCGACCTTCGGCTTGAACTCACTCAAGGAGACTTCGCCTGGTGAAGATTGCACTTGTTCAGCAAAGGGCGACTGTTGACAAGGAGTCCAACCGTCAACGGGGGTTGCAAGCGGTCAGACAGGCCCATCAGCAAGGGGCAGAGTTGGTGTGCTTTGCTGAGTTGGCCTTTGAGCCATTTTACCCTCAGCAACCGGCTGGCGGTGACGTTCTTGAATTGGCCGAGCCGATCCCAGGCCCGACGACCGAAGCGTTTTGCTCGTTGGCAGGGCAACTGGGGATCACCATTGTGCTCAACTTATTTGAGCTCGATGGGCAGCGGACTTATGATACTTCCCCGGTGATTTCAGCGGAGGGGCAGCTTTTGGGAAGGACAAGGATGGTGCATGTTCCTGACTATCCTTGCTTTTATGAGAAAGGCTATTATACACCTGGGGATCTCGGGGCACCGGTTTACCAAACACCATTTGGCCGACTTGGCGTGGCGATTTGCTACGACAGGCACTTTCCCGAATACTTACGCGCGTTGGCCTTAGCAGGAGCAGACCTCGTGGTTGTGCCGCAAGCCGGGGCGACCGACGAGTGGCCGGCGGGCCTCTTTGAGGCTGAGATGCAAGTGGCCGCCTTTCAAAATGGGTTTTTCACCGCCCTTTGCAATCGTGTCGGTGACGAAGGCCAACTTCAGTTTGCTGGCGAATCCTTTGTCTGCGATCCCTTCGGTCGCGTCTTGGCTCGTGCCGGTCGAGGCACCGAAGAGATCCTGCTTGCTGAATTGGATCTCGAGCTGGTTGAGCGTTCAACCGCTCGGCGACTGTTCTTGCCCGACCGTCGCAGCGAACTGTACCACCGTTGGCTTGGCTCCGATGGAGCCAAGATGCCAGATCCTTCCGACTCGTAAGGCCTGATCCCCTTTTGGCAGTTTCGCTAAACTCGTGCTGACTGTTTTCGAGGAGTCCACCTGATGAGCTCCACAAGCAAGTGCGTCTTGACGTTGGTATTAACCTGCCTGTTGGTCTCTGGTCAATCCGTGACTGCAGGCAAATACAATCCGGTCCTGAAGATTGGCCAGGAAGCTCCTGACTGGAAGGGGCTGAAAGGCGTTGATGGGCGGGCCTATGCGCGAGCTGATTTCAAAGATCGTGAAGTTCTGGTGTTGGTTTTTACCTGCAACACCTGCCCATTCTCAGTGGTCTACGAAGACCGGCTGATTGCCTTTACCAAAGAGTTTTGTGGCAAGGATAGCAAAGTTGGCTTGGTAGCCATTTGCTCCAACCGTGTTGAGGAAGATAACCTGGAGCACATGAAAGAGCGTGCTCAGAAGAAAGGATTTCATTTTCCCTATGTGAAGGATCAGAGCCAGCAGGTCGCCAAGGATTATGGAGCCACCTACACACCGGAGTTTGTGGTCTTGGACTCCCAGCGTAAGGTGGTCTACTTAGGGGCGATGGACGATCACAGCCAACCCCAGAAGGTGAGCAAGCGTTACTTAACCGATGCCGTCCAGGCTGTGTTGGTCGGGAAGAAGCCCAAAGTGGCCGAGACGCCGGCTGTCGGTTGTGCGATCCGCTACATCCGCACACGACGTCAACGCTGAGACACTCTGCAGCCCGCTAGGCGAGGGGCTACTCGCTGGGCACCCCAAACGGCGGGAAGTTGGATTGACCGCGGACTCGCTGGTGGGCTTGCAGACACCAACGGTTGGATTCAAAGGCAAGCTCTTCCCAGGGAATCTCATCCCACGTAACGAGCTTGACTTCTTGGCTTTCTGGCCCTGGGGCGATGGCTGGGGATTTGAGTCGAGCGCGGTAGATGAGATGCACTTGGCTGATATCGGCAATGGAGTACAGGCCCAGTAAGGTCTCGATCTCAATATCAGCGGTGGCTTCTTCCCAAGCTTCTCGGGCTGCTCCCTGCTCGGCGGTCTCTTTCAGTTCCATAAACCCCGCTGGAATCGTCCAATACCCCAATCTGGGCTCAATGGCTCGGCGGCAAAGCAAAATCCGCTCGACGGCATCCTGATCCTGCCACCAACAAACAGCCCCAACAATCACCTTAGGATTGACATAGTTAATCCACCCACAGTTTCGGCAGACCAGCCGCTCCCGGTCGTCTCCTTCTGGAACTTGTGTTTCAAAAGCATGGCTCTTGTGAGGCCCAGTCATCAGTGGTCCCTCAAGCGAAGGCGGTTTCCGGCTGACCGACAGTCAGGGTCGATGTCCTGGCGGCCGACGACAGCAGAATCGCCTTACGGCTTGTTCGAGTTGCGGTTTCAAGATTGTGGTTGATCGCCGTCAGATCTGCCAAGAGAACCGAAGGGCAATCAGACTCTGGCCGATCTCGGCGACCCACGCAACTGAGCCTGACTCTCGCACATCAGTTCGACTCTTGCGAAATAGGATGGCATGCGGGACATCGCTAATCCGCCGCCCGACGACGGCGAAAAAAGATTCGCCTTAAAATCAGTGTCACCACCGCAGCAGCAATCGACAACCCAACAGCAGGAAGGACAACGTACCAGCCCACAAATTGAAACATCGTCTTTACGTCCCTCGTTCGGTGGGGTGAGCCGGAGCTTCGGATCGGGGTTGTTGATTTTGCGTAGGGTTATCCCGGGCCAGCGGAAGTTGATAGCAGACCGCCTCGCGACTGTTGCGGATGAGGAGATAGCGACCTGCCAGGGTGGGCGTGTTCCAGGTGATGTCATCAAGGGCCTGGATCCGTGCCAGTTCGCGGTGCCCTTGCGGATCAGCCGCGACTAACACAACCTCACCTCGTTCCGAAGTTACCAGCAAAAACTGAATTTGATCTTGTTCAGAAAGTGGCTTGGTTCTCGCGACACTGTCGCGGGGGTTGTGGTGGCTTGAGGCCACTGTCAGAGGGTCTTCCCGAAAGACCGCCAGGACTTGTCCGTAATGGTAGCGGCCGGCTTTCCAGGCACGTTGGCCGGTGTTTAAGTTCAAGCAGACTAAGATTTTTTCGTCCAGACCGTAGGCGTATTCTCCCACACGGACAGCACTGGTGAGTTTGGTTTTGAGGTTCCGGGTTTTCCACACACGACGGGTGCTGAAGGTATCGCCTCCTGGTGTGGTCTGCTTGGTGCTCAGTTCAACCAATTCCGCCCCCACAGAGTACCCCTTGGTCAACAGAAGACGATTCCTGCCAGCAGCCACCGGCTGGGAGATGTTGGCCGCTCGGTCGTTGGCCCCAGCGAACGGATGAACCCACAAGGTGCGGCCGGTTGTTGGATCATGGCCGCTGACGCAGGACTCGTTGACGATGACCACTTGCCGCCGCCCGGCGACGGTGACCAGCACCGGAGAGCTATAACTGCAGTGCCCAGCAGAACTCGTCCAGCGGAGATGGCCAGCCGGATCATAGGCAGCCAGATTCTCCTGACGGTTTCCACCCGCAGCGGCAACGACCAAAATTCCCGCCACAGGGTCATCGTAGACCAGCGGGCTTGCGCTGTAGCCGTAAAGCGGCAAGCGTCCGCCAAAGCGGTCCATGACGCGGTCCGACCAAAGCAACTCGCCGGTGGCTTGGTCCAAACAGACCAGCCGGCCAAAGGCGCCCAGAGCATAGACCTTGCCGTCATGCACCGCGGGGGTCGCTCGCGGCCCGTCTCCGCTGAGGATGGATCGATATCGGACCTTCTCGGCATAGCTCCAGATGGGCTCTCCTGTCAGGAGATGATAGCAAACCACAAGTTGGTCTTCGCCACGTTGCTCTTGGGTGTACGCTCGCTGCTGAGAGACCACAAAGGCCGACCAGCCAGCGCCGATCGAAGTCCGCCATTGCTCAACCGGCGGATGCTGGTGCCAGTCAGTGGCCAGTGGTGGAGCCAGCACACGCCCTGTCCCATCCCCCAAAAAGCCCGGGAACTCTCGCACCAGCGGTTCTTGAACCTGCCGAGGCGATTGCCCTGCCAAGGGAGAAGGTGGCTCCTCAGATAATGGTTGCTCCTCAGATAATTGAGGAGGCAACGCCGCTAAGGTAGTGTCGTGCTGCGGCGCTGCTCGGCGAACGAATTGCGGGCGAAGATCTGCTGTGACCGAACCGACCCGATACTGGCTGAAAAAGCCACCCCCCAGCAGGAGAAAGCTTGCTAAAGGTGTCACCCTCCAAATGAAAGGCCAGGGAGGGCCACCAAGACACCAGAGACACAAGGAGAACAAACCCCCGAAGACCACAGACATGGTCACGGCGTTGGCCGCTCCCGGGTCGATCAGCTCCGTGCTTCGGATAACGCCGACGGTGAAAGCACTCAGAACGATCAGCACGACAGGAAATAACCACCAGCCAGCGACCGGTTGCTCCTTGGGGTCTGCTCTCCTCGAACTCACGACGCCCGAGTCAGTCACACGCGGGTCAGTCACACGTGAGTCAGTCACACTAGCGCTACTGGAAGGGGCATCGTTGACATCGGTCTGTGGGATATTTTGGTTGGAGCTTTCAGACACGGTTGTGATATTCCTCGTTCGGGCACTCCTTGGCATCGCAAACTCGACATCTTTGGGGCCTGTCCGAAATTGTGGCCGGAGCAGCTGGGTTGGTCTGCTCAGCACAACGAACCAGAGGGGCAGGCGGACTTTTTTGGGTTGTGACGTCAACGGCTCAGGTGTGCCAAGCTGATGGCCTTGCCGGGATTGAGAGCCTTGAATCCGATGCTTTTCCAGGACTCAATCATTGGGGGCCAAGTTGTCGTGTTTTGGGGTTTCTTGTCGGCTGTGCCTCTCGGGGACCGAGAGAAACACATTCGCAGGCAGTCTACTGCACTTGTGGGGGAGTGCAAACCGAGCATGGTGTCGACCGGGAGCAGCCGTCGCCGGGCGGTTTCGGCCTATTCCTCAGACAGGTAGACTACAAAGCTGAGTTTTGGCAGTGCCAGCAGGAGCTTCCAGAGGCGGCAGTGGCTTTAAGTTGCCCTATCGACCTTTTCAGCAGCCCGGTCTTGGGAAACGCGGACTGGAGAATCACTCAGTCCCATTCATCAAACTGCAAAATGACCTAACTTCGCAACAATTCAGACAACCGGTTCAGTCCAACCGGATTGAAAACACCTGGCTACCGACTCAAGGACGCCGGTCCCTTTTGAGGGTCCATCGATGACGACCCCCGCAAATCTCCTCCGCGACTGGCTGAGCCGTCAGACCGACCAAACCTCAGTCGCTTGGCTGGAGGAAAAGTGCCAAAAGACCGTTCATGTGGGCCTTGGAGCTTTTGCTCTGGCTTTTGGTGCTGTCCCCCGGGAGCTCGGCAAGGCGGATCTGCGTCTGACCAGCGACGACAGGGCGGCGGCAACTGCCGCTCGGCCTGATTGGGATCCCTCGCAGTGGACGGTTGATCAAGCTGGCCGCGCCTTGCTGGTGCTTTCGTTACCATCACAAGACTCGCAGGCCTATGTCGCCACCCTCGACAAAATCTTTGCTGCTGGGGAAGTGGGGGAACTGATTGCCCTCTATCAGACCCTGCCGCTGTTGCCTCACCAGCCTACCCATCTGCTTCGAGCTGCCGAGGGCGTGCGGTCCAACATGAAGTCGGTCTTTTGTGCGGTGGCCCATCGCAACCCCTTTCCGGCCGAGCAATTCGACGAGGGTCGCTGGAACCAGATGATTTTGAAGTGTTTGTTTGTGGGAGCCAAGTTGGCCCCTGTTGTGGGGGTCGACCAGCGTGCCAACCGTCCGCTGATGCGGATGCTGTGTGATTACGCCCGCGAGCGGTGGGCTGCAGGGCGAACGGTCACCCCTGAGCTTTGGCGGCCCGTGGGAGCTGTTGCTGACGATGCCGCGATTGCCGACTTGCATAGGGTCCTCCAGCAAGGGGGGCCTGTCGAGCAACATGCCGCTGCCCTAGCACTGGCAGCGGCCAACAGCCCGCACGCTCAGAATTTGCTGGCAGAACACCCCCAGTTGCAGGAGTTGGTCCGAAGCGGGGCCATTGATTGGAACACCGTGGCCGCAGGATCGGATTAATCAGATCATTCAGGCCGTCAACCGTTTGGTGACATCGATAGGGAGAGTGACCATGAAATTGATCGACCCCCACATTCATATGTTCAGCCGGTCCACCGACGACTACGAAGCCATGGCCGCTGCCGGGGTCGTTGCGGTGATTGAACCGGCGTTTTGGTTGGGGCAACCCCGCACCCATGTGGGAACCTTCCAGGACTACTTTTCCACTCTCGTCGGATGGGAGCGATTTCGGGCAGCCCAATTTGGGATCCGGCACTACTGCACTATTGGCCTCAACAGCAAAGAAGCCAACAACGAGCCTTTGGCCGAACAGGTCATGGAGATTCTTCCCCTCTATTTAGCCAAAGATGGTGTCGTGGCTGTGGGGGAGATCGGATATGACGATATGACTCAGGCTGAGGAGACATTTTTCCGCAAGCAGCTGGAGTTGGCCAAGGAGGTTGACCTACCCGTGATGGTCCACACACCGCATCGTAATAAGAAGCAGGGCACCACCCGGAGTATGGATCTTTGCCAGGAGCATGGACTGCCGCCGCACAAGGTCGTCATCGACCACAACAACGAGGAAACTGTCAAGGAGGTCCTCGATCGTGGTTTCTGGGCGGCCTTTACCATCTATCCCAAGACAAAGATGGGCAACGAGCGGATGGTGGCCGTTGTCCAACAATACGGCAGCGAGCGAATCATCGTCGACAGCTCTGCCGACTGGGGTGTCAGTGATCCGTTGGCGGTGCCCAAGACCGCCAATTTGATGCTGCAGCGAGGCATCTCCCAAGAAGATGTCGAGACGACTTGCTACCGCAACGCCTTGGCAGCCTACGGTCAAAGCGGTCGGTTCAACGAGGAAGATTGGCTCAATCCCCCGGCGATCGACCAGAGAACCCTCTTTGAGGGAAACAGCGTTTTGCGTGGCCAACAACCACGCATCGACGAAAATGGGCAACCGACCGCCACGGAAGGTTCCCCCACCGGTCAACCTGCCGGAGAGATCATCAACTAATTCAGCGGCCAGTTGGTGCCTGAAAGATGTCTCCCACCCGACGGGCGGTCTCCCCCACAAATTGCTTTCCTACATGAATGAGGAGCCGCCCGCTGTTTCCGGCTTGCTCCCACAAACGGCCCCAGTACTGTTGGTCTCGGTAAATCCGAAAGCACCGCATCAGCTTCAAACGACTGGCTTCCGGCAGGCAGTTGAGAATCGCCGGAATCACGCCTTCCTCAACGTTGTAAAGACGCCCGGCGGCTAGACACACTGGGACGACCTGCTCAGGGGGGATCTGAAGATCTCCGGCGATCACCTCGACAGCCTGGCGAATGCTGGCGGCTTTGGGGTTGCTTGAGTCGGTCAAGTCGTAGGGCGGATTCCACTCCCGGGGCGGTCGCAGTTGATCAATATGCGTTATCACTGCCAGAATCGGCGGACTGGCCCGATCGATGTTTTCAGCGAAGTACTCCTGCAGGGCAGCGAGCAGGCGATAGTCTGCCTCGCGAGCTGCGTTGGTTGCCGAGAGAACGAGAACGACCAAGTCGCATTCCCGCATGTGCTGCTGAGATTCGCTAAAAAAATCCTTAGGACGACTTGTGTCCTCATATCCTCCAGTATCCAGCAGGATCATATCCGGCAGCTCACCGCCCCGAGCCTCCTCGGATGACCCGGCCGGAGCCCGGACGAAATACGGGGTCACTCGGCTGGTGGCCGGGAGCACATCGGTGGCCGCTTGGACTTGGCCACCAAAAAGCGCATTGACCAGACTCGACTTGCCTGCCTTCACTTGGCCGACCAGCAGCACCCGAAGAGGCTCGTTTTGGGCCATTGCTTCTTGTTGCCTGGCCTCGTCGAGCTGAGAGGATGTTTGCTGGGTCAGAGCCTCGGGATCGAAAGGGCGGTCATCCAGAACAAGGTACCCACTGTAGAGCTCGATGGCGTAGTAGCCGACTCGTTTGATCGTGTAGTCGACTGCCCAGTTTTTGAGGTTTTCCACCGACGCGGTGGTCATATTGCCGGTCAGCGCCATCTGGGCCTCGCGCATGATTCCGGCGGTTGGATTGGCTGCAAAGGCGATGATCCGATACAGCACATAGGCTTGCTGTCCCAGGTTGGCCAGCTTGTGGAGTTTGGAGAGCTCGTTGACAGTCAGGATGTGCGAGCCGGGCACATACTGACTGAGGGCTTCTCGCAAATCTCGGCAGACCAACTCCAGCACCTGTAACAAATGCGGCACCGGCATCTCCAAGACGGCCTGGCTGCTTTTGGGATGGTAGTGCCTGGCGACCTTCTCCAGAATCTCCTGCAGCAGTTCCCAGACTTTCTCTGGACTCTGAAAATCCACACCGGTCGTTTGGACACGCGCGGCAATCTCCTCGACTTCCTCCCAAGCCGCCAGCCCCTTCGGAGGCCAAAGCGTGGAGGGCACCACACGTGGTGCTGCCACCCTGCCTCGCCTCAATCCTCGCAGGAACCACCACAACACCCCGACCACCGCCGCTGTGGTCACCAGGGTTGCCCCAAACCATACCAAAGCCCAGCCTTGTTGATAAAGAAAAAGCCAACCGGCAACCCCCAGGGCGAGATAGGGCAGGGCCAGCAAGACAATCAGCACCACCAACAGACGAGCGTGCTTTCTCACGATGAGGTCTCCGGGAGGAGCAAACGGCAACCGTCTGCAGCAAAAAGGCTTTGGCGTCTGCAGGGATCATTGTTCGAGAACGGAAGCGGGCGATCGTCTCATGCAACTGTTGTTGGCTGGGTTGTCAGTCACTGGGTTGTCAGTCACTGAGAAGAATGTTCAGGTTTGTTGTTGGCTAAGTTTTTGAGGTAAGCCTGGAATGTTTCTCGGGCCTGCTCAAACTGATCTTGATAGAGTGTTTTGAGCATCTCGGGGCTGGGGAGATCCCCTTCACGGGCATAGCTAAAGTAAGCACACAGGGTCCGCCCCAAGGCGTAAGTGCTGGCCGCTGCATAGAGCCCGGCGACGGCGGATCCCCAACCCGGGATGATCTTGGCCAGCTCTCGGACACCAAGTCGCCCGAGGAAGCCAATTCCCAGACCGCCTGCGATCTCCTTGAGACGCTGGGAATCCATCGGCTGCTGGTAAATGGCTGCCAGGCTCCAGCACATCTTTGTCTGAACGGCAACGACCGCCGGGACATCCAGCAGCGGCACCGGGACAGCAGCTGCGGCACCGGCTGCCAGGGCATGGCTGACAATCCGTGGATGAGCCGTGCGAAAATACGCATCCCGCAACGTCTTGCGAAGTTCCGCGTTTTGCTCCAACACTGCACGTAAGCCCAGAGGAAGAACCTCTTCGATCGTCTCCCAGAGTTGATTGAGCCCGTAGAAGACCGGGGTGTATCCATCCTCGGGTTGTGTGAAGTCAACTGCCACAAAACGAGCATTCATCCCCGCAAACAGCTCACGTTGCTTGGCCAGCGATTTGGCCAAATCCTGAGGCAGCAGATTCTGGAGAGCCTCGTCTTGGTCAGGATAGGGTTGGAGGTGCTCGAACTCCGGAGATGGATAGCCTTGGTGCAGACAGGTTTGCACCACAACCAGAGGCCAGTTGGGACGCTGACTGCCAATGGTCCTGAGGGCCTCAATCAGCGGCCCTTGAGCGTGGTCCATCGCCTTGACCACAGCAACCAGAAGATGGGCTTGCTCAGCAAAGAACGCGATGTCTTCGGTTGGATCGTAGTTGACCTCACCGAGCCCCCGAGTATCCAAAAAGCGAATCAGCGGTTGATCAGAGCTGGGAAAAGGGTATTCCTGGGCGGTCCTCGTACATGGCTGCAGCCCGTTGCCGATTTCTGCCTGGGTACTGCCGGTTAAGGCCTGAATGATGGAGGTCTTTCCCGATTGAGTTTTGCCCAACAGCCAGAACACCGGAACGGGCAACTGAGCCTGGGCATCTTGGAGGATTCTCTCCAATTGCTCGGGGTCAACCGCTGTGGGGCCAGTTTGCTCACCTGCGGGTTGGCCCTGACTATCCCAGAGTTCGGTCAAGTTTTTCCAAAAGGTCATATAAGATTGATTCGATGGCAACTGGGAAGTGTGTGCAGATCGTAAAACGCTCAGCCATTTGCTGACCGACGTGACCTGGCGATGACCTGAGAAATCTTCAGCGGTTGCCAACTTGGCGGTCTGTGAAAGAGCAAGTCTTCTCGCCAAGTCGGCATGGAAAAGGAAATCGTCTTACTTCGGTTTGGTAACTTCTACTTGTTTCTGGCCTTGGTACTGGTCGCAGGAGATCGTCAGCTTCTGGCCGGCTTTGAGCTTCCACTGATCCAGCTCCAAAAAACCAACATCGACATTATCGTGTGGCGGGATTCCGCCCTTGATCTGATAGGTTCGCCGGTCATTCTCCTGAGGATCTTGCACCGTGACGGTCAGACCGGTCAGCTGCTGATCGCTGTTGTTGGTCATCCCCGCAACAAGCCCCTGAAAAGGCACTTTGGAGTTGCGAAAGCTCACACTGACCCGCGGCTCTCCAGACAGCTTGGCCGGCAGGCTGGCAATCAGTTCCAGTTCCTCTTGATACTGAGAACAGCGGATGCTCAGCCGATCGCCGGTCCTGATGGCCCACCCTTTCAAATACCGAGCGTCAACCATCTCCGTTTGACCCGCTGCCAAGCGGTAAAACCGCCGCGTGTGCGGTTCTGTGCCATCGGGTCGGCGGACGACCACAACCACATCATCCAGACCCAAGCTCGAGGTGTTGGCGATATCGGCGGTCAGCCCCTGGCTTGAAGGGCCGCGGCGAAAAGAGACCTCCAAGGGCGGTGGCCCTTCCTGTTTTCTCGCACAGCCCAACGGGACAGATAAAAAGAGGACAGACAGTAGCCCCAACAACAGTACAGAGACTCTGGCCATGACACCGATCCCTCAATCAGCAGAAGTAAACTCGGCACCCTTTGACGAAGATGGTGTCAGCGGCAGAAAAACGGCGGATCAGCACACCATGGTTCCACACCTGAGCATGCGGCCACGGGCCAACGCCAGGGTGTCACCCCACCGGTGCTGCAGGCTGAGTCCAGCAGAAGCGTTCAGCAGAGGCAACCATCAGCAGAGGCACTCACCAGCAGAGGCACTCACTGGCAGAGGCACTCACCGGCAGAGGCACTCACTGGCAGACGTCGGCAGTGCGGCAAGGGCCGTTGCCAAACTCGACCACAAGTCCCCCCCACTTTTCTGACGCTCACACACGGAGACCAAACACAGTCGCTCAAAGCCTGAGAACTCCTTTTCAACAACGCAAGTTTGCCACGCAAGACCTCCATCAATAGCCTGACTGGCCGCCAAGGGAGGGTTTGAATCCACTTGGAGGAAATCTCTGCTGAAATCCCCAGCCACTCCGTTTTGTTGCTCAAAGAGCTCTTCCAGGAAATGACGCCAACTCGGAATCGCGGAAGCTCGAAGACGTCTCCGGGCGATGGACAGCCGCAGCCAGCCCTGTGTCGTCCTGCCGGGTCAAAACAAACTGCCGGGTCAAAACAAACTGCCGGGTCAAAACAAACTGCCAGTTCTGACCAAGCGGTTTGGAGGTCCACTACAAAGCATTCGCCCAACCGGTGGCTATTCTTCGAGGAGCTGAAGGGGATTTTCGCGATTGGACAGAGGAAGGGAAACGGGACGCCCCAGCCGCTGGCTCTCAAAACAGGCGACGATCATCTCTGTAGCACCGGTGGCTGCGTCCAACCCGCCGGCTGGCTCTTTATTGTCTTCGATTGCGTGTATCAAATCGCGAATGGCTAGTGTGTGGCGGGCTTGGTATTTTGGGTTTTTTAATGGCTCTGGCTTGCCAATTCCTGCACTGGAGACATTTTGCCACTCTTTCCCGCTGCGACCTGGAGACCAACTGGGGTCGTTGAGGTATTTGACCGAAGGCAAGGTGCCTTCGAGGATTTCGAAGATCCCCCGAGAACCGTAGATCTGCAGGCCGTAGCGGCTTGGTCGGCCGGCTGTACCGCGGACGCTGTCAAAGCGTGCCAAGCATCCCTCGGCGAAGCCGTAGGTGGCATGGACGGCGTCCCCAGCTAATGGACCGATGCCCTCGTTGCCATCGACGACGTCGGCTTTGGTGATTGGGCGTCCGTTTTGTGTAACTGTGGCAAAGCACCACTGAGGATGCCCCGCCAAAGTGCGAATCAGATCCATGATGTGCGTTCCCAGCACCCAGAGATCCTCGCCGCCACCTCGGCGGCTGTCCTCCTTGCCACGGCCGCGATACTCCAACACCCGGCCAATGGCCCCGTCTTGGATGAGTTTCTTGACTGTTTGGACCGTGGGGCTGTAACGCGTGGGATGAGCAATGACCAACTTTGTGTGCGTTTTGTGACAGGCGTCGGCAATTCGGTCGGCCTCGGCCAGCGTGCGGCAGAACGGCTTTTCGATGAAGATGTGGATGCCGCGTTGGGCAGCAGCCAGTGCCATCTGAGCGTGTTGGTCGATCCAGCGAGGACAGATGGCCACGATATCGGGATTGGTTTCCTCGAGCAGTTTCCGCCAGTCGCGGAAGGTCTGCTTGACCTTCAGCCGTTTGGCAGCCGCGGCCAGGCCAGCCATGTTGTCGTCGGCAACACCGACAAGCGTGACTTGTGGTATGGCCAACCAGGCCTCATCCAGGGCATGTCCATAGTTGCCACGCCCCGTGCGGCCAATGACCGCGACCCGATACGTTTTCTCCATGAGGGTCTCCAACTGGCATGAGGTGCCGCGATTGCAGTCTAGCTCAGGGCTTGCCAACAATCTTCCGGGAGAGCCAATCGGCAGGCAAGTGATCAGCAGGCAGGAAAGCGATCGGCAGGCGAGAAAAGCTGCAGTGAGCGAACCGCCGATCGGGAGGATCCCAGCAGAGAACAACCTCAAGGGTTCGCCGGAGGAGGTTGGGCAGTTTCCCAATTGAGGTCTGTCAGGCCTTCTGGGGTCACCTCAACGATGATGTTGCTCTGAGCGTGCCATTCTGGAGCCAGCTTTTCCGGGATAAACTTCCCGCTTTCTTCGGCGGTGGAGATGTCTCGGTAGGTCTCGATGATCACACGATGTTTGCCGATCATCGCCCCGACCCTTTGCCCCGGATAGAGCAGTTGATACTGCCCGTTCTTGTCGGTAATCGCTTTGGACGGAGAGCCGGAGCCTTCCGGCTGAAACTGGATGGTCGCCCCAGGCAGCGGCTGTCCATTGAAGGTGATCTTGCCACGGACAGGCGCTAAGGGGGGCCCAGAACTCCCACATCCACTCCAACACGCAAAACCTGACAAGAAAAGGCTGGCAAGCAAAGACTTCCCGAGCCAATGCTTACAACCGCAATGCCCTAGATAACCAAAATGCCCTAAATAGAGGAGCCAAGGCTGCTTGATCGAGGTTGGTTGTTGCAATTGAGGCATCGGCATCATTCACTGGTTGATCGAATCTCTCCCCTATCGGGGTGGCAGTCGCCCGTTGGTTCAACGGGGGCTGGTTGCCGTCGGAAGCGATCAGGACCTACAAGTGGGCTCCCCAGATCTGTTCCCTTGGGATGAGATTGTTTCTTTGGTGGGTGTTTGGATACTGGGAAAAGCCTCAGCCGGGATCGAGGGCGAGAAGTCCTTGCCTGATGGGCTTGGGCCTGATGGGCTTGGGCCTGATGGGCTTGGGCCTGATGGGCTTGGGCCTGGTGGGCTTGGGAGTTGCTCTGCGGTCAGAAATCGCCTCAGACTCAAAGGTCTTCGAGGGATACTGTCAGGTTGTCGTTGACCACTCCCAGCCGCTGGTAGAGCCCCAGGAGGTCGGGCTGATAGGCGGAGCCGTTTCTGATTTGGCTTGTGGTCAAGCCGCCGTTGGCAAATTCAATGTTCTCATTGATAAAGTGGATACTTCCGTCAGCAAAGGCAAAGTTGGCTCCGGTTGTGTGAGCGCTGCTAAAACCTTCCGTACAAGTGTCGTGGTCCTCGTTGGTTGGGTCGTTCAGTTGCATGCTGACTCGGGCACGGACCTGATAAGAGCCCCACATTCCAGTATGAGGAGGATTTCGTGAACCGATCCACGTTCCGGCGGAACAGCGATAATCGCGCTCACCGACCAGAAAAGTGTTGCTGGTGCCGTCTTTGATGTCTTCGATGCGGACTCGGGAGTTGCCATAGAAAACTCCGTTGTTCCGGTAGTCATAGCCCCGGTCGTAGAACCCATTGTTGCCAATGTAGTTGCTGGTGGCTGGTTGAAAGGTCATATCGGCGTTGGAATCGAACTTTCGACCAAGCGGGTCCTCAGGATCACGCGGAAGGATGTCGGGGGTATCGTCCTGCGGACAACGATAGATGGGGATTGTGGTTTGCAGCAACTGCTGCCCTTGGGAGTTGTCCCCTTCGGCAATCACATCGAACAATCGTCGTTCATCGACCCGAAGCTGATCATAGAGGGCTTGTTGTTCCACGTAGGGTAGCAGCATGGCTGGCCATCCCCATTCTGGGTCTCTTGTGCCGTTCCCTTGGCCCTTGGAAATCCACCCGGGAGGAAACTTTCCCAAAGCGGTGTGATAGTTGTGCAGTGCCAGGGCAACATTCTTCATCCGGCTCCCGCACTGCATACGACGCGCGGCTGAACGAATCTGCTGAACGGCCGGCAGCAGCATGCTCATCAAGATGCCAATGATCGTAATGACCACCAGCAGCTCCACAAGCGTAAAACCGCCGCGGTTTGCTGACGTAGCGGCCTTGCCGATGGTATGCTGCCGAATTGCTTGAGAGCCCAATTCCGGACGGAGTTGAGGAAGCCGCAGTTTCATGGCGTACCCTGCCGATGATGGATGTCCAGTAAAGGTGGCGACCGACCGGCTCGCTGAGGCATGTCGCCTCTGATTGGCCCCAAGAGGATGGAATCAGACGAGTTCGTGACCTCTGGCGAGGTCCGCAAGTTGGGTCACCAGTTGTCAGAAGACAGTTTTGAGGAGTAAGAGATCACGATCTCTGAGGCCCGGCAACGAGTCCCTCAACTTCGGCGACCGGTGAAGGCTTCGTGTCGATCGCTGGCAGCCCTCGGTTCACCCGGCATCCTGTTCGAACTACTGATGCCCTGAAAAGTCTTCGACGAAGCGGGCACCTTTGGTCCGGCAATCCGGGCTTCCGGTCCGGCAATCTGGGCTTCCGGTCCGGCAGTCCGGGCTTGCGGTCGGCCTCAGACTGCCCCCCTTGAGGTCATCACAAACAAGGGCAGACGGAAAGCCCTGGGTCGAAGACTTCTCCGAAGGTCAGTAACAATCAACCCGTGACCCGATAATCAACTCTTTGGCCCGACAATCAACCCCGTTGGCTCAACGACGAAGCCGCAAGGAATCCGTGCTCATTGTGTTGAGAAACTCCTCAGCAAGAGTTCGAGGTTTTGCGAAGACCAGGAAAGGGACTCTTCAACCCGCCACCAACACAACCTCAAGTTCCAACGTTGTCAAGTATGGGATTATTGAGGGTGAAGAATCATCAAGCCTCAGGTCCAGTCTGCTGAGCTTGCGGTTTCTCAAGCAGCCGATGTCTCTCAGGGTTTGGCCCACTGCAGAAGTGCCAACAGGAATGGATGTGGACTGGCTCACATCGACTCCTTGGTGAGTCTAAAAGCCCGTCCACTTCCGTTCAAGCGATTTGTCGATCACCGATGGAATTCTGAGAGGAAATCCTCTTTGGGCCTCCGTGCGAGTCTTGACGAAGCGGTCATGGGAAGCCCTCGAGATTGGCTGATCGGGAGATGGCCGGGCTCAAGAGTTTGTTGCCCGGGGGCGTTTGTGGTCTGGGTCGTGCAATTGTCCCTGTCAGCCAAGTCTGTGCGGGTCTGAAAAAATTCCTGACCGGCTGCAAGCTTTACTGCCAGCCGAAAATGCTCTGAACATTGCCCCTAAGAATTTGCTGGCCCAGTTCGAGGGCCCGAGTTTCTGTCCATCCGCGGGCCAATACAAAGTCGTCGGCCAAGACTTGGGCCAAAATGCGTTTATACATGGCGAATTTGGGTTGAACGAACTCCAACTTATAAGCATCACTATAATAGCCAATCTGCTTGGTCTGAGGAACAGCGCCCAGCCGACCAGAAAGATCGTGGCGGATATAGGTTGGGGTGTTGGAGTACCACCAGTGGCCGCTGGTCACCACATTGGGAAAGATCCAACTGAAGGCCACCAGCTCTTGGTTGGTCACGCTAGCCAACACCGACACGGGGAAGGTCACCTGGGCAAAGGCGTTAAACAGCTCGCGATACTGCAGCAACGACACGCCACTGGCAAAGAGATCGCGGCCTTGATGGACGCCCTGAGGGTACACGTTGCGGTTGACCCCGATCATGAGGTCAAAGGGCAAGCGATACTCAGCGCAGAGCTCCGCCAAAGTCCAGAACACAAAATGGGACAGCTCGCGAATCCGCTGGGGATGCACAGCCCCTTCTTCACTGGATGTGTAGACAGCGTGAACCGCTTCATCCGCGGCAATCCGATCAACCGGTGTCGGGGCAAAATCCGGCGGCAAGCTGATGGCACATGCTTTGGCCTGATGGCCGACAAAGTGATCAAACAAACGGCTCAGAGCATGCCGCAGTGAGCCTGCGCCGGTGACATCGATGTCCGTGGCCGCACCTAACCTCCAACGCACCTCCGGTTGACTGAGATGAAAAACTAAGTCGTCTGTCCGCAAACAGGGGATATACCGACTGGTGTCAAAACCTTCTAGTTCATCATCAAAATCATTGGTTAGAAAGACTGCCTCAACCCGAGCGGCCTGCAACACTTGGTCGGACCATCCCGGAAGGCTCATCTTTTGCTGAGCAGTTTCATAAAGACCTTCCCAGTTGTCGGCAGTCAGACGATCTTCCGGAAAATCAAATAATCTCTGCGCAAGCTCGATGAGCCAACTGTATTGAATCGTGTTTTCCAGAGGCTGCATGAACTCAACCAGCCGCCGGACTTTCTCGCGTGGCTCCAGGCCAACTTCCTCGATGAGTTCTCGCGGCATCCCCGCCGAATGAGCTAGCTCCGTGTAATAATGGTAACCCAAAAGGTCCGCCAGGTTGTTTGCCGCCGGAGCCAACGGCGGAATGTGCGTATGCGGATCGATCAGCACAACTTGGTCGAGTTGATCGAATAAGGTGCTGACAAGACCAGCGGAGGTGGGGCGAATCATTGATGTGATGCTCATGGCAATTTTTAGTAAGCTAGTTGCTTAGCAGGAGATCGGGGTCTTCCGGACGCAGAGCCCCACAACTTGGCAGCGGGAGTGCTCAGGGGCCGTCTCGATTATCACAGACCTCTGGCCATTGCAACACGCCCCCCTTTGGCGAGCGGCCATTCTCCAGACAGGAACTCTTGCCAGCGATGGGCAGCTTCTCGATGCCTTCCCCCAGAAAAAGCTCCCTACGTCTTTTTCCCCACAAGTCCCCCTCCATCTGTCGAGGCGCCCCAGCGATCCGACGCTCGCCTCGGGCCATCACGCAGACAATGCAGCCCCAACAGCAGCACTTCCACTGCAGCACCCCCACTGCAGCACCCCCACTGCAGCACTAAGGGCAGACAATGCCGCGGCGTGCAGAGAGAGAAGCTCAGGTCACTCGTCGATCCGTCGCAACCGAATGGCTTTCAGATCGATGGCCTGGGAACCTGGGATCGACGGTGCCTGAATGACCAACCAACCCTCGCCGGCCTCAATCGAAAGCTCGCCGATGCTTTTGCTCTGCCATTTTCTCTGCGGGACTTCCTTGCGGGCGATTCGATCCGGCAATGGCACAATTGCTGCTGGGACAGGTTTCAGAATTCTGGTCGAAACCTTTGCGGAACCGATGGAAACTTGTAATTGAGTGCCGACGCTCTCCTCAGAGGCTGCGTAGACCAACTGCACTTGGTACTTGCCTGGGGCAATCGCTTTGATCGGCCAGCGAGCCGTCGCTCGCGGGTCGGTCCAGTTGGCGACCCAATCGTTGGCCCAGCCCGCTCGCCCGTGGTAACTGATCCCTTTTCCTCTGGCTGGCTGGAGGATCGCCTCGTGCCCAGGAAAAGTCACCACCGGGGCGGTTGGGTGGCCGATCTCGGTGGGGATCGGTTCAAAACCCTCGGAAGTCACATCTTGCCACCAACGATCAAACCGTCCAGCCAGGTCTTTGACGACCTGAGGATGATCCTTGGCGACATCTGTTCGCTGACCGGGATCGGCCTGCATGTCATACAGTTCCCACGTTTTGGAGCGAACCGCACGCCAGCGATCTGTGCGGACGGCACCGCGATTGGCACGTTGCCGGTTCGGCCTGCCGCCCCAGTGGCAAAACAACGTCCGATTGGGCCACGGGGCTGCTCTGCCGGCGACGGGCGACAAAAGTGGCACCAGGCTGGTGCCATCGAGTTTCAATTCTTCAGCAATGGGAACACCAGCGTAGTCGCACAAAGTCGGCAGCAAGTCGATGTGAGCGGTGATTGGGGCGAGGCGAGTTTGAGGCGGAATCCGGCCCGGGAAGCGGATGAAACAGGGAACCCGCGAGCCCCCTTCATGGAGCGAACCCTTGCGGCCTTTCATCCCTGCGTTGTAGCGGTCACTGTTGGCCCCGTTGTCGGTCAGAAACACCACAATCGTGTGATCCGCCAACTTGGCTGTGTCCAGAGCCTCAAGCAAGCGACCAACATTCTCGTCAATGTTTTCTACCATGGCATAGGCGCAGCGGGCCTGCTGATTCTTCAGCTGACGTTGGCCGTACTTCTCCCAATACCGATCGGGAACCTGCCACGGCGTATGGGGCGTGTTATAAGCCAGATAGCAGAACCAGGGGCTGTTTTTGTTGGCCTTGATGAAATCGATCGACCGGCTGGTGAACACATCGTTGATGTAGCCAGAGGTCTGTCGAGGCTGTCCGTTTTCTTCCAACCGGGAATTGAAGTAGTTGTTCCAGTGGCCGGCGCAAAAGCCCACGAACTGATCAAATCCTTGTCCGTTGGGATGGTGAGGATAATGAGCGCCGTTGTGCCACTTGCCAAAGCAGGCTGTTTGGTACCCTGCCTGGCGAAGCAACTCCGCCAGAGTGACCTCCGAAGCTCGCATCGTCTCAGCGCCACGGGTGACACCAAAGACACCACATCGCAGGTGGTAGCGTCCGGTCAGCAGACTCGCTCGAGTGGGAGCACACACAGGGCTGACAAAGAAACGCTGCAAGCGAGCACCCTGCTCGGCCAGCCGGTCTAAGTTCGGCGTATCCAAGGAGTCATTTCCATGAGAATGAATGTCTCCGTAACCTTGATCGTCGGTCATGATCAACAGCACATTGGGCCGTGAGGGCTTGGCTCCTTCCTTCGCTGCAGCCGCCTCGGTTGCGACCAAGGCAGCCATCCAGGCCAGCAAAACCCCTAACTTGATCCCCTGCTTGTTGTTCCACATATCGTTTTGTTGCCCCTCTGGCTTTTGGCCAAGCCTCAGGCAAACCGACCGGCCGGTGATCCGACGACCAGACCGATGCAGTGCTTCGGCCGACGGTTTGCTCAGCCGGTCGAATTGGACTGTTCCAGATGTGGCCCGGCGCACCCAGATGTTGTTGCCTGGATCTGTTGAGGGGCCGAGAGGTTGGGCCTCTGCCACAGTCTGGAACAGTCGAGCTAAGCTGAGCCTTTCGAAGACAGGAGAGAGCCAGCACGTCGATTTGCAGGCAACAGTCCGCTGAGAAGTGGGACAGAAAGTCATCAGTTCAGTTCCAAGTTTCCTCGTAAATAGAATCCGACCAGCAACATCCGAGCAACCAGAGACAACCACCTGAGGGTGATCGCCAGCACCTTTATCATGCCAAGATCTTCATCATGCCAAGATCTTCCTTATGCCAAGATTTTCATCATGCCAAGATTTTCATCATGCCAAGCTTTTCATCATGCAGGATCTTCCCAAGGGTCGAAACTGCCAGGGCAGTTCACAGCGAGGGCATTGCATCACGTTTGGGCGTGGGTTGCTGCAAGCACGAGTATGGGGAGGGCTTCGGAAGCAGTCAAATTCGACCACCGGCAGATAGAATCTCGGATTCGCCTATCCCAGGAGGAGTCAACAAGGGGCTCTCTGGCTGCTTTTGGGGAAAACTCTTGCTCTTCCAAAACGCTAAGACGGCACAAGAACCGCTGATTTCGCAGCCTTTCCACTAACCGGACGAGCCAAGATTTTCCCGAACCTCAGTAGGTCTCCAGTCGAACCCGATGACTAGAACGATCTAGAAATAGAGTATTGATAATACAGGTCGGGCAGGAAGGGTTCGTCCGTTGCGGTGGGCGGTTCGTCCTACCATCGCTTTTGTTGAGAAGCCGAGCAAGAGTCCTCGCTGCGGAGGTTCTTCCAAGGGCAGCAAGGAGCACCCAGGAAGCTGAGAGCCTATAATAATGAAATCTTATAACAGTGAGATCTTATAACAGTGAGATCTTATAACAGGAGAAGCCCCCGCCTGGAGGACGATCGGGGGGCTCCATGGGCATGCCGAAGAAGGAAACCGACAGCACAGGGGTATCAAAGCAGAGAGAACGAGCGTTTTCGTTAGCATTGCTGAATATGCGGGACCAAGCAGAGAAAGGTCAGATTCTGTTGGCCGGTGTTGCGGAACTGGTGGACTTCGTTGGGTTTGACATACACCGTGTCGCCAGCGGCGATCGTGTGCTCGGTCTCCCCTTCGAGCACAACTCCAGTCCCGGCCAGGACGTAAACCTCATGCTCATAATCGTGGCTGTGCTTGGGGGTGTGACCACCAGGAGCCACCTCGAAGCGACGCATCGCGAAGTTGGGAGCCCCCTCCTCCTGGCCGATCAGCCAGCGAACCGTGCAACCCTCAGCACCTGGCATGTCCACAACTTTCTCTTCAACTTGGTCGTAGTGGGCAACTTTCATGATTAAAATTCCAGTTTTGAGCTAGCAGATTGTAGTCAATGAAGTAGTCAGCAGTCGATGTGACGCGGTGTTTTGGCTTGGCTGCCCTGGCAACCTCACGAAGGGTCTTCTTCCATTTGGGCCCCCGTAACAGCGGTCGTCAGAGCATCGACAAAAAAGAACTCTCCCCACATGACGGATTCGTCCACGCCGAGGTTTTTGGCCGTGTGGTAGACTCCATGCTTCAAAATCCCTTCCCACTGTGGATCATCGATGGCCAGGTACTCCGGTTGGCAGAGAGCGTCGAGCATGGCCAAGGCAGTCGCTTGGTACCGGTCAGCTTGCCCGGCGTCTTGTGTCAGTTTGGCCAGTCGCAACAGACCACCGGCGGCGATGGCCCCGGCACTGCTATCCTTTTGGGCCCCCCAGGGAGGTGGCTGCGACAGATCGGCATCAAAATCCCAAAAGGGCACACGATCCTCAGGGAGGTGATCCAGCCAAAAGGTCGCGTTTCGCTGGGCCACTTCCAAGAATTCGTTCTGACCGGTCAGGGCGGCCACCCGAGCGAAACCAGAGAGAGACCAAGCTAAGCCCCGTGCCCAGCGGCTATCACCGCGGATCCCCTGGTGAGTCGATTCCTTGAGGAAAGCCCCTGTTTGCAGATCGAAGAGCCCCTCGTGGGCTGTGGAGCCATCGGCTCGCACAATGGTATCACGTGTGGTGCGGCAATGAG
This sequence comes from uncultured Pirellulales bacterium, assembly GCA_964648025.1. GTDB lineage: Bacteria > Planctomycetota > Planctomycetia > Pirellulales > Pb10988 > CAZYKP01. The sequence goes on along the minus strand of CAZYKP010000099.1, from coordinate 4,451 downwards.
CGGTGGCAATTTGCAACAACTCGGCGTCGCCGGTCTGCCCGGCAGCGTAAAAAATGATCGGCACGTTCATCATGATGTCGATGAACAGCGAATCAGCCGCGACAAAAGAACACAAGTATTGGCCTTTTTGCTGAAATCGTAACGCCAACGTGCGTCCCGCCTCAATGAGCACCTCTTGGAATTGAGGATCTCCGGTGACTCGATACCACGGCAGATAGGTGTTGAGAAAGATAAACCCCAAATCGTGGACGTTGCGGTCATGCCGCCGTGGCTTTAACAATTTTGAGTAGTGCTCAGCGTGGCGTCGGACTTGCTCATCGCCGGTACGTTGGTAAAATCGCCACAGCATGCCCCCAAAAAATCCCCCAGTCCAGTCCGTCCAGAGTTCACCCGCGTGGTGCCACTTGCCGCCGACGGTGTAGATCGGGAAATAATCGGGGTGTTGGTCGATGGTGGCCAGCACCTGCCGCTGGGCGAACTCCAAAGCCCGCTGGTAGGTTTGTTGACGCTGGCCGGTGACGGGCAACTCAGTTGCGGGAACCATAGGGCACAGTGACCAATCATGAGAAATGGAAACCCTGGGGACGTGGACCATCTCGTCATCCGAAAAGGCTATTACTGAGCCTCAGATCAGTCTTCGACCAAGGACAGAACCCCGGATTGCCGGACAAATCGCCCCGCTTCGTCGAAGACTTTTCAGGGAATCAGTAACTCCGTCTCAGATTGACTCTGTCTCAGAACAGTTCGTGACCGGCGAGGGTCGAAATGTCAACACTCCAGCACGGAGAGTTTCTTCCAAGACCTGATTTGGTTCAAGACGACTCGAGGGCGACCGTCACCGTAGCATGCGGAGCCTCCGATCGAAACGAAGACATCGCAGTGAGATTCATAGGTCCCATTCACAAGCAATCTTGAGTAAAGTCAAAGACCGACGGAACCGTGGCCAACTGTCACCATGGCCGTACGGGGAAGCCTCACCAACTGATAACGTGACCGGAATGGGCAGTCGGGCTTCGCATGGAGTCGGAGTCACCTGTGCCCGCTTCGATGGGTGATCCTCCAATCAGAATGTCAGATCACCTCTCACAAAGGGCTTGCTCATGGACACGCTCGCTATCTCGAAACACTGGACTCAGCCGCCGACGGTATGCCTCACGCTGTTGATGCGACGATCACATACTGGTGCGACGACGGGCGGATCGACCCCGCCGACTCTCCACGGGAAGCTGGTGGGGAAAGACGTCCAACATCTCCTGAGGATTCGCGCCACGTTCAGTCCAACATCCACACTCAACTCCAACTTCCGACTCATGCAAGGATCGCGTCTCACAAGTTGGTCAAATACAAAACCCGTAACATCTTGGTTGTTCTGAATCAAGACGAATGGTACGTCGACAAGGGAGAAGGATCGGTGGAACGGGGCGAGAGCGACGCTGTCCGCACTTGGCTGCCGTCCATAGGCATTTTGACCGATCTCTGATTCGTGAGTTTTTCGTTGGGTTGCGTCTGGAGAACCATGGCCCCGCGAGCTTCCTGGATGGCGAATGCGTGCGGTCCCATGCTTTCCGACGCCCCGGAGGTCAAATCTGGCCTCATTGGCTGCCCTATAATGCCGAAGAATGTGAGATGGTTGGCGAGATCCCGACGAGATTCTTACTCTCCATCGCCGGAATCCTGAACAACAAGATCTACGAAAAGTATGAAGTCACCCAAATCGAACATGACGCAGTTTTCGGTGACGAGGTATTCTCGTTTCATTTAAAGTCCGACGTTGTCAGCAACGCAGCCCAACGAATGAAACACCTCGCTTCGCCGTCGATTGCACAGTCGCGAGTTGGATTTCCCGTTGTGAGGCTGACGTTTCTCCCCGAGATGGAGACGTCACAACCGAAAGTGATGCTTGATCATCATTCACGCGGCGAATCCTCCCAAGTCAAGTTGATGTCCCTTTGGTGAACCAGTGGCGATTCTCTGTGGATTACGGAAAGCACGACGCCCGATTTCGATGACAACCAATACGCATGGGAGGAAATCAACCTTCCCGAGATCACTGTGAGGATTTCTGATCCCGGAGGCGAAGGACTGCGGATCGTCTCATTTGAGAAGAGCGGGACTCACATTTCCATGATCACCAATCTGACACGAGCTGTGGCTCTCCAAGTTGCATCCTCACTGGCATAGTGCTCATCGGCATACCTCACGACCATCTCGACAATCCCAACACTGGCTGACGCCAGCATTCCCCGATATCCAGGACCCTTGCTGGTCCGGCGGTCGTTTGGATGAGGCCTGCACAGTCTGCGACACAGGCCGAGTTCTGCTGAAGGGTTCACCGGAGACCCGCTCACGCGGGCAGTTCGCCGAGGACCGTTCCCCAATTCAGCTCCAGTTCCCACTCACTTTTGGAACTCGGTTCGCAGATGCAAGTTCCATCAACCGCCGACAGGGCCCAAGGCAAACTTCCCAAAGCGCCAGACACAAAGCCATCGGAGCTTCAGTGCAAACACTCGACGGGATTCGGGACAATTTTTCCGCGTACTGCAAAGAATTTCTTGGACAACCACCAATCCTGTGTGGTACCCTGATCTTCAACTAAAGGGTCCCCCACCCAACATTTTGAGTGTCACAGCCCGCTGACTTGATTTGTCCACCCTGAGGGACAAACCACCCTACACTCATGTCTCAGCGTCACCTGAAATCCGGATGATTGATTTCCTGAACAGTGTTCGTCCTGCGTCAACTGGTGTAGCCCGGCCGGTCAGGCTCTGATTCCCCCCTGAGTCATCATGAACTGAGGCAGACACTCGCCCTGGGTCGAGAGCTTTCGGAGCCTCAATCATCCCTTCTGCAGTCTGCCATCATGACGATGAGGCGTTCGTCGAACCTCCACACCGTTCCCCAAGCATCCTCCACACATTCTTGACATTGGGCTGGTTGCCTTTGTTCCCCCCAAAATTCCAAGGCTTCACGATGTTGTTCAGCAAAACTGTTGTTGTGGCCACGATTCTGAGCTTGGCCTTCACCCAACTGGCTCAAGCAGAACCGATTGTCACTGTCTACTACAACTTTGAGGGGAATTTTGAAGATTTCCCAGGTGCGGGCGTCAATGCCGACGACTTGGTGTTCATCACCGGCGGCATGTTAGCGGCCGATCCAGCTGTCAACGGACCTTTACAAGCCCAAGGCAGCACCATGTCCTACAGCTTCGACAATCGAGGAGGCAACCAAACAGCTCAGACCAATGCTTGGTCGCCCGACCTGACCAGTGGTGACCAGTACACGATTATGTTCTGGTACAAAGGCGACAACCAAAACCAAGCGTTGAACAACACCCGTCTGGCCACCGTCCGATTTACTGCTCCCAACGCTGGCGGCGCTGAAGACACCACTGGGTGGCAGGTCGAAGGATTCGGGCAAAGCTCTGGCGACAGCCTGGACCTGCGGATTCAACGAAACCCCAGCCCACCGTATGTCGGCAACTTCTTCTCGCCCAATGCCGTCGGTGCTCTCGCGGGGCCCAACAATGACGGCAACGAAGACAACGACGAATGGCACCACATCGCGTTTGTTGTCAGCAATACCGGTAGCGATAACAACGGTTTTGCCTACATCGAAACCTACTTGGACGGCGTCTCTTTGGGACAATCCGAGAACGCGTTTGCCACTGGATCGGAGCTGCTGCGGAATCTCGACGGTGAACTGATCATCGGCGGACAAGCTGGAAACCGGGGAGCAACCGGCCTGTTGGATGACTTCGCTCTTTTCGACGGAATCGTCTCCGACGAGGACATCATGGCCATCGCCTCAGGTGAACTCAGCCCAGCGGACTTCCTCGGCCAAGAGGTCATCCCCGAACCATGCACCGCGTGGCTCCTCCTCGGGTTGGTCGGCTCGGCTCTGGCTCGTCGCGGTCGCAAGTAAGAGCCAGCTAACCACATCTGAGACCCAAGGCGATTTGTCGAGGACCAACAAACCAAGAACGGCTCTGAGGGCGAAGCAAGCCCCCCAGAGCCGTTCTGTCGTTGACCCCCTCAATCCCCTACTCCGGTTCGATCGTTGCCCCGACAGGGCAGAGCGACAATCGACTGTTCTCGGAGTGCCTGTCCCTCCGAGGTGAGCAAACCCACGAACGATCGTTTTCCTCCGGATTTTCAGTGGCTGCTTGAAGCCTGTCCCATCCGCCAACTTCACTCACGAGTCCGTTGCCCACAATCGCACTGATTGGGATCGGCCCCTTTTGGGATAGGCCCCTTGGGCTCCCCAAGGGCCTTTTCTGAGCGACTCCGTGCTGAGCCCGCTGGATGCACTGCTTTTCTGCCGCCTCGTTCAACAGGTTGGCCCGCCCCTGCAAAACCTGGAGCCGACCTAGTGGTCGGTTTCCTTCTGATTTGGCAGCTGGTTCTCGTGGAATCGGGGGATTCACGTCCAACCGACTGCCAAAATCAACCGAC
>CAZYKP010000098.1:0-31600 GCA_964648025.1 uncultured Pirellulales bacterium | reverse complement strand
ATCCCCCGATTCCACGAGAACCAACTGCCAAATCAGAAGGAAACCGACCACTAGTAGATTGTCAAAGAAAGATTGTCGGATGGCATGAGGCATTTCCCGTACCAGAAGCCTGCTATCCCATCCGACAAATCTTCCTTGACGGAGCACTACTGCTCTTGGGGAAAATTCTTGCTCTTCCAAAACGCTAAAACGGCACAAGGACCGGCGATTTCGCAGCTTTTCCACAAACCGGAGGAGCCAAGATTTTCCCCAACCTCAGTAGGGGAATCACCGACCCTCTGAGGCATCAGGGAAACCCAAATCAGGCGTTCGATTCCTGCTGCCTTCGGAAAATTCTTGCTTGGCCAAAACACGCCAGCGGCCGGAACGACCAGTAATTTGGCAGCTGTTGATCGACCAGCCTTTCCACTGTGCCGGACGAGCCAGGATTTTCCTCAACCTTAGTCAGAGTAGACCTGCTGACATCTTCCAACTGAACCCGAGTCAAGATTATGTGGCTCATTGAGTCCTTTGTCCGCAATCCCATTAAGGTGACCGTTGGCATATTGCTTGTTGGCCTCTTCGGGCTGATCGCACTCTTTCAGATGCCAATGCAACTGACGCCCGAGGTGGAGGTCCCCACGCTCAGTGTGGAGACGCGTTGGCCTGGTGCCAGCCCCCAGGAGGTGGAACGGGAGATCATCGTCGAGCAGGAAGAGCAGCTCAAAAGTGTCGAGGGGCTCACCAAGCTCTCGAGCGAAAGCACAGATAGTTCTGGCAAAGTCATCTTAGAGTTTTTAATCGGCACCGACATTGATGAGGCCTTGCTGAAGGTCAACAGTCGCCTGCAGCAAGTCCAGGAATACCCTGAAGATGCCGACCAGCCTGTCATCAGCACCTCCAACGCAAGCGACCGACCCATTGCCTGGTTCATACTTGGCCCCCGCCTGCCTACTGACGACCAGATCCAGGGCGTCCAGAAGCGTTATGCCAACAACAAGGAGCTTGTTCAGGGATTGCAGCTCATTCGCCAGACCGAGAATTCCGGCCTGGCGGTCTTTCGCATTCGGCAGCTGGCTCAGAGATTCCCTGAGGCTTATGCGCTTTATTTGCCGACCGCTGAGTTACTCAACGAATACGTGGAGCTTCAGCCTCAGCTGAAGCCTCAATTGGAGGCCATCGGTCAGCAAGCGGCCGAAGATCCGCAACAAGCCCTGACGAGCTTGCGAGAGCTGATCAAGCAGCAGCCGACCTTGCAGCCATTGGTGCCCTTGGACATCGAGATCGAGAAGCTCCTCCGCTTTACCGAGGACAACATCGAGGCCCGATTCGAGCGTGTGCCGGGGGTGAGTAACTCCAACGTTTTTGGCGGCTTGGAAGATGAGATGCAGGTGATCGTCGACCCGCAGTTGTTGGCCGCGCGAGGCTTAACCGTTGCTGATCTTCGCCAGGTGTTAAAGGCGGAGAACAAGGATACCTCCGGAGGAGATTTTTGGGAGGGTAAACGACGCTATGTGGTCCGCACCTTAGGGCAGTTTCGCAAGCCTGAGGATGTGGAGAACACGTTGGTGGCCAATATCGAGGGACGTCCCGTGTACGTGCGAGACGTCGCAACCGTGCAGTTGGGCTACAAAAAGCCCAGCGGGGTGGTCCGACGCTTTGGCGAGGGGCGGATCGCGGTCAATGCTGAACGCGAAACCGGTTCCAACGTGTTGGATGTCATGGCCGGGCTCCAAGACACCGTTGGGACGCTCAATGGCGGTCTGCTGAGGGACCGTGGGTTGGAGCTGACCCAAGTCTACGACGAAACCGAATACATCGATTCTTCGGTCGAGCTTGTCCAACAGAACATCTTCCTCGGTGGTTCGCTGACGATGATTGTGCTGATGCTGTTCCTCCATCGCAGTCTCCGCACCTTATTTTTCTCCCCGTTGATTGCCGTGACTGCTCTTGCAGCCGCTTACATCTCTCCATGGTTTTTCGTACTCACCTTAGGATTGATTTTCCTCTGCGGTTTTTGGTTTGCTCGTGGGGCCTTGGTGGTCGGCCTTGCCATCCCCTGCAGTATTGTGGGGACCTTTCTCATCCTCAATTTCCTTGGCCGAAGTCTCAACGTGATTAGCCTCGCTGGCCTGGCTTTCGCCGTGGGGATGCTCGTCGATAACGCCGTGGTGGTCTTAGAAAACATCTACAGTCATTGGCAACGGGGTGAGAGGCCGTTGCAAGCTTGCGTCGCCGGCACCGCTGAGGTATGGGGTGCCGTGGTCGCCAGTACCATCACAACCATTGCGGTTTTCCTTCCGGTCATCTTTGTGCAGGAAGAGGCGGGGCAGCTCTTCCGCGATATCGCTCTGGCAATTAGCTCCGCTGTTGGCCTTTCTCTGTTGGTTTCCGTGACCCTGATTCCCACAGCCTCCGCCCGTCTCTTGCGTCGACAGAGCGCACCAAACCAAGGACCCCCGAGAACAGCCGCCTCGGATCATTGGACCGGCCCGAGCGGAAATTCCTCCCCTCAGCAACAAGCTGGCCTCAGTAAGACCGGCTCCAGCGAGACCGGCTCCAGTGAGACCGGCTCCAGTGAGACCGGCTCCAGTGAGACCGGCAGGGGTGAGGCGAAGAACGCGACCATCCAGCAGGGCCATGCTCACCAGATCAACGGGAAGCAAGCAGGGCCTTCTCATCATCAGAACGGGCATTCCTCCCTCAACGGGCCGCCACAAGGGCCAGGAAAGTCGCCGCAATCGGACGGCAGCGGACGAGCTTGGGGAGGCCGGCTCTCCGAGGCCACAATTGGGGCCATCGATACGGTGGGTACTGGAGTCGCCCGGTTTATTGTCGGGGTGAACGCTTGGGCCCAACAAGGTGTGTTTCGAAGACTTGGGTTAGCGGCTTTGCTCGTTTGTCTTGCCCTGGGGACAGCTTGGGCGTTGTGGCCGAAAGTAGAATATCTTCCCCAGGGCAATCGCAATTTGGTCTTTGGAATTTTACTGCCGCCCCCGGGCTACAACATCGACCAGTTGATGGCTTTGGGGGAACGGGTCGAGCAACAGCTCAAGCCTCACTGGGATGTTCCCCCTGGGACGGTTCAGCCTGAGGGCCAAACGGCACCGGCGATTAGCGATTTCTTCTTTGTGGCCCGGGGGCGTAGCGTTTTCATGGGGGTTCGCTCGGCCGATCCCTTACGGGCGGGCGAATTGGTCCCGGTGGTGATGCAGACTGGCCTCAGTCTTCCGGGGACCTTTGCGGTGGCGAGCCAGAGTAGTTTGTTTGCCAGGGGGTTGGAGGGGGGCCGGACCATCGATGTAGAGATCACTGGGCCGGAATTGACCACTTTAGTTGGCTTGGGAGGTCAAGTCTTGGGCATGGCCAAGCAGGCCTTTTCCCCTGACACTCAGATGCGTCCGGTGCCGAGTCTGGATCTCTCCAGCCCGGAAGTTCATGTCGAGTCCAGACGATTTCAGGCAGCCGAGATGCAGGTCGACACCGAGACGCTTGGCTACGCGGTGAACGCTCTGGTCGATGGTGCTTACGCAGGAGACTACTACCTGGGCGGCGACAAAATTGACCTCACCATCGTTGGTCAAACGCAATATGCGGACCGCTCTGAGGATTTGGAAGCTCTCCCGGTGGCCACGCCCGATGGACAACTGATTCCGCTGGGAGCTCTTGCCTCGGTGACGCTTAGTAGTGGGCCGGAGCAGGTCAATCACCGAGAACGGCTTCGAGCCATCACCATTCAAATCACCCCACCTGAGTCCATGCCGTTGGAGGAGGCGATGCAGACCATCCAGTCGAGTGTGGTTGCTCCTTTATCAGCGAGTGGACAATTGGGTAACGAATACACCATCACTCTGGCCGGGACCGCAGATAAACTGGAGAGTACCTGGGAAGCGCTGAAATGGAACGTTCTGCTGGCGCTTTTGATCACCTACCTGTTGATGGCAGCGCTTTACGAATCTTGGTTGTATCCGTTGGTGATCATTTTCAGCGTGCCCTTAGGCGCGGTAGGGGGAATTATCGGCTTGAGGGTTCTCAATTTGTTCGTTCTGCAGAATCTCGATGTGCTGACCATGTTGGGGTTTGTGATCCTGATTGGGACAGTGGTCAACAATGCCATTCTCATTGTCGATCATGCTCTGCAACTGATCCGGGGAGGCGAGGCAAGTCCGCGGAAGGCGATCGTTCACGCAGTCCGTGGCCGCGTGCGGCCGATCTTCATGACCACCAGCACAACTGTCTTGGGGTTGTTACCGCTGGTCCTGTTCCCAGGTGCCGGGAGCGAGCTTTACCGAGGTTTAGGCAGCGTGGTCTTGGGTGGCTTGATTGTCTCGACGGTCTTTACCCTGTTCCTGGTGCCCAGCGTGTTCACTCTCACCCTCGAAGCACAGGCTGCGGTCTCTAAGTTTCTACAACACCTCGGCTGGCGTGATGAGCCGAGCCAAGAGCCGCTTGAAACCGATCAGCCGGAGCCGGTCCGAGGACCACAGCCTGAACCCGCCACGGTGGCCTCCTACTGAGCTTCCGAGAAGTTTTCCATCCAAGGGCGACCAACCGAAACGCAGGTCGTTGGTCATTGCTCAGAGCAGTTGTTTCCCAGGGACGCCCTCGAGAGCTTTTCAGGGAACCAACAGTTCTGCAAGAGCTTTACTGATTCCCTGAAAACTCTTCGACGAAGCGGGCACTCTTGGTCCGGCGATCCGGGCTTCCGTTGGTCGCCCTGGGTCGAAAACTTCTCCGAAGGTCAGTAGGACTGTCAATAAGGTGTTCCCTGTGCTCGTGCTGTCTTGAGAGCTTGAGCATACCATGTCAGTTCTGAGAGAAAGCGGTCAGCTGATTTGGCGATCCGATCGTTGGTCGGCTGGCTGTTCTCGTCAAATGCCTCGGCGACTCTGGGAAACGGTAGAATCGAGGGAATACTCGACATCCCCATCTCGGCAAGCATCATTCGCAGCTGCATCGCCGCCCGGACTCCCCCAAAGGATCCGACTGAGTAACAGGCAATCGCTGAAGGTTTGAAGAAGTATTCCTCGAGAAAGTGATCCAGCAGATTCGACAAGGCAGGAGGGATCGAATGGTTGTACTCCGCTGAGACCACGATGTAGGCATCCGCCGGTTGGATCAGCTCGGCGAGCCTTTCCAGCACCTGCGGGGCCTCACCTTCCGGATACTCCTTGTACATCTTATCGAGCAGAGGAAGGGGATATTCTTGGGGATCGATGAGCACGGGATCATGGCCGAGTTGCTGGCAACGATTCACCAGGTAACGAGCGGGATGAATGCCGACCCGATCCGCGCGGACGGATCCTAGAATGACGGGAATCTTCAACATTGGTCAAGGTTCCTGTGAGTAAGGGAGTCTGAGCTTATTCCCGATTGCGTTTTTTGATTCCCAGCCGAGTTCTCAACCAGATCATTGCAGAACGACCGACAATCCGGGCTTCCGTTGGTCGCCCTGGGTCGAAAACTTCTCTGCGGCTTTTTGATTCCCAGCCGAGTTCTCAACCAGATCATTGCAGAACGACCGACAATCCGGGTTTCCGGTGGTGCCTCTGGCTGCCGTTGCTTTGGTCATTACAAACAAGGGCAGACGGAAACCCTCCGTCGAAAACTCGTCTGAGGCTCAGTCGTGGTAACCGTTGAGGACGTTGTGCTTTGGGTCCAGCAGCATCGCGACCAGGCCAGTCCAGCCTGTCTGGTGGGAAGCCCCCACACCTCGGCCATTGTCCCCATGGAAGTACTCGTAAAACAGGAGATGATCCTTGAACTGGGGGTCAGTCTGCATCTTCTGGTATTGGCCGAAGACCGGTCGCCGGCCGTCTTGGTCAGCCAAAAAGATCCTGCAGAGGCGACGTGAGAGCTCTTGAGAGACTTCTTGAATGGTGGTCAAGTTTCCTGAATGAGTCGGGTACTCGATCTTGAAGTCATCACCGTAGTAGTGATGAAATTTTTGCAACGACTCAATGATTAGATAATTGACGGGAAACCAAATCGGCCCTCGCCAATTGGAGTTGCCCCCGAACATCGCGGTGGTCCCCTCGGCAGGCTCGTAAGTCACCGAGAGCGGTTGACCAAAGCACTGCATCACCCGCCCGTCGCATTCCACCACGTAAGGATGATCTTGATGATATTTGGAGAGGGCCCGCACTCCATAGTCAGAAAGGAACTCCCCGGGGTCCAGCATTCGATGGAGTAACCGCTTCATCCGATGGCCACGCAACAGGGAAAGCAGGCGTCGCTCCCCTCGGCCGGGCTCATACCAACGCGAGACAAGGCTCGCTAGGTCGGGGCGATTCTCGAGCAGCCATTGGAGCCGAGCTGCGAACTTGGGCACCCGATTGAGTAGTTCCGGCTCGATGGTTTCCACAGCAAACAGCGGCGTCAGCCCAACCATCGAGCGGATTTTGAGAGGTTGACTCTCCCCGTTGGGCAGATGAAGGACATCGTAATAGAACTTGTCATGGTCGCACCAGATGCCCACCCCAGCATGTCCGGTGTCGTCGCCGAGGTTGTTGGCTGCCTTGGCGATGTTAAGAAAATGTTCAAAAAACTTACTAGCGATATCTTGGTAAACAGGATTGTCGCGGGCGAGCTCTAGGGCGATCCGCATGAGGTTGAGGCAGTACATGGCCATCCAGCTGGTCCCATCGGCTTGGTCCAGGCGGCCCCCGCCGGAGATCGGAGTGCTGCGATCAAACACTCCGATGTTGTCCAATCCGAGAAATCCTCCCTGAAAGATATTGTTGCCGTCAAAATCCTTGCGATTGACCCACCAGGTGAAGTTGAGCATCAACCGGTGAAAGACTGTCTCCAGGAATTCTCGATCTGCTCGGCCCGTCGCCTGGAGGTCCATCTGGTAGACCCTCCAGGTCGCCCAGGCGTGAACCGGAGGGTTGACATCGTCAAAGGCCCATTCGTAAGCCGGAAGTTGGCCATTGGGGTGCATGTACCAATCCCTGGTCATCAGCACCAGCTGGTTCTTGGCGAACTCCGGGTCGATCATGGCCATGGGTAGAGTATGAAAGGCCAGGTCCCAGGCCGCGTACCAGGGATATTCCCACTTGTCGGGCATGGAGATCACATCGGCGTTGTCCAGATGTCGCCACTTGTGGTTGCGGCCATGTTGTCTCTGAATCGGGGGCATCGGCTGGCCGGGATCCCCCTCGAGCCAACGGTCAAGATCATAATAGTAGAATTGCTTGGTCCAAATCATGCCTGCCAGGGCTTGTCGTTGAACAAGACAGGCGTCTGCCTCCAGGCCGTCTTGAAGCTTGGCATAGAATTCGTTTGCCTCCCCGCGTCGGCGATCCAGGATTTCGGACACCTCGTCCCAATTGAAGGGCTGCTCATGTTGAAGCAGTTGTAGGGCGATCCTTTGGCTGCCCCCGGGCGCGACCGTCAACGGGTAGCAAGCAGCGACTTTGGTCCCGATTTGCTCTGGATGAATGGCCGTGGAATGTCCGCGGATGAGGTAGTCACCAATGCCGTCTTTGTAATAGGAACCGGGCAAATGCGGCAGGGCATACAATTTCGGGGCGTTGGTGTCATTCTCGCAGAAGAGCAGCTCACAGCCGGGTTGGCAGTGCAGCCAGAAGGTGCCCAGTTGAGAATGCTCAGCCTTCACTTGCGAAGGACCTTTGGCTGCAAGCCGAGGGCGTTGTTGGCTTGTTGGACTCCTCCATGACCAGGTGTTGCGAAACCAGAGCTGCGGCAAAAGCCAGAGAGAAGCCGAGTCTGGGCCACGATTCCAGGCGGTCACGTGCATCAGGATATTGCCAGGCGATACCTGAGCATATTCGAGGAACACGTCGAAGTACCGATTCTCCTGAAAAACTCCGGTATCGATCAGCTCAAATTCCGGCTGCCCTCGGCCGCGCCGTGCGTTCTCATCAACCAGCCACCCATAGGGGTATTCGCCTTGAGGGTACTTGTAGAGCATCCGCAGATAGGAGTGTGTCGGCGTTGCGTCGAGGTAGTAGTAATATTCCTTGACGTCCTCGCCATGGTTTCCTTGGTTGCCGGTGAGGCCAAAGAAGCGTTCTTTCAAGATGGTGTCCTGGCCGTTCCAGAGGGCCAGGGCAAGGCAAAGCTGTTGACAATCGTCGCTCAATCCTCCGATTCCGTCCTCACCCCAGCGATAGGCTCGGCTCCGGGCCATCTCATGCGGGAAATAGTCCCAGGCCTCTCCGCCGGCGCTGTAGTCCTCGCGGACGGTTCCCCACTGGCGTTCGCTCAGGTATGGACCCCACCTTCGCCATGGCTGCCCTGAGTTAGCCTCTTGCAGACGCACCTGCTCAGCGTTCATCGATCTCTCTGCATCATGGTTGTCAGCCACCTGCTTGTGAGCTTCTCAGAGCTCGCCGATCCGGACTTCCTCTTGGCACACCTTTCGGGCAGGTGCCAATTCTCGCCCTGCCCGCATGCGTCCAACCGGCATGGGAGTTTCCGGCATTCGCACAGCGACTTGTCCCCTCGGAAAATTCTTGCTCGTCCAAATCACCCCAGCCGCCGGAACGACCAGTGATTTGCCAGCTGTTGATCGGCCAGCTGTCGATCGACCAGCCTCTCCGCTGTGCCGTACGAGCCAATGGGCCCCTACGAGCCAATGGGCCGGACGAGCCAAGATTTTCCTCAACCTCAGTAGCTCGACTGTTCCAGATTGTGGCAGAGTCCCAATTTGTCGGGCCCTCAACAGATCCATGCAACAACATCTTGGTGAGCAAGGGCCACATCTGGGACAGTCCAAGTCGTGTGCAGAGTGCGGATGATTCCAAAAGCGCTGAATGAGTCTGTGGTGATCGGCTTCGTTGGTGGCGGTGGTGTTAAAACGCGAGTCCGAGTCATGAGAAATCGATTTATCTCCCAAGGCGGGATTATTCGATCTCCAGGATTGTGTCGGTTAAACCAGTGTTGCGGAACCGTGCGGCCAAGAATTCTGTCCGCAGATGAACCCCCAAGACAGTCCGCGGTGCCTGCGGGGCGAGAGAGCGGTAGACCATCCATTGATGGGGACCGAGGCGAAGGAGGTGACCGACCGCGACCGTTGGGGGGACGACCTGCCGTTGCTCAGCGACGGTCAGTTGTCTCCAGGTTTGCCAGCTTGCCTGCCGAGAGGGCTCCAAATCCAGGGCCCAACAGCCAAACACTCCCCGCCGTGCTCCAGGGAAACTCCCCTGAGGTTCCTTCCCCAGATCCGACTTGCGAAGTTTCTGAATCAATTGCAGACGTCCTGCTTCAGCTGTTGACTTTCCGTTGTGCCATTGGCTGTGCCACTCGGGCAATGAGAGGGGGATGGCTCGGCTTTGAGCTGAGCCGCTTTGGAGCCAAATTTCCCGCGTCTCGGGGGCTGGCAGAACTGTCACGGAGTCACTCACCGGCAGATTCACCTCCAGTTCCACCGGTTCCGTCTCCTGGACATCGAAGTCCCTCTCGGGCGAAAACAGCAGCGCATCGGCCAACAGGACGAGTCGATCGGGCCGCGCCAGCAGGATCTGCCTCTGTAGCGTCAAACCTCCTGCAAGTTGCTGCTGCAGCTCAAGATAGGCAACATCCGGGTCGGTTTTGTACAGCAGCGGCTCCCAACTGCCCTCTGGCAAAACCAACTGGCCGGCTTCTCGGACGACCACCGGCCACAGGCCACAAAGCCATTTCGCTGAACCGGCCGCCAACTCGATCATCAGTTCTGAACCACGCCGGTAATCCACAGCCAAGACAGGTTCCGCTGCGGACCATCCCCCCCGGAGCACCGCCCGTCGGGTGGTTTCGCAATGCACCGCTGGATCTGCCCAGCCAGCATCTTCACGCAGCGCAGGAGGGGACCCGATGCCTCGAAAATGTCGAGGGGCCCGACGGCCGAGAGGCCAAAGGCTGAGACTGGTCGAGATCGTCTCTGTAAAAAGCTCCCCCGATTCCAACGCGCAGAGATTCAACGCCGCCGTCAATAACTCTCGTGGCCAGCTGGGGTCCTTCCAATCCTCCGTCAGCAGTTGACCCCCGGCAGGATCCGAAAGGTCTAACGTCCGCCGGACAAAACGGGCAAAACGCGTTGGCACCAACTCCCCTGTTGGAAGATCTGGCTTGCTCTGCTGCCCCACCGGTTGCGCCGAGGAGGTCACCAGCAACAGACAGCGTGTCCAGCAGGCCAGCAACCGACGCGTGGATTCAAGTTGATCGGTGGCAAGGAACCCTTGCTCACTGACCCAGCGAAAAAGTCCCCAGATAATCCGTCCCTGCAACGCCTCTCGAAATCTAGGGCCAAAAAACTCTGGAAGCGAATAAACCAACACCAGTGGGAGCTCGACGCAATACAGTTGCTCTCTCCAGGGGTCTCCCCATGGGCCTGCGGAGGTCGATCCTCCGTTTGCATCTTGGTTCTCTGCAGGCTGGCTGTCTGGAGTCAGGCTCTCAGTCGCTGCTGGGGGGGCTCGGCCGAATTGATCAACCAGACCAACAAGGTAGCGAAATAGGGCTACCCACACCTGCGGCTCCAGAGAGTTTGCCACACGCGGCAATGCGTAGGCCCAGCCCAGAGCGATTAAGGGTCGATCCTCGGAAGCTTGTCGAGCTTGCTGCTTTTTCGAGGACAGGGGGCCGAATGGCTGGGCCAGCCACGCTTCAGCAAATTCACTCCAAGCAGTCGGTTGATCACTTGTCCCCGGGCGGAAGATGGAGAGGTTTTCCTCAGGGAGCGCCGCCCAACTGAGAGGATGCGAGGACCCCAAGGCCCAGGAATCCGGTGGCAGCCGGTTGCGTCCACGCAGTCGCTGACGAAGCGCTCGTCGGAGATCCTGCCAGGAGTCCTGCAACACCCGCTGTGTGGAGAAATCTGCCAGCGATGGCGGAGCTTCGCCCGGCCCAGAATCCGGTAGACCCTCAGCCAGCAGACGGGCGGAGGCCGTCGGCTGCTGTTGCCAGCGGAGAGGACCCTTGCCAAGCTCGCCGAAATCCGGCTCGTTCGCAGCGGGGATGAAAGACCGCACCGGAAGGGCACTCCTGAGAGGATCCTAAGTCACGCGGCACCAACCAAGGGGCATGAGAAGGCCAGTCGCACCAAAGGGGGGCATCAGCTTGGGGTCAGGATTGCCGACTCCGGGAGCTTGTCTGATTCCGACTCCAGGCACTATGGTAAGCAAAGTGGACGAGAATAACGCTTCGGTCGTGACCCAGACAACCCACCGCGATTGCGGAATCCAGCCGATGACAACTCAACAACGATCGTTTCTTTCGATGGGCCTGGGCTGGCTGGCCGTGGGCCTCTTGGCCTTGGCCTGCCGACAAGCAGACTTGGTTGCCAGCAACGCGGCCAAAGCCCCTCCAGGAGGCCAAGCCAACAGTCAAGCCCAGCAAACCGCTGAAGGTGGACCACAGCAGCCAACTCCAGCGGGCTCAGGGCAAGGTTCTTCAGAGCAAGGATCTTCCGGTCAAGCGGATCAGGCTTCAGGCGTGCCGCTCAAGCCGGTGATCAATCGAGAAGGCCAAGTCAAGCTGTCACGGCAATTTGACGTCTGGTTGGATCGCCAAGGCAAGGAATTGCTCATTCCCGGCGAAGTCTGCCTGCGAGTCGGGCAACTCGAGATGCTGGTGACTTTGGAGGGGGCCAAAACCCACGAGTCTGTGGTGGCTGCCAAAACCGACGCCTACACGATCCACGCAGCGCTGCTGGCCCTGGGTGCCAAAGTGGGCCGGCCGGTGGTCTTTCGTCCCACTTTTCGGCCAGTTGAGGGAACGGAAGTCGAGGTGTTTTTTCGGTGGGTCGATGCTCAGGGGAAGACCCAAGAGGTGCGAGGCCAACAATGGGCCCGACAGGCCATCACACAACGCCAGATGCAAGCCCCGTTTTTGTTTGGAGGAAGCACCTTTCTTAAGGATGCTCAAGGCAAAGAGAAGTATGCCGCCGAGGATGGGGATTTTGTCTGCGTCTCGAACTTCCCCACAGCCATGCTGGATGTCCCTGTTGAGAGCTCCCAAGATGCCTCGGAACTGATTTTTGAGGCATTCACCGAGAGAATCCCGCCCTTGAAAACGCCCGTGACGATTATCCTGCGGCCCAAACTCGATCGGCAACCACCCCCCGGCCAGGCTCAACCCGGCCAGGCTCAACCCGGCCAGGCTCAACCCGGCCAGGCTCAACCAGGTCACGAGCAACCTGACGATCAGCAACCCACACAGACTCAGCTTCCCTCGGATCAAGCCAAGCCACAGCAGTGAGATCATTCCGGAGCAAGAATTGCCCGACCTGCTGCGGCCTGAGGCTTGCGAACGAGTCTAGCCGTCGAGGGTTTCGATCAAACGGCAGTGCCGCAGCAAGTCGACGGCGGTCGTTTGGTATCCCACATAGAAGGGGCCAAATTCTGCGTACTTCGCGCTGGCCTCATCGAATCTCATGCGGTAAACGATGTCTTTGAGGTAATCCGGACGGGTGGCCCACAGGGTGACTCCCCACTCCCAATCATCAAAACCAAAGCTGACGGTAATCAGTTGCGTGACTTTTCCGCCAAAGGTCATGCCCGTCCGGCCATGTTCGGCCATCAGCTCGTTTCGAGCACTCCAGGGTAAGCTGTACCAGTTGGCCCCTGGCCAGCGGATCTTGTTCATGGGGTAAAAACACATACTCGGCCAGGTAGGTAGTTCAGGCGTGAGTCTCTGCGTCCGCATCTTCTCTTCGCGTGCGGCGTAGTTGTTGACCTTAGCCTGATAGTTCTCGCTGGCGGGATCAACCCCTTCCTGGATGAGCCTCTGGCCATACTGCTCAACGGTCGGGACATACTCAGAGACCTCGGTGACCGAGACGAACGAGTAAGTGGGGACCAGAGCGGGTCCGAGCGGGCCGGCCAAAAGCCTTTGATGAAGGGCGTCGATCTTCAGCGGGTCTGGGTCCAGCGTCATCAAGCCGAAGTCCGCCTTATGGCCTGCTACAACCATCAGCTGGAGCTGACGCGGGGCAACAGCTCCGGTGGGCTTGAGCGTTGCTTGAAATTGCTCACAGCCCCGTTGAATCTGAACCGGATCAAGCTGGGCCAGGACCCCGCGGTCGAACCGATAGTAGAGGTGGCTACAATGCCAGCCCACCTCTGGCTGAAAGGGGTTTTTCTCCTGCTGGGGAACCTCGGGACTGTTCATCAGCGAATCTCGGGGATGAAGATGACCTGAGAGTTGGATTCAGCAGCTTGGTTACGCCGCTGTTCTGCCGCTGTCGAAGCCACTGCATGGCCCCGAAAGGGGTCAGGCCGAAGGCAGGCCGGCCAACGGCCGAGCAGATCATCCGACCGTTGAGAGGTCGTGGACGATCCGCTGAAAGACCTCTTGAGTGACTTGGAAAGCCACCCTCTGACGACCTGGGCGGCCCTTGTGAGCTTGGAACCGGCCCAGGGTGATCTCCCCAGTCCGCACCAGTAACTCATAGTAGCTGATTTGCTCTCCAGCACGCCCTGGGGGCTGAGACCGCAACTGAACGACGCAGCCCTGAGCGTCGACCTCCAAGGTGGAGACCGCCTCAAGCAAATAAGTGAGGCGATCGGCAACCTGGGAAGCGATGGCCTGGAGACCGTCCAGATCGGCTGCTTGCAGCTGTGGCCCCTTGACTGAGAGCGACTCCATCGAGCAGGCCAGTCGATCAACAGCCAGCAACTCACACTCCAAGATCTGTCCGTTGTCCTCGACCCGTAGCGTTGCGCGTTCTTCGGTGGAGCAAGGCAGCAGAGAGATCGCTTGGGCAGCTTTGTGACTTAAGCTCATAGAAGATCCCTTCTCGTGGGGTTGGATTGACGAAACGACCCGAACTGCAGTGATGTTTTCACGGAACCCGCTGCGAGTTCCCCGTTTGTCGGTCGTCCCTGTCGACTCTTAGGATTATACCCTTGTTTCCAGGGTGAGGGGACCGCGACAGGATTGACCACCAGCTTTTGCTTGAGTTGACATGAGTTCTGAGGACCTCCAGGCATCGTTTTGTTGGGGGCCTTGCCGAGATGAGCTGGAAGGCCTGTTTTGGGTCAGTCGTCGGCCACTTCGTACCCTTGTTCGACGCGATGTTCCATGCCGTCGAAGGAGAGAACCGTTGGGACGTCTCGCACACGGGTCTCGATGTGCACGGGACGTCTCCAAAGGGTGTACAAGTTCATGAGGGTGTCACGAGCGTGGTCGATTCGCAGACCGACACCGTGATACTCATGCTCCAGAAACAACTCTCCGCGGTTTTTGTAGTTTCCGTCGCGGACGGCAATCATTGGGCGACCGAGGTTAGTCAGGCTGAAGAGCAAACGCCGTTTGATCTGCTGAAACTCTCGGCTCTCGATATCGTAAGTATCGGTGTCCTCGTTGTAGGCAAAACTGAAGAGTTTCTGTCGGCGGCAGAATTCGGGGGTGAGAAAGGCATCGATAAAGGTCAGGTCGTTGTGGATACGCCGTACCTCGAAGATCTTCTCCCGCCCCAGGCCAGCCCCAGTATCCCAGTTTTCCCGCGCATGCCAGTCGTCGCATTCCCCGTAGTCTTTGCCAAACCGACCTTTGTTCCATCGATCCTCGATGTCTCGCAACAGCTCGATGCCTAACTTGTAGGGATTGAGGCTTCCCGGTTGCGTGGCCATGGTGCCAGAGTGGTGATCGGCATAATCGATCACCTCGGGGCCCTCCAGCAATTGCTGGGTCATGATGGTGGAGTGCCAGAAACTCGCCCAACCTTCATTGATGATTTTTGTCTGAGCCTGGGGGGCAAAGTAGTAGGCTTCGTCCCGGATGATAGAAAGTACATCGATTTGCCAGGGTTTCAGAGGGGCGTGATGCAACAAGAAGAGCAGCACATCCCGCCATGGCTCGTGGGGAAATCGCCGGGTGTTTTCTTCTTCTTTGCGAGCCTCTTGCAGGGCTTTGGCCTCAGCCTGCAGGACCTCAGGGGGATTGACGAAACGGTCCATGTAGTCCTTTGCCTGAAACTTGCCAGGCTGCGGGAGGTCCCCGTCAGTCTGGCCGGCAAAATCATACCGATCTTCTGGTTGGAATCGTTTGATGCCCGGGGCGTGGACGTCGATGAGGTCTTCGATGCTCAGACAAGCGTCGATGAACTCCTCGACCGCCTCGACCCCGAATCGCTCCATATAGCTTCGGACTCGCTGACCGTGGTTGGCCATCTCGTCCATCATTTTGCGGCTAGTGTGGGCAAAGTAAGCGTTGTTTTTGAAGAAGTCGCAGTGACCGAAGACGTGAGCGATGACTAACTTTTGATCGGTGAGGGCATTGTTCTTCAGAAGATAGGCATAGCAGGGATCGTTGTTGATGACCATTTCATAAATTTTTTGCAATCCATACTGATAGCCCTTGCTCAGCTGCTCATGCTGCATGCCGAACCGCCAGTGCGGATAGCGAGTGGGAAAGCCACCATAGGCAGCGATCTCATTGAGCTGGTCGTAGCTAACCATCTCAAAGATCGTTGGGAAAAAATCCAGCCCCAGCCGTGCGGCATGCTCCTCGGTCTCTTGCTGAATCGCCGCCAGATCTGCCGGAAGCTTTTCAAGGGGCCGAATCGGCATAATCAAGTCCTTGTTAACCTTGAGGTGAGTTCCTAAGGGACTCTTCAGATTTTGGGGAAATCGCCAACCGAGGTCACATCACTGCCCGGCAAGCATTTCTCGTCTTCGAACCGGCAATTCGAACCGGCAATTCGAACCGGCATTTGAAACCGTGCCGAAGCATTCCAAGGCTCGAGAGACTGGCAACAACCACGAAAGCGTGATGGTCAGGCTGGGGCTCCAAGATGCAGCCGGGGAATGCTTTTGTGGCCTTGAACCTGTTGTGGCCTTGAACCTGTTGTGGCCTCTGAGCTGTTGTGCTGAGTGAATTTCTGGAAGTCGCTCTTGGTGGCAGGACTTCTGCAGAGCGGCCCGGACTGCTGCCTTCGGAAAATTCTTGCTCGGCCAAAACATACGAGCCGCCGGAACGACCCGTGATTGGGCAGCTGTTGATCGACCATCCTCTCGGCTGTGCCGATGGAGCCAGGATTTTCCTCAACCTCAGTCAGGGTGAGCCAGCGGAAGTTATTTGCCTGTGCCTAGGAAAGTTCGAATGGAGTCGTAGATGGCGTCCTTATCGGCGATTTCGGAGAGGACCAAGTTATCCACTAAGCCATAGAAGCGATCTTGCAAGGCTGGCAAGAATTCGCCGCTTCCATAGGGGCTCTCCACCTGACCATAGCAGAATAAATTCGAAGCCGGCAGGAGCCTGTTGGCCAGCAGTTGGAAGCAGATCTCGTTATCTTCGCCCCAATTATCGCCATCGGAGAAGTGGAAACAGTAAATGTTCCAATCATCCACAGGAAATTGGCGGTGGATGAGGTCAGCACAAAGATGGTAGGCGCTGGAGATCCGCGTGCCGCCGCTTTCTCGGGTGTGATAGAAGGTTTCCTCATCCACCTCTCGGGCCGCGGCGTCGTGGATAATGTACCTTCGTTCAATCCCGTTATACTGCCGTCGAAGCCACGTATCGATCCAAAAGCTTTCGATCCGCACGATCTCCTTCTGTTCCTCAGCCATGCTGCCGGAGACATCCATCATGTAGATGATCACCGCGTTGGTTTCAGGCTCTAGGTGAGTTTTCCAAGAGCGATAACGTTTATCGTCTTGAATAGGCACCAGTCTGGGATTCTTGGGGTTGTACTCCCCAGCAGTAATCTGCCTCCGCAGGGCCTCTTTGAAGGTCCGCTTGAGATGCCGCAGGCTCTCAGGACCGGTCCTGCGGATGCCCGTGTAGCGATTCTTGGCGCTGACGATATTCGCCTTGCCTTTGGGCTCGATCCGTGGCAGCTCAAGTTGCTCGCCCAGTAAATCCGCCAACTCTTCCAAAGAGACATCCACCTCCAGGATGTGCCCCCCGGGTGCGTTGCCTGCAGCCCCGGCCCCGTCTCCTTGTTCTTGGCCGCTGAAAATCGGCTGCCCGACCTCGCCATCGCCTTGTCCCACACCCCCGGCGTTATGGTCGCCATAGCGGAAATGCGGCACATCCAGCTGAGGAAGAGGGATGCTGACCAAATCCTTACCCTTGCGGCCGATCATCTCACCATGAGTGACATACTTCTTCAGATTCTGCCGGATCTTTCCTCGAACGATCTGCCGGAACCGCGATTGATCGTTCTCGATTTTTTGAACCATGACCGAACACCAAATGGATCGCTTGAGATGCCGTCTCGCCCGACGCAAGATCGCAGGCACCGCCGAGCAGAACGCTTCTTTTGTTGCCTTGGGTCTGCCTCAGATTTTCCCCAAAGACAGACCGGCCTGGTTAATCGCCCGGAGACGACGTCGGCGGATTTCCTCGGCTCAGTCGCCCCATAGCCTAATCCTCCGGACCGATGGAACCGTAGTCCGAAAAGCGGTTAACCTGCCGTGGAAGTTCTTCCTCGATGGAAATGAGCCGAAGGGGTCTGGGGACCCACAATCGGCGACCAAATCTCGGGGACGGTTCCTTTGAAATCCTTGGCCTCCCGATTTGTCCCAGCCGGGATTGGTACCAGCTGGGATCTGGACTCGGGAGGGCAAAGCTGGTCGATTGATCAGCTTTTGACATCTCCTCGGGCGAAGATGCTGGCGACGTAGTTAAGCACGTCGGTGGCGCTTTCTTCGTTGTAGCCGTAATCGCGGATGAGGCGGGTTTTGACAACGTCGATTTTGGCCTGGGTATCCGCGTCAACAACGTTACTGACCAAGCTGGTGAGTTTGATTGTGTCCTTCTGGTCTTCAAAGAGTTTCAGTTCCAAGGCTTTGTGAAGACGTTCGTTGGTTTTGTAGTCGAACTTTCGCCCATCCAGCGAGAGAGCGCCGATGTAGTTCATGATCTCGCGGCGGAAATCGTCCTTGCGACTTTCTGGGATGTCGATCTTCTCTTCGATCGAACGCATGAGCCGCTCGTCGGGCTCTTCGTATTGTCCGGTAAATTTGTTCTTGACTTTCTCGCGCTGCGTGTAGGCTCGAACGTTGTCGATGTAGTTGCCACATAGCCTCGTCAGGGCGTCTTCGTCGGCGGCGATGGCTCTTTGAACTTCGTTTTTGACGATGTTCTCGTACTCCTGCTTGACGACTCCGAGGAGTTCCCGATAGCGCTGCCTGGTGTCGTCTTCGGTGATCAAGCTGTGATGTCGCAGACCGCTTTCCAGTTCATTGAGCACCATAAAGGGATTGATGCTTGTCGCTTGGGGATGCGCAACCAGAGCGTTGGAGATCTTATCTTGAACATAACGAGGGCTGATGCCGGTCATCCCCTCGTTGCGGGCCTGTTCCTTGAGTTCCTTGATGTTTTCCTCAGTAAAGCCTGGCAACGTCTTGCCGTTGTAGAGTTTCAGTTTTTGCAGCAAGGTCAAGCTGGCGTGAGCCGGTTCTTCCAGGCGTGTGAGCACGGCCCACATCGCGGCCATTTCGATGGTATGTGGTGCGATGTGTTTTCCTTTGACGCGTTGGTGATTGTAGTCTTTTTCGTAGATTTGGATCTCGTCGGAGAGTTTGGTCACATAGGGGACGTCGATTTTGACGGTACGGTCCCGCAGAGCCTCCATGAATTCGTTATTCTGCAGACGGCGGTATTCTGGTTCATTGGTATGTCCCAGGATGACCTCATCGATATCGGTCTGCGCAAACTTTTTGGGCTTGATCTTGTGCTCTTGGCTGGCCCCGAGCAAGTCGTATAAAAACGCTACATCCAGCTTGAGGACCTCAACGAACTCAATGATCCCTCGATTGGCAATGTTGAACTCCCCGTCGAAGTTGAACGCTCGGGGGTCGCTGTCACTGCCGTATTCAGCAATTTTCCGGTAGTTGATATCGCCGGTGAGTTCGGTGCTGTCTTGGTTTTTCTCATCTTTGGGCTGAAATGTGCCAATGCCGATGCGGTCTTGCTCGCTGAGGATCAGCCGTTTGACGCGAACATCTTGAATCAGCCGGGTCCAGTCGCCTCCGTAGAGCTTCAGCCGCTCAGCATACAGGTGTCGGGAGAACGGGCACATCTCCCCGATGATCCTGACCGGAAACTGCCCGGCTTTGAGGTGCTTGTTGCACTCTTGCTCCACCTCGGCCCGAAACGCATGGGGAACCAGTTGAAGCGGCTCTCCGTGCATGGGGTCCCAGTGGACGACTTTGGGATCATCTAGATCGATAAAACCGAACGTGTACAAGGCTCCTGCGTCGGTTTGGCTGTAACGCTCCAGCCCCTGCTTCAGCAGCCGAGCAATGGTGCTCTTGGAACTGCCCACCGGGCCGTGCAATAACAACACGCGTTTCTCGATGCCGTAGCCTTTGGCGGCGCTTTCCAGGGCATTGACCAACGCCATCAGGGTCTCATCCAGACCAAAGATGGCGTCTTTCCCGTTGTTTTGAGGGTCGTCGAAGAAGCGGAAGCGGACGCGACGCTCTCGCGCGACTTCGTATTCTTCCACTCCATCGCCGACGACCATGTCGTAGACCCGCTGAAAGGCGTTGCAAGCTACGGTGGGATTCTGTCTGACGATGTCCAAGTAGGCCTCAAAGGTTCCTTCCCAGTTCTTCCGTCGAAATTGCTCAAGATCCTGTCGTTGAGCAATCGCCGCCAGAAGTTCGCCAGAGCCACCGAATCGACTTGAACTGGAAGTCGGTGCGCTGGATGCGAAAGAATCCTTTGGTGTGCTTCCCGCACTATTCATGCTTGTGGTTCTCCCTGTGGGTCACCAAACACGACCTCGCCCCAAGTTGAACTGTCGTGCCCTGTGCTGCTCAACCTCGGCGGTCAGTTGCCAAAGTGACCTTGGCTTGAGGGGCACGCCAACTGAAACGGGATCGGGTCGGATGCTTCAATCCGTGTTCCGTTGACTTGTCGGGGGTTGCTCGATCCATCTCACCACCGCTGGGTGGTCCGACTGGCCCTGCGGGGTTTGGACAGTTGCTCAACAGTGGCCAGACCCTACCTAGATGATTGGTCCTGCCTTCGCCGGCCAGCTCGAAGCCGGCCAGCTCGAAGCCGGCCAGTTCGAAGCCGGCCAGCTCGAAGCCAGCCAGAACCCGGCTTGGCCCCTGACCGGCCGTGTCACAAGGCCTGCCCCGAGCAAGCTGGCAACAGTTCATCGATCTGAAAAATTTCCCAATTTTTTCTAGAGAATTCGCGAAGATTGTCCTGCTTGAGTCGATCAGCTTCTTGCTCTGGGTCGAGTCTTTCCATAGTGCCTTGTGGCTCTTGTTGTTCTGGTTGTCGGCGTTGTGCGCGTTGTCGTCAGTGCGTTGGTGGCCAGTGCATTGGTGGCCAGTGCGTTGGTGGCCAGTGGCTTTGGCGTTCTGCGGCGACAGGTCCACCTTCGTCGACAGGCTACCTTCGTTGACAGGCTACCTTCGTCGACAGGCTACCTTCGTCGACAGGCAATGCGGTTCGAGGATGTCAGTGACTGTTCGGGGCTGTTGATTCCATCCGATCTCGTAGAATGCTTTACCTTCCTTGCGCTTGGTGACCTTGGACCGGGGTGGTGTTCTGCCGGGCTCTGATCGGTCGGATTCAACCGACAGCCGGAGACTCATTGGCAATTGGCCCTCCCCGAGTCCTGAGTCTTCGCTTGGGCCGGAACTTGCCAGAGCGATTCTTGCTCTGGTGTTCTGCTGGCCAAGGCTGCTGCCGTGTTGGACTGTGATGGGTTTTGGTGGTCCGAGATTGGGGGATTATCCCAACTGGCTGTCTGCGGATCTCAGCAGACCACCCAAAACCGCACAACCAATAACGACAGCGCAGAGGTGTGGCGTTGGTTCGTGAAGTTGCAAAAGAGCAAGGAAGAGAAAGAATGGTGCCTGAACGGGGACGGCGGGGTTGGGGCCACAGTCATTCACCCGCCGGTGAATGTTCCGAGATTCTCTCTCGGTTTTGGGCTGTGAGTTTGGACCGCACAGCTGTGTTTGTGGAGTGCGTCAGACACCCATCAGTATCGTCAATGTCCAGGTCTCGGGCAACGCTTCAGCAAGCCAACCACCCGTGAGATAGTGCCCCGGTAGATGTTCGCCTCTACGTAAGGTATTGTCTTGCTGGGGTTTGCGACGGTCAAGGCGAACTCCCCGGTCCTCAGGAATTTCGCCGACTCTCCTCGGCTGGGCCACTCTGGTTCCGTGAGAGTAGATTCTCAGGCAGCATCCCATCACCAAGGTCCCACGTCGACTGAGCACCTGGCCGACCTGGTCAGTCCGAGTTGTTCAGCCAGTTTGGTCCAGGGAAATCAGTCCGCCAAAACCAATCCAGGATTTTTCCTCAGCGGCCGCCTGTCATGCCACCCTCCCAAAGTGTCTCAGGCAGCTGAGACCGCTGTGATCTCCCCACCCTCCTTATGCACAAGGTCTTGGGGGGCCCTGTCGGCGTTGTGCCAAAACTATGGAGAGGGAAACCTCCGCGAGCCGCGGACAACTCCAAAGGCCGATCCGCCGGTCCCTCCTTTGAGTACCTCTGAAAAGTTCCCCCCGGTTTGTTCGTTCGGCGGATCTTCAGAGTTTCGGCTACTCACTTTGATTTGAGGGCTTTCTTGAGTGTGGTGACTCTCGGTGGTGTGGCTCTCGATGGTGTGACTCTCGATGGTGTGGCTCTCGATGGTGTGACTCTTGATGGTGTGACTCTCGATGGTGTGACTCTTGATGGTGTGACTCTTGATGGGGGTCTCAGGGTAGTCACAGGAAACTTGGATCACACGTCTTTCGTCAAAGCCCCAGCGGACCAGGTCAACCCAGAGACGCTCTGGGATTCTGTCAGTCTGATATTTTGTCAGTCTGGGATTCTGTCGAACCCAGAGCCACCAGTGGAGGCGTGGCGCTTGCGAGGGGGATTTTCCCGTCTGCTGATGGTTTTCTAGGCGAACTCACCAGCGATCGGCTAGGATATCACTAGCACACACAAAGGGCAGGCAAGACATGTTTGTTCTGGGGCGAACATCTCGCATGGGTGTTCGACCGATTTGGCCACGGTCGCCACGCCATGCTGTTGGGGGCCGCACTCTCCAAACGGATCCTTATGAACTTTTCTGGCTCCCAGTCCCCGAAACCAGCTACTGGCCCCGGAGGGTCTTCCTCGGCTGCTTCGCAGTCGCGTTCCCAGGAAGGTCGTCTTCTGGCGGACTCCACCCCCGAGGAAGGGAACTCTTCGAGGGCCCCAGTTCCCGCAATACCCCACCAAGTCGACTCAACACCAACTCAGGGAGCCCTTTCAGGTGATCCTGGTCCGTTTCCATCCGGCCAAGACATCGCCCAAGTGTCCGGCCAGAACCCCTCCCCTTCGGAACATTCCCGTCAGCAGCCCAGGCCCCCAAACTACCTGAGCCAACTGTCTTCTGGCCAACTGTCTTCTGGCCAACTGTCTTCTGAGAGCAAACGCCCTCCGCAAAACAACACCGACCAACAGGCCCTTGAAAATACTCAGCAGAAACAAGATATACCTGATAGTGACTTTGAGAGGCAAGACTTTCCTCGAGAGGATTTTTCTGGCCAGGGGTCGCGGTCCAGAGAACAAGGGGGGGAGTTGGGTGGAGGGGGGCCGACCGCGGGTGGATCCACGGGGAAGCCAGCCTACGAGTTGCCGGGTCTTTCCCACCCCTCTGAGATGGCGATTCAGTTGCGGGGTCAGTCGCTGAATCATTTTGAGTTGGAGGATTTTGTTGGCATCGGTGGCATGGGCACCGTGTTTCGGGGCTACGACACCAGCCTTAATCGAACTGTTGCTGTGAAGGTTCTCGCCCAGGAGCAAGCTCGCGACTCCGAGACCCGACGGCGATTCCGCAAAGAGGCCCAAAGTGCCGCGCGTCTCGACCACGAGCACATCGCAAGGGTGTTCTATTTTGGTGAAGACCGGGGCTTGCCCTACATCGTTTACGAATTCATCGACGGAGTGAACGTTCGTGATCTGGTCAACGAGGTGGGGCCGCTGCCGGAGGAGGAGGCGATCGCTTATACCCTGCAGATCGCCGGAGCACTGGATCACGCCAGCAGTCGGGATGTGATCCATCGCGATGTGAAACCCTCCAACATCTTGATCACCCGGGCATCCAACCATCGACCCGATGCCCCGACGATCGCCAAGCTCGTCGATATGGGCCTAGCCAGGGTCTCGGATCCTCAAGCGCCCGGCAACAGCGACCTGACCGCATCAGGCGTGACTCTAGGGACCTTTGATTACATCTCGCCTGAGCAGGCCCGCGACCCACGTTACGTCGATGTTCGCAGCGATATCTATTCGCTTGGGTGTACTCTGTTTTTTATGCTCGCAGCTCGGCCCCCATTTGCCGTGGGAACCGGGTTCGAGAAGCTGATGCAACATCAGGGAGAAGCCCCGCCCGATGTCCGCCAATTCAATCCCGAAGTCAGCGGCGGGGTTGCTCGGCTGATTGTGCGGATGATGGCCAAAGATCCGGAGGACCGGTTCCAGACCCCCGAGCAGCTGATGACCGAGCTGTTGCTGGTTGCCGGCTCCCTAGGCTTGCGTTCTCTCGGTCAAGGCGGGTTGATCTGGATCTCTCCAGCTTCGTGGCCAGTTTCAACTTGGGAACGCCATCTCCCCTGGGCTCTGCCGGTTGCTCTGCTGTTCTTGTTGGTGGCGTGCCTGCACTGGATCACCGGCTCCGCACAATCAACGCTGGTTACCCAAGGGCTCCCTCCAACCTCTGCTGTCAGGACGACCGACGAGTTTGCCACGGATCTTCCCGGCGGTCCAAGCCAATCGCCCCAGTGGTCTGGTACCCCCGACGAAAACCCCCCGCAAAACCGATCGTTGGGTCCGCCCAGCCAAGCCAAGGCACCTAAGATAGAGAGCTTGCGCAACCCCAAAAACGTCCTTGCTTCCACTCAGGACCCTGCTCAAAACGCGGCGGATTCTCCATTTCGCAGAGGCGAACAACCGCCAAGTTCTGGCAATTCCCGAGCAGGTTCCTCGCCACCGAGGCCCCCCAGCAGTCAAGGGGGCCTCCCTCCGAGGAGGGTAGACGCTCAATCGGCAGGACAATCCGCTGAACAAATCAGTGGTTCGACTTCAGGTCAAGCCGCTTCGTCAGCAGCGACCCCAGCGACAACTCCACCAGAGACGGCAACTCCAACCGAGACGGCATCCCCACCAGGTTCACCAAGGGATCGGTCACCTCGGATGGGTGCCACGGACGTTGCTTCCTCAGGTGCTGTCTCGGGTGAACCGACCGAAGAGGCTGAATCCCGAGCCTGGCCGTTTTTGTTGTTGGACGACAGGGGGCAACCTCGCGGCTTTGCGTCTCTGAGTGAGGCCTGTCAAGCGGCTGGCGAAAACGCCGTTGTCGAGTTGCGGTTTCGGGGGCCAAGACGGGTGTCGCCGATTTCGCTGAAGGGCAAGGAGCTGATCTTGCGGAGTGGAGTCCCTGCGTTGGATGAGGGGTCTGCTGAGGGAGGCTCTGGGCGGCCGGAGTTGGTCTTTCAGCCGGCGGGTTCGCAGGATCTGGACCGAGTCTCCCGCATGTTCAGCCTTCGTGGTGGTCGATTGCGTGTCGAGGGAGTTGATCTGAGTCTCGACTTGTCTGAGCAACCAGCGGCGAGTTGGGCGATGTTCTACGCTCGGGGGGCCCAGTGGCTGGAGTTTGTCAATTGTGCGTTGCAAATCCGTAATCCGCCCCCGAATCCTCACTTGCAGGTGGCTTTTGTTGAAGCAGATTCCCTAGCCGAGGCTCCCTCAGCGATGATGTTGGATCCGGCTCGCAACACCCCACGTCCGTTGCAAGTGATCTTCCGCCGCTGCAGCATTCGGGGCGAAGCGGCCTTGCTGAGAAGCGAGCGGCAACAGCCACTGGAGTTGTCCCTCACTCAGGTGTTGCTGATCCTCGGACGTAACGCTCCAGCAGTCGACCTCCATCAGGCCTTCGTAGGGACCGAATCGTTTGAACACCTGAGGGTGACCGCTCGGGAGGTGACAGCTGACCTGCCGGGAGGACTGTGCCAGGTCCAATATGAGGAGTCGGCCGATCGTTTCGGGACCCTGCGGTTTTATTGTCAGCAATCCCTCTTTGTTCTCCGCAGGCAAACAAGCCTCGTCCATCAATTTGGCTCCATCCCGGACAAACGCTCAGCGCGGGATTGCCTCGACTGGCAAGGCTGGCGGGTCCACTACGACCAGTTGTCCGAGCCTTGGCGAATCGCACCGGCTGGTCGCAATGCTGATCTCTGGGATGCAGCCCGCTGGCAAGACCAATGGGGAAGCCAAGAGGAGGAATCCTCCTGGTCCCCACAACCTTGGAGAAACTCGCCGCACAAGTCCCCGCGTCCACCCAGCCAGCGATCAATTGACGACTATCGCCCAGCAGACAACGAGTCCGACCCGCAAGTCGGTGTCAATCCTGACGAGATCCCCGCATTTCCTTCGCAATGAAATCGGGCACCTAGGCAGCAGGTCTCCGCTGGCAAAAGCCCCGCAGGGGAGTTTGGTCCGTGTTGCTGGCGAAGTCCCTGGGCTCGGGTGTCTTTCCGAGTGAGCGTCCCGAAGGATTTCTTCGTTAGAGAGATTGCTGTCGTCCCTTCAAGTGAACTCTTCGTTCATCAGTGAGGCAGTTGCTGGTCGATTGAGGCAGTCGCTGGTTGATTGAGGCAGTCGCTGGTTGCCGTGGTGAGTCACTTGGGCGGCCCACAATTCCCGCAGGTCTGAGGCTATGGGAACGTCGATGGTCGCCGGAACGCCCTTCGTGTTACAATGCTTAGGCGAGATGCCGCAGAATCAAAGCAAAAAACCCCCACAAACTGACCGACCCTCGACCACAAATGGTTGGTCTTCCCAGAACCGAGGTTCACTCTCGGCAGGAAAATGGGGCGATTGAGGTTCTCCATGAGCGAAGAGACGCAAAACCAATCAACCTCCCAGCAACGGGACCACCGAGCTGTTCAGAGCGACAGCCCGGAACACCCGAAATCCGATCCCGGTGCGTCTCCAGAAGACCATCCCCAAAATCCCAATCTCCAAGAGACCACACCCCGGGATCCCGGTGTCCAGCACACCACCGATTCAGGACAACCATCTTCTGATCGCAGTCAAAGTGATGCCGATGGTGGCCAGCAGGAGAGCCAACACGCTCAGGCTGAGCCATCTCCCCAAGACGATTCAACGCAGGCCAAATCCCCAGAGAGCAACTTGCCAGAGAACCAACCAGCAGACACCAACTCGGGCGATCGCAAGCTCGACAAATTATCTGGCGATTTTGTCTCCGATTTGGACGCCGAGGGTCACTCCGACTCCAAGAGCCAAAAGAAGTCACAGGACTCCTCGGGAGATGGCTCGACAGGTGAGCAGGATCGAGGGGGAGCAAACGGAGAATCATTCGGTGGTGCAGGCGGGTCGACTCCAGGTGGGGCAAGTCCCTCAGGAGAAGGTGGTTCCGAGGGCAGGCGGAGCTGGTCAGGCCCGAAACTAATTTGGTTACTTGTTGCCGCGGTCGTTGCTTGCATTGCGTTGCTCTACATGCCCGCGGGCAATTGGTCGAACTTGGGCTATTACGATTTTCGACAGCTTGTCGAGGAAGGTGAGGTGGCCTCCGTCCGGGTTGACGGCGCCGAAGGCCTGATCTACGGGACCTTTGAGAACACTGACCAACCCCCTCTCGACCCAGAAGCCCTCCGCCGTGCTCAGGAGCAGCAAGGCGAGCAACCAACTCAAGAGGAAGGCGACGGTGCCGAAAATGCCCCAGCTGAGGAGGCCGAACGTCTCAAACCCAAGTTTCGGGTCAACTTGCCCCCTTCTTCGGAATCCATCGCTGAGTTGCGCGAGTTTTTAGATCAACACAAAGTCCCTTATTCGTTCAAAGCCCAAAACCAATTTCTCAGCATGTTGGTGGTCTTCTTTGGTCCAATCCTCCTGTTGACCTTCATCGTGCTGCTGGTCACTTGGTTGATGTTCCGTCGAACACGGGACCAAATGTCTGGCGGATTGTTGGGCAACTTCAACAAGCGTCCCTTCAGGGAATACACGGCCAACCAACCCCGGGTGACCTTCGATGATGTGGCAGGCCTGGAAAATGTGAAGCTCGAACTGCAGGAGATGGTGGAGTTTCTCAAAAACCCCATCAAATTTCAGCGTCTGGGGGCTCGTGTCCCCAAAGGCACGCTGCTGATGGGCCCTCCCGGAACAGGCAAAACGCTCTTGGCCAAGGCGGTCGCTGGGGAAGCTGGAGTGCCCTTCTTTTCCATCAACGGTAGCGAGTTCATCCAACTTTTCGTCGGCGTCGGTGCCATGCGTGTCCGCGATCTCTTCCGCACCGCGAAGGAAGTGGCACCTTGCATCGTGTTCATCGATGAAATCGACGCAGTCGGCCGTGTCCGCGGTGCCGGTTTCGGAGGGGGACACGACGAACGAGAGCAAACTCTCAATCAAATCCTCAGCGAGATGGATGGCTTCAGCCCCAACGACTCCGTCATCGTGATGGCCGCGACCAACCGTCCTGATGTCCTGGACCCCGCTCTGCTGCGACCTGGTCGATTTGACCGCCATGTCACCGTCGATCGACCCAACCTGCAGGCACGAATCCATCAGTTCAAAGTCCATACCCGAAGCATCCCTCTTGCAGGGGATGTCAATCTCGAGAAACTGGCTCGTGGCACCGTGGGCCTCACCGGTGCCGATATTCGCAACTTAGTGAACGAGGCTGCCCTTTGGGCCACCCGTCGCGGCAAAGAACGGGTCGACATGGAGGACTTTGAGTACGCTCGTGATAAGGTGCTGATGGGCCCCAAACGTGAAGAGGTGCTCGTCGGGGAAGAAAAGGAAATGACAGCCTATCACGAGGCCGGTCACGCCATGCTGGCCTGGGTGCTTCCAGGGGTCGATCGGGTCCACAAAGTCAGCATCATTCCCCGAGGACGAGCCCTCGGGGTTACCCAACTGCTGCCTGATGAAGACCGCTACAGCATCAGTGGTAGCCATCTGGTCAGCCGTCTCACCTTTCTGTTGGGAGGACGGGCGGCTGAGCGGTTGGTCTACGGAGAACACAGCGCCGGGGCCGAACAGGACCTCAAGCAAGCCACCCAGCTGGCAAGGAGAATGGTGACGCACTGGGGGATGAGTGAACGTCTGGGGCCGGTTGCCTACCGTCAGAGCGAGGAACATCCCTTCTTGGGCAAGGAGATCACAGAGCAACGGCAGTTCAGTGAGTACACCGCCCGGATCATCGACGAAGAAGTCTCACGAATTTTGCACTCGGCCGACGAACGCGCTCACCGAGTTCTCAAAGAGCATCGGCCAGAGTTGGATGAGTTGGTCAAAGCTCTTCTGGAAGATGAGACTGTCGACGAAGTCCGCTTAGAGGCCATCTTGGGCAAGTCCGCCAATACCTTCCGACGACGGTACGAGAACAACGGCGAGCCAGAAGAAGAATCTCAACCAACAAGCGGTCAGCAGACAACGGTCCGCCAAACTCAGGCATCCCAAAGCCAAGAGAACCACTCACACACATGAGGCCGCCAAAGCCCGTTCGGAATCTTCGGATGGGCATTGATAAAGCTTTCTATAACAAGCTTTCTTGCTAGGCGTTCTTTACCAGGCTTTCTGTAGTGCAGAGGGATGCCAGTTCGACGGAGCAACTTCGGTATCGATGGAGTGAAGCCTGATAGCCCCAGCTTTCGTTGTTCAGTGATGCCCAAGGTATTACTCAGCCGAAAGTCCCATGGAGATTGGCTGCCAATTCAACAAATGCAACTCTCATCGACCAAAAGACCTTCCTCACCTTCCCGGCATTGCTGCAACTGAGCCTCTGGCTATCCTCTGGGCTTGCTCGAACCATTAAATGCCTTGTTCACTTTCTCGGATCAGGATGATTCGTCAATGAAATCCCTCCCAGGTGAAGGTGCCGGCTTATCAAGGCGGGTTATCGCACGCTACTAGCTGTTTCTAACTGGTTTCAATTTGAACCAGAGTGACCAAATGCCGCAGCAGACGGCAATTGCCTTGGCGCTCAGCCTGCGCCCAGCCCTCAGCTGGGCTGTCATCATAAGGCAGACTGATGATACGCCGGACCGAGTTTTCATTTTGCTTGTACACGCCTGACCTCGACTGTATCATGAAGATTGATGGAAGATGCCATTTGGGACGGTGTCGATCCCAAACGGTGTGAGGCCCCACTCACTCTCAAACTGATTTGCCACGTATCTCAAAGAGTCCGCACCCTAGGAAGCGGGCTGGGAGGGGCGTATGTATCTCTTCATGCAATGTCGGGGGCGATCCCCATCCGGCCGAAGCAGTCGGTCGGCTTACCTTAGTGCCATCTCGGGACTTAGTGCCATCTCGGGATGGGGAGCTCTGATAGGCCTGCTGATTGGGTGGTGCCTTCCGACTTCTCCCCTGCTAGGTCAAGCTCAAACATACCAAGATTCCCCAGGCCCAGTTCCAGGCTCCTTCCGGGAGGGTGCTTCTGCGCGGATCTCACCTGAAGAGGGATCGCAGGGACAGGCATTGCGGGGGCAAGGGTCCCCGGATGTGCCGACCGAGGGGCCTGTGGTGCAACTTGCACGGACGCCGGAAGATGGTCGGGCACCCCACAAACCAACCACAGCGGTGATGAAAGTCTCGGAGGTTCGGCCTGGGATGAAGGGACTGGGGCGGACAGTCTTGCAAGGGACTGACATTGTGGACTTTCAAATCCTGGTGCTCGGCGTTCAGAAGAATGTCGCTCCGGGGAGGGACTTGATTCTCTGCCGTCTTTCGGGAGCCAACTTAGAGAAGACCGGAGTGATCGCCGGGATGAGTGGATCCCCGGTTTACATTCAGGGCAAGCTGCTTGGGGCGGTCGCCTACGCCTGGCCGTTTGCGAAGGAGCCAATCGCTGGAGTCACCCCCTTTGAACAGATGAAAGCTTCGGCGGAGCACCCGCGTGGTCGGAGCCTGCGAGTTCAGGCGCAGGCAGCAAGCCTCAACGATTCCGGCGTCGTCCAGGTCGACGCCCTGCAGTGGACCACCGATGGCTTCGCCCAGCTTGCCGGACAGGCTGAGCAACTCGCGCAAGCCCAACCCACCTCGGCGAGCACTGGGGGCATGCAGCCGATTGCGTTGCCGGTGGCCGCAGGTGGTTTTGGACCCAAAACACTGGCGATGCTGCAGCAGCAACTGCGGCCGTTGGGAATGCTGCCGATGGCCGGGGGCAGCAGTGGCACTGCCGAAGTGGATGATCAACCCGAAATTCTGCCCGGCTCCGCCCTTTCCTGCGGCCTGATGACCGGTGATATGGACCTGACCGGAATCGGCACCACAACACACGTCGAGGGAAAACGTGTTTGGGGTTGGGGGCATCCCATGATGTCCAGCGGTCGCTGTGAATATCTCCTTCGCGGTGGGTACATCCACTTAGTCAACAGCAAGCTCAACGTCAGTACCAAGATGGGCAGCCCCCTGAGTATTCGAGGCACTGTGGATGCCGACGTAGGTGCCTGCATCGCTGGGCAGCTGGGGACCGAACCGGATCTGATTCCCTTGTCGGTTTCGGTTTACGAGGCCGCCGCAGGGCGTGACCAGACCTACAACGTTCAGGTCGTCCGTCACCCTGAGATCCTCCCTTCCTT
Organism: uncultured Pirellulales bacterium; assembly: GCA_964648025.1. Taxonomy (GTDB): domain Bacteria; phylum Planctomycetota; class Planctomycetia; order Pirellulales; family Pb10988; genus CAZYKP01. The sequence continues at coordinate 1,118 of CAZYKP010000098.1, read as the reverse complement.
GGTTGCCGCGGTGTTGAGCAATTCCATTGAGGAGCTTGGTGCTCTGCCGGCTGAAATGACCGTGGGTGTGGAGGCGATCATCGAAGTTCGCGGACTGCCGCCGATCCAGCTGACCAACAGTTTTAGCGGTCCGTTCATTCGCAGCAGCGACTCCGTGCGGCGTGTGCTCTCCAACATAGCCGTCGTCGTTGGAGGACTGACCAATAACCCCTTTGATCGTGCCTGCATTGAATCCATTCGCTGCCGCACAACCCTTGTCCCAGGACGCACAAGTGCTACCATCGAGTCTGTGCGGCTCAACGCGCAGAGGTACCAGCCCGGCGATGAGCTGGTCGCCACCGTCCGCTTGAGACCCTTTAAGCAGCCGCCGGTCACTCGGGAAATCCGCCTGCAGCTGCCTCAGGACCTCACGCCCGGCAAACACACCCTGACCATCAGCGACGCCAAGACCCACCTGCAGCAGAAGCTCTCCGAGCAACCGCACCTCTTGGAGGCCAGCGATCTAGCGGGCGTCGCTCGAGCTTATCGGGCACAACTTCAGGCCGACAATCGCCAGATGTACGTGCATCTGCCGCTGGCCCGTCGTGGTCTGGCTGTCGACGGAGTTGTGCTTCCGGAGTTGCCCGAGAGCATGCGGGCGTTGCTGACGGCCGACCGCTCGGAGAAGGTCAAGACGGTGGAGCAATCGTTGGTGCTCTCGCGGACGACTCCTTGGGTGCTGGAGGGAAGCCACCGCGTTGTTCTGCAGGTGAAGGCCCGGCAACCGGATCAGGTGACTGTCAGGTGATTTGCTGGCATTTGCCCAGTGATGTTCTGGCGAGTTCTTTGCCGTGGGTCGCCTCTGGTCGGCACAAGCGTCCTTGGGAGAAGGAGACTTTGGCTGGCGTGGGCGGTGAGTGATCGAGGCTCTGTTTCAAAACGCCGATCTGGTTTCGTGCGGCTGGATTGCGCCGCTGGCGGTGTCCGGCTGCATTCACGAATCTTTTGGATTGGCCTGCTTCGCCCTTCTGGCCAGCGACTTGCTCATCTCGCCCTCTGGCCGACGAACGCGTTGAGAGACAGAGCCTGGTGGTCGGTTTCCTTCTGATTTGGCAGTTGGTTCTCGTGGAATCGGGGGA
>CAZYKP010000097.1:0-31987 GCA_964648025.1 uncultured Pirellulales bacterium | reverse complement strand
CGGCTGTCTGAGCTGGAGCTGGGGGTCTTGAGGCTGGGGGTCTTGAGGCTGGGGAGGATCGCAACATGCCTTGGCCTGCTGGTGGCATTTCGGACAAAGGAGCTGGGACCGATTAGGTTTTTGGGAGGGTGGCGGAGATGGAACGATGGGCTGAGTTGATCGACGTCCTCTGGGGTCTCATCCAGGAGCACTGGGCTGAGGTCGTCTTCAGTGCGATTTCGCTGACCATCGGCCTCTGGTGGGGACGACGGAGGGCCATCCGAGAGTGGCGACGAAAGGAATTTTTCGATCGGCTCAACGTCTCGCTGAACATGATCGTGGGCAACCAACTGATCTTCCGGACGATTTTGGAGACCAACTGCGGCTATGTGTTCCTCAACAAGGTTGCCGCTCAGATGGCGCTGGAGGCAGCTCGAAAGACCACCGAAGAGGACCCCATCCTGCCCCTGAATCAGGAGGACTCCTGGTACCTCCTCAATGCTGTGCTCAACGAGGTTGCCGAACGATTCGCTCTGGGTGAGATCTACCGGGATGTGGCCGCAGCATCTCCCCAGCAAAGCCAACCGCCGATCTCCGTGGACTACCTGCTCTGCCTCACCTGTGAGAGGGCTGGGGACCTGCGGACACGCAAGATCAGGGCGATGATGATTCGCAAAGAGTTGCTGACGAATCTCCCCGAAGAGACGTTGAGGGTAGAACACCCGCGGATGCAGACTCGAGCCAAAACCCTCCAGGCGATGGCCAAAGCCTACCAAGACGTTCAAAGAAAGCACCAATTCATTGAGCTGCAGCTCACCCTCCCATCCCTCGCGCCGGCTGCTGAGCCCTCCACCCAAGTCGCGGTGAGCAACTAGGTTTGCCCCATGGATGACAGGAGATGACATTCCCGGTAGACACCCAGAAAGACGCAAAAAACTTGCTGATCTCGCTTGCTGGCCAACGTCTTGCGACCTGCTCACAGCACCGCCACAGAAGACGACCCCTGCAGGAATTTGCCCCGACTTCGCACTAGCTTCTCAGAGCGTCCCCTCCAACCCAAGAAACTCTGCCCACCGAAGAAACTCTGCCAACCGAAGAAACTCTGCCAACCGAAGAAACCCGTTCAATCGCGGAGCCTTGGACTGACTGGCCGCGATACCAGCTTGCTCTCCGCTTGATATTCCAGGACTTCCTGGATTCGAAGGAGGCCTGTGCAATGCCTGTCGGGAACCCAGGGCCAGAACTTGGTCTTCCCCAAAAAGCGGATTCCCTGCTGACTCAAGAACCTTGCTGTCAGCGGGCCGTTAGAAAGAAGGGGATCTGCGTTACCGCCTGCGAGCCAACTCGGCCAATTCCGACCAAAGATTTGGGGTTCTGCGACCAAACCGTCACCGAGCGGAGGCTGATTCCTCTCAGAAAACGTTAGTGGGAAACTAGTCCCAAACTGTGGCTGTAGTTCTGTCGGAGCTGGCGTGACGCAACGGCACGGGAATACCGGCGGACAAGAACCACTTGGCCTGCCAAGGAGAAATTCCTATGATAAAGGTTTTCCCTTTTTATTCAGGGCCCGATGATCATCCTTGGCATACTGGCAGAGAATCAGCCTCGGATGGTTCAGCTGTTGAGGAGGACTGGGAGGATGACGGCAGGGAATTCCAGTCGCGGCCTTCGGAGCTTTCTCCATCTGACCGCAACTATGCGGTTTTCTGCCATCTTTCTGGTCTGGCGCTCTTCACAGGGATTCCGTTTGGAAATTTGCTGCTGCCGCTGGTCCTCTGGGCGGCGCGGAGAGACGAGAGCTGGTTCATTGATGAACACGGCAAGGAGGCCATCAACTTTCAGATCAGCGTGACGATCTACTTGCTCCTCTCGGCACTGTTGGTCTGTTTGTTGGTCGGAATCCCGCTGCTGATCTTCGTGCTGATCTTCAACGTGGTCTGTATGATCATGGCGGCTGTCAACGTCAGCGGCCCTGAATTCTACCGGTATCCCATGACGATCCGTTTGCTGCGATAACGACCTTGGCACCTTTTTGCGGAAACCGGCTCTGCCGCTGAAGACTCGCATCTGCCGCTGAAGACTGCCGGTGGTGTCATCCGGTGATTTTTCTGCGGTCGCAGGCATCGATTGCCTGCCAACGGCGATGGGTCCTTCTCGCAGTCAAAGAACTGCATTCAGAAACCCGCGGACACCGATTGCCACCATCCGTCTAGCCTGTCAACATCGCATCTGCTAAACAGCCGATGTGGATTGCCAACCAGCCGGTCACCCTGACAACACTCGACCTGAGACCGCTCGACCTGAGACCGCTCGACCTGATCAACAGGTTGGTCATTTCGCCAGCGGCGGCGACTGTCCTTGCCGACACGGGTGTTTATGAGCCCCTCTGCTTTTCGCTACCGAGTTCGCTTGACCGTTATGATCCAACCGGTCGATGCTGTGTTGAGCTTGGCCGATGTCGCTGCCAAGAAGAAGGAACTTCTCAGCGGGTACCATCCGGCGACCTCGCGTTTGTTACCCCAGGAACACTTTGATCGGTTGCCCCGTGTGCTTGAGCCTCCGCTGTTGGTGGCGGGAACTCGCAACGTGCTTTGTAATCTTCGATGTATCGGCTACACCAAAACTCCCCATCCTTCTCAGGGTTCCTCTCCGGCCTTTGCGGCAGTTCATGAGGAAAGTGATCTTGTCCGCCGGCCTTATCACGCCTTGCGGTATGCCCAGGGTCGGTTTTGGATCGATGAGTATTCCCCCAGCGGACCGTTGCGTGCTTCGACAGCCGATTTGGCCGAGACCGATTGGTTGATTACCGGTACCCCGGTTTACTGGGATTGTGACAGTGAGGAGCTCTTCGACCGCATGATTACCGATGCGGCCGATCACTCCCACGTTTGGCAGTTGCATCGGGGAAATCACCCGAGAGCCAACGACCTCTCGCGGCAACAGTGGTCGCACCTGCATGCGGCTTTTACCGAGACTCTTTCCTCGGATCGACTAACCGCTGCCAGCCGGCTGAGAGAACTGGCCGAGAGATACCAGCTTGTCCGCGAAGACAACTATCTTCATTCGGTCTGGGGCGTCAACGATGATCACCAATTGGTCATCGTCATCGCGCACGGGCGGTTGGAGGAGGTGGGCCAACTGGCGGCGCAACTTGGTTGTCGCCGGGCCATTTGCGTGGAAAACAGTGGTTCCGTTGGTCTGTATTCGGTCAACGACCCTCATGTGCGTCCCTGGCCGCCGCTGATCAGCGCTCCCAACTTCCGCCAAGCCGGAACCACCTTCGTGTTTTTCCGCCTGCCCGAGAAAGGCTTCTCGGTTTTGGAGCAACCAAGTCTCTAGCCCAGAGAGCAAGTCGGTCTGGCGGCCAGTCGGTCAAGAGCTGTCTCGATCGGAAGGTACGCTCCAAGAAACGCTGTAAAATACCCCTTGCCAACTCACTGAGAGTCGTCGTCCTCTCGCTGCTGTTGCGCTTCAGCGGCAGCGACGAGGGCTGATTGCAACGCAGCTAAAGCAATTTCCAACTCTTGCTGCCGGTTGCGGCTGAGCGATTGGCCGCCGTAACGGGCGTGATAGTGAGCCTCAGCGATTTGGGAAGGGACCTGCGCCTGATCCCGGCTTTCCGGCCAGCGAGCCACCTCCTCAGAGGCATGCTCGGCAAACTCCCGAGGAGTCTCCCCCGTCAGGCGAAAAATCTGATGACGGGCTAGCAGCAATTCCAGACGAGCGAACAGGTCCAACACCTCCTGTTCGGATCGCTCCCAAGACCGGCCATGACGCCAGCGGCGGATACCCCGGGAGAATCGGCGGAGGAGACCCCAGAGGACAAACCCCAAATTCCAGAGAACCAAAAAGGCCACCAACCCCCGCCAGCTCAACCAAGCCGCCAGAGTCGCCCGCCACCGGCCCGGCTGCCACAGCTTGGCGAGCTCCCCCCAGAACGCCGACCAACCAGAGCCACCCCCAAACCACCCCACCACCCCATCGGCTGCGGACCGCAAAGGCTTATACACGTGCTTTTGTTGTCGATCAGGGTTGAGTCCCAAAACGTAACTAACCCAGACGGCATCGGCGTATTGCAAGAGTTGCTGCAACAGAGGAAAGGTTGGTTCGGCCTGTGCCTCTTGGGCGGGGCTTTGTTCTCGAGAGGGTGTGGGATCGAGGGTCAGCCATCGTCCCGAGGGCAGATAGCATTCCACCCAAGCATGAGCATGATACTGCCGAAACTGATAGAACTTTCCGAGGGGGTTGTATTCCCCTTGGCTCAGCCCAACGACCACACGTGCTGGGATCCCACGACTGCGAAGCATCAAGGCACAAGCGGTGGCAAAGTATTCACAATGACCACGACGGCTCGAGCGAAGAAAGACCTCAATGGGATCAGGATTCTCGGCCTGCCCATTCTGAGTCGACGTCTTGACAGGACCTGCAAGCGAGTAAGCAAACTGGCCAGAGTCGCGTAGTCGCCTTTCTAATTGAACAGCTCGCTGGCGGATCTCCTCAGCTGGCATACGCTGATACTGTTGCCAGAGTTCTCGCTGGCGAAACCGTTCGATCGCCGAGGGCGTCAGTTCCTCAGCACCCCGAATGTCTAGCTGTGGCGGATTGCCCAGAGGGTCTTCTGCACCCTCCAAGGGAGCGAAAAAATTTGGGTCCTTGGAGTCGTCATCAGCTGCCGATGCATCCGTCGTCCGAATCTCTGGTTGGGGGAAAGTCTCCTCGGTCGGTCGTTGGAGCCTCCGCTGCGGTTCTTTGCCAAAGTCTTCGGCAGGCGGAACACCCAAGGGCAACGGTTCAACCCAGCCCGCAGCCAGCTCTTCTAAGTAGGGGAGCTCAGAGGTCCCGCTGTCGGTTTGAGGGAGCTGAGTCAAGTCTGCATATTGGTCGGCTGAGAGGGTGACCCCTGGCCCCCAGACCAATTGGTCGAGTGTTGTCTCGCCGAGCCGTCGGGGTCGGATTTGATAATGAGGAAATTCACGCAACAACGCCCTGGGCTGGCCGACCTCCCAGGGAGCCCAAGTCAGCAGCTGATACCGCAACTGGAGCGATCGCAAGCTGGTGGGGCGTGCCAGCAGGAGCTCCCGAGGATGCTGCATCAGCAGGGAGTGTCCGGTGGCCGATGACCAAGGGTAGACCCCAAAGACCACAGGGGTGTCCAAAGGTTGCAGTTCAATCGTCTGTCGAATCAGCCGAAATTTGCCCGGCAACGTCGGCTGCGAAGCTCTCGGTTTGCCCGCTTCGAACTGATCCACCCCATCGGGCCCTGGGGGTTGATGTTGGAAGCGGCGCCAATCGTTGCCGTAGCGAACAATTCGTCGCCAAGCACCTTGACGGTATTCTCCCAGGACGGTGCCACGAAGCAGCAAGTGGTTTCCTACAGAAATGGCTTCGTTGGTTTGGGCATCTGTCAGCCAGAGTTTCAGCACGGGAGCCGGGTTTTTCAGCGACCGGCCGAGATCATGGAGGTTGACGGTTTCGCTGAAGCCCACGGTGCTCTGCGGTTGGCCTGCCTGAGAGCCCCAGCCTCGGGCCGCACTCTTGATCGGGCTCAGCCGTGGCATCAGCAGGAACACCAACGCAGCAACAACGACCGTGAAGGTGCTCATCCACAGTACTCGGGCGAGCAACGCCCAACCGGGACGCGCAAAAGCCGGGTCCAGTTGTGCTCCATCACGCAACCGACTTCGACGAGTTCTTCCCCCCGAAAGTTCTCGACTCTTGGCTGTGATAAGGGTCTTGGCTGTGATAAGGGTCTTGGCTGTGATAAGGGTCTTGGCAGTTGTGGAGGTCTTGGCAGTTGTGGAGGTCTTGAAAGCCTGGCTGTTGGCTTGTGCGTGTCCAGAATCCTGCGCTGGCCCGTTGGAATCCGGCTTCAGGCCAGATCGAACGTCTCTCGGATTCGACCCTGCCTCCGAATTGGATCCCACACCCTGAGAGAATCGGCGTTTTGGAGGATGGCCGACACCTGGCAGCAGGAGGCCATGTCGTCGGGCTTCTCGGAGGAAGAAGAAAAGCATCAAGCAGGCTAAGGCCACCAGGAGATAGAGCATCAGCAGGAGTCCAAACCAAACCTGCAGACTCACCGCGGCAGCCACGGCCACCTGAAACAGGCTGAGAGTCATCACAAGCCAATAGTGCCGGGGGGTCTTTTTCTGATACAGCAGAATGAACTGCAGATAAGCCAACAAATGAGCGACGGCCACCAACCAGACTTCTCCGGAAGCATAGCGCACACGCAATAGCGCAAGGCCGACAGCCGCCAAACCGGTGATGTTGGCCACGTTGGCGTTGAGCTTGAACCACCCTCGGTAGTCGGTCACATAAACGCTGCTGGCGGCGACAAGTACCGCCAAAACAGGAAGCAAATAGTGACCTTCGCAAAACCCGGCCATCAGCGACCCTAGGGCCGAGAGACAGGCGATGGCAATCTGAAGCAGGAGTTCAAGGGGCATGACAATTGCGATTTGGCAGAGAGGATTCGCTTTTGAGCCAGTGGGATTTGCTTCTCAGCAGATGGGGCTAGTTTTTCAACAAATGGGGCAAGCGTTTCGGCAAATGGGGTTTGGTGTTCCAACCTAAGGAGGGTCGTTTGCTCAAGCGGTCTGCTGGACCGACGCGGCTTGGTTCAAGTTCTTCCCCCAGAGTTCTGATGCACAAACGGCCTTTGTCGGCTGGCTGCGGCTCCGACAGAATTCTCACCCTGGGCAGTTTGGCTGCGGCGATGTAGGGTGATGTGTCTGCTCGGAATGGTTCCCCGAGTCGATGGCCCAGGTATGATTTCTGGGTCAATCAATTTTCCTTCGGCGAAAAGGTCGCTGATGTCGTCTACCGTGAGCTTTCCCCGTCTGCGTTCTGAGATTGCTGGTGTGCCGGTTGCTGAGCTGGCTCGCCAATTTGGGACGCCTACCTATGTTTACGACGCCGAGGTCATCCGGCAGCGAGTCGCGGAACTCAGGCCGTTTGATGTTATCCGTTACGCACAAAAGGCCTGCAACAACATTGCCATTTTGGATTTGATCCGACGAGAGGGTGCCCTGGTTGATGCGGTCAGCGCCGGCGAGATCGCTCGTGCCTTGGCAGCCGGTTACTCTCTGGAGGGCGACCCCCCACCGGTGGTCTACACGGCCGATCTGTTCGATGCTGAGTCGTTGCAGGTGGTGGTGGATCGGAATGTCCCGGTGAATTGTGGGTCGGCCGATATGATCGAGCAACTCGCCGAGGTGGCCCCTGGCCGAGAGATCACCCTGCGGTTGAATCCCGGTTTCGGTCATGGCCATAGCCAGAAAACCAACACCGGCGGTCCGCACAGCAAACACGGCATCTGGCATGAAGAACTGCCCCGATGCCTGGAACGTGCCGATTGGGTCGGTCTCCGAGTGACCGGGCTGCACATGCACATCGGCTCAGGCACCGACTTGGAGCATCTCTCGCAAGTCTGCCAGGCGATGTTGTCATCCGCCCGTCAGGTCGGCCGCTCCTTGATGAGCATCAGCGCCGGAGGCGGACTGCCGGTGCCCTACCAAGAGGGCCAGCAGCGAGTCGATCCGTCAGCCTACTTCCAATTGTGGGATACCACCCGCAAAACCTTGGAGCAAGAATTCGGACATCCAGTGAGGTTGGAGATTGAGCCCGGCCGTTACCTGGTTGCCGAGAGTGGCTACTTGATCAGTGAAATCCGAGCAGTCAAGAAAGTCGGCCAGCAACTGTTCTATCTTGTCGATGCTGGTTTCAACAACCTGGCTCGGCCTGTCATGTACGGGGCCTATCATCCCTTGTCGATCTGCCCGGCCAACAGCTCAGCTGGACCGGGAAGTCAGCGACCCGGCCAGCAAGACGAACTGTCCAGTCAGTCACCTCCGCTGTTGAGCGTTGTTGTGGGTGGGCCCCTCTGTGAGAGTGGAGACATTTTCACCCAAGAAGAGGGGGGATTTGTGGCGCCCAGGCAGCTGCCGCCTGCGACTGTAGGCGATTACCTGATTGTGGAATGTGCTGGTGCCTACGGATTTGCCATGAGCAGCAACTACAATGGAAAAACCTTTGCAGCCGAGGTGCTCTTGGCTGACCAGCAGCCCCACCTCATCCGCCAACGTCAGAAAGTCGGGGATCTGTTTCGGGACGAGACTATCCCCGTCCGCAACGGCGACTCCCGCAATAATTTGTCCTCAGGTCATACTCAATCCGTCTGAGATTGGGCTTGGACCCTTGAAGGGCTTTGTGGGTGCAAATGGTGTCCGTGTCGTCGCTCCGGCGGAGAGCAACTCCGTCGAGCCTGAGTGTTCAGAACAACCTGGTCAGGCCGCAATCGGTAAGCTGTTTGGTGGAGATGGCTGGCTGACACGTTTCGCAGTGACGTGTTGTTTGGCTGACGGGTTCTCTGGCTAACGGGTTCTCTGGCTAACGGGTTCTCTGGGTGTTCTTCCCTGAACTGAGGCGACTTTTGCCGTGGCGATTGATCCATGGACGAAACACAATTGATCCGGGCGGTGCTGGCTGAGCCAGATCATGATGGGGCACGTTTGGTGTATGCCGACTGGCTGTCCCAGCAGGGAGATCCCCGTGCGGAGTATTTAAGACTGGAAGTGAGTTGGGGTCGATTGGCCCTGGGTGATCGCCGAGCGACTCGAATGCAGACGCGTCTGCGGGAACTTCAGTCCAGCAGTCAACCGTTCTGGCGAGCCTTGGTGGGCAAACAATACGACGTAGTTCTGCAGAGTTACCCAGTTGGTCGTCGGGGCGCGGTGGTGGCGGCTCTGCAGCGGCTGCTTCACCGGCAGCGATCGTCCATTGAGTCGATCGTCGATGGCATGCCTTGGCCTCTTGTGCGTGGCTTACCTCGTGACGAAGCGGAGGTGCTGCAGGGGCAATTGCTCATGGAGGCTCGGGCGACCACCTCCGTCAACGTCTCACAGTCGCAACGGGCCTTGATCCGTCCCGAGTGGTACGGGCGCCCGCAGATGACCTTTGATCCCTGCCTGGTGCTGCCGACCGGCTCGCTTCTGGACACGCTCATGGAAGCGGCTGAGTTGGTTGGTCGGAGCCTTCCGACAGGCACCAATCGTCCGCTGACCAATCCCATGCCGATCTTTTCTCGCCCCCAGTCGCTGGAGTCCGCGGTCTCGTGGAGCCTGAAAGTCCAACGCAGGGTCGGCTGCCCGGTGGTTGTTCGTCCTAGCCCTGAGGACGAAGCACACCAAGCCAGAACCCTGGGCCAGCTCGTCTTGGAGGCCGAGGAGGTCCGGCCCCGCCAACCCGATTGGTTTGATCTGCCACAAGTGCGTGGGGTATTGCTGGGCCCGGCTCCGGCTCTGGGAGAACGATTGGCCATCTTGGCAGACGGCTTCTTCGCGCATGCTCGGTGTCGGGCCATGCGGCCGGGCGAAAGCTCCCAGAGTTGCTCCGAAAGGCCCGGCGAGCCGATTGAATGGAATGCCGGCGAAGAGATCTGGCTGTCCTTGTCCAATCTGTGGATTCGCGGCAAAGGAACCAGCCTCCCTGCCACCGTGCAGATCTACCGTGCTGAGTCCCTGTGGCCGGTCGGCGATCAATACCGCCCTCAGCCCCCCTTGCCGAACCCTCAACGACGCCGATGGTGGCAATTCTGGGGATGATCCAAAACACTCCAGTTTTGCTGCCGCGAGAATCAGAGATCAGAGCTTTCCTTCAGCAGCCTGCTCTCCGCTGGAGCTCCCGCGACAGAGGGGGATGAGGGAACCAGTTCGATGGTTGCAGAAATTCTCTTGAGAAGAAGCGAAACTTCACCTAGACTCGATGGGTTCTTTGATGAGAAGGATCGACCACCCCGATTGTCGATCCAGCACACCAGCTTGCTTTGGTGCCTAACCGCACTGGCCCACTTTTGGAGACTTTCCCGGAGAAGATCACCCTGAACAACGACGCGGAAGGTGTTTCCGGGGAATCCTTAAGGTAAGGTTTGTCACAGCCAAAAGCTCCCTGGCCGCTTCCTTGGAGTCCCTCTGAGCACCCCACCGTCTGACGGTTCCCACCAGAGGGACGTTGGGTCAAGTTCGGACCGAATTCCTTCGTGCTCTTTGTGGCCGGTCATGTTCTGGTGAGGCGATCTTCTGCGGAGAGTTCCACCGCACAACGGGGCCTGAGGCCGAAAGCCCACAGTCGCTGGCCGTTTTGATGTCCTCGAGGACAACCCGTCAGGGGTTGTCTGCCGGGAGATCAATAGGGTTTGTGATGTGAACCGGGCACTCCAGCGTCGAGCCGGCCCGGCTCACCGATTCCCAGGGTCTCGACGCGTTTTCTGGTCTAGCTCACCTCCTCTTCTCAACAGCAAGCCAAGTTCAAGCCTCAAGTTCCTCGGCCGGAATCGTTGGTTGCCCTGCTCTGCAGCAGGACGCAAACAGTCTGCGCTTGTGGGTCAGCCCAAGGACTTTGACGGTCCATGGCAGGTCGCAGAGCCAGTGCATTCCGGATTCCGCGCAGGCGAGCGTTCCGTTGAGGCTCTCAGTGAACTGAGGAAACGCAAGGACGGACCAGTTCCACACTTGGCATCTGCTGGCGAGCAGGCTGAGTGGGTGGTGGAGTGTTGCTCAATGATCGATCTTAGGCTGCGGTTTGTTCGTCGGCTGGGCGGATGCAGCTCGAAAAATGCTAAAGGTTGTATTAAATTGCTAACTGATCGATTCGCTGGGTCGAAGGGTTTGTTCACCCTAGTGATCCTGGTTGCGGCCTTGCTGAGTTCAAGCTCGTCTGGACGAGGACAGGATCCATCAAACCTGAAGCCGACTCAGGTTTCCTCGGAGCATCTGTCTCATCAACGCACAGATGGTGTCGGTCTGCACGAGTCTTGTCGCCAGGCAGCGTCGTTGCCTCCCAGACTCTCTGAGCACCAGCGGCGAATTATTCGGTGGCTGCTGGAGGATCAGCCTCCAGTTGAGGGGCAAACGGCCCAGGCGGATGGCTCGGCCGCTCTGCCGATCATCGAGCACCTTCCGGAAACAGACGGATCCGGCTGGCCCAACTTTGAGCGCAAGCTGGTTGTTCCCGGGCTGACTCGGCCAGCTTGGCCAAGCCGACAGATCCCTCAGCGGCTGTTCCGACGCTGGCGGCCTGCACCCCGGCCGACTCGGTTGGCCACGGGCAATCAAGTGGCCCGGGCACAGGCGAATCAGCCCAGGCGGGCCAAGCAACTGCGGGTTATGGCTCGAGTTGTTCAGCGGCGGACCGTCGCTCAGCCCAACCTCCTGACGCGATGGAAACCGGCTGGCCAGATCCGGATCCCAGCAGAGTTTGAGCCGCAGGAGGCATTGCTGCTGGGCTGCAGAGAACTTGCCGACTATCACCCGGAGTTGTTTGCCCAGCTGGTCGCTCACATCGCCTCGCGAGCGGCGATCCTGGCGTTGGTGCCTGACCTCCAATGTCAGCGAGCAGTGGCTGGGGCGTTGAAAGCATATGGGGTATCGGATTGCCGGGTGACTTTCGTGGAGGTCCAACACGATACGATGTGGACCCGCGACTACGGTCCCTTCGTTGGGCAGTATTCGGATGGTTCGGTTGCGTTGGTCGACGCGCACTACGCCGAGTTGGAGCGTCCGCAGGACGACCAGGTTCCTGAGCAGATCGGAGGGTTTTTGCGCTTGCCGGTCGTGGAGGCTCCGCTTTCGGTCGAGGGTGGCAACTTGCTGACCAACGGAACGGGACTGTTTCTGACGACCAGCCGGTTGTTGGAAAGGAATGCTGCCAGAGGGTATGACAAAAAGGAGGTTCGGCGGATCCTCCGACGCTATTATGGAGCCAAGCAGGTGGTCTTCTTAGAGCCGTTAGCTGGCGAAGAGACCGGTCATGTTGATATGTTTGCCACCATGACCTCACCAACAACCGTTGTGATTGGTCGCTACGATCAGCAGGAAGATCCGGTCAACGCTGCGATCCTTGACCGTAACGCCGCCAGGCTCGCCACTCTCAAGGCGGCCGATGGTCAACCCCTCAACGTTGTGCGTATCCCCATGCCTCCGCATGCTGACGGCCAGTGGCGAACTTATACCAATGCCATCTATGTCAATCGCCTGTTGTTGGTTCCTTCGTATCCTACCGTTGATCCTGAGGGACTCACCGAGGCGTTAGACACTTACCAACATTTGCTTCCTGATTGGCAAGTGGTGACCCTCGATGCCACCAGTGTGATTCAATCGGGAGGAGCATTGCACTGCGTCTCGATGAACCTGTCTCGGCTGCGAGCTACTGACGACGGCCAACGCCCCCGACAAGTTCCCGCTCGGCAGATGACCCGCACTTGGACTCGGCCTGCGGACCGTTGGCCAAGGCGAGCCCGTCTCCGCTGGCAGCTCTTGCGTCCTCAAGTCGGTTCAGGGTCCGTCCTCCCTCAGCCAAGCCGATTCAAACACTCCAGCTGACTCAGCTCAGACAAATCGCCCCAGTGGTCGGTTTCCTTCTGATTTGCTGGTTTTTTGGCTTGTTGGTTTTTCTGGCTTGCTGGCTGACAGCGCTCAGTCGCCTGCCTGCAGTGAGTCTCACTGATCCGGCCCGCTGTGACTGAGGATGAAGAAAAGCGTGGCTGGTCCGGCTTTGGGAATGGCTGCCAGAACGCTGGTGATTCTGGCGGTCCCGCCTGTGGGACGAGCAAGACTTTTCCTCAACGTTCGTAGGACGAGCCGACCTGGGCTGGTCTTACTTGGAGCAAGGAATCTCACCCAAAGGGGGTGCCCGAAACTGACGTTCTGCACCCTGCGCAAGCACACAGGCGACCAAGCTCCTTGGAGCTTCGCCGCCTGTCAGGGATGTCGCCTCCGGTGGGGATTAGTTGAGCACCTTCAAGCCGGTCGGCTCAATCCAGGTGAATTTTCCCTGAGTCTTGATCACCTGGCCGCTGACTTGGATTTTCTGCCCGCCGAAGCGAGCCTGATAGACTTTTGGGTACAGCTTGTGGGCTTTCTCCACGATGACCACACGACCATCTGGCGTATTGACTGCCAGGCCCAGTTCGTTGGGATCCTGGGTTGGCAGGACCCCGTGCTCACACCCGGCGCATCCAGAACGACCGGTCGCAGTGAAGGTCTTGCCGGTGGCCTTGGGCGCGGGCTCGGAGGAGACCTGCCGGATCAGGCTGTTCTTGGGTGTTGAGCGTCGGGTGCTTGTTTGGGTGTTGGCGGCTGCTGCAGCCTGGGCGTAGCGTTGCGGATCTTGGCGAAAGGCAGCTTGCTCTTGAGCCGAGGGGAATTGATAGCGGAAGCCGTTGTGAACCTCGGTAAACTCGGCCTTGCCCGGTACGCTTTTGTTGGCAGCCACCAGGCAGACGGCACACTGCCCGCCGAGGGCCAGATCGACGTCTTGCAATTCCGCAGGGTTTTTCAAGAACGCGGCCTTCTCTTGGGGCCCAGGGAAGAGAAAGAGTCGCTGCTGATAAAGGGCTGCATGCTGGACGGAACCGGCAACACGCTTGCCCAATTTGGCGTAGCAGACAGTGCAATCGCCCCCAAGGGCCGGAACATACTGAGCCGGATTCACCTCGAATTTGGCTTTGATGCTTGGATTGGGAAAGTAGTAAGTCACCCCGTCGTAAGTCACTTGGTGTTCTGGCGAGCCCTTTTCCCACTTGCGAGCCGCGACGATACAGACCGGACAGTAACCATCGAGGCCGATTTCGGTGTTCGCCTGCCGCCCACGGTGGCCAGACTGGTGAGCCGCCCATGCGAAGTGGCCAGTTCCTGCCAAAAGAACCAAGCCCAAAACGCTTTGAGTCATAAGCGTCTGACGAACGATGTGTACTGAGAACATGAATGAATCTTTCTGCTATGGGAAGAATCAACGTTTACAAAACTTGACAGACGTCGTCCGAGGTAGTGTGTAAGAAAATCTGAATCAGGGAGTTGCTTTCTCCGGCCCCTCGTCCATTCCGACGACAACCGTAGCCGGCGGCTGTCCCCAGCCAAAAGGATGCAAACCGTGAGGCACAGAGAGCGCCTCAAACGGTTTTTTCCCCAGTCCCCATTCAACTCAGCCACAAAGGCGAGCAATCCCCTGACTGTCCTCTTTGTCGCTTGGCCAAGTGGCTTTCTTACCTCCTCGATCCTAGAAAATCAGCCGGCCCTCTCCTGTGAGCCAAGTCACAGGAAGAGAACAAAACTTTTTCGTCCTCAACGATTCACAGTGAGGTTTTCCAAAGTCCTCGAGAGAGACCATCCCAGATCAAGGCTGAGGCCTCGTCTGGCCAACTTGAGGCCAAGCCCGTCTGAGAGAATCCAGACGTTGTCAGGGCAGTGTTCCTTCGGCTCTAAGGCGGCCAAATGACGCCCCTGAGAATCTCAAACCCCAGCGATCCTCCAGACGAAGGGAAGCAGCGTAAGGCTTCCCTTCCGCTCTTTGCGGATTCTCAGAACACCCCCTGAGCTGGCTCAGAGGCCTGAGTCTCCGCTGTCCAAACCTTCCGCTGGTCGCCCTCAGTCGAGAGCTTCTCGGCCAATCCATCGAAGTTCAGGGTAAGAAATGCTCCCGATGGTGCGTCCCGATAGTGACGCCCGAGAGGGAGCGGCAAGCAGCCGATCCGGGAAGGCAAAGCGTTGATTCCATCCTGCCTGAAGAGTTTTACGCTGCATCAAACAAGGAGAATATCATGTCTGCAATGAACGTCAATGATGAAAACTTTCGAAAACAAGTTTTAGAATATGACAAACCTGTCTTGGTGGATTTCTGGGCTCCCTGGTGCCCGCCGTGCCGCAAGATGAGTCCGGTTGTTGACCAACTGGCCGGTGAGGTCGGAGATCGAGCCCGCGTGGTCAAGGTCAATGTCGATGAGGCTGGCCAGGCGGCTGTTGATTATGGGGTGCAGTCCATCCCCACCTTCGCTGTAGTCCACCAAGGTCAAGTCAAGGAGCGGTTCTCTGGTGTGGTCTCCAAAGAACGTCTGCTTCAGGCGTTGCAAGCTCATTCGAACTAAGAGACTCTCCGAAAAGCATCCGGCAATCCACTGTGTTGTGGAGCCCAAGTCATGGTGCAACACGATCCAGGTGGATTCCGGTGCTTTTGGGACAGACTGTCAGTGATGAGTAAACCCCTTCTCTGTCTGATTGGGGGAAACGAGTCTTCTGGACTCACTCCTCTAAGTTGGGTGATCTGCTTGCTGGTTGCCGGGTTTTTCGACTTTGAGTGCTGGAGGCTCGGGCCCCACCAACCGGGCTCAGCCTCCGGTGTTTCGGGGCCACTGGGGCCGTTTGGCGGAGCCACTCGGGGAACTGAGAACCTTCCAGGAGGTCAGTTGCTGAGGGTCAGCTGCTGTTGGCGAACGGCTCATCGGCCACCACACTGGAGGTGTCGATTCGGGCCGACTGGCCAACCCCGACAGAGCTGGTTGCTGCGATCAGGCGATCAGAGGAGAACGCGTGTCAGAACAAGACGACTGGATCTCTCGGCTCCGGGCGGACAATCCAGACCGTGAGAACGCCATTGCTGAACTCCGTCAAATCCTTGTGCGAGGTCTCTCCCGGGCGTTAGGAAAGCGTGGAGGTGGAGAGGCCTTTGTCGAGGACGTGGTGCAGGAGGCGTTGCTCAAAATCCTGGACTCGCTTTCCTCCTTTGCAGGGAGAAGTCGGTTTGTCACCTGGGCGATGGCCATTGGCACCCGAGTGGGGATCAGCGAGCTCCGCAAGCGGCACTTTCAGGATGTTTCCTTAGAGCAACTGACCGGTGGTGAGGATCTTCGTGTGGAGGTGGCCGTGGATCCCGGCCAGACCCCGAGCCAGCAATCGGACCGCGATGCCATCCTGATGAAACTCCGACAGTTAATCAGCGAAGAACTCACCGAAAAACAGCGGCTGGTGATGCAGGCAGCCCTCGAAGGACTGCCCGTGGAGGAAATCGGCCGACGTCTCGGAAGCAACCGCAACGCCGTCTATAAAATGCTGCATGACGCGCGGCAGAAGCTCAGAGCAGGCTTTGAACAGGCCGACATCACCGCCCAGGACGTCTCAACTGTCTTGCCTTAGACAACCAGTCTGCCCAAAGTAACCAGCTTGCATATTGTTGCCGGCTTCTGCTCTGGAAGTCCCTGTGTCTTGAAGTCAGTTTGTCTTGAAGTCAGTTTGTCCTAAGATCAACCCAACCACGAGAAACTCAGATCACTGAGCTAGGTTGGAGATGAGGTCGTCAATGTCTCTTTCCAACGAACAGATCAACAACCTGCTCAGCTCGCTGGCTCTGCCCCCCAACGACGAGCTGGATTGCGACGGCTGCTTTGAGCGGATCGCCGAATTCGCCGAGGTCCAGTTGGAGGGACGCACTTTGCCTGAAGCACTCGTCGCCGTGAAAACCCACCTGGAATGCTGTCCCTGCTGTCAAGGCGAATATCAGGCCCTTCTTGAGGCATTGCAGTCGTTGAACCAGTCGGAACCTTGACTGATTCTCTGAAAAGTCTTCGACGAAGCAGGCACCCTTATGTGTGGCAATCCGGGCTTCCGGTGGTGTCTCTGGCTGCCCCCTTGAGGTCATCACAAACAAGGGCAGACGGAAAGCCCTGGGTCGACTACTTCTGGGAAGCTCAGTAAGCGTCCTTCGCCAACGAGTGGGCTTCCAAGAGGCAACCGGTCGTTTCACAAACTCAACGAAGCCGTGCAAACTCTTACGTTCGAGATTGCTGGCGGGTTCGTCTGGAGAGGTCTCGCTTAGGTGAACCTCAGACGAGTGAACTGGCCTCGGGTGAACTTGACACCAGTGAACTTGACACCAGTGAACTTGACACCAGTGAACTCGACACGAGTTCCCTTTTCTCAGGCCGTCTCTTGGAAAGGCGGCCCACGGACAGGGCTGCTCCAGCTGACCAGCTGCTGACCGCCGCAGGAACCCCCGGTTGGCCACCACGCTTCTCGATCAATTCCGTGCAAACGGTCAAACGCTTCAGGAATCCATCTGAAAGCTTGACGCTGGCAATTTTCCTGATGAGCTTGGAGGGCTTGCTGATTAGATTACCCGGTTCGCGTTGAGTGATCGGGCTGTTTCGGCTTTGGTGGGAGTCCGAATGAGAACTGTCCGAGAAAGGGTGTTGAGGGGATTTTCCAGACTGCACAGGAGGGCGGTGCCATGGGGGGGATTCTGGAAGTCGAGGGGCTGGTGAAGATCTATGGCCGCAGAAAGGTGGTCAACGGAGTGAGTTTCGACGTCCGCGAGGGCGAAGTCGTCGGGCTTCTCGGCCCCAATGGTGCCGGCAAGACGACCAGTTTCCGGATGACCTGCGGCATGATCGGACCTGATGCTGGTCAAGTCCGTCTCTGTGGTCAGGATGTGACCGACTGGCCGATGTACCGGCGGGCTAAAGAAGGAGGCATGGGCTACCTGGCCCAGGAGTCTTCCGTCTTTCGCAAGTTGACCGTGGAAGAGAACCTAGTCGGGGTGATGGAGCTCTTGGGGTACAGTTCTAAAACCCGCAAGCACCGCTGCGATGAACTGCTTGAGCAGTTTCAGATCACCAAACTTCGCAAAAGCAAGGCCTTCACGCTCTCCGGCGGAGAACGCCGCAGGTTAGAAATCGCCCGTTGTTTGGTGAGCAACCCCAAAATCATCTTGCTGGATGAGCCCTTCACCGGCATTGATCCGGTGACCATCAACAGCATCCAGCGAATCGTTCGCCAACTGCAGCAAGACGGAATCACCGTGCTGATCACCGATCACCATGTCCGCGAAACGCTGAAAATCACCGACCGCAGCTACGTCGTCTTCGAAGGCCGCGTTCTCTGCCATGGCACGCCCGCGGAGGTTCTGGCTAACCCACAAGCCCGCAGCGGCTACTTTGGCGAAGATATGGAGATGTCTCTGCAGTCTTCCGGAACAAACCCCACCACTCCCCGAAACTCCGACTCTGCAGATCACGCAGGTTTTGGGGGTGAATTGGCCGCCGATGAGCCACGCCCGCGGCGGCGGGTCCCCCACAGACGTCCTCGGCAGCGTCTTGCCGAAGACCCCACCAGTCAAGAAGTTGGCCGGTAATAGGACAGGTCAGCGCTACCCTGGAGCAACCGGCACCTGGAGCAACCGGCACCTTGAGCAACCGGCACCTGGAGCGACCCGTCGAGCTTTTGACTCATTGAGCTTTCGACTCATTGTGCTTTGGATCTGGACTCCCCGATCAGTCATTTTGCTAAAAGTCGCCAGGAAGCGTTCGGCAACTTCCAACCCATCAAACCGCAGCCCAATCTCGCCGAGTTCTTCGTTGATGGCGTTGGAGGCTCAGCCGATGCAGCAGGTGATCCGTGGCCGGGCGACTGATCAGCTGAGCGGTCTTTGTGGCCCCCACAGCGGTGGGCAGCACCACTTTGTTGGCTCCTCAACGCAGGGGCTTCTTTTCGGTAGGAAGGTTCTCACCCCGGTGCGATGGTCATCGCCTTGGGGTTCATCTCACGCGCGGTGATTGTAATAAGCAGGTGAGTGGCATCTGCCGACAGGTTTCAATCCGCTCCCGCCCGATCATCCAAGGGCAGGAACAATTCTGAGATCCACCTCTCGAGAGCCTTCGAGACAACGCGAGCCCGAGCACCTCGTGCTCTTCAGGAAAATTCTTGCTCATCCAACAGGCGGCAACGACCAAAAGGATGACCCATCGGCCAGCCTTTCCCCAAAGCCGGCCGAGCCAAGACGTTCTTGAATCGCAGTAGGTCGTTGTGCGTCGACCATGGTGGAGTTGGCTTTCGGCCAATCCTTCTCGATCGAGGCAAGACCCAATCAGGCGGCGGCCGAGGGGCCTGAGGAAACCCGAGCGGGTGATCCATCCAAAGAGCCGCCCTGTTCGAGGAAAATCCCCGTCTGATGAACTCTTAGGCGGCCATTCGACTAGGAAGGCTGGAACTCTGCCGGGGCCCTTCTGCAGGAGCCGAATCTGGGTGAGGCGTGGCATCGCCGGCAGGCTGATTGGGTCGACGAACTCGGGAGATTAAGCCCAGCAGGGCAGGCAAGACGAAGAGCGAATTCAGCCAACAGGTGAAGGACCCTAAGACCATCACACGTCCAAGACTCTCAATGCCTCGGTGGTCGGCAATCATTAGACTGCCAAAGCCGACCATCGTGGTCAAACTGGTCAGCAATACCCCGTTGGCTGTGGAGTCGCTCAGCCGATAGCGGCCTCCCTGACGGCGAAAGTCGTGAACGATATGCACTCCATCGTCCACGCCGATCCCCATAATGAGAGGAAGCACAATGATATTCGCGGGATTGATGGGGATTCCCAACAGGCCCATCAAGCCAAAGAGCTGCAGCATGGCAAGACATAAGGGGCATAAGGCCAGCAGAACCTCGCGCAAGCTTCGAAAGTCGGCCCACAAGAGAATCACGATAGCCGCTAAAGCATACAGAGCTGCATGCTGATAGCTGGACTTCATTTGCCTGGCCGCCTCATACGTCTGCAGTGGTTTGCCGGTGGCGTAGGGGTCCACACTGCGGACGTCGGAGACGAAGCTCTCCAACTGATCGACGTCCCAAATATCCCCCTTGGCGTAGATTTTCAGCAGATAGCGTCCCTGTTTCCCGACAAAGCGGCTCACCAAGCCCTGAGGAAGATCGTCCAAGGAAGGCAACTTGGGGTCGCTGGTCTGCCTCAGTTGGTCCAGTCGACCCCAGACCTCGGCAGCCAATTGCTGTTGAAATCGACCACAGCGACCATAAAACTCATACAAGGAATGCCCAAGGACTTGCCCGCGAAGCTGACCACAGGCTTCTGCTAAAGCTTCCTTGCCCGGCATCTGACCCAAGGTATGTTGTAACGCTCCTAGCCAGGCATCGACTTGTTGGGGCGAGTTGACCGGGATCACAGGCGGCCGATCCACCAGACCGACGACACGTTGGTGGATGTCTTCAATCAGCGGGACTTTCTCACCGGCATCGACAGCCACCAGCGAGGCGACTTGATCGGTTCGATCCACCGATGGCAATTGTTGAAACCGCCGCTCCAGCTCAAGAAGCTCTGCCGGTGTGTCCGCCAGGCTCAGGGCATACCAGACACTTTGGCCGCTATCGGTAAGCAGCCGCTTTTCCCAGACAACGCTCTCCAGACCCTCAGGTTGCAAATTCAGCAAGTTATAATCGTACCACAAATGCCGCAGCCCAAAGGCAGAGCCGGCGGTCACCAGCAAACCACACAGCAGCACCAACACCGGGCGACCGAGCACCGGGGCCATCCACCATCCGTATTGCAGCGGCACGGGGAACGGACGATCGTTTCGTACAGGATCCGACAAGCGAAACAACGCAGGCAACACCACCAGCGAGGCAAGGCCACAGAGGACAATGCCGCCTCCGGCAATGAGGCCCAACTCGGCGATCCCAGTAAATTCCGTAAAGCTGGCTGTGTAGAATGCGACCGCTGTTGTCAGTACGCCGGTGACAATGCCCGGTCCCACACTCACGGCTGTTCCCAAAAGCGCTGCGTCACGGCCGTAGCCCACACGCCCTGGCCCCTGGGCGAGTTGGCCGTTCCGCTCTGCCTGGACACTAGTCTGTTCTTGGGAAGCGTTGCCATCAGGACCAGTGGTTGCCCCTGAGCGTAATTGCAAATACCGAGCGGTGTAGTGAATGCTGAAGTCGATTCCCAACCCGATGAGGATGACCGCAAA
The DNA here is from genome assembly GCA_964648025.1 of uncultured Pirellulales bacterium. GTDB lineage: Bacteria > Planctomycetota > Planctomycetia > Pirellulales > Pb10988 > CAZYKP01. The sequence continues at coordinate 11,435 of CAZYKP010000097.1, read as the reverse complement.
GGAGACGCTGAGGATATTGAGGTGGCCAACAGCCGCAGTCAGAAAGGCAAAGGCCCAGGCCATGCCCACAACAAGGGCAACCACACACAGCAACATATGCCGCCAACCACCGAAGCTGGCCCAAAACAGCAGCGAGACTCCAGCGAGAGACAGCCCGCTGGCCAGTGTCATCGTCTCCTGGCTGGCCCGCATCTCATCGTTTTCCATCACCGGCAGGCCGGTCAGCCCTACCTCCACACCGGCTGGGAGCATCTCCAGCTGGTCATCCAATAGCGTCCTTAACCGGTCGATCGCTGCGGTTCCCGGAGCAAATCCTTCCGCCTGCTGATTGGTCGGATCGGCAGCCGCCAAGTGAAAAAGAATCACCCCCAAGCGGCCATCGTCCGCCAGTAGGTATTCCGGACGGTCCCCACCAAGCGGCTGGGGCATCACCACCGGCGCTGGCAACGGAGAGAGATAGTGCTCTTGCGGACCAAAAGCCCCAGACAATCCTTGAATCAGACGGGCCAGATCGTCATGAGGGATCGGCTGACCAGACGCCCGTGCAGCCTCCATCTGATGTCCCAAGCTGGCCAGCAAATGAACGAGGTTCAATTGAGACCAATCATTGTGCAGCACAGGCTCCACTCGGGCCAGGAACTGCTTGACCAGTTGAAGCTGCTCTTGCGAAAGGTAGTGCAGGCCTTTGCCCTGCAGGCCCGAGAGGTCGACCTTGTGCAGGGAATTGACGAATAGATCAGGCTCAAGCGCAAGTCGGTCAGCGATCTGCTCAACCGCGGGGATGACTTCTTCGGCAGAGGAGGCCCGGACGACAATCACCACATCGTCTTCGTCGCCGAACTCTTCGATATACTCCAACCACAGCTGATTGAAGCTACTCTCCGGGTTGAGTAAATGGAGTCGGCCGGTCCGGAAACCCAGATGGTCACTGGTGTACCAGACTGAGGCGGCCACACTGAGCGCCGCGAACAGGAGTGTCAGCCGGGGTGTGCGTAAGACCTTACCGGTCAACCACCTCAGTGGCCGGCTCAATAGGTGCTGATCGGATTGCGGCGTCCGTTCCGCAGTCATTCAGTTTGTGTGGGATCGCTGTTGGGGACCTCTGCTCTGTGGCCAGCCAGGCGGTTGCAGAAGCTGACCGATCGGAGGAATATAGCCGCCGCTGCCGCCTGGAAGCAAGAGAGTTCCCGCCGAGTGAACCACTCAACAAAGATTCGGAACTGGGGATCACGACCGTTTCGTGGTCAAGACCGTTTCACGGTTTTGTTTCAACTCACTGGCCCAAGAAAGACACTGGCCCGAAGGTCGCCCTGACGGGTCTTACAGTCTGTCCGAAAAGCACCGGAATCCACCTGGATCGTGTTGCACCATGACCTCGGCTCCACAACATCGTGGATTGCCGGATGCTTTTCGGAGAGTCTCTTAAAGCCGAAAATGAAAGGTCTCGCTGAATGTGCGGACCAACCAGGCTCCCCAGCTTCGCTGGCCGACGTGGATGCGGCACCTTCCCCGCAGCCCGGGTCGCAACAACGCGAAAGAACCTTGAAGCGACACACGTGCGTGGTAAGTCGGACTGCTTGGTTGTTGCTTTCCGGCTTGGTCCTGCTGAGTCGGAATCGGACCACCAACGCCGCTGGCCAGTTGAGGGGGGATTGTTTGCACCTGGCGATCGGAGATCTCGCTGATCCGGCCGCTGAGCCAGGTAAGGCTGAACTGTTCCAACTGAATCTGCACCTGTTGGCCACAGCGGAGAAACTCCACGTCGGCCTGATCGACCAGCACGACAGCCTCAAGTTGGCGAGGCTCCCCGATCAGACAAAGCACATCGCCGCTCTCGAAGAGACATCCCCGATTCTGCGAGTCCAACGGGTTTCCTGACCAGCGAGGTAAGCTTCCCTCCGCCGAGGGAAGTCGGTCGACCCAGGGGGCTTGCAGCACCACTCCTGCTCGCGGGGCTCGCAGGATCAGCCGCTGACGATCTTCTTGCAGTTCTCGGAGCTGGTTTTCCAGAGAGGCCAGGACCGAACGGGCGTGGGGCACCTGGCGGCCAGCCTGGAGATTGTGGACAGCCCGGGCATCCAGAACGCGCAAGGAGGCCTTCTGGCGATCGACCTGACCTTGGAGCTGGGCGATTTCCGACTCCAGAGAAGGGTTGATCAGTTGTGCCAGCGGTTCTCCGGAGACCACTTTTTGGCCGACTTTAACAAACGGCCGATCGCAAAGTTGCCCGGGCACCTGCACATAGACCCAACTGGCCTGTCGGGGACGGACCACCACGCTGGCGGTGACATAGTGGGTCCAGCGGATGAAAAAAAAGCAGCCCATGCAGGCCCCCAGAAGGCCGAGGGTCGCTAAGAATCGCCACCGCTTCACCTGTCGGATCCTCCCGGGAACCAGAAAGAATTTCCCCAACTTCCAGAAGGGAACCACCAGCAACATCACCAGAGAAAAAACAGCCAGCGACAATCCGACGACTTTCAGTCCATGAGGCTCAAGAAACCCTCCCAAGAACCAGAGAATCACGTACAACACAAACCAACGATAGAGAAAAGCTGCCACAGCATAGAGAGCGAACAGCCACCGATGCGTCTTGGGCAAGAACGGATCGGCTGCCAGTTTCAGTCCTAAGCAGAGACCTACCGCTCGCTGCAGGAGCACCTGATTGGCCTTTTGCTGCAGATTAGGAATCTCCAACAGATCCGAGAGAATATAATAGCCATCATATCTGAGCAGAGGATTCCCATTGAACATGACTGTGGAAACACTGCTGACCAACATGACGTTCAAACACAATACCTGGAGCAGCCCGGGCTGGCTGAACCACCAGAACAGTGTCGCCACTGCGGCCAGCGTGAGCTCGAAGTACATGCCCGCTGCGGCAATGGCGATCCGTTGCCAGCGATTGGGCAGCATCCAACTGTCGCTGACATTACAATAAAGACAAGGAGTAAAGACTAACAAGATCACACCCAGCTCATGGCATTGGCCTCCAAAATGATGGCAAGTCAGACCATGACCGAACTCATGGACGATCTTGGTGGCTCCCAGGGCCAGCCAGAGCCAGAGCAAAGTCTCGGCTGTGAAAAATGCCTCGGCCGAAGGCAATTTCGCTAAGAAGCGGTCGAATTGGACCAAGATCAACAGAATCGCTGTGATCATCAGCAGCGAACACAAAGCCACACACCAGCGACTGAAGAACCACCTTACAAGCGGATCGAGCCAAGCCAAGGGCCAACTTGGGTCGATCCCCCGAAATCGAATCGCCAAGGGATTGGCCAGCGAACTCCAAAACTTCCGCCACCGTTTTCGGTGACGCAACTTCAGCAACTGGGTTCCTTGTCCGGAGACCACCGAGATCACCAACCCGCTGGTGTGCAAGCGGCCCAAGAACTCGTACAGCTCCTGAGGCGTGACCGTTTGCGGCGCAAACTTCTTCTCAAAGGCACCTTTCAGATCCATCAGACTGATCCGCCCATCCAGCATACGCAGCAGAGCATACTCTTCCGGCTGGAATCGATAATACTGAAGCGTGACCGGATCCTTGACCACCCAATAAGGCCGGCCTTGGTCCTGCCGTCTCCGGGCGATCAGATCCGGACGCATCCGCACAGGCAGCGGCCGCTGGGCGGCTGCGAGCAGGGAATCGGCCCGTTGTCTCATGGCACCTGGCGACCGACTAAAGCCCTCGGAACCAAAAGCCTGCCCCTGTGAATCTGGCCCGTGTGAATCTGGCCCGTGTGCTTCTGGCCCGTGTGCTTCTGGCTGGTCTGGTTTTGGCTGGTCTGGTTTTGGCTGGTCTGATGAACAACAGCTGGTGTCGGGCTTTGCCAAGCTGGTGTGAGTATTGGATTGTTTCGTTCCGCAGGAGGATTGGACCGACGAGGTCCCTCCTTGGTCAAGACAACAACGCCCTGCGAGGGCCCGAGTTGGACGGTCATCTTGGCGACCATCCCTGGCCGGAGGACGAAATCCGGGTTCTCGACTTCCGCTCGGACGCGAAAGCGACCGGTCGCGGCGTCGACTTCGGGGCTGGCGAAGGTCACTTGACCCTGTGTTTGGTAAGGTTTTTGACCAGGTAATGGGAGGATGACTTTGACCTGACGGCGGACCAATTGGGATCCGTGGTATCTTCCGGCGTCAGCAAAGCCTTCCACACAGAGCCGCTGCAGTTGCAGCACTCGGCAGATGGGATCTCCGGGATTGACCCATTCGCCCTGCTGGCGAAACAGCTCCACAATCGTGCCGCTTTGCGGCGAGCGAACGGTCTGTTGTTGGAGGTTCAGTTCAGCCAATTTCCGTAACGTGGTTTTGTCGGCGGCGGTGATGGCAGCCACTGATCGCTCATGCCGCTTTTGGAGCAACTGGAGTTCGCGTTGCCGCAAGACGAACCGTTGCCGACGGAGTTCATGGGCTCGAACCGTCCCGCCCAAACGTCGGTTGGCTCGTTGGCTGGTTGCCAAGTCGTCTTGAGCTTGAGTGAGGTGACTCTCGGCAACCTCCACCTCCAGTTGGTTCTGCGCGATCTGTTGCGCGGTCGCCTCCTCGTGCCGAGCATGTTGCAATTCAAGCTCTGCTTGCCTGGGATCCAGACGAGCCAACACAGCATCGGCGTCGACTCGGTATCCTTCTCGGGCAAGAACCTCCACAAGCACCCCGGCTGCTGGTGCCGAAACTCGCACCTCGCGAAACCGTGTCACAAAGCACCCCTCAATCTCAACTTCTTGTGACAAGACACTCTCGGGCGAGTCGTTTGCCCCGGTGACTTCCGGACTCGCCCCTGGAGTCCCGCTGGGTTGTGCAACGACACACTTTGCTGGCGGGAACACCGTGAGGAGGAAGCCAAAAGCCAGAAATGCTCGTGGACACTTGTGGTGTCTCGGCCAAAGGCGGACCAGGCCGTGGCCTGATCCATTGAGAAAGGTTTTCGCAGTCATAACCGGAAGAGCACCTCGCGGTTGAGCCAGTCGATGAGGTCGTGAAGCCAAACGTAACCAACCGGACGGTGCCCGCAGTCGACCTTGACTGTTACCCCGGCTCCCGGACGAAGCAGCTCAGCTGGGAGTTGATCCCGGTCGAACTGCACCCGAAGCAGGACCACATTGTCTCCTTCCGCTTGATCCACATCCGCCCGGCTGCCAATCTCCTGCACAAGGCCGGTATAGGTGACCTCAGGATCGGTCGCCAGCACAAAGCTGACCTGTAAAGCCCCTCCGGCGGCACATCTCCGTTGAGCACGGGCGATGTGTCCCATCCGCCGCTCAGGCATGTTGACCTGGATCTCCCAATCTTGGGAGAGATCAGCGACTTCCAGGAGAACCTGACCACGCTCGACTGGTTTGCCAGTCAACAGGTGGTTCAGATCCCAGGTGGTGATCTGTCCGCTTAAGGGGCTGAGGATTTTGAGCTGTTGGACTTGCTCTTCAAGAAGTTGGCGTCGCCGATCGAGGCTGGGGAAGCTGGCCTGGAGCGTTTCTAATTCGCCGGCCAGACGGGTGCGTTCCTCCAGCGGTAGACCCGGCTGGACGAGGCGACCGTTGATCGAGTTTTGACGTTCTTGGGCTTCGTGCCACTGACCGGTCACGGCAATGAGCTCTCGGCGTATTTGGTCATCGCGTAACTGCAGCAAGGGCTCCTGCTGGGTCACCTGTTGCCCATGCCGAACGGCGACCTGGTCGACGACCCCTGTTGTGTGAGCGAACACCTGCCGACGAACTGTTGGCTGGAGAGTCCCGCGTCCATGGAGCCAGAAGGGGGCTGGCAGAATACAAAGGCTGATCACCAGAGCAACAACCATCCCCAGCAGCGTCAGGCTCTTGGGCAAGGCACGACCGCCAATCCCACGCATCAGTTGCCCCAACGCCCGGCCTAGCGGCATCAGAAACAGCTGATCAACGGAGATGGCGTTGGCCAGAGCCACTTCGGCATGGGTCCGGAGAACGTCCCCTCGCGGACGAACGGTTGCCGGGAAGCTGGCCTCTCCGAACATCTCCAAGACCAGAGCGCCCAGGATCGGTCCTCTTGGCTTTCCTAGAGCGATCTCTTGCAGTTCTTGCTCGGGGGGGCAGGCCACAACATCGATAGCCGGCGGTTGCCAGAGCAGCTCAATGGCAACGGCTTTGGCAAAGGATTCATCAAGATAGTGTTGCAGGGGCACGCTCAGTTGAGGCGGCCAATCTTCGGCCGAGCAGTTCTCGTCAAACCAGAAATCCTCGCCAGTGCCGATGACTCGGCCGACCAATCGTTGCAGTGCTTTGATGGATGCTGAGCGACTTTCGACGGTCTCGGCCCCGCTGACCGCACGGACCCGGCAACGATGGCCCCACCAAGAACTGCCTTGACTGAGTACGACGCTCACCCGGTCACATGCGATCAGACGGCGGCCTTCATGCGCCACCGTAAAGGCCACGATCTTGGGTTGCAGACTCGCATGAACTCGGCGGGCGAACTGGTGCAGTCCCTCTGCCAACAGATCGCGTCTGGCTTGACGTCCAGCCGCCGCTTTTTGCCAAGCCAGTTGAACTGGCTGACAGATTTGACTGGCTAGCCTGAGCACAGATTGCCAGCGGTCCCGCGGGACTTCAGCGGGCAGGAACAGCTCAATGACCGCCTCGACCTTGCCGTCGACAGCCACAGGAATCACCAACACGAGAAAATTGCTGGAGTTGGCCGAGAGTCGGGCAGATTGGTGTTCGGAAAGGCGTTGCCAGGGGGACTCCGACGCATGTTTGGGAAGTTGTTCCGGTGTCGGCTGTAAGGCCAGCGGCTGGCCGCTTTGCACAGCCTGAGAAAGCAAGCCGCCGTGGTGGTGCAGACGTTCTTGGTCAGTCAACAGACCTGTCTGCTGCAGATCCTGTTGAACCGTCAGCTTCAACATCTGGCCGGCCTCGACTTCCCACACAGCCGCGGCAACCCCCTGCAGCACTGCGGTCACCTCCTGAAGAAACTCAGGAAGGAACTCACCAAGTGTGTTCTTCTCACCAGCCAGCCTTTGCAGCTTGGCAAGAACCCGGGCCACCGAGATCGGATCATCGGCTGAGGCCGGATGATCAACCGCAGCCGGATGATCAATTGTGTTCGGCTTGCCGGTGGCTTGAGTCGGGGAATAGTGTTGGCCAGAGGAGAGACGAGACATAGTTGGGAACGGTCAAACTGAGGCAGTGCAACTCTTGCAACACCAGAGAACACCACAGCGAATTCGGGAAAAACTCAACCTCACAACGACTCTGTCTGAAGACCTACTGATTGTCCGGAAAAGCAACGTAGTGTACATTTTTGTACCACAAAATTTCTGAACTGCAACTCCCTGCGTGGACTGGGCTGTGTTTTTTGGGAAGTTGTGTTGCTCCTGAGTCAATCTTTGCAGAAAAGCCCTCTCCATTGGCTGAGGAATTCTTACTGGGAATCTGCACAGCTTCCAAGACAATTCTGTCAAGACTATGCTGAAGGATCTTTAGGCAGAGGGATGCGTTCTGTCTGTTGTCGAGAAGGAGGGACTATTCCGGACAGAGCGGAACAAGCTTTCTGCAATCAGGAGGTCTTGGATCCAAGGCAACAATCAATCAGCCGCGGCCTCAATGCGATGTCACTGAGTGTGACATAGATCATGGCTGATCAGAGACCCACGTTGTTAGGCTCTGAGCGTTTTCTTGCTGGGGGTCTGCTCTGACTGCTGCCCTTGGAAAAATCTTGCTCGGCCAAAACAGGCGAGCCGCCCGAACCATCAGCGGTTTGGCAGCCGTTCCGCTGTGCCGGACGAGGCCGGACGAGCCAGGAATATCCTCAACCTCAGTAGCTCGACTGTCCCAGATTGTGGCAGAGGCCCAACCTGTCGGCCCCTGAATAGATCCATGTACCAACCTATTGGTGGGCAACGGCCACATCGGGGACAGTCCAAGGAGACTGTTGGCACTTGGACAGCTCCCTCGGTGGTCAAAAGGGAAATCGTCGTATGAAAGGTTGCCTGGGAAATCATCTGAGCATTGGCGGGGTCATGCTCTGCATGGCTGTGACCGCTGGACTGTTTCTCGCCGAGCCTGTGCCTCCTGGGTCGACCGACTTTCCGGTCACGACACAGAGGCTGAGAGACGCTCGACTGGAATACCACCGGTCGGATCCGCGGTTGATTTGGGAATTCCGCCAAGAGAGCTTTCTGCTGACCATTGGTGGCAAGACAGTCCCGCATGATCTGATCGAGAAACTCACCGGTCAACGGACCCCAGTGGGACGCATCGCAGGAACATGGAAACTGAACGAGCAGGAGGGGATCCTCAAACTGTCGCTTCAACGGGTCGATAGAAAGGCCGTCTCCGGGGAGTCGCAGCTGCCGATCTCTCCGCGGGGCCTCATTCGAGTCCAACTCGGCGACTTCCAATACAACGTCTCAGCGAGTGACCCCCAGTCAAAGACCTCTCAGCCGGAACTGAGCTTTCAGCAGCAAGGCCAGGATCTTGTGATCACCATGGAAAAGGAGGAAGTCGATGCTCCCCATGTGCTCTGGACTCATACCGAGCCGATCTTTTCTCATGACCCTCATCTGCAAGGCCCAAGGCGGCCTCCTGAACTCGCCTGGGTGGAGCTGCGGTACCACGTGATCCAGTGTCGCGATGACCCAGCCCTGCAATTCACACCGCACCGAAAGCAAAAGATCCAAGTCCTTTGGAGAATCCCCAACCATCAGAAAGCTCAGGTGCCCTACCGAGTCATCCCAGCATTCCGACCCTCTGCCGCAGAGTTGAACGCTCTGGCCCCAAAACTGAAGAAACTCGCCGAGCAATCCCGCCAACGTCTCGCGGATTTTGTCCCCTGAGAAAAACCCCCACAGCCCAACCAACCTCACTGAACCAATCAAGCGTATTGGCAAGCTATTAACCATGTCATTGGAACTATAAATTGTAAAAACAAATCTCGAATCCCTTCCCTGGTTGTTGCGATCTACCCACAGGAGTTAATCGCCCCAGCACCTTGCTAGTTGCTCACATCCAATTGCCTCTCCTTGCTTTGAACAACTTGACGGGCGGAACGAACTGAGCCAGGATCTGGGCTGACCCTGAGGAGCGTTTGTTTATTGGGATTGCCAGCCGCTGCCTGGAGGGTGGTTTTCTGGGCTTTCAGACTTAGGGAGAAGCGCATGGCCGAACAACGAGAAGTCACCCAAGAGCGGATTGAGGCCTCTCTGGATTTGCTGAGGGAGGGGTCCTCACCCGAGGTCCTCGTCTCTGAACTGGTGGCAGCCGGTGTGCCCACAGAAGCTGCCGAAACAATTGTCCTTGAGGCCAGTTCACGGTTGAGTTCCGAGCAACCCAACACGGCCCAAGAGCAGCAGGCGCTTCAACAACAGTTGTTGATGACTGTCGCCCAGGCCGTGGCTGCTGGCCGTTCCCGCAACGACATCGTCGACGAGCTGGTCCGCGAAGGTGTCCCCGCGGAGGTTGCTCCGGTGATCGTCAAGCAAGTGATCTCTTACAAGAAGTGGGAGGTTCGCAAGGGTGGTCTCAAATCCTTGGGTTTGGGCCTACTGATTCTCGTGGTCGGGGGTGGGATCACTTTGGTTTCCTACAACGCCGCAGAATCGGGGGGAACGTATATGGTGATGACCGGGGCCATCGTCGTTGGCGTTTGGCTGATCCTCTCCGGCCTCTGGCAGATCCTGAAGGGTTGATTCTCAGGAACCTCCCCGAACCCTCCCGCCGATGATCAACCCTGACGATCCTCCGAACGTTGAAGGTCATCCGCCGATCCCTGTTCAGCACGGTTTCGCCCGGGGAGTCCATGATAGCTGGCAATACGCATGGCCTTGGACGGTCCTCTTGGGCGTTACCGCGGTTCTCTCCGCGATGTCTTTTCTGGTAAAAGGCCTGAGCCCCGTCCAGGCGTTGGGCCTTCTGCTTTTTGTTTTGGGGAACTGTCTGTTCGTCCCAATCGTTTGGTGCACCACGGCCGGTGTGGTGGCGTGGGTTCAAGACCCACACCGGCGAGATCCAAGGAACTCCTCAAACCTTGTCGCTGGTATCCTCTCGCAACAGATTGACGAGATCGAGGTCAGGAAAGTTTGGAGTAGCAGCACAAGTTTCACACAGTTCGGCCATCGGAGTTTGTCCGTTGACACAGAGGTTTCCAAGATAACGCGGTTGCTAAGGATGATCAGGGCTGCCATCACTCGTCTTGCGATGGGGATGATCCTCACAGCCCGAACGGAAGACCCCCCCGAGGTTCAAGCGTCGCCGAGGCGATCGACGGTGTCCCTCAGGATCGGCCAGCTGCAGCTGGAGGCCAAAGCCCAAGAGATCTCCCAGCTACTGCAACCCAGTCCGGCATCAAGAATCTCCGGTCGGCTTCGGCTCTCCGGCAACGTCTTGATCCAAAGCAAGGGCGTTCGGATCAAAGCAGATCAGGTGGAGTTCGATCTGGCCACCGGGCAGATCAAACCGACCGCCGATGAGAGTCACCCAGTTCAGCTGCGTTACCAAGACGGCGAGCAGGCTACTGTTGCTCAAGCTGCGTAGGTCGTCCTGGAGGTGGCGGAGGAGGATTCGCCTCGACTCCTCGGTTCGGACGCGGTCGGCTCCCAGTCACTGAGTCCGGCATCAGGCGATCCAGGCTTCACTTCCGAGAGCTTCACCAACCTGCGAGATCTTAGTAACGTTTTAGATTACCCTGGACGACAAGGTTTGGTTGCTGAGCGGCAGTTCTACCCCGAAACTTCCACCTCGACGTTGCCGCCGGCCAATCCGGGCGACCAGATCCCGGTGGACCCGGCGATTGTCAACGGCCGCTTGCTGACTGGCTTTGACTTTGACATCGAGTCCATTGGTCAGGACCGAGAGGGGAACTTCTGGTTCGCTGAGCAGTTGAGGCCATTTCTCTTCAAGACCGGACACCTCTCTGTTGATTCCAGAGCCCTCCAGCGGAATTCTTTGGTTGGCCTCTCTCTCCCTCTCAGTGCCAGGAAGGCGTCGCTGGCGTCGCTGGCGTCGCTGAGCAGGAGAAAATCGCCCGTCAAAAACCACCCAAGAGGCCCTCACCCGCGGCCGCCTGCCCAAAGATCAAACGATATTGATTTGAGAATCGATTCGTGGATTCTGGTTGGTGCTCGGGCAAGCTGCCGCATGTGAGGACGACAACGGACGACAACCCAAGGAGAGAGGGGTTGGCCAGCGAAAAGGCCTGCCGACTTGTCGATGGCTACGGAGGGCCATCACCGGAGCGATTTGGCTGACCAGTGGTTGACTGGTGCAAACGGCGGCGAGAAGAAGCTTCTGAGAAGAGGGAGTAAGATTTTTAGGAGGCATTTGAGTGAGACTGTGTTGTGCTTTGCCAAACACATGAAATATCCATGCCGTGCTCACAATAAGTTCATATCCTTTTGTATACTTCCTAGGTGTGAAGTGGACCCCAAAAACTGGACCGGCCTTTAAGATAGACCAGACCGGCAGATC
>CAZYKP010000096.1:0-32568 GCA_964648025.1 uncultured Pirellulales bacterium | reverse complement strand
GTCCATGCACCAATATCGTGGTGGGCAACGGCCACATCGGGGACAGTCCAACTACCTCGACTGTTCCAGATTGTGGCCAGGGTCTCACCCTTCGGACACTCAACAGGTCCATGCACCAATATCGTGGTGGGCAACGGCCACATCGGGGACAGTCCAACTACTGAGGCTGAGGAAAACCTTGGCTCGTCCGGCCTCGTCCTGCACAGCCGAGAGGTTGCCAGATCACTGGCCATTCCGGTGGCTCGCGTGAGTTGCACGAGCAATGGTTTTCCTCAAAAGCAGTAGTTGCTTTCTGGTTTTTTGGTCCTGTGCTTGAGTGTCATCGGGTAGGCCCAGATTCCGCTCTCACGCTTTCTTTTCACTCTTGGCAGTGACTGCAAAGCTCCCCGCACGCGTCGTTGCAGGGACCAACCGTAAGAATCGTCTTGTTCGGGGGAATCTCGGAGGGAGGATCAGCAAGTGTCCAAATTGTTGGGGTGCACGAGGTTGAGGTTCCGGGAGGTCCTGGCAACCGAGTGGCTTTCGTCCATCAGCAGACAGGCTTGCTCGGCCAATTCTGGGGGATCTGAGCGTTGCCTCTTGCCGATTGTCTGCATGCTTGGTTGAACGATCTGGGGCCGCTCAACTTCGTTTCAGCGTTAGCAAACGGAGTTTCCGGAAAGCGATCCACCACAATCCGCAGCAAGCGTTACCCGTTTCGAAGGCCTTAAGAGTAAGACTGACCGACTCTCTCGGGGTAGTCAATGGGAGTGTACCTGTTGGATCGATCGTGAGGAAACATGGCCATGGTGCTGGCGGAGTGATTCCCAGACCGCCACCGGCTGGTCAGGTTCTCTGCGAGTCCATTGGCCGATGCCTGAGGCAGTTGGAACTCGTTTGCCACCCCTTTGGTGGCATTGTTCACCTTTTGCCAATCCAGACCTTCCGACCCGGTGATGCAAATATTCCTGTCGGCCACAAGCTTTCCAGATGAAATCAGAGAGCCAGGATGCCGACATCATCAACGGTCCGCCCGATTGCCTCCTTGCAGGTTCCACTCCATGAACCGACGAAAATTGCTCATCAACTCGGCCTCACTGACGGCATTCGGTGTGCAGTTCCCTCTTAGCACCGCATCGGCTGAAGTATGTGGCTGCTCGTCCGGCTGCCAAGGCCCGATCGCCTCGGAGACGACACGGGAAGTTTTTCGGGCCTTTCAGCAGCAGAGCAAAACGGAGCTGGAGGCACTCTTTCGATCTGGCACTGTGGTGGGCGGAGTACCCCACGGAGTTTACGATGGTCTTCCCATTTTTTGCCCCGGGCTGCTGCTGAATCGTTTCGCCCGGACGGTCTGGAGGGGGAAGATTTTTGATCGTCCGCAGATGACCGTCGTCAATCGGATCGTCCGTGGTCAACTTGCCACAGCTAGGCTCTCCACCCAGCCAAGCTGGCTCGACTGCCGGCAAACGATCGTGCTGGATTACTCGTGTACCGAGTTTCGAGTGCTTCGTGGAATACGCGATGAAATCCGGGAGCTTCCCTGCTTTGCGGGCCGCCGCTCGGGCGTGTATCTTGGTCGTGCCTACAACCGCGGGCGTTTCATTCTTAACTTTGCCCTAGTCGGTCCGCAGTGCTGAGAACGCGAGCCTCTCCAAAGAGCCTTTGAAATCAAGCGTCAATCGCCAGCAGCTTGACACCTGAGCAGCTTGACGCCCGAGCAGCTGACAAACTGCCGGTCCTGCCTGTGATTTCAGCATCCTCCTTGGTGCCCGATGAGCCTCTTTTTGAAGAGTCTGCGCGGCAATCTCGAGGTGTTGACCCAAGTTCTAGGCGATGCCGGTGCGCTTCCACGGTGCGAAAGCGTTGGTGACGCCGGTCAGGGCCGGCTGAAGCGAGGGGTGATGCCGCAGCAGGACCGTCACCATGGAGTTATCGCGGATCCAATCGATGCCGATTTGGGTGTAGATTTCTGCGCGGTAGTCCGTCCGGAAGAAGCGGTCGCTCATCAATCGCCTGGAGGCCATCAGGATGAAGATGCGAAATGCCGTCTCGGAGAACCCAAACCCGGGCAGGAGCGGTTCCGCGAACATGCCCACCATGGTGTCGACTTGATCGACGTCTCCGTACACCTCTTGAAGTTCTTTGGCCCAAACAGGGTTATCTGTCATTTCCTCAAACGAATTGACTCGCCGCATTCGTAGCAATTCGCGAAACTGATTGTATCTCGGCACTCCACGTTCTCGGTCTCGCAAGACATCAATGGAGGCAAGATCGACGATTGAGGTCTGACCCTGTTGGTTGCCTGTGGGAAGCTGACGTAACGCGTTGGGATAGTTATGGAGCCTGAGCGCTCCTGGATGCATCACCCCAAAACTGTAAAACAGGTCAGGCAAAGAGTGCCTTTCCATCACGCTCCTGGTATTGTCTAAGCTGATCTCAAGCAGCCCATAACGGGCGAGCACGTGATTGTCAGCCAGAGCACGAAAGGTGAACTCATCGGGCATCAGCGGATGCATCCGATAGACGGCAACAAACTCTTCGGTCAGGGAGTAAGGCGCGGCGAAGTGCGGGTTGTCCGGATCGGGTTCGGAGCCGACGATTCCGCCAAGAAGTTCATGATCCTGCAGGAAATCGGCAATCTGTTGCAGATCTTCTCCCAGAAACCCATGCCAATTAATGCGAAGTGCCGCGGCGACGGTCGGATGCGGCAAGATCGCGGGCGTCCATTCCACGGTGTGGATCTTGGCCATCAACGCCGCGTTGATGAGCCTTGCGGTCTGGAAAAGTCGCTCATCATCCCAATCCAAGTACTCGAGTCTTAACCGATCGCAAATGGCGTTGTGCTCGGAGACAAACAGTGAGTGCAGCATGCTGAGACCGACCCACCAGTTGTCGGAAAAACCGGTCAGTTCCACCCCATCAACATCCAGCGGAAGCAGGGCGGTCTCCCCAATTTTCATCTTGCCGTCAATTCCTAAGCGTAACGCCTGGGCGCTTTGCTGATTGCTTCCATAGACTTGTGACCCATCCCACCAGTGTGTGTTGAGGTTTCGGTAGGCTGGGGGGCGATTGGCCGAGGTCGGTTCGCTTGGTGTTCGCGGAACCCGCATGGGTTTCTCATGCCAATCATCGGCGTCCTCAACCGGGACCTCCCAGGCGTCTGCAGGCGTCCCTTGCTTATGAGTGAACCAGTCATGCACCTGAAACTGTATCCAGGCCGCTGCCAAGAGATTCAGGATCTCAACTCCCTGAAATTGATCCCGCTTTAAAAGTGTGTTGCTAATCACCCGTGGACTGGGGTTGAGGATGTTGTCCGCATCGGGATGAGCGTGCTCCAGAGGAACATTCCTCCCAAACCGCGCGCCGGCCGCCCCCATCTGCGGATACCTCAAGTCGTTGGAGGTCCCGTCGAAGGAGCGAAAGTTGCGTACCTCCTCGGGGACCTTGTCAGGATCGCCCGAGGCAGCCAACGGAGGATCTTCTGTGTCGTGAAGATTGTGATCTTGCAGCTTGTCGCGGATCTGCAACAGACTCAAAAGCCCTAAGAGCTTGGGCAAGCGGTGCCAGTTCTCACTCCTGAGCCGAGTAACTAAATCGTTAATCAGAGGCTTGATGGTCATTGTTGCCTCAAAAAGGGGATCGAAAGGTACCCCGTCATCTGAGAACGAGGTTTCTGCTCTTCGGTAGAGCCAGCCACCTGAGGGAAAACTCAAGCTTCTGGTTGAAGCAAGCATTTGACAGGCTCAAGCCATATTTCAGTAATCTTTCACAGGAATCACTCCTTGTCAAGCAGGGTTCGGGTTTCTCGGTTCTTCGAAGACTGCGGGATGTTGCCCTTGCTGGTACCCCGATGGATGGAATGCCAAGGTCGTTTCACTCAAGTCGGCGATCCAGCGAACCGATGACACCTGCCGTGGTCAAAGTTGAAGTTGCGCGATTTTTCGAAGTTGTTTCAAAACCTTGAGTTTGCCACGCAGGCCCTTCAACAAAGGCTGACAGCTCAGCACGCGAGGGTTTGGCCATCACGGGGTCGCCTTTGCCGCGATCTTTGGAACCAATGACGCCACATACCGCAGTGAGGGCCCGCGACGCCGATGATCGCCATTCTCACAGACATCCGTCCGACCAAGGACGGTGACCCAGTTTGCCTGAATTCGCCGGAGGGCGTTTCTTCGCGGGCTCAGGGAAACGTAGGAGCGGAGTTTTTGAGCACGGCTCTCCGCTTGGGGCGGCGCCCTGCCTACGTCGGGCGTTCTGTGCAGCTTTCGTATGAACGCCTGGCGGAACTGGCCCTGAAGGTCTGCGGTGTTCTCTGCAGATCACCGAATTTTCGCGTAGGGAGCCGGGTGCTGTTGCTGGCGGGCAACTCACCGGAATACCTGGCTGGTTTTTATGGTACGCTTTTGGCCGGCGGAGTCGTTGTTCCGTTGCCCGATTCGATCTGTCCAGCTCGCTTGCAGCAGGTTCGCGCCGATTGTCAGGCTGCAATCGTGCTGACCACCAGTCAGGTGGTCAAGAGACGAAGTGATCTTCTGCAAGAGCCGACCGAACAAGTTGACCTGGCTGCCGAGGCTCCAGCATCTCCGTTTCCCTTGGCCGAGCCGCCGCCAGAGAGCAATCTGGCGATTTTGCTCTACACCTCTGGGACGACGTCGCGTCCCAAGGGGGTGATGCTCAGCCATCGCAACCTCTTGGCCAACATGCGGTCGATTCTCGAGTTCCTGCCGATTGGTCAAGAGGATCGCACCCTGGTGGTGCTGCCATTTTGCCATGCCTTTGGGAATTCGGTCCTCCAGACGCACATCTTCTCTGGCGCAACTCTGGTGGTGGACGGATCGGCAACCTTTCCCACCACCATTGTTGATGCGCTTCAACGCCACCGGATCGTTTCCTTCGCTGGCGTTCCCGAGCTGTATCACGCCTTGTTGACACACTCAGACCTTGGTCGGCGTCCTCTGCCGGATCTGCGTTATATGACTGTTGCTGGCGGGTCCCTGGAGACCGAGGCCGCTTTGCAGGTCGCCGCTCGGATCGCCCCGGCGCGGTTTTACATGATGTACGGCCAGACCGAAGCCACCGCGCGTCTGGCCTATCTCCCTCCGGAGCAGCTCTCTGACCGACCCGGCTCCATCGGTCAGGCGATCCCCGGAGTGGAACTGCAGGTTCAAGACAACAACGGACGAGCAGCGGCGCCAGGGGTTGTGGGAGAACTCTGCGCTCGCGGTGAAAACGTCATGCTGGGCTACTGGAACGACGAGGCCTCCACCTCCGCAGCATTTCGCGACGGATGGCTGCGAACCGGTGATCGGGCTTGTTGTGATGCCGACGGATTCGTCTACTTCAGGGGTCGGCAATCCAACCAAATCAAGGTCCAGGGGGTGCGTGTTGATTTGGTGGCGGTGACCGACGCGCTGAACTCGCAGTTGCCGGGATGCCGTGTCGTCGTCGTCCCCTTTCCGGTGGATCACACCACCCGACTTGCACTGTTCTTGACCAGTCACGAGGAGTCTTCGCCGTCCCCGTCGGTCTCACTGGATGGGATTCGGACTCTGTGTCGATCGACTCTTGCCCGACACGAGGTGCCAGCTTACATCGAGATCGTTGATCGGTTTTCCCTCAATGCCTCGCTGAAAGTTGACCGAATGGCCTTGTCTCAACGAGCGGCCGAAGGGTACGCCATGTCCCAGTTGGGTTCCGGGTCCCAGTTGGGTTCCGGGTCCCAGTTGGGTTCCGGGTCCCAGTTGAGATCCGGGTCTCAGGGTTCCCCAGCAATCAGCGTCGACCAGTTCCAGGCTTGAGGCTTTTCCGAGGATTCCGGCCAAGGGACGGAAGTCCGGACTGCTGATTGATTCCCTGAAAAGTCTTCAACCAGGTTCGAAAGACACAACCGGCCCTCCGGGTTGCTGTTGGTTGCCCCGGGGTCGAAAACTGATCTGAGGCTTGGTCGTTAGACGGTTCCAGATGTGGCCCTTGGCCCCCAAAGACCATGTGCCCACTGAGGTGTTCTTGCATGGGCTCTTTCCGGTCCCACTCGGGTGAGCCTCCGCCACAATCTGGAACAGTCGATTGAGGACTCCTCGCCTGACGATCTGTCAAGAAGCTGTCTGAGGCTCAAGAGAGAGTGGAGGATCACGGATGACCGAGATCGGCGTAGCAGAAGAAGCACTCTTGGCGTACTTGCATGAACATCACGCAGTCAACGGCCCATACGATGCGGAAACGGACCTGATCGACTCTGGTCAGCTTGATTCGCTTGTTGTGATCGATCTGGTTCGTTTTCTCGCTTCGTCATTCGGCATTGAAATGGCGCCCCACGAGGTCTCCCCGAGCCATTTTCGGAGTGTGAGACGTTTGGCGGAGTTTGTCGCGACACGATTCTATGGCAAGGCGGCCTAACCATCGGCGTGAAACAAACCGATGATCACCAAGACGCGGAGCATGCGATGTCACCGGTGCTGGAAGCACGGGCGATTCGGCCGTCTGAGATTCCCTTCATCAACCGCCAGTACCTTTACGATTGCCACCGCACTTCGGACCCGACGATGGTCTGGGGTACCGACGTCGATGTCGAAGAGCTTCTGAGCTTCGTCAAGCAATGCAACCAGTCTTCCGACGTCGTCGTTTCTGTGGCACACGTCTTGGTGAAGGCAGTGGCTGTGACCTTAGCCAAGTTTCCCGATCTCAACTGCCGGATTGTGGGCAGACGGATCTATCGATTTCGGGATGTCAATGTGCGTTTGGTCAGCCTCGACCGAAAGACCTCTGAAGTTGACATCCTCACCCTGCCCCAAGCCGACAAGGCCAGCTTGCAGGAGATCGGGCGTACTCTCTGGGAACACCAAATGCAGCTGGCAACCAACGAGGGCGGCGATCGCGCGGATAAGGCCCTGCTGCGTCGTTGGTGCCCAGACTGGTTGGAACCGTCTTTGGTCCGCCTGTTTTGGTGGCTTGATCGGAACTTTCGCCTCCCGCGGATCGGCCGCATCGATCGCCACCTGGATTCCTCCGTGGTGGTCAACCACCTCGCCTACGCCGAAGCACCGCCGATGCGGATGTACAAGCCGTCGAAGTTCGTGGACGAGACCTCCCTGTTGAGTGTCACTCTGGGAGGCATTCAGGAGACACCTGTCGTTCGTGAGGGGCGTGTCGTGGTCGGTCGCGTCGCTCCCCTATTCGTGCGGATGGACCATCGGGTGACTGATGCCCATCGGCTCTCCTACTTCGTACGCCACTTGCGAGAATCGCTCTCTCACCCAGCGACCTTGCAGGAATTGAAACCTCGACTCCCCCATGAAAACTATGCCCTGCCAAAGAACAACCAAGCAGCCTAGCCTGCCCTCCAGCCTGCACCAGTGCACGCGGTTCCGGTCGTGCCGCCGTGGTGGGCACGGCCACCGCGCCCTCGTGGTGGTTGTCGCCGCTGCCGCGCTGGTCACTTGGCTCACGGCTGGATCGGTCCAGGCGGCACCAAACCAAAGCCCTGGGGGAACACACGGCTCTCAGGCTGTCAGAACCGCGGGCCACGCTCGGCCGAAGATCCTGGTGCTGCGGGGATTGTTTGAAGTCTTCTCGCTGGGACTGCACGATCTCGCCGGGAAGCTCCGCTGTCGCGGGTACGACGCCTCAACCACCTCGTGGTCGCTTGCCCTGACGGAAGTCGACTGTGACGACAATCGTCCGCTGGTGGTGATCGGGCACAGTCTTGGCGGGCGGATGTGTGCATGGGTTTCGCGACAGTGGAAGTCCTGCGGACGACGGGTTCCGCTGCTGATTATCGTCGATGCGAACTTGTGGCAAACCATCCCGGCCAATGTCGACAAGTGTGTCAATTTGTACGTCACCAATCATTTGGGCATCTTTCATGGTACCCCGGTGTCTGCAGCGTCGCCTTCCACTGTCGTGGTCAACAAAGATATCAGTCAGGGTCACCCGCCGATGATCCTCGGGGGCATCAATCACTTCGACATCGATTCGACCGATTGGGTCCATCGGATGATCATCCGCGAGATCGACGCGACCTTTGGGCCACCAGCACAGCACGAGTTTGCCGGCAGTGCCAGCCGCCCTGATCAACCTCACGCACTCGTGGCTCCCGCTCAGCGACGTGCTCCTGCAGTAAGAGCCTGCAGTGGCTCTCCCTCTGCTGAGAACCCAAAGGCGTGTCGGCGAACCTGTCGTCGCAGCAGGCCATGCTCGCGTCGGTGTAGTGCCCCTCCGCGGAACATGCCTTCGGCGGACCCCTATCGGAAAGGAACAACCGCTTCCACCGGAGCATCGTCCCCACTGGCCGACAGTCGGGTGTCTGCCGGGCAAGTCGGCCCCCAGATCGACTTGCCCCCCGCTCCACGCGCTTGCCGAGGGAGCCGATGCATCGCCCCGCGGGCCAGTGAACGCACTGCAGACTACCGCCTCCGACACGGTCCATCGGTCAGCGTCTCACCCGCTCAGGCGATGAAACCTCGGCCATCCGCTAACTGAGATGGCATCTTTGTGATGCTCTGACCACATACCGCCACCTTCGGAAAACTCTTGGTCGTCCCAAATGTAAGAGACGCCGGAACGATCAGTGATCTGGCAGGCTGTCCACTGCGCCTTACGGGCCTGGACGGGGTCGGACGAGCCAAGCTTTTGCACAACCTCAGTGGGAGGGAAAGTCGGTCCTGGCGTTCCCTCCAGCTGCCGCGGGAGGCACTCCTCGCACTTCAGGCCAAACCCGGCTTGCCTGACACCCTCGATGGGCCGAACCCCACGCTCCCCGCAAAAAACACTCCCGACCAACAACAGGCCACTGGGTGTGGCAACGGCACCGGGAACTCCAACGACACCGGGAACTCCAACGACACCGGGAACTCCAACGACACTGGGAACTCCAACGACGCTCAACCCTCTCTTTAGCTATGGCTGCTACCAATTCGGCGATAGGTGCTCAGGGTAGTCCGAAACCTTCGGTTCGCAGTGCATTGGTAGGTTGCTTTGAGCAACCGCCAGTGAGCATGTGGCCGTTTTCCAGATGGTTTATGCTGACTTGATCAGTCATGCGTCGCTCCGAGTGCGGTGTCGTGGGGTGGACTAAGTTGGCGTTTTTGGCCACTGAGGGAGTTTTCCGAGGGAAACTCTCCAGGGGCTCAAGAGTTGATGGAGGGAGTCGTCAGGTGGTCACGGGATTGTCTCCGTACGCTGGACCAATGCGCAGAGATTTTGGCATCCACTGCGGGGGAATGGAGATAGGTGTTGGTCGGGAACTCAGCCATTCTTGCGGCCATTTCGTGCATAGCTTCTGGGAGTCGATCAGCGTTTCCAAGGTTCAGCTGTTGATACAGACGACGCAGCGTCTCCATGGGATCGGCGACCAGGTCTTCATAGCCAATTTCGCAGAGGCGATCGGCTGGGATCAAGTGGACGGTGCGGTGGTAGGCCTCATACATCTGCGAATAGCAGTTGAGGACGAAGGCTTCGAAGGCAGCGGGGGTGGGGATCTGTAGGCCCTCGTCTTCTGCTAAACGCCGCCACAACCGCAAAGTTGACTGGTACACCTCCCGCGGATCGCGGACGATATGCACGAAGCGAGCCTGGGGAAAGACCTCAAGAAGCAAGGGCAGCCGCGCTGTCTGCAATGGCGACTTCAAGACAAGTCGTTTGCCGGCACCCTCGAGCGAAACCGCCTTAAGGAAGTCTTGCCACTTGCGTTTCCACCGCCTGAGATCCTTGGGCGGGACGTTTTGCAAGGTGAGATACTCTTCCCCATGAGGCAGGCGATTGGGAAACCCAGCCGTCCGATAGGGTGTCGGCAGTCCCATAGCGCAGATGGCCCATTCATCCTCCTGAGGGGCGTCAAGAGCCACCCGCACGTTATCCTGCGACCGACGCTTGGGCATCAGAAATCTCAGCCAATGCTGAACCAGAGGCTGGGAGACCAGGAAGTGCTCAGGGGCCAGGCAAGCGTAAGTGGAAGGAAAATGATGTCGTGGGTCAAGCGACAACAGTTCATGCAACAGCGTCGTGCCTGAACGCCAGTGTCCGAGAATGATGATGGGGTCTGGGGCCAGAGTGGTGCGTTGAATCTTCCACCCGTAGATCCCCTTTTGCAGCAGTGAGAGGAAAAAATTCAAACAGCTCGCCCCGGTCACAAATGTCAGCAGAAACAGTCGACTCGGGGCCACGGCAAAACGGTTGTCCCAGAGGAGGCGGAACCAAGCCGGGGCGGTCATGCCGTGCCAGACGCGGAATTGCCACCAGCGTCTCCGCTCGCCGGTGGCACCTGCCAGGCTTGCCTTTCTTGCTGAGCTTTCCTGGTCGACTTGATGAGAGTTTGTCGTCATAAAAGCGCTGCTCAACTGGCCTTCCAGTCCGCTGTCGTCAATTTTGGGAAGAACCGCCATGTCCGGTCACAGTAGTCCTGGTACGACTGGCCGTGCTTTTGCTTCAGATAACGCTCCTCACTGCGGATTTTGAGAACGACCAGTGTGAGGTGAGCCCCGGCGACGACCAACATCGCAGGCGATGGCGCGACCATGACCGTCGCCAGCATCAACAGCAATCCCAATGCGTAGATGGGATGGCGAACTCGGCCGTACCACCCCGTGGTAACCAGATTCGTTGGCTTGTTGGGAACGACAGCAAGGCTCCAATTGGAGCCAAGTGTCAACCAACAGGGAACGGTCAACGCGTAGGCGGCCAGTGCCGCTAGCACAGCGAGGACATCCAACACAACGAGCCGATGGTCAACGAACCATCGAGGTGCTGCGATCGGCGGCCAGGATGAGTAATACGCCAGGATGGGACAGAGGTGCCAGCCCAAAACCGTGGGCACCCAGATCAGCCACATTTTGCGTTCGCCTCCCGTTTGGGGAACGGCACCCGCGGAGGTCCTGTGTTTCCAGTGACTGCGGACGATCATCAGCAAAACCGACAGCCAGTAACACCAAACGATACTCGTGACGATGATGACGGCCAGAGGTGGCATGCTCCGGTGTCCTCCTTTTTGAGTGACCTAAGGGCAAACTGATTGCAAAAAAGATGGCCACTTCGGGCAAAACTCCAACGAAATCCAGCTCTTCCAACGCCCAGCGGATCCGAATTCGACTGTCCCAGTTTGTGGCAGAGGCCAATCTGTCGGACCCTCACCAGGTCCACCAACCAACATGCGGTCCATGCACCGACAGAGAGCCTCTGCACCAACATGTTGGCGGGCAGCGGCCTATCTGGGACAGTCCAACCAGGGCGTCTCTGAGAGGTTTTCGACTGAGCAACCACCAAACCCGATGATCCGGGCTTGCGGATTGCTGCCCTCAATGGAATCCTTGTCCAACTCTCAAGAGAAGCTCGCACACCGCTGTTGGAAGAGAAGAGCTTGGGAAGCCGTCCAGTCCGAGGTGGCTCGTTGCAGTGCCGAATACGCTGCGCGATTGAGGATGAGTTTCCGTTCTGGCGAAGCCCAGCATTCGGCCCCTGCAAGCGTGACAAAGTGTCGGCTCTTTGATCAGCGCAGGATGAGACTATTTGACCAACGCACGGGGAATTTCTGTGGTTTCAGCCCAAATGATGCCCAGGGAGATCGTCCCAACTCCGCAACCGAGCAACTTTTCTCCATGCATCTTATGGCTAAAGATGGTAGTTGCTGAGATCGTTGTTCCCAATTCAGGGATCAAGATCTCGAATGCTCAGCCCAAGAAGCACAACAAAACACGTGCCACAAATGCTGTTGTCGGTTGGAAGTCCCCGGGTCCACGTTGCAACGGGGTGACCTCAAAAGAACAGCGTCGGAGAATCATTTGGGGTGGTGTTGTTTGCTCAGTTGTGTCAGTGGTCCCAGTTTAGCCCGAACTTCTGACGGGTCTATGACTGTCACCTGTGTTCTGACATAGGGATAGATGCAATAAGAAATACGCGAACCTGGCTACAACCCATTGGGCTAGCAAAACAATTTACTGATTCCCTGAAAAGTCTCCGACGAAGCATGGCGTTTCGTTCGGCAATCCGGCTTCCGGTGGTGCCTCAGGCTGCCCCCTTGAGGTCATCACAAACAAGGGCAGACGGAAAGCCCTGGGTCGAAAACTTCTCCGAAGGTCAATAGTCAAACAACGACGTTTGAAGAATCTGTGGTTCGGCTAGTTTCTTGATGTTGTCTGCTCGGAGAGCACAGATCCAATCCAAGCCATCCACTTTGCAGAGCGTCTCATCGATCCGCTTGGTGGTAATCATGCCTCGATCTCCGACTACTAACCTTCGGATAAGTTTTTGACCCAAGGCGACCAACGGAAGCCCGGATTGTCGGGCGAAGGGTGCCCGCTTCGTCGAAGACTTTTCAGGGAATCAGTAAGACCGTACGCTTTACGCCAAACCGCTTGATGACTTTGTTGACCTGGCTTTCCAATGTATTCGGGGCAGCTGTATTGCCCGCGAAGACTTCAATCGCAATTGGACAACCTTGGGAGTTACAAAGAAGCCCATACACGATTTCTGGGAATCGCTTCTTCCCATCACGGCTTGTGTCTTTGATCGAACAAGAACCAATCAGGAAGGTCTGCTCCCAAATTGCAACGTTGTTGTAACACTCGGCAGACCGACCTACCCGTTGGTGGGCCAATGAGCCAGGAGGAGCAGCTTCCCACTCGCCGCTTCGGCGAACACAGATGCAGAAGTCCTCGGGGATCATCGGCTCCATTGCACCATTGAGGGCCGGTGAATCGATGGTCACCAACCAGCAAGAGGCTCGAAGTCCAGCGCTGGTGCCACATCGCCAGCACCGGAACACTCCGCTTCGCCCGTCCATGGAACAGGCCCGCCGCAACTGCTGCTACGACGGGCCTTCTTGTTGGGTGATGATCAGTGGAGGACTCAAAAAGTGGTCCCCAGAAAACGTCTGAGAACCTTTGCGTGTTCCTGATTTTGGGAGACACTCCTGTTTGTTCTAATGCTTCCGGGTTCAAACTCCAGTTGCAGAGTCCCAGACTGCAACCCGGGAGATTTCGTGACTACCGCCGAGACCGGTAACAACCCCATCCGGCTGCTGCCAAGAGGAATGTCGCCAAGCTCGAGGGCTCAGGGATCACCGCACCTTCTTGAATCGTTCCCTCAACTGCAAGGTTGTCGATGCCAGCGTTGTTCCCTGGACCCTGACCGAACGCATCGATTCGCAGGAAGTAATCCGTGTTGGCTGCCAGGGTGTTCCCAGACAGGTCGAAGCTCACAGGCCTTGGATTGGGTGACACGGACCCCCCGCCGGGGAAAATGTTCGTGACTGTGTCCAAGTCGATTGTCATCATCGTAGCGTCTAATAAGGAAACGGTCAGGTCGAGGTCACGTGCAACACCTTGGAGGGCACCGGCATTATTGTAGATCAGGGCGTCCAAGGACACCGTCCCCAGGTCAATGGCGGCCGAACCCACAGAAACCGGAACATCGACGAGCCAGGCTCCTTCGCTGTGAATGTTGCGATCAGGAGCGAAGCGGTTTTGTGCGTCGGCGGTGTCAAAGAGACCGTCGGGGTTCATCATGGCGGTTAGGTCACCCGGGTCAGCCACACCGTTTGTAATCCAAGTGAGATTGGATGCCGTCGAACCAGAAACGGTCCTTCCATCGAAGTCGGTGGAAAGCACAGGGGCCGACCAGCCGACCCGGGCGCAGCAGACGGTCACCAAAGCCAACAACAAGACTGTGACATGACGGGGCATATGGGGTCCTCGCATACGGGGGTGCAACCTCGGATGAGGTTCTGGTGGTCAAAAGCAAATGACTGGGAGGATTTGCTGGGGAGAGATGAAGCAGGAATGTTCGCAGGTTCAGGGATTCGTTGAGTCGCCTTACTGATTGTGTAGATAGCGTGAAATCTAACGGCTCTGCGATTGGCTGTCCAGCGAATTGGTGGTCTTTTCGCGCAGGATCCTCGCTCCCTCGGCTGCAGCGAGGCTCTGCTGGTCGTTGGGATCGTTGGAGTGTAGCGAACCAGGTTTCATGACCCTATCTTTAGGTGGGGTCAGCCTCCATGATCTGGTTCGATGCCTTGGTGGTTAAGTCGATCCACCAGGGCCAGTCAAACTCTGCCGGAGAATTTCCAGGGAAGGTTCGGCTGATTGAGCAGTTTGATCGCAGCTGCTGGCCCCCAAAAGTGGGGACGTCTTGCAGAGGAGAACCCCCCACAGAAGCGACTGGGGACTCGGCGGGCCTACGCCATGGGGGCATTAGAGTTGGGAAAAGGGGACCGAAAAGGTGTCGCCTTGCTCCAGATCCCCCGTCTTCAAGCCCCGCACAAACCAGCGGACTCGCTGCTCAGATCGGCCGTGGGTGAATGATTCTGGGACGACGTAGCCTTGCGCTTGCATTTGCAGACGGTCATCACCGATCTGATTGGCTGCTCTTAATGCCTCTTCGATATCTCCTTCTTCCAGGACGTTCCACTTCTGCTGGGCGTGGTGAGCCCAGACCCCGGCGAAGAAGTCGGCTTGCAGCTCCATCCGCACAGAAAGTCGGTTGGCCATCTCCTTGCCGACGCGTTTTCGCTTGGCGTGGACTTCCTCGCTGATGCCCAGCAACTGTTGCACATGATGACCGACCTCATGGGCGATCACGTAGGCTTGAGCGAAGTCGCCGGGCGCGTTGAGCTTGTCTTTCATCTCTTGGAAGAAGCCGAGGTCGATGTAGACCCGCTGGTCGAGGGGGCAGTAGAAGGGCCCAGTTGCGGCGCTCTGAAAGCCACAGGCGGAGCTGACCTTGTCGCGAAAGAGGACCAGCTTTGGCTCACGGTACGCCCGTCCCCGCTGCCGGAACAATTCCGTCCACACGTCTTCTGTATCAGCCAGTACCACCGAGACGAACTGAGCCGCCTCGTCGTTCGGATCGATTGGCCCAGGTTGTTGCTGGCCGGGTTGTTGCTGGCCAGGTTGTTGCTGGCCGGGTTGTTGCTGGCCGGGTTGTTGCTGAGGAGCCTGTTGGGCGAGTTGAAGCAAGGCTCGGGGATCGCCACCGAGAAGGAAGGTGATGATGGCGATCACCAACAGCAGTCCGCCGCCCCCTCCGGCCATGACGACCCCCCGCGTGGAGCGTCGGTCTTCGATGTTGTCGCTTCCTCGCCGCCCTTTCCATCGCATCGTTGAGGTTTCCTATCAGGTTTTGACGATCAGGTTTTGACGATCAGGTTTTGACGATCAAGTGTTGACGATCAAGTTTTGGTTATCAGTGCTCGACGATGGGTCTGACGACCATCAGGAGACCAAGTCAGTCCAGCTACCAGAGATTCTTCGCGCGAGCCGTTGAGCACGAAAGGTTTCTGTGGCCGGAGTCTCTCATGAACTCCACCGCCCCGGAGGTGACCTTGGCCCTCACTGAAGAAGCTTTCTTGAAGAAGCCGATGGCCAGGAGCAAGAGAATGGCCCCTCCGCCGATTTCATTCAGGATGGCTGAGCCGAGAAGGGCAAAGTTTCCAAAGAGAAGATCAAGGCTCCCAGGATCCCCAGCACGATGTTGCCCACTCGACAAAGTTGCTTGACGACTTTGCAAACGAAAAATCGGGAAACGGCGGCGACCAACAAGGCAATGAGTGCTCCGGTGATGTTCATCCCGACGACCTTTGGCAATTGGGGCTGCCTTGGAGAGCTCCACAATACTCCCACAACATAGCCAGCGGGAAACCAACAGGAAAGGGCGCGAGGGGTGACTCATGATCCTCGGGAAAACGAGCTCCTCGAACGGAGAAGAA
The DNA here is from genome assembly GCA_964648025.1 of uncultured Pirellulales bacterium. Taxonomy (GTDB): domain Bacteria; phylum Planctomycetota; class Planctomycetia; order Pirellulales; family Pb10988; genus CAZYKP01. Next base: position 16,895 of record CAZYKP010000096.1, on the reverse strand, counting down.
ATGCGCGGCCCAATTTGATGGGTCTTGGTGGCACTGGTCAGAGGCGGTGAGAGGCTTGCTCAGCAGGACTGAGGGGTTGGGTGGTGCTGGAGTCATCCAAATGGGCGGATCATCATCGATCTTCCAAGTTCAGTTCAAGCTCCGCCTCGCCGTAGACTCCAATAATTGTCGTTTCCTCACGTGTGGTCACGCGATTAGTATGCTGGTGTCCGTGGATGAAATATCGTGGGCGAACACGTTCGATGTAGTCATGGAATCCGTCAAAACCTTGATGGACGTCTGGATCTCGCTCGTGCACTCCTCGGGGAGAATTGTGTGCAATGAAGACATCGACAGCAGGAAACCAGCGGAGTGCCCTAATGACTTCTTGTTGCTCAAAGAGATGTGGCCCTTGTGGCTTGTACTTCCAGCACCCACAGAATCCTCCGAAGCAGATGCCTTTATGCTCAACAACAGTGAAATGAAGATCGGTGATTGTTGGGTGGAATGGTGATGCCGAATCGTGATTGCCCTTCACCGCGAATACGGTTAAACAGCCATAGACCTGCTGGGCCTTCTCAATGGTCGAATCCAATAGATCCCCGAGTGAAATCAGCAACTTTGCAGACGAACGCTGCATTCTTCCAACTTGTGAGTCATCATCAGCGATCGCGATCACATTCATGAATCTTCCGGGGCATCCGTTGGTGATCGGCGTTTTGGCGAACCAACTGACTGGTCGACGGGCCTGCGGACAAAGTCCAGGAGCGAATTGTTACTCTCGGAATCCACAGCCAGTCGATCGCCGTGACACCTGATGGCACACTCAGGGATCAGAGGAATCGACGACGAGAGTGCTCTGAAGCTTGTTTTGAGCCCGTTTCCGCCGATCACTGGGAGGAGGCTCGACGGTCCCCCTTCGCGTTCAGAGCGGGAACCGACAAGCGGAAACGATGCATCAGCCGTTCGCTGTCAAGAGGCATCGCGCTGCGCCCATGCAAAACGCGTCGATTGTCCATCATGACCACGTCACCAGCCTGCATAGGAAATCGCACCGATCGCTGCGCAAAGTTCAGATATCGATCCAGTTCATCCAACGCTTTGGTCAGTTCATCCGACGAGCCCAGCCCCGCGCCCAAGGCGGAGTTGATCTGGTTACGATAGTAGCGAATCCGCAACTCATCGCCTTCACCGTGGAGAATCGGGTAACGTTTCTCTCCCACAAAGGGAAACACCGGCTGCTGCAACAGGTCCACCAATTCTCCAGGTAATTCGTGGACCAGATCCGCCACCGACAACATGATACTCTCACCGCCACCTTGAGAGTCCGGCCGTTCCATGGCAAAAGCGGCAAAATTCTCCGGAACGGCTTTGTTGCTACAGTCCGTATGCAGTGGCAGGGCATCTGGAGTTCGGCTGTAACGAGTGACGCGATCTTTGCGAGCCGCTTGTTGCGAATCCACACGGATCTTTGTGCTCGAGATGCGCGGTGGTTCCCCGCTTGGCGTTGGCCCACTCTGCCCCATCGCTGCGAGCAGCTGTTTCAGCATCTCCAGGTCAATCGGATTCTGCCCGGTGACGAGGACCAGCCAATAGGGCTCCGTCCTCAGCTGAGCAATCAGTTCCGCAACCAATTGAGCTTGAGACTGCGCGGACAGTTCGCCTGAGGGGCCCAGGAAAGTCGCCAGACTCAGTTGGGGCACGGCTTGTTGGGAGGTTCTCTCAAACATCAGCGTGAGATCTGGAGATCGGCGGGGTCAACAACATCGTTCAGTCGAGGCGCACAGGTGATGATCCTCAATCAGGCCACACTTTCTCGCTTCCTTCTGGGCGGTTTCTACTTCCTCATGAGGGCACGCCGATCGACCATGTCGGCAAAGGCCTTGGAGATTCTTTCCAAATAGGGACGGGTATACGGAAAATTCTCGGCATGGTCGAAGTTGTGGCGCATCGCGGCGTTGGCCTCAAAGACGATGACGTGACCCTCGGAGTCGAGGGTGAAGTCGATTCCAAAGAAGTCGAGATCGATTGCGTCCCGAATGCTGTGCAGAGCACGAAAGCCCTTCTCCCCAAGGTAGCCTTCAGGGTCCTGGAGGTACCGCTGCTCATCCGCCTGGGTCGCCGGCGTCGTAGACATCACACGATATCGGTCTCCGGAATGTACTTGCCAGGTATCGCTGGCGAGATTCGCAACAGGAAAGAAGACACCGTCGATGAAAAACGCACGAGTTTTGTGGAAGTAACCGTCCGGCCACCGGCAATTGACATAGGTCGTGGCGTAGACGGCCGTGGCCGGGGGCTGTTCAGACAGCCATCTCACAAGGTCCGATCGTGTGTCGACCTTTTCAACTGTTTTTCCGGTTTGCGTGCCGCGATGACGGACGATCACAGGATACCCGAGACCGGCCTCTTCGATCTGTGTTGCGATTTCTTCGGCGGGTCTGTCCAGGAGGAAAAGTTTCGTCTGCGGCATGCGGACATCGGGCAGGCTGCCGAGTCGCCGAGCGTTTCCGGCCCGAGTTGTTTGCCGCACTTTGTGGGGTGGGTTAATCACTGGCACATCGGGGAACCGCATGAGGAATGCTTCGATGTGGTCGAGCCCTTGCGGGTCGAGATCCGGGCAGCTCACACAATTCACGAATAGGTCGAAGTCCGGCAGTCCTCTCGCGGCGGTGAGATTATTGCCAAAGACGGTTGCGATGAAGAGGTTGACGCGATCAGAGTCGATCAGGTTCTGCACTGAGAGGTGGCCACCTTTCAGCCAGCAGTAGCGTGAAGTGGACCCCAAAAACTGGACCACCCTTTAAGATAGACCTGACTGGCATTGAGCCGGAGAAAGGGGGTCAGTTTCATGGCCAGGAGACGTCGGGTGTTTTCGTCCTCGTTCAAGGCCAAATTGCCGCTGGAAGCGGTACGCGGAGAGCTCACAGTTGCTCAGATTGCCAGGAAACACGCGGTTCACGTGACCCAAGTGTCCGCCTGGAAACAGCAACTCCTCGAGAGTGTCTGCGATCAGTTCGAGGATGGTCGAAAGCGGCAGGCGGAGCAATCCGCTGATGAGCAAGAACTCTTTGAGCAGATCGGCCGACTGAAGATGGAGGTCGAGTGGTTGAAAAAAAGCTGCCCAACTCGAGTAAGGAGCTGCGACGATGGATCGAACCAGATCATCCCTCGCTGAGCATCCGCCGTCAGTGCGAGTTGGTCGGACTGCCACGCTCCAGCTGGCACTACCAACCAATCGGCGAAACTCCGGAAAACTTGCAGCTGATGCGAGCTATCGACGAGCAGTACCTGCGAACTCCGTTTTTCGGCTCGCGGCAGATGACCAACTGGCTGAAGCGGCAGGGGGAGCAAGTCAACCGCAAGCGGATCCAGAGGCTGATGCGACAGATGGGCCTGGAGGGGATTGCTCCTAGCTCTCGGACCACACGTCGAAATCCAGAACATCGCATTGACCCTTATCTGCTGCGAGATCGGAAGATCGAGCGAGTCAATCAAGTCTGGTCGACGGACATCACCTATGTGCCCATGAGATCAGGCTACATGTATCTGGCGGCCATCATGGACTGGTACAGCCGCTTCGTGATTTCCTGGAGAATCTCGAATACGCTGGATATCGGGTTCTGTCTGGAGTCGCTGGAGGAAGCTTTGGAGCGAGGCACTCCGGAGATTTTCAACTCCGATCAAGGTTCCCAGTTCACCAGCCGAATGTTTACCTCCCGCCTGGAGGAGCGAGGGATTGCCATCAGCATGGATGGGCGAGGACGAGCACTGGACAATGTATTCGTGGAACGACTTTGGAGGACCGTCAAATACGAAGATATTTACTTGAGGGAATACGCGACCGGATGGGAGCTTCAAGAGGGGCCGGATGCGTACTTCAGTTTCTACTGTCACCAACGTCCACATTCGTCATTAAACTATCAAACTCCAGAGGAGGTTTATTACGGAAAGATTTGATTGGGTGCTTTTCGATTGTAGCAAAACCGGTTAAACTTTCCCGGAAGAAGGAGAGGCGGCGGGTTGAATCACAGGCAGCCACGGCGAGGCGTCCGCGCAAGACCCTTGGAGTGGGTCTCGCGGGCCGCTTCTCGCCAGAGAGGGCACTACCTTAACCAAGGCGATTTGTGGTCCAGCCAATGGGGTCCACCTCCCCTGGTTCACGGTGGAACGCTTTACGAACTGCAGGTCATCACCCCACGGTCGCTGATCCGAATCTTGGCCGGTCCACTTGAACCCCACGGTAGCGAAACATCGCGACCCTGGGGTATTGTTTTGCGCTGAGGGGAAGACGGGGCGAGTTATCCGCTGGTTTCGCAAGGGTTTGCCACGCTCCGACGAAGTTCTGGGAATCTCTCCCGACGTCGCGCGCGACCCGCTCTATTCACACGCTCGGCCCTCCAGTACCCCGTTCTGGCCCAAACTCTCGGCCGTCTCTTTGTCTCGCGCCGCCTGGGTTATCGTGGGGTTGGCTCCGCTCAATCGGTCGCAACCTACCGGGGTTGGCTTCGGTAAGCGAACCCAACTGTAAACCAAGATGCTCCAGGTAATGTCGTCCAGCCGACGTCAGCTGACAATCTTTGGAAGGACGTCGCCAAACGTTGCACTCAACAACTGGAGTATTGCTAGCGCAGAAACGCACTCAGCAAAAAGCACAATCCGATCACGAACGCCACAATGAGGATGGCACAACCAATGTCTTTCAACTCATCAAGCCAACCCCGAGGCGGCAACGGAGCCGCAGGTGCCTCATCTTGTGGCGGACCCAGGAAGTGTTCCAGCACTTCAAGCAGAACGTCTTGGGGACAGCCCGGGTCATTCACCCAAAAGTACCCTAAGGCCGCGTGAGAATTCGATTCGACGAGAAATCGATAACCTCGATACGCGAACTGCAAATCCCAAGCGCCATAGCGAGGGCCACCACTTCCCCGAAAAAGGCGGCGGGGCGGATTCTCGTCGGTGAGCATAAGCCCTTCAAGACTCTCGCTGAACGAACGCTTCGGTCTGGGGAAGTCCTCGGATTCGAAGAAACACAATGAGCCTTCACCCAAAAGGCTCGGCATGATCCAATCCAAGAGCTCGGGCTCGTAGCTGGCAGTACTGTGTATACTCGATTCTCCCAGAAACACATCTCTTCACTTCGAAATCTAGATTACCGATCTAGTGCAGCTCTTCATAAGACTCGACCGTGCCAGAAGATGCTGGCCGCGCAAGCAGTATTGCGACCGCCAGAATCTCCAAGGCTCGCTCTTCCGCCTCCTCGCTCAATCGTAGTTGATACTGCTCTGGCATGCTCCTGCGATACTCCAGCCAACCAAGGGAATGTCCGGCGTCTGCAATCTCCCACCGCTGTTGAAGTCGCCGCCGGGACGGAACAGCCAACGCATTGAATAGGGATCCGATCAGGACAAACAGCGCGGATACGAACGTCTCACGGCTGCATTGCCGGTCTTTCACAGAAACAAATGAAATGTCGGATCCTTCGTTGCCCCGGAAGGTCACCAAAGAACGCCCCAGTCCACGCACGACACCTTCGTGTCGGCCGTTGATGGCAACGTCCGCCTTCACTTTGCGAGGAGACAGCGACCGCTTTTCTGTGATGTCTATGTCACAAGATTCGTGCGCTGACAGTGATGTTGCTTGAATCCGCACTCGTGACCTGCTGCAAAGGAGGACGAAAAGCGAAAACAGATACGCGAGACCTGCCAAGCATGTAATCGCGACTCCCCACATCCACAAAGATCCAGACGCCGGATGAAACGGATTCAGGACCTTCTGAATGTACTGCGGAAGACTGCCAAAGCAGGCGATAATCATTGCGAACGGCAGAAAGAAGGCGATCACTGCAAGGACACACGCGATCCCGTCAACAATCCGATTGGCCGAGTAAGTAACGTTGGCAACCCTTTCACCATCGCGAAAGAGCAACGCCGTGCCACGCCCGCCGGTGAAGCCACCAACCTGTATCCCCAAGTGGAGTCCGCGCAATTGTTCTAGATCGCTTGCAGATTCGACCGCCATCATGCGTGCGCTCCAAGAGACACATGCGCAATGTTGTAGCCGCAGTAAGCCTGTTCGATTGTCATTGATCCGAATTGAAGGCAGAACTTCGCCAGCAACGGTGTTTCCTGATGCTCGTTGAAGATCCAGATGGACAGGCGACACCGTTCGGCGTCCGTCTGGTGAAAGAAGTCGCGGACATACTCAGGAGGTTCGGAAAGCGTTCCTCGGACGACGAGGTATTGTGAGTCCGCGGCCTCCACACATTCCTCAATCTCGAGCTGTGGCATACTCGCCAGAATGTTGTCGACTAACAGCAGCTGCCGGTTGACGGGTGGTTCATTCTTGTCCCCTGCGTCCGGCGACTGAGACATCAGTTGAAATTGATTCAGCGTGATTCCGTTGAGCGTGATCCAGAAGTCGTACTTGGGTCCAGTCTGGTCCGCTTCGGACCGTGTCTCCTGATGCACTTCAAAGTTGCCAGGCTTCTCGTAGGCGAAACGCCAGGTGGCCTCTGATTTCTGCCCGGGCGCACTGTTCTGGAGGCGGCACAGACTGAAGTAGGACTGTGCTTGCTGCGTGGATTCAGTGCATTTTTGCAGCAATTCGTTCGCATTAGATCCGTGAACCGGATTCGCGTCTTCGAAAGTGTCCGGAAGCGAGATCAGTTCCTCTGTAGCAAGGCGGTCATGCAATCGTTTCGCACGACAGCTGTGCGGGTCAGCCTGGACGAATTGTTGAGCGAGGCGAAATGCCTGCCGGTGATCACTTTGAGCAAGATGAAGATTGACGCCGATGTCCAGAAAGGTGAGGTAGCACTGAATGTGGCTGGTGGTCACATCCGTGATGGGTGGTGGCTCATCCAATCCCTGGAGGCAGATCTCACGAACTCGTTCATGCTGGAGCGCATTCGAGAAGAATGACCATTTTGCCAGCATCTTGATCATCATTCGACTTCGTTCTCTGAAGGGAACGCGTATCGGAAGAACGCGGGCGGCCTCAGAGTACGAGTGATACGTGATGTTCCTGAAGCCCTCTTCTTGAAGACAAAGCACATCCAAATCTTCGCGATTCTGCACCTCGGTGCCCTGACAGACGATACCGAGGCATTCTTTCAAACGGTCGATCTGGTGAGCTCGTCTTTGTCTGAAGATCCATGACAAGATCCCTCGCTTCGCCAGCCATTCATTTAGCCGACTTCTGACGACGCTTGACTCAGTGAAGCACCAGGCAATGTCGTGAACTGGCTTCTCGTCGCCCGTGATGCAGAATTCTGTCCAGAGCAGATCGAGTTGGACGGGATGGAGGATCGGCAAAGTCCTAATCCGATCCTGCCGCTTGCCCGAGCGGAGTAATTGAAGGTCACGATTGGAGTCGGACTCTCCCTTGTTGCCGGCCCACGTTTCGGACGCGGTGTCACCGACGTGTGCAAGAAGTCTTGCGAGGAATCCTTGGCCCCATGAACTCGCCTCTTCGTAGAGCTGTTCGGAGGTTCGAATCAACGACGGATGAAGTTCTGCCAAGCAGATGAATGCATAAAGCACCAGATTGCAGGGATTGACGTGAAAGTCGACCTGCATTGGATGCGAGGCCGTTACCCACCAGCGCAGAGCTTCCGCGGCCGCCTCTGGCGAGGGGCTGCGGTAATGAAACTGTAGTGTTTGATTAAACGCTTCGTGATCCATGTAGTTTGGTCAAGTGTCGTTTGTGTTGCAGTTACTCAGCCGCCTTCTGCGGCTGCTTCACGAAAAAACGCAGCTGGTAATTTGCATGTTTCCCCTGCAGGGTTCGGATGATCACGACGGCCCGTTGGTCTTCTGGATGCTGAATCAAGACTTCACCTTTCAGAAGCTCTTTGTTCTTGGTCGCCGCCGACCAATTGCGCGCCACCCCACAGTCCCAAACGCCCTCTTTCAAAGCCACCGGAGGAAAGTTGGGAGGGTATCTTCCCCCTGTCGCGACTCCATAATGCCAAAATTTCCCATTGACTCGGAGAAACGGTCCCATCAGGGAAAAATCACCTGGAGGTGTCTGGTTCCGTGGCTGATAGAACAAAGCGATCGCCGAGAATGAATGACCGTTGCCATCAATTTGCTGACCGAACTGACCGATGTTGAACGTGACACTTCCCTGGAAGCGAATCGGTATCTTGATCTCATCCAGCGGGCCAGCTCCGTCGAGGACTGGCAGATCGCCCGGGAGCTGCGCCAACACAGGTCGCTGTGCCAGCGGAAACGTCAGCGTGACCTCTTTCAGAATTGTTCCATCTTTCCGGGCACGGACGACACAATCGATAAAACCTGCTCGTGGATCATCGACATGAACAGTCGAGCCGTCCCAGCCATTGCTGGGCAGCAGTTTCTCCGCTTCTACCAGGTTCTTCAGTGCGGTCTTGACCGACTTTCCACTGCGAAGTTCGACGGCGACGCGGTCGTCCGGCATTCGAACCAACATCGCGACATCCGAAATTCGGGTTCCCGTGGGAACATGCAGTACGCGGTCCGCGATCCGAAGCAACTCTTCTTCTTTCGGCTGATTCGAGGAAAGAGAACGTCGCAGAACCAGATCTAACTCCTTCCTGGGATCCGGCACCGCCTTCATCAAAAGCTCATCCTGATCAGCAGGCAAGTTGGCCGACTGCACCTGTTTGGTTTTACCATCGGCCGATAACTCAACCTCAACACTGTCCGGGCGAAGGGCTCCGAAGTCTGTTTCAACGTAGATGCGGAAGTTCATTGGCTGCACACGTTTTTACCGGGTCTTTACTTCTGCTTCCATGCTTAAGCCCGGTTGCTTCAGGAACTCCCTCAAACGCTTGAATCCGACAGCGAAACTGGTTCGGTCCCCGATCCTGGCTCTGACGACACCAAGAACACGGCCCTGCTCATCAACCAGTGGACCGCCCGAGTTGCCGGGGGTTGACCACAGCGTCGAAACGAACGTCAGACAGTGCTCCATCATCGTCGCGAGACAGAGAACTGATTCGGCCCTGGTTCATCGTGATCGATGGGTTACCTCCATCCGGTATCGTGCCGAAAGGGAATCCATAGGCCTGGACGACCTGCCCAAGTTCGACTTTGTGGTCTTCCGCGACAAATTCCAGTACCGGCCAGTCTTTGCGCCCATCGACTCTCAATAGCGCCAAGTCCCACTGGTGGTTGATACTCAACAGAGTGGCTTTGACCTGCCGCTCTTTTCCCGTTTGGCCAGAATTCAGAACCAACGGGACTTCTCCGAGTGGAGGCACGTTCTGAACGACGTGCCAGTTGGTGAGGAACAGACCATCGGCGCGAATACAAAACGCGGTCCCGTCCCCAACCGGTGTCTGCTTCACAAACGCTGTCGCTCTCGTGACTTTATCCGTAACGGTTTCCGCTTCCAGAATGCCGACATTTCCACAAACTGCGACGATGAGGACGAGCTGATGAATAATGGTGTTTTGCAGTATTTTCATGAAGTTACTCACTTCGTGGCGGCCAACTTGTTTAGATCGACGATGAGCAGTAATTCCCTGGTCAGACTCGCCCCGTTTGTGGATGGGTAGATGCGCTGATGGATAAGGACTTCCGGCTTTTTCGGATGAATCCGAAACGATCGTCCGTCGATGAAATATCCAAGTGTTTGCTTAGGATTCAGGAAGATGACCCGTTCAGGGCTGCTGTCTCCGTAGCCTACGATCGTCCAGGCTCCATCACTCGTTGCACCGAGTTGAGTGACCGAGTCGAGTCGTCCGATCATGGCCCGGGAAAATCGCTCATCGCGAACCGCTGCAGGGATGTCATGCATCGCGGCATCGATAAACGTCCGACCATTTGCCATCAAGATGCCGGACCCGTCAGGTCGCCATGCAAGGACATCGACCGCATCCTTGTAGATCGCGATTTGACGAAGCTGTTCTCGCAATGAGTCCATCTCTTGCTTGACGATCTCCTTTCGTTCGAGGTCGAAGACGGTCACAGACGGGTTCGTCCCGGAGGTCCAGTCAACGAACGACGGTGTCGCATACACCATTCGGTCGAGAGTCGGATGCAAAGACCAGCGATTCGGGCTTCGACGGTCACCAGATCGCGTCCATGCCGCCTGCCAGTCTGCCGTGGAGTACACGACCGGCCCGAATGACAACCATCTGCCGTTTCCGGAATAGTGAAGACTCTGGTGGGCCCCAGAGAAGTTGAATTCAAGTGTCTTGACGGGTTGATCAGAGCCGGCTTCATAGATCTCCGCGATTGAGAACGCCTCCCAGCCTTTGTTCCCGTCTCGAAAGCTGCGCTCGCTGTCAGTCTTGCGTCTCTCAATTCGCGACACTGCGATATGCCCATCAGGCGAGACCGCAATCCGTTCTGCGTCTGAGTTGAAAGCCAGTACGACCTCTGGCTCCTGCCCCGCACGCGACCATTTAAGAATCCTAAATTGCCAGTCGGTTTTCGTTCCGGTTGCGCTCTTCCTCGAAAGTGCCAGAATCGACTCCGCGTTCGGACTGAACTCGTAGTCGTAGAGCCATTCTTGATTGGATTCAGCCCATATCGTCACCGCCCGCTCGAGCATCCGACTTCGTTTCGGACACGATTGTGGCTTGGGGAGCTCCCGCCACAGACCACTGTTGCGAGTTTGTCCATAAGCCACATTCCAGCACAGCAGCATCATCGCGACTGTTGCCAATACAAACGCTCGGAACACTCGAGTCGGTTCAAGGGGCATGGAAACTGTCCTTTACGAGGTGGCCTTCAGCAGCAGGAGAATCGGAATGAGTATCAGGGCAAACAGCCCGCTGATGAGCATCGGGATCGACACGACAAGAGCAGCCATGCTGGCCTGCTTGGAAAGCCCGTGGGCATTTCGATTGAGCCTCCAGGCCTTGCGAGCGAACACAAACCCGATGATCGGCAGGAAACATGTCAGGACAGCAAAGGCAGCCATTCGCTGAGCACGCGCCGAAGCAGGACCTACCAGGTGTGCGGAGAGTTCGTCTGCAGTTTGGCCAAAGACTTCAGCGAGAGTCACTCCGTAGAACATCGATTCTTTTCCACATCGGCTACACCTGGCATAACACTCCCTGCCCAGAACCCACGCCGTCGGGCCTAGGGTACCAGACGTCTTCACGGAGTGTCGCCAGGACATCCCGGTCGTGGCATGCCGGGCAGTGGATGGCAGTTGTTAGATCGTTCGCGTCACTCATTGTTTCGGTACAGCCTCTGACTCGCTGTCGAATACTTGCCAGATCCCCCGTGTCTCAGCGACGAACTGGCTTCGTTCTTCTTCCACCCTGGAAAGATGCGGCTCCGCGATCTGGTGGAGACTTGGTGCCTGGCGTCTTCGGCCTTCCCGCTGAGCGGACATCAGGTACATGAGTCCCGCCCTGGAATACGCCTCATGAATTTCGGTGTTGCGCGCAAGGCGTGCTGCATCTTCCAGAAATCGCCAATCACCCAACTGGCAGTAATCGGACAGAACCAGATCGCAGAGGCCGCTTTCGTCATGGACGATGTCGGCGGCGGCGCGATGGAAGTACTCCACTATTTCTCTGCGATTCTGGTGAATCCGCAACCCGGAATAGGCCGCATACGCGACACGGAAATGCTCTTGTGCATCAGGGCTGTTGGCATTCCGCTCGACGGTCTTGCGGTGATGCACGAGAAACAACTCCCGGTAGAGTCGGCTGGCCTGCCGTTCGCTTGCCAGAGGGAGGTACGGGCCAATGAGCTGCAGGCAATGGTGATCCAGGCAGGCGTCGTTACCGAAGAGCAACGTCTCGATTCGCGTCACGTCTTCAGCGCCGGCTACCAGCGGCAACAACCGAAGAAAGAGTTCAAGGTGCATAGGATGCTTTGGCGTTGACGTTTGAAAGCACCGCCGTCGAATGGTCTCTGCCGGGAGGAGGCTGCAAAATCCTCCGTAAGCCGACGTAGGAATCCGTTGGAGTTCAGCGAACGCAAACTCCGAGGCCTGCTGATCATCACTTGATTCAAAGCGAAACAAGTGCGGCACTTGTTCCTTCAAGGGCCGATGGGCGACGGCACGCAATAGCGACACCGTTGCGGCGGAGACTTCAACTGACTGAAGCTCTCGCAGCGAGCCGTTTTCGACCGCGCAGAAGACGAGCAAGCGACTGCGAGGATTGTCGGTATCAGCCGGCACACGCATGCGCAGTCGTTGTCCGACGACGACCACGGCATCATCTGTCGATTTCAAGAGATGATCGACTTTGTAGTCGCGATGGTCGGGCCGTTGATCGGCGACTAGTGAACCAGACAGAAGAATGACGCAGTCAGCTCGTGATGCCCGCTCCGAGTACGAATGAAACGTGCAGTCGAGGTGGTTGTGCCACCACTTCCTTGCTGAAGGCGATGCCGAGTCTAAGCGAAAGGTCTGTGAGACTTCGGAATCCTGTGACAAACACGGGGTCGCGGGGCCAATCAAAGCCAGCAACAAACCAAGGCCACTCAAAGCATTTGCCTGAAACGGGAACATTCACTCACCCTCCCGTTCGGCAAGCATTCTTGCTTGCGTGGTATAAATCCAGACCTGAGTCAGTTGGGACCAGCGCTGAGACTCAGCGTCACCGCCCGGAAGAGGCGTCGAACGAGGTGGCAATGGTGTTACCGCAGCGGGCCTGGTTCCGTTGTAGAGCAGTTGATGCCAGTACCGAATCCATCCATCTTCCCACTCTGCCAACGTAATACAGCGTCCAGAAGGAGCCAGAAGCCTGCACTCAGCGTAGGCAAGAGTCACTCGCCCATGAATCCCGTCGAGGTTGACCACGTCACCGTCATCGGATGCGAGAATGATATCGATTTCCGACTTCTGCAGCTCATCCGCCACAGGGACATGCTGACCGTCGCCTTCAAACCAACACTGCGAGCAGTCGTCGAGGTGAACGATCAGTGAACGACTTCCGTATTCAAAACGCGGTGCCAGATGAGCGCACGCAATCTCGATCTCGAACTGTCCCGGCATCAGTTCGGTGATGCGGGTCAGCTGCGAATCGTGAAACCCATTCCAGAAGTCAATGCGGCGCGTTTCCAGGATTGTCTCAGTCCCCCAATTCGTATTCTTCTGCTCGGATCTGCCTCCGCAGTTCTGTCAATGGCACGGTCAGGATCTCCATATCCTCCATCCGTGGCTCGACGTGTGGGGCACAGGAGGATAGGCTTGGCCGCACCAGAAGGAATCCCAGTCCTGAGCCGAGCACGAACACTCGTCGCGAAATCCCGTGATGCCGGCTTGCCTCGCTGCTCATGGACGCTCCAGGTTCGAGTCACAGAGCCCGGACCGTCCGGGCTCCACATCGCCTAACGTCCGATGCGGAGATTTTATCAACAGAAAAATCGGCGATTCCTGAACGTTCGCGTGATTGCAGGAACCTACTGCGGCATAAGGGCTTGCGCGTTCCCAAGGAAGCGGTTCGCGGCTTTTGGAGTCGAATCGCTAGAATCATGTTGATCATTGCCGAATTAGCGACGTGTGCCTCCTGACCCCGGGATTACGTGGAGAGCTGACTGATTGGATGAAATGTTGATGGGTGACGCAGAGTCGATTGATGACGAAAACGAATTACGCCGCGAAGAGATGGTGCTGCTGATCGCGGCGCACCAGACGCGACTGCGTGCGTTTCTCCGTTGCCTTCTTATCCCTGGGAGCGATATCGAGGATGTTCTCCAGGAGACTAACCGAATCCTTTGGCAGAAAGCCGTGGGATTTGAACTGGGTTCCGATTTCTGGGCGTGGGCGTCGCAGGTTGCTCGTTTTGAAGTGTTGTCGTATTTCCGCAAGCGGCGACGGGATCTCGTGGCTCCAGATTCTCCGCTCGTCGAACAACTGGCGTCGCTCGCGACGGAAGAGTTGAGACATGGTGATGCTCGTCGCGCTGCACTTGATGAGTGCGTGTCGCGCCTTCCGCCAGCCCAGCGTCAACTCCTGGAGATGAAGTACTTCTCCGACCAATCGATTTCACAAATCAGTGACCAGACGAATCGCACCCAGGGCACGATCCGCCAGACGCTCTACCGCATCAGGGAAGCACTCCGCCATTGCGTGACGCGCAAACTGGAAGGGCGGTCCGTATGAAGACACAACAGCCTGAAGACGGTCGCCAACTCATTGCCAGCGCAGTTGATTCGACGATGTCCGATGACGATCGGCCGTTGCTCTATCAGCATCTGGCTGACGATGAAGAAGCCCGCAAAGAGTTCGTGCAACAGATTCTCATCGACGCTGACCTGAACGATTCTTTCAGTTCAGATAACGTCGTGGCGGCTTTGGATGCGGGCGTTGTGGCGGTCATGGAGCCGATTCCGTCGCGGCAGACTCCACGCGGTCGCTGGTTCGCAGTCATGTTGTCCTTGGCAGCATTGGCGTTGACGACAATTGTGATCATTACCGGTCGGAAACCCGATTCCGGAATGGTCGCTTCGGATACGGAAACGCCGCTGAACCGGCATGCGGACACGGAGCGACAGGTCGTAGAGGCTGAAACAGATCCTGCAGTCAAGAGCCCGCCCGAACTCTCGGAGGAAGAGCGAGAAGCCCTCCAAACACTCGCTGCGAATATTTGGAGTTTGCTCAATCCACAAGTTCAGATGGCCCGCGAGGCTGCGAGACGACAGCATTCGCAGAATAACCTGAAGCAAATAATTCTTGCTGTACACAATTTCGAGGCGGTACATGGTCGGCTCCCGGCACTGTACTCCACGGATGCGTCCGGGAAGCCATTGTTGAGTTGGCGAGTCCACCTTCTCCCGTACTTAGAGCATGAAGAACTGTATCGTCGCTTTCGACTCGATGAGCCCTGGGACTCTGAACACAATCGTGCCCTCTTGAGTGAGATGCCGACCGTCTACCGTTGTCCGGAAACGGCTGATGACCGTTTCGTGACGAACTATCTGGCCATCTCGTCTGAATCCTCATTCCTGACTCCGCCGGCGAAGGCGATGTTTGGGGCGACAACGCCACTTGGCATCTCAGTGAAGCAGGTCACTGACGGGACATCGAATACGATCGCCATCGTCGAGGTCAGTGATGGCCGGGCATGCGAGTGGACACGACCGCAGGACTTTCTTGTGGTTGCCGATATGCCTCTCGACGGGCTGGGCCATGGCAGAGACCCCAAGGTGTTTCTAACAGCCTTTGGTGATGGTTCTACGAGAGTTCTCAGCGGAGACCTCGATCTGAAGACGTTTCTCGGCCTCACAACGCGTAACGGTGGGGAACCAGTCGATTCGCCTTAATTCTCTCTGAGAGAGGAGTTGCTCGGAGCATTGAGTTCGTCTCGCCTCATTCTCGCAATGGTTGCTCGTCTCCATGAGAGGGGACTTCAGGGGATTCGCATCTGCCCACAGATCTCCAATTCCGGCGTTCATTGGATCGCCTGGATTACATCGTCAAAACATGTCTTGCCCAATCACGGTGCGATGCTCCATCCAACTGCGATGATGCAGGCCATGCAGAGCGCACCGAAGTTCGCATTGGCGGCCTGCTATACCAGTGCTCAAGAAACCATGTATTTCGGTTGGAAGGATGCCAGCGGAGATTCGTCGGACCAACTCGCCGACAAGTTCGCAGGTCGTTTCACTGAAATCTGCGTGGAAGCCAAACAATCCGACTTGGGCTACGTCGAATGGTACAGGTCAATGCTCGATGACACGCAGCCTGAGGGACTCCCTTCAATCTGCGTCGGCTCGCCAGAAACGAATCCATTAGTAAAGGGCATGTTGGTTGTGCTTGGAAACTCGAAGACGGAATCCATCCAGTCGCCACCTTTGCCAATTGAACGGGGCTAAGTGCTTCTCCCCCTTTGGCGATACTCGCGTTGCTCCGCCACCGAAGCAGGGGAGATGTCCGGGCCAGTGTCGAAAATATTGACTGTCGGTCCTCCCCATCCATCGCGCGGATTGCTCAATCGATACGCGATAATGCCATCGGACATTTCCACAGCCATGCCGGACACCTGCACTTCAGGGCAAGCCCCGTAGCAGAGTGGCACCAGCCCAAGCGGCTCAAGCTGTTCTCGAACGGCGGCGAACGCGTGGTACACGGAGCGATCGGTCGCCTCAACATTGCCGTCTGGCCATGCGATTTGAACCCTGCACCGGCGCGACCACCCGCCTGCGGGCTCGTCATGATGTGTGACACTGACCTCAGCTGTGGCTGGGATCGTTTCACCGGCCGCATTTGACAACAGGATGTCGTATTTTTCATTTGTGCACATTAATGGCATTGTACGACCTAGCGGGCGCGTGAAACAATGATGAAGCAACACACTGGTGTGCCTCTTTTAGGCGAAGTTGCCACCATTGCCCATCACCGGAAACTAAGTGTTCTGTCTTGTTCCAGAGATTAATTTGTAACGAGCGTACTTCCAATGACGTCATTCACCTTGGGAAACGATGGAAGTGATCGAGTGGTCGTTCGCATTTCCGGAAGACCGGATGCACAGGACGATTGGCTGGATGCGTCGATTTCCGTTTGTGCCGGCGCGTTCTCTGGTTCGATTCCTGTAGCGCTTTCCACATGTGATTTTCGGCCATTCCGCGAGCAGCTTGACGCACTTTATCAAACTCTCGATGGCCCAGCGACATTCAGTACACCGGAACAACAACTGGAATTCGTTTGCCGCGGAAATGGGTTTGGCGGAATCACGGTAGAGGGTGTCATTGCGGATCAGGTTTCAGACGGAAACTCGCTGAGGTTTCAATTCAACATCGACCAGACGTTCCTGCCAGCAATTATCGACGACTTGCGCAAAGTCGAATCTGCATTTCCAAACAGGTTACATTTTTCCTAACTCCAACAATCGTAAGTGTCCATTTTCGCGCAGCGGTTGGCAACGGACCTTGAGGGATAAGGACCTGCCAGGCAAAGACATGAGATCGGATCGTGCGGCTAAGCTTCGGCGGAGTGCAAGGGAGGAGGATTGGCCG
>CAZYKP010000095.1:0-34892 GCA_964648025.1 uncultured Pirellulales bacterium | reverse complement strand
GGCAGGGGATGGCTCTGGGGGCAGGGGATGGCTCTGGGGGCAGGGGATGGCTCTGGGGGCAGGCGATCTCAGAAAACCCAAGTCCTAACCCGAGATCGGCCCCGAGCGGAGATACGAGCTAAGCTGAGAAAGTGCGGTCTGACTGCAGACAAGCAAGTCGGCCATTTGTCCGTTGATCACCGCCGGAGTACACTCGAAGACCTGCTTCGGGCGAAGGCTGCCGAACTGAACCACAACAAAATCCTCATACAAAACTTGGATAAACAATAATTAGTTGTGGATGAAGAGGTGGTCGATCATCAGGGATCGATCCTAGAATCACCCACAGTTGTTGACTGTTTGAAATGTCCCGGACAGGTTGGCCCTTTCGGCACACTTTCGGGCGTCTCTGGTGTCCTGAGAAGTTGGGCGGCTCTGGGGGACTTGTTCAACCGAGCTGGGCAGACCGACGGGAAACTGTTGGGCCATCATCGTGGGGGGCTTCGCACGAATCGATTGGGGACGCTTTGGAGCAACCTGAGATTTGTGCCAGGTTGAGAACAAGCGATCCAGTGACAGACCGCGTTCACTTAAGCCCAAGAAGCTTGTAGGACAGGTTCAGGGCGGCTTCCTCGCGAGGCCGTGAGGCAATAGGAGATTGCGGTGGAGATTAAAATCTCAACACGCCACGGACAACTGGGCGAAGACGCTCAAGCGACCATTTATGAAAAGGTCTCCAAGTTAGCCAACATGTTTGAACGGCTCATGGAGATCGAGGTGACCGTGGATCTGGCTGATGCCACGCACCCCCGAGTGGACCTCCGTGTTGAAGCCGAGCACAAGCACGACTTCGTCGCCCATCATCAGTCCGATGATCTCTTGGGGACCGTCGATCAAGCCCTTCACAAAATGGAACAGCAGGTCCGAAAATACAAGGAAAAAATTCAAAACCATCATCGCACCCCTGCTTCAGGTGACCAACATTAGCTTGGTATTGCCCTCCAAAGCTCTCTGGAGGTTTCTCAAGCTGGTTGTGGACCCTCTGAGGTGAGGCGATCGGTGAGTTGTGTGGATGAAGTCAGAGAGAACGACCGCGAGTCGGGTGGTCTGAGAGGCTGCTCCAGGGCTGACCGAAGCCCAACGGTTCGGTGAGACTGGAGTGGGTGAGCGTCGGATTTCCGGTCTAGGGGGGCTGATTCATCGTTGCAGCCTTCGGCCGAAGCTTTCGTTGTTGACCAACCGTTGCGCAGCAGACCTCTGCAGAATCTCAGTTGCAGAGGTCCATTGGGAGAGCCGACGGCAATTGGTCAGGCAGTTGCGCTGGTCCATGTTGCCGGGGATCCATGTTGCCGGGGATCCGTGTTGGCAGGGATCCGTGTTGGCAGGGATCCGTGAGGCTCTCGGCCAACGTTTCATCGATGGCGCGAAAATGAGAACAACGGTGTTGCAGAAAACATTCGTGGAAAGGAGCGGGGGCATGAAGTTCGCTGACTTCGTGTGCCCGGAGGCCATCCTTGCCGACCTCCAGGCGACCGACAAGGAAGGAGTCATCCGTGAGATGGCCCGAAGTCTGCTCGTTGCCGGGCAAATCGTCGAGGAGGACTTTGAGCACATCGTGCGGACTATTCTCCATCGAGAGGAGCTTGGCAGCACGGGAATCGGCCGCGGGGTCGCTGTTCCGCATGCCAAACATCCCAGCGTTGATCGCCTTGTGGGGACGACCGCCGTCAGTCAGAAAGGGGTTGATTTCTCCAGCCTTGACGGGGAAGAGGTCCACTTGCTGTTTTTGCTGATCTCGCCCCCCGATCGTCCAGGAGATCACCTCCGTGCTCTAGAGAGCATTACTAAGCAACTGCGAGACGACCGATTCTGCCAAGCCCTGAAACAAGCGCAGTCTCCCGACGACATTCGCCGTCTGCTGGCTGACTCGGACAATCACCAATTCGGGAGCTAACCGCTCACTCAAGGCCCTTGTCTGCGGCTGGAGGTTGATCCCGGCTGCTCAACACTTTTCTGAATTTCCCGGCCATCAGGTGGATAGTTTCCTGCTGAGGAGACCGTTGACATCCCCCTAAAGGTCGGAGAAGTTGGTTGTTGTCAACCGGAGAATTTGCTTCCAGTGTGCGTGTGAGCACCTCCAAGATCAGCAACAACTCGCAACTCAACAGTCAGTCACTCACAAACAGTGCACTATTGACCATAACCCCTGAACCGTACATTCCGCAGACTCTCGTTCTGCGAATCGTCGGTTGCCTTGGGAATACTGGAAGCGGCTCACTGAGGACCGATTTCGCCAATATCAGTCAGCAACAAGGTTCTGCCCAAAGGTATCCCCGAGAGTCTCAGGGGACGCAGCTGACTCGAGTGTCTTTCTAACCCCCGATTCATTCATGTCGATTGGATCGTTCCCAATCCCTCCTGCGGATCCAGGTTCCGCTCTGGACTCAGATTCTGACCCGGAGCCAGGTTCCGGTGATGCAGATTGTGTTCCAGTTTCGTCTTGTTGCTTCAAGGCAGGGCACTCCGGGACTAGCCCGGCGGAGGCAGTTGGCGGGGATTACCAACAATCCGGCCAATGCACGCCGGGGCAGACATCGACTCCACAACAATCGCCAGTCTTGCTGGGCGTAACCAGCGGTGACGGTCCTCAAGATCCAGTTGAGGAGATTCCTGAAGACGCACCCAACGGCGCACAGTTCTCTGGCGAGAAACCCTTTGGTGAGAGGACCCTGGTGCATCGCGTGGCCAAAAAGGAATTCTCTAGCCAGCCAGTTTCTAGCCAGCCAGTCTCTAGCCAGCCAGTCTCTAGCTGGGGAGTTTCGCTGCAGAGTCCGAGTGATACCTTGGAGAGAGAGTCGAAAGTGAAGGGCCAGGCAGGCTTTCAGGTCACAACGGGACGTAGCCACACGGGAAATCGAACTGAGGAATTGTCGGTGGATCACCATCTTGCCCGGAGACAAGCTCGCAGCCTCACCGGCGATGGCACGCTTGGCCCATCTCAAGGCCACGGCTCCGAACGATCCCTTGAGCCAAACACAGAGAAGGCCTCCGAGGGTTCAGCCCAACCCCGAGATGACGGCCGAGCAGAAGGAGTGGCCGATTCCTGGGCGATAAGAGCTTCTTCCCCTGCTCAGCCAGCAGCAAAGGCAGGCTGCTCCGTGTGTGTTCCCAATCCCGAAGGCCTTCACCTGCGAGCCGCCAGCCAGTTTGTTCAACGAGCGACACAGTTTCAGGCCGACTTCCTCGTCCGATTCGGTGGCCGGCAGGTCAACGGGAAGAGCATTATGGATCTGCTGACCCTGGGTGCCGGCCAGGGAGCTGAGCTCCAATTGGAGGCCGAAGGACTTGATGCCGCAGACGCCGTCCAATCTCTTCGCAACCTTGTCGCTGCTGGTTTCCGCAACGTCCACTAACTCGACTGTTCCAGATTGTGGCAGAGGCCCAGCCTGTCGGGCCCTCAACAGATTCATGCAACAACATGTTGGTGGGCAATGGCTGGGCAGTGGCCACATCTGGGATAGTCCGACTCAGTGACTGTCCGAAAAGTGTCCTGGCACAACGAGGATCCGTTGCATCAAGACTCGTTAGCCACCAGCCGTTGTGCCTCCGCGACTATTTCGGACAGACTCTCAGTCCGGCGAGATCCCCAAATCTCCGCAGGCCGGTCCTGTTCTCCGACCCGTGTGAGCATCAGAACAGTAGGTGGGCATCCCGTCGGCGTGACCCCGGCCAGCGGTGTGATGTCAGCCTGCTGGTGGCCAGAAGCGACCTCCAACTGAATGGTTACCCGAGACTCTAGCCAATGGAGACTCTAGCCGATGGAGGCACTGGCCGTGTGACCTCGGCAGTTCGCTCAGGACCGTTGCCTAGCTCGACAACGGTTCCCACCCATCTTCCTGACGCTCACATTCCCGAGGCTCGCTCCTGGTGAGTCATTGACAAGCTCTTGCCAAGGTGCAAGTCCGAAAGATTTCTCACCTTTTGTTTTGGCGTTGGTCTGGCCCACACCTGTGCGATTTTCCTCGGTGAAGTGTGAGAGCTCATCACTTCTGACCTCAGAGCGTTTCAGCCCAGCCGATCTGGGCTTGCTCAGGTCAACCCATCGGTGAACTTGATTTGGGAGACCTCGTGGACTGGCTCCCGTTTGAGCGGTTGCCCAACCACCAATCCGAGAACTATTGTTTGACTGCGAACTTGCACGTGGATGCTGCTGTGCTGCTCCGTTTTCAGACAATCACATTTCAGACAATCACATTCGAGTGGGATTTCCCTCCCAACTCGTCTTCTAGAAGCCTCTTATGCGTATCCTGGATGGCATCTCCGTTAGCCCCGGTGTTGTTGTTGGCAAAGCGTTCGTTATTGATCGAGAAGGACTTCGAGCGCCTCACCGTCGGATTCTGCCCAGCGAGGTTTCTTCCGAGCTGGACCGGCTGCGAGAGGCGACCGCTCAGGCCAGCGCCGAAATCGAGCGACATCGGGATACGATTACCCAGCAACTTGGCCAACGCTACGGGGCCGTCTACCAAGCACACCTGCAGATGCTCTGCGACCAAACCCTCCAAGAGGAAATCCAGACACTCATTCGCCATCGGCACCTCGCCGCTGAGACCGCCGTTCACTCCGCGTTGCAACGCTACGCAGAGGTCTTCCGCAACCTGGAGAACCAGTACTTAGCTGAACGGGCTGTGGACATCTTCGATGTTGAGCGGCGGTTGCTGCGGCCCCTGCTCAATGCTCGACGCGAGGACACCCCACGGCCGAGTCAGCCAGGGTTGGTGGTTGCTCATGATCTCACTCCCGGGGAGACCGCCAACCTCGATCGGCAATCAGTTCGCGGACTGGCCACTGAGGTCGGAGCTGCAGGCAGTCACACAGCGATCATCGCTGCGGCGATGGGAATTCCGGCAGTTGTCGGGCTCGGACCCTTTCTCGATGAGCTCTCCTCCGAAGACACACTGATCATCGACGGCGACCACGGGCGTCTGATTCTTCAACCCGACGAAGAAACCCTCCGCCGATACCAAGCCGACGTCGAGAGCCAGCGAACTCACATCGAAGAATTAGGCAGGCTTGCGCTGCTGCCGGCGGTGACCCGAGATGGTCTCAGGGTCACCTTGCAGGTCAACATCGAGTTTCCGCAAGAAGTGCACGAGCCTGCCGCCACGACAAGCGAAGGAGTTGGGCTCTTCCGCACAGAGTTCCTCTATCTGGGTCAACCGCGTCCACCTAACGAAGACCAGCAGTACCAGGCCTACAGCGAAGTGCTGCAAGCGATGGGCGATCGCCCAGTTGTCTTTCGGACTTTGGATTTGGGCAGCGATAAGCTCATGCCTGAACTTCGGATGGGCCCCTCGGCGGATGCCGCTTCCAGGGCACCGCCGGGTTTTAGTGGAGCACCCGAACCGGAACGCAACCCATGTCTGGGCTTGCGGAGCATCCGGCTCTCATTGCGGGATTTGCCCCTCTTTCGGACACAGCTTCGCGCTGTGCTCAGAGCGGGCGTGGTGGGGAACCCACGGCTGATGTTCCCGTTAATCAGCACCGTGTCAGAACTCCGACAGGCCAAGATGGTGCTGGCCGATGTCAAAGAAGATTTGGAAGAAGAAGGAACCCCCTTCCGGAGGGAAATCCCGGTTGGGATGATGGTGGAAACACCAGCTGCGGCGGTGCTGATCGATCGTTTTGTTCCAGAAGTTGATTTTTTCAGCGTCGGCACGAACGATCTGATCCAGTACACTCTAGCCGTCGACCGGGGTAACACGGAGGTAGCATCTCTGTACAATGCCAGCGACCCTGCTTTACTCAGGTTGGTCGGTGGCGTGGTCCAGACGGCAACTACGGCCGGAATCCCGGTGAGCGTCTGCGGACAAATGAGCGGCAACCCCATCTACACGATGCTGCTTCTTGGAGCGGGCGTTCGGCAGTTGAGCATGGCCCCGAATTCGTTGGCCGAAGTCAAACAAGTCTGTCGAAGTGTGACGATCCAGCAATGTCGGGACCTGTGGGAGCGTGCTCTGACTCTGGAAAACGCTCGGGATGTCACCCGGTTGATCCAGGAAGAGCTCAAGCTCGTCCGTCCCGACCTTTCCGTCTGAGTGACTGTCCCAGAGAAGAGTGTCCCAGAGAAGAGTGCCCCAGAGTTCTGTCTCTGGGCTGTTGACACGAGCGGCTCTACGGCCACAGATTCGTTCTGACCCAGGTGTTGCCAGGGAACAGATCGCTTGGAAAAAGGGAATCACTCGGTCACAGTCGCTGGGGTTTGGCTTCAGTAGCTTGTGTCGACCCGGCTTGAGGAATTCGTTCTGCTCAATCTGTTGTGCTGCTCTTTCCCAGATTCCACCAAAACGCTCGCCAATTCAGCTATCATCCAAGTCGGTCGCCGTCCAACCTGTTGGCCTGACTCGAAAGGCTTCTCCAACGGTGTTCTCTGAGTCTGGAGACCCGAGAAGCCAAGCTCCAAATCGGGAAGACCTCGGAGAGGTTCAGGCAACTCAGGGTGGGAAGACCAGTTGGCCAGGAGGGATTGGGCCTGGGCTGCTGAGGACTGAGCGGCCAAGGAAGGACCAGCCGGAACCCTCATGCCTGGGCACATGGGAAGTGCTCGTTCGGGCCAAGGGTAACTCCGGTTGTCGAAAATCAACGGAACAACCCACAAATCTGCGGAACTGGAATTCGCGGGCCCAAAGTTCTGCCGCCGAAGCTGGCCCGAAAGGCTAGCCAAGCAAACAAACTCAACCCCGCCCTCGGCGGCAAGGACTTCGAGAACAACTTTGGAAAGGACGACTCAAGTCACAACCACTTGGGCGAAAACGTGTGCAGAGTCGAGTCTGCTCCTTGGCCACCTATCACCCAGGTGGATTCGAAGGGTGACTCAGCGATGTTCTGAGCAGCCGGCCACTTCCTCTGTCTGGAGGGGGGCCAAGGCTTGTTGAGGACATCCACTGACAGAGTTTGTCATCATTTTGCCAAAGCAAAACGTCCGCTTGGCCCCAGGGGCGGCTCGCTCATTCCGAGCGAATCGGCTTCTGATCCGAGCGATCACTATCAACACATGGGACTGAGACACAAACAAGATTGCATTCCGCGGTTCCACAATGTAACCACGAACTTGTTCTTGCACTTTCTGTTGACCTCTCCCAGATCGTTTCTGTTCTCCAGGTGAAGTTCTGGAGGCGATCGTGCTGTTCCCGACGCTTGAGTCTCGGAGTCGAGCTCGCTGTGAAAGAACGGACCTCGCAGAGCACAACTCCACAAGCAGCGCAACCTCCGGAAACAGGCAACTGCAGTCATCCGCTGCCGGCGGAGTTCCGCTGAGGCCGACTTGTCGAGTCTCCTCCCCGGCCAATCCGGTTAGGCCCTGGGCAGAAACTTTGAGGAAACAACTTGCCAAAGCATCCTCGAATGACACAGCCGATGTTCCGCTGGAGCCAGGCTGCAAGGAGCCCCACATCGGCGCGGTGGTTCTTCTCAGGGCTCTCCAACTGGGGCCTGGAGGACTGAATAGAGAGAGGAATCGGTTGGGGGAGTTTGGATTGCTGGTCGAGCCTTTTGTTCCCGTGGACCCTTGAGGGGTTCCTGCTGGGGAAAGGGCTCAGGACACTGACGAGGTGCCCGAAGCGTTCGTGTTGGAGATCGGACGCGAAAACCCACCACCGGCCGGACACTCCCAGAGCGAGCTTGAGCATGGCAAGGGATTGAGGAAAAGCCGACAGTTCGTGGGGTCTTGCTCAACAATTCTGGTGAGCAGACACACAAGGTGAACCGCCGCAGCAATGTTGTCTCCCGTGGTCAGTCCCACCAAACCGGAGAAACACTTCGATGCGGTGTGAGATGTTAATCAACGCCCGGCAACGGGAGGAGAGCCGGGTTGCCATTGTCGAAGATGGCATTTTGGAAGAGCTCTATATCGAACGGACCAACGCGGACAACTACGTTGGGAATATTTACAAGGGGCGAGTCGTCAATCTCGAACCCAGCATTCAAGCCGTTTTTGTGGATTTTGGGGTCGGCAGAAACGGGTTTCTGCACATCAGCGATGTCGAGCCCCAGTATTTTCGTCAGGGTGGCTTCGACATCGACGAGATCATGTCCGGGGGGATTCCTGGCGCTGAGGACCTCGACGACGATTCCTTCGAGGACGATGACCCTCGTGATCGTGGACGTTCTCGAGGGCATGGTCGAAGCGGAGATCGCGACGGCGAACGACCCGATCGTCGGGGTGGACGCAGTGCCGGCCGAACCGGAGGCGACCGAACCGGAGGCGACCGAACCGGAGGTGACCGCAACGGAGGCGATCGCAACGGCGGGGACCGAAATGGTGGTGATCGTAACGGTCGAGGCAATCGTCGCCGCTCGCGACCGGGGGCACGCCCCCGGTTTAAGCCTCCGATCCAGGAGGTCTTCCGTCGTGGGGACGAGGTGCTGGTTCAGGTCATCAAGGAGGGATTGGGGAGCAAGGGGCCGACCCTTTCGACCTACATCAGCATTCCCGGCCGCTACTTGGTGCTGATGCCCGCCTTGGGTCGAGTGGGCGTGAGCCGAAAAATCGAAGACGAGGACATCCGTCGGAACCTGCGGGAGATCCTCTTGGATCTGAACCCACCCAAAGGCCTGGGTTTCATCATCCGCACAGCAGGGGTTGAGCGAACACGCAAGGATCTCAGTCGCGACCTGAATTACCTTCTCAGGCTGTGGCGGGTGATCGTCAAGCGTCTCCAGCAACCGGCCCCGATTGACATTTATGAAGAAAGCGACATGGTTGTGCGGACCATCCGCGACATCTTCACCGCCGAAGTTGACGAGATCTACGTCGATGATGCCGATGCATTCCGCCGCGCAAAGGATTTCCTTGACTTAGTTATGCCCAAGTACGCCGAACGCCTGCGGCTGTACGAGGACCACGACCCCCTGTTTCAGAGGTATCAAATCGAGGATGAAATCGGTCGCATCCACCAGCGTGAAGTGCCGCTGAAGCAAGGCGGGTCGATTGTGATCGACCAAACTGAGGCACTGGTGGCCATTGATGTCAACAGCGGCAACTTTCGAGCCGACAATGCGGACGCTGAGGATACCGCCTACCAGATGAATTTGCTGGCAGCCAAAGAGATCGCTCGCCAGTTACGGCTGCGAGATCTGGGAGGGGTTGTGGTCAACGACTTCATCGACATGCGGAAGGAGAAGCACCGACGAGGTGTGGAACGTGCTCTGCGTGAGGCGGTCAAGCGAGATCGGGCTCGCACCAAGATCCTCCGGACCAGCCCGTTTGGCCTGGTGGAGATGACCCGGCAGCGGATTCGCCCCAGCCTCAAGCGAAGCGTCTTTCGAGATTGCCCTTGCTGCCACGGAACCGGGCAAGTCAAGACTGCCGAGAGTATGGCCATCGAGGTGCTTCGCACGTTAGGCGGAGTTTGCGCCGAAGCCGACCTAGCTCGGGTGGCTGTGACGGTCGCCGAGGAGGTCGCCAGCTATCTGAACAATAACAAACGGCAAGAGATCGCCCGGCTGGAAGCCAACGGCAACGTCAACGTGTCCATTTTGGGGGCCAACCACGTGACGCCGGAGTATCTGTCCATTGAGTGCTGGGATCCTGGCGGCCGTGAGATGAAGGTCTCCTACTGATCGAGGGCCTGCAAGCCCTTTCGCCCCTCGCTGCGGCTTTGGTTTTCTGCCGTAGTGTGTTGATCCTCTGCTGCTCCTCTGGCCCTGCAGTTCCTCCCCGCCATCTCGTTGGCCCGCCATCTCGTTGGCCCGCCATCTCATTGGCCCGCCATCTCATTGGCCCGGCGGTTGATCCGGTGCCTTGCCAAAAGCTGCAGCGGTTTGCTGCGGCTTTGGCTCGGCCCCGGACGAGTTCTCACCGTGATCCTTGCCTGCCCCAGGCTAAGTTGGACCGGCAGTTGAGCCGGTGGCTGCTCGAGAGCAGATTACCGCATGTGCAGAGGACTTTTCTGACAGGGCCGCTCTAAACGACCGGCAACTGGTCTTCAAGAAAGTCGGATTTCCCATTTGCTGAGCAAGGTGAGGACCCTTTCTGACAAGGGGCCTTGGGATGCCACAAGCCGAAAACGGCAGAGTTGCTACAATTCTTGCAGGTATCGATCACCTGGTCTTGACGCGGGTGGTGCCGAGAGCCGAAGATTTTTAACAATTGGCTTTGTGCAAAATGTGGAAAATCTTCCTTGCTGGAATGCGTTTGTTGTAGCTTCGAAATCCTAGTTGATTGCTGGCTGCTTCGAGCATCTCCAGGGGGAGGGATTTTCGGCTGGTCTTGAGAGGGCCGCAATGATCAGCGGACAGTTTTCCCCGTCTGAAACGGACAACCTTTACCAAGAGCGGATCCTAGAGCATTTCGAGGAGCCGTATCACCGTGGACCCTGCCCTTGTGCAACGCATGCTCATGAAGGCGAGAACACACTCTGTGGGGATTCGATCCGAATTGAGCTGCAGATCGACGGCGCGAACACCGTCTGCAACGCTTACTTTGATGGCGACGGTTGCTGCATCTCGCAGGCTGCTGCCTCCATGCTGATGGAGGACGTCGAAGGCAAGCCCGTGGACGCTCTGCAGCAATTCACCGCTGAGGAGATGTTGGAGCTCTTCGGGCCTAGGTTGACCCCGAATCGCCAGAAATGTGCCCTACTTCCGTGGCGTGTTCTCCAGCAAGCCCTCGCTGCGCCGATTTCTGGAAAATCTCAGGTGGATTGTTAATCCCCACCAACAACTCATGCCTTGTTTCCTTGGATTTTGGCAGTCGGTTCGACGAGAATTTCCCGATTCAACGAGAACCCCACTGCCCAATCAGCAGGAAACGGATCACTTGGGCACTGTCCTTGAGGAGCCGGAACAGCCAACGGACGTGCCCCACAGCAAATGCCTCCAACGTGCCGCCACCGTCCTTCAGTCCAACCCCTCAAAACCGCAGGGCCTCGTCCGCCTGCCTGATCAAAGGTGCTCGCCATTTTCGGGACGGCAGTCCATCTCGGCCGCTTGCCTGAGCGAAAGATACACCACAAAGCTGGTTCTCGCCAGGACCCTGCCCGCCTTCGCTGGGGTCGTTGGACAAGGATGGATCGGCTGGGTCGTCTGGACCACGAGATTTCTTCTGGCAACAACTTCTTTTCCAGCAAAGAATGCCTCCAAAGAGAGAAAGGTCGTTCCCAAACCGAGGCCGTTCTCAAACAAGAGGTTGTTCTCAACCAAGAGGCTGTTCTCAAACAAGAGGCTGTTCTCAAACAAGAGGCCGCTCTCAAACAAGAGGCCGTTCTCAAACAAGAGGCCGTTCTCAAACAAAGCGCGATCCAGGCTGTGACCCGATTCGTTGGTATGTGTGGCTTTGCTGAACGCCCGGCGGGTCCAGATTTGCGGGATCGACCGATGGCAGCCAACAGGTGGGGTGAACCTCTTCCTCCTCAACCCACACATCCAAGAGGAGATCCGTCATCCAAACGAAAATCCGGTGGTCGCAGAGCTGGCTCTGTTTCTGAGTTTTTGCTGAGGATGGTCACCGCCGATGGGCTCAGCCAGAATTTCAACAACCAATGAGCCAACGTGGGTTCCTTATAAAAACTTGCAAAAAATTGGCAGAGAAGCTCATTCGCGCCAACCCGGACTTGGCGAGAACGAGCGAAATGTCTTGCTGAGAATCAGCGACCTGCAGCGGCTGACGGCCTCAAGGGGTGAAAGGCTTTCCATGAATCCAGTTTCGAGTTCTCGTTGTTCCTCCGTTTCAACTTCGCTGGTCGACTTGAGGCTGCAGTCAACTCGTGGTAGGCCCAATCGACCTGCAACCGCAAGTCTGCGTGAGGATATCGCCAAAGCTGGGGGAGGTCGTCAGCTTCTGCAAAAGCACAGCAAAGGGATGATCTCAGCTTCCAGCAGTGTCATGAGGCTGGGTGTTTGCCTTGCTTTGGTGCTGGGAATGTTCTGGACGGGCCAAGCGGCCTCCGCAGAGCCAAGAGAGCAACCCCCGCGAGCGAAAAATCCCGTGGTCATCAGACTCAACGGGATGATTACGCCGTTGACTGAACGCTCGATCGAGCGGCGGTTACAGATCGCCGAACGCCGCGGAGCGGATTTGGTGATTATGGAGATCAACAGCAACGGGGGGGCTGCAGAGGCGAGCTTCGAGATCGCCGAACGTTTGGCGATCATCGCCTGGGCTCACACAGTGGCTTATATCCCCGAAAAAGCCCTCAGCGGGGCAGCCATCGTGGCCCTTGGCTGCGACGAAATCCTGATGGATTCCGGCGCACGCATCGGCGACGCCGGGGCGATCGTTGTTGATATCGAACAGGGGGTATTCCAAAAAGTTCCGGAAAAAGCCCTCAGCGATCTCTTAGCACGTTTGCGGACTCTTGCCCAAGAGAAAGATCATCCGGTGGCATTGGCAGAAGCCATGATGGATCTCGATTTGGTCGTCTTCAAAGTCCGAGAACGAGACGATCCAGAGGTCATTCACTACTGGACGCAAGATCAAATCGATAACAACGGGGGTGAAGAACGCTGGGAAAAAGTGTTCCGAGTGAGTGAAACCGACCGCAAATACTTTACTGTCGGAGGAGAGCGTGCCAAGGAATTGGGCGTTGCCGAGGAGACCGTTCGCGACTTCAAGGAGCTCACTCAGAGATACGGGATCGTCGGGCCGGTTCCGGTTCTGGAGCCGTCTTCTTTCGACGTCTTAGAACTAATTTTGAATAACTGGGTTGTCACCACACTTCTTTTTGCCGTTGGGGTGGTCTGCCTGTACTTGGAGCTTCAGGCCGCCGGAATCGGCATCTTCGCGGTGCTGTCGATGGTCTGCTTTGGGCTTTTCTTCTGGGGGAAGTTCCTCAGCGGAACCGCAGACACGCTGGAGATCGTGTTGTTCCTTCTGGGCTTGGCTTGCATCGCCCTTGAGATCTTTGTCATCCCGGGTTTTGGTGTGGCCGGGTTTGCCGGGTTAGGGCTGCTCTTTATCAGCATCATCCTCGCTTTCTCCAAGGGATGGGTCCCGACCAATAGCGAAATGCCTGACGTGGCTGGTGGGTTCGGAGCAATGATCGTGGCCGGGATCGTCAGCATCGCCCTGATCTGGGTGCTGAGCCGACACCTGGGCTCATTGCCGATTTTCAATCGCATTATGCTGCAACCACCTGCGGCCGAGACAACCGCCGATTCCGACAGGGGCGATGCCCTCACGCCGCTCGGCGAGCTGGTCGGACAAGAGGGGACCGCCAAAGGTGCCCTACGACCTGCCGGCAAAGCCCTCATCGACGATCAATACGTCGATGTCGTCGCCGAGGATGGCTACCTGGAACATGGCGCGTCACTGCGAGTCGTGGCCGTTGAGGGCAGGCGTGTCATCGTCCGCCGGACGTAAGTGGCCCTGTCCCCAACGAAAGCTCCTCGTGGGAGTGGGCCGCGACGAAAACCAGACCACCGCGACGGACCAAATCGAAACCTCAGGCCTCGAGGTCGTTCACCTTGAAGGTTGGTCAGCGAGTCGTTGGTCAACGAGTCGTTGGTCAACACTGAGAAAGTTGACCCCAAGAGAGCCAATCCCAAGAGAGCCAATCCCAAGAGAGCCAATGCTCAAACGAGGATCCAAGTGATCAACCGCTGGTGCGGCGTGTCGCGGTTTCGGCCTGGTAAACGGCGGTCACGTTGGTGCTGATGCCGCCACGAGGGGTGAATTTGGCTACGAGATTGAGGTGACGAGGGGCCAAGACGGCGACTAAATCATCGAGAATTCGATTGGTCACCTGCTCGTAGAAGATTCCTTCGTTGCGAAACCGCTGCAGGTAGAACTTCAGGCTCTTCAGTTCCACGCATTTCTTGTCGGGCGTATACACAATGGTCACCGTCCCAAAATCCGGCTGGCCAGTTTTGGGACATAAGCTGGTAAATTCCGGAGCGATGATTTCGATGGAGTAATCCCGCTCTGGGGCTGGGTTGTCAAAGGTCTCCAGGACCGCTTTGAAATCGCTGTTGGTTTCAGTCATCCTCAGGTCCACCCCAATTGGGAAGGCTGTCGTGTGCTGTGCCATTCTGGCAACTGCAGCCCACAGCGACCAGGGTGAGAACCGCCCCGAGATCCCCCGACGATGAAAACAAAATCAGTGGCCCCACCCGTTCGAGCGAGCCAATCCAGTTGCTCCGAGAACCCGCCGTGGCAGTGACAGTTCCCTGGTTGCCAGTTTCCTGTTTGCCAGTTGCTGGCAGTGACCCAAGTTCAACCACCGATCGGGTTGCCTCGCTCAAGACAATTGTGACGATGGCATGAATTGTACGAGGCTTGTCTGGAAAAGGTCCGGCCTGCCATAGTTTCGTGTTGCTATTTTGTCCGACTCTTCAGCGATCGTGACGGGTCAATGACAGGGATCCACTCAGAGAACGACCAACCAACCGCAGTTGTCCTACTTTCCGGGGGAGTCGATTCAGCGACCTGCGCGGCGATTGCCTGTGCTGAGGGGTTCCAATTGGCTGCTTTGAGCGTGGACTACGGTCAGCGGCACCGCTTTGAGTTGCAGGCGGCTGGCCGCGTTGCCAGGTCGCTGGGGGCAGTCCGCTCCGTCGTGGCCGAGGTCAACCTGGGACACCTCTCTCAAAGTGCCCTCACTGGGGACATTGAAGTGCCCAAAGATCGCTCTTGGGACGAGATGACCGCGGGAATTCCAGTCACCTATGTTCCGGCACGAAACACGGTCTTTCTTGCACTTGCCTTAGGGTGGGCCGAGTTATTGGGTTCTGCCGACATTTACCTGGGGGTCAATGCAGTCGACTATTCGGGATATCCTGATTGTCGGCCGGAGTACATTCGTGCCTTTGAGCAGCTGGCCAATCTGGCGACCCAGGCTGGGGTGGAGGGAACTTTGAAGTTCCGAATTCACACTCCGCTGGTGGAGTTGACCAAAGCCGAGATCATTAAACGGGGGAGCGAGCTGGGGGTTGACTACCGTCTGACGCACTCCTGTTACGATCCGGATCCGGCGGGGACTGCTTGCGGTCGTTGCGATGCCTGTCTCATCCGACGAGGAGCTTTCGAGGAACTGGGTCTGGTCGACCCGATCACGTATCAGTCTTAAAAGCTTCAGTGACCACTTGAGATTCGGCGGACGATCGCAAAAGCCCCCAAAGGTCAAACGCTCTGGCAAGATTAACACTGGCAAGATTAACACTGGCAAGATTAACACTGGCAAGATTGACGCTGGCAAGATCCGATCCGACCACAAGAGACTTGACCGGCAAAGGGGCGGCAACTGGAAGAACACTGTGAACGTGGCTGAGATTTTTCGATCCTATCAGGGAGAGGGTTTCCTCACTGGAACCGAGAGTGTGTTTCTGCGCGTCAGTGGCTGCAACCTGCGGTGCTGGTTTTGCGATACCCCTTATACATCCTGGGATCCGGAAAGCAGCCCGATGGCGGTCTCCGAGGTGCTTTCCAAGATGGAACAACTCTCGCAATCTCACACCGAGCCTGCTGGGGGTCTCCAGCCGAGCCAAAATCGGCCAGCTTATCCGGTGCGTCATGCTGTGTTGACCGGTGGGGAGCCGATGTTGGCGGCGGATTTGGGTGCGTTGACCAATCAGTTACGCCAAGGGGGATGGCACATCACCGTCGAGACCGCTGGAACTCACTACCAGTCCATCAGTTGCGACTTGATGTCCATCAGTCCGAAGTTGTCCAGCAGCACGCCCTCGCTTGAGCAACTGGCCGGCCGCGTCGAGGCCTCATGGTCGGGCAAACATCAACGCAACCGCTATCGGCCGCAGGTCCTCGGGCGTCTGATGGACGAGTTTGCCTACCAGCTGAAGTTTGTGATTGACCGCTTCGAAGATCTTCTCGAAGTTCAAAACTATCTTCAAGCACTCCCTGCGGTGGATCCCGGCCGGGTGTTATTGATGCCCCAAGGAACGTCCCCGCGAGAACTGGCCCAGCGAGCGGCTTGGCTCCAACCTTACTGCCAAGAACACCACTTTCATTTCTGCCCACGCCAGCAGATCCAGTGGTTTGGGCACAAGCGGGGAACCTAACAAGCTCGGCGCAGCCGCCGAAACGCTTCCAGCCTTCGGTCGACGATGCTTTCGCCGCTGCGTTACCCCCTTGCCCGAGCCCTCCCGGCCCGCTCGACACCGGCGGAGCCCAAGCCTGCGACTTGTTGATGTGCAAGACACAATGGCTGGGATTTTTCGCCGTTTGTAAGCAGTCGTTGCGCGAACACGTGAGCCGCGATCTTCTTGGGTGTTTGCCTTGGGTGGCTCAGTCCGTGGCTGCCCCCTCTGCCAGAGGTGGTTGGCCAACAGCCCAAGAGACACAGTCTGCGTCCTCCGGAAACCAACGAGAACCAACCGCCTCCGGAGGCAAACAGACTGAAGTTGCCTCAGCCTGGATGGCACAGAATCGATGGACGAATCGAAGAAGATTTCGTCAGACGCCATCTTACGAACCGCTGGCTTTGTGCTACACTGACTGGTTAAATGGAACACGTTAATGGGTCACATCCCATCGCGTGTTAGACAGCCTGACCCCGCCCAACATCCAAGGGGGGCAAGATGACCGGGACAGCTCCTGCAAAATATCTGCAGGTTGCCGACGAGCTGGAGACTCGAATCCACAATGGCGAGTGGGACTCTGCAGGACGGATGCCCAGCCTTCGAGATATTGCCGAGCACTACAGCGTCTCGGTGGTCACCGCTTCACGGGCTGTTCAGATCCTTCGCGACCGAGGGTTAGTCGGGCGAATTGACCGCTCGGGGTGTTATCTCGCCCAAGCAGACGGACAAACCGACATCGAGAAGTGGGGATTGTGTCTTCGAGTCACCCCCGGCCCTTGGCAGCAACACTCGCATCGACTGACGATGGAGAGTTTGGAGGCACTGAAGCGACGCGAAGCGGTGGAGTTTGTTGAGGTCATCCAGCCTGATGGCCCGTTCACGTTTCCGCATTTGCGTGGGCAGCTTCGTGAGGCCTTGGCCGAAGGCATCCGCGGGGTCATTCTCCTGCCGACGCGGAACAGCCCCGAGACCGCCGAAGAAGACGAATTGTTCCTGCGGGCCTGCGAGGCCGAGGGCATGGAGGTCGTTTTGCTGGACCGAAATCTCCGCGGAGAGTTTCGCCCTTTGGAACGGGACCTCGTTGCTGTCGACGATGTCGAAGGCGAACGTGCCTGCACCGAACATCTTCTCGAGGTCGGTTGCCACCGAGTGGCTATCATTCGTGGATCACCTTGCAACAGCCACACGGATCGAGTTGCCGGGTACTTATTGGCTCTGCAAGCGGCAGTTGCCTCAGGCAGGTACCCGAACTTGCACTTCCAGCCGCTTGTCATCGATCGGCCGGAAGGGGTCCCCGACAAAGAAGCCGATCGATGGGTGGTCGACTGGCTCTTGGATCACCAGGTCGACGGAGTTGCTTGTTATCAAGACTCGCTGGCCATTGGTCTGATTTTAGAGATGCTTGCCCGTGGAGTTCGCGTTCCCCACGACGTGAAGGTGGTGGGCTTTGACGATCTGCCGATCGGCGATCTCTTTACCTTGGGAGTGACCACCTACAGTTACCCTGGTGAGGCCATTATGCGGCAGGCTGTTCGGTTGCTGCGGCAGCGGGTTGCTCGCGTTGAGGGGCCGGCCCTCAAAGTGCTCGTTCCAGGGAAACTGATTGTTCGTGAGAGCACCGGCGGCGGGTCCGCACAACGCCGGGGACCACCACCTAAGGATGCACTGGCTGAGGTGGACGGCCAAGCGAGTCAGCCAACCACTGCCCAACGTTGACGAACCTTCGATCGTAGCTTGGCCGAGTGGTCCTTTAAGGAAGATGTGTCGGATGGGCGAGCAGGCTTCTTGTGCAGGAAATGCGTCCTGCCATCCGACAATCTCTGTTTGACAATCTACGAGGGAGTTGGGGACGCTGCAGTTCTGCCGCAAGAGAACGGAAGTTGCTGCAGTCGCCGTTGGGCCCAGCGTCAGAGACAACTCCACAAAAGCCGTGTTGGGATTTCCCAAAGGGTGTCCGAAGTTGTCGAAACACCAACGGGGGATCCAACAAGACGCAGACCTTGGCAATTTTGCAACCATTCCTCAGCTATGCTGCCGCTCAACCAAGCCAGCAAAACGCTCTTTTTGGTACGCCATGCCAAGTCGAGTTGGAAGGAGGCCAACTGCCCAGACCAACAACGACCGCTGAACAACCGCGGCCGACGTGATGCTCCTCGTCTGGGCCAACAACTCGCTCTCTGGTCGTCCCATGGTTTTCCGACCCCGCAACTGATTCTCAGCAGCTCAGCGATTCGAGCTCGGGAGACCGCCAGGCTCATTTGCTGCCAAATGGCTGAGCCCCAGCCGGAAATCGTTCTGCATGATCAACTCTATCAGGCCGACTGCCATCAACTCCTGCAGGCGATCCGCCGGTTGGATGACCAGTTGCAGACGGTCATGGTGGTAGGCCACCACCCCGGCCTCCCAGAGCTAGTGAGTCTGATCACCAACCAACGACTGGAACGCTTGCCAACCTGTGGCCTCGTCGTCCTGGGGACGGTGTGTCAGTCTTGGGGGGACGTTGGGACCAAGCCCGGTGTGCTCCTGCTGATCAAATCTCCCGAAAAAACTTAAGCCATCACACATCGGGTTGATCTCGGCTTTAGGTAACCCAGAAGGCTCGAATTGCAGCGCTTTTCCGCTGGCCGTCCAGGGCACTGAGGTGCTCTTGTGTCTGGTCGCGAAAGAACAGGTAGCTAATTCCCTTCAACCGCTGATCCGCTCCTTCGATGCAGTTGAGGTTTTCCCACAGGGTCAGTCGTGCCCCGGCGGCGGCCTGAAGGGCCTCAAGCTCGATGAGGCGGCTCAGATCGGAATAGGTGACAACGGAGGCGTTCAACTTCAATCGACCGAGTTTTTCCGCCATCCACGCCGCAGTCCCCTTCGCCAGGCTTGGTCGGCCCCCTAGCCTCTGTAACACGGTCTTGAGTGTGGATTGTTGCAGGCGCACATCCTGCTCCCATCGCTGCAACAATTGGTCCAGTTCCGTTCCGCGATTGCTGCAGCGGCAGCGTCCTGCCAGGGCAAGCTCACCTACCATCATCGCGAGGTGGTCAGCCAAATAGATCCGCAAACGTGCGAGATTGACCATCGGTCCCTCATCTTCGGCGAAATTGGCCCCGGCGAAATTGAACCCGGCGAAATTGAACCCGGCGAAATTGAACCCGGCGAAATTGACCCCGGCGAGCAACGCTGGTTTCTCCTGTCACTCAAGAGAAATGGCAGTCGTATGTCGAGCCAGCCAACGATCAGTCAGCAAAATCGGACCGCGTTGCTTGAGGAACTCCCAACAACGGAGCTCTGAACATCTTGGGGGACAGTCGCAGTCTTGTGAACTGGCCTACTGCATGTGACAGTAGTCGAGGACACCGTCCAGGACAGGCGACACAGCGAATGTGCCCGATGTTTGCCGGTCATTCCCCAGCGGGAAGGTCTCCTTCCGAGTCGGGGTTTCTCAGTTGGTAGGCTTGGATTGCCGGGCTTGGGTTGGACCCCAGTCGAATCCAGAGATCGTTCCCACTGATGAGCCTGTCTCCTGCTTGAGCGTGTCGATTGCTTGAGCGTGTTGATTGCTTCAGCGTGTTGATTGCTTCAGCGTGTCCACATTCGTTGCCCGTGTTCATCCTCGTTTGCGGCCGAGCGTATGTTGTCTCTGCTTTCCAGGGTTTCTCTGAAGATCACCGCCCCTTTGGTCCTTTGCTTGCCCGTTGTTTTCGCCATTACCGTGTTGGCGTTGATTGGATTCTTCGAGGCCCGCTCCACCGCGGAAGCAATTGCCCAGGAAGAGCTTGCTGAAGTTCATGCACGCATCAATCAGCGACTGAGTTCTCTGCTGAGCTTGCCTGCCCGAATCAATCAACTCAACGCGCGGCTGATTCGAGACGGCCAACTCAGTCAGCAGCACTTGGGAAGCTGGCGGCGTTGGTTCTACCAAGAGTTGACCTCGTTTTCGATGCTCAGCGGGGTTCTTTGGGGATCAGCTGATGGGCGCGTTGTCTGGGTCTTCCGCTACCCGTATCAGCAGAAGTATCGCTTTGGAATCAAGAAGGATCCGGACGGCGATGACCTTGTGGAGTATGACCTCCAAGCGGACGGGACCCTCGGAGCGGCCGTGAAAAGCTCTTACGAGCCTTTGCAGCGGCCATGGTACCAGGCGGCGGTGAAGGCTGGTCAGCCGACGTGGGCTTATTATCAGTGGAGCGACGGTGATCCGATTCCGGCTTATGGGCTTGGATACACCCAGCCACATTTCGACACTCAGGATCGACTCCTGGGTGTGCTTGATGTGGAGATCAGCCTCCACGATGTCTCTCAGTTTTTGGCTTCGCTGAAAGTGGGAAAGACTGGATTGGCTTATGTTGTCGACGCTCAGGGCCGACTGGTGGCTCATTCCTTGCCGCAATCCCCCGCTGAAGAAGGCCCAGACCAGGCTTTGACCCATGGTCCTGCCCAGGGCCCTGGACCGGCAACGACCTCGACTGACGCCCGCATCGCCGAGACTGCTCAACGATTGCAGCAGCTGACTGTGTCCGATACCTCGTCAGTTGATGATCAGTTCGAGCAGGTCAAGCGAATCTCCGGTGGTCAATCCACAACGGTCACCATCCAGGGCCGACGCCATCTGATGTTCGTCTCGCCTCTGGATCCGAGGACCGCCTTGAATTGGCAGATCGTCACAGTCGTACCAGAGGAAGATTTTTTATGGGCCGCTTATGCCAGTAGAAATCGTATCTTGCTTTGGGGTCTGGGGGTGGTCGCTTTGACGCTGATCGCAGGGGTGTTTCTGGCCTCGGCGGCTTTGCAGCCGCTGCTTGCGTTGCTGGAACATGTTCGGACCATCGGCGGTGGAAAGCTCGATCAGAACTTAGTGCTGAGGTACTCTCCTGAGTTTGCGTTGTTGTCCGACGAGATCAATACGATGACCGCGGGGCTGCGTGACCGGTTGCGGATGCGGCGTGCTCTGGCGACGGCTATGGAAGTCCAGCAGAATCTATTGCCCAGCGAGACCCCGGAAGTGGCCGGGCTGGATATCTACGGACACAGTACCTACTGTGACGAGACCGGTGGAGATTACTACGACTATCTGGACATCGCCGGCCTCGATGGCGATGCCCTGGCCATCGCCGTCGGCGACGTGATGGGTCACGGGGTTGCTGCGGCGATGCTGATGGCGACCGCGCGGGGTATTCTGCGGAGCCGTTGCCAAGAGCCCGGGTCCTTGGGTGACCTTCTGGATCATCTCAACGGCATGCTTGTTGCTGACACCCGTGGCGAGCGGTTTATGACCATGTTGTTGATGGTGCTCGACCCAAGGGCACGAACACTGCGGTGGGCCTCCGCTGGACATGACCGACCTCTGATCTACCACCGCGCGGTCGATGACTGGATCGAACAAGAATCCTTCGGTGGTTTGCCATTGGGGATCGTCGAGGATGCCGCGCCTTACCAGGAACATTGCTATCGCGGTGTTCAACAAGGCCAAATCTTCGTCGTCGCCACCGACGGCGTGTGGGAAACCAACAACAACCGTGGCGAGCTGTTTGGAAAAGATCGCCTTCGCGATCTCGTCAGGCGGCACGCGAAAAAATCGTCTCAGCAAATTAGCCAGCACCTCCACAAGGCCTTGGCGGCTTTTCGGGGCAGTTCCTCCCCGGAGGATGATGTGACCTTTGTCATCATCAAAGTCGTCTAGCTGACCAACTGATAAGAACCAGTCGCTTTCTTCAGACGAGGTTCGGCCCCACCGGTCTACCGCGGTTTTCCTTGAAGAGTGAGTGTGAGGGTCCGGCCACTGGCCCGGTCGCGGTGCTCGCCGAGATAGATTCCTTGCCAGGTGCCCAACTGCAGCCGACCAGCTGAGATGGGGATAGTCACTGAGGTGCCAATCAGGGCCGCCTTAACATGAGCGGGCATATCGTCGGTTCCCTCGATGGTATGAATGTAGGGAAAGCTCTCGGGTGCGATTTTGGAAACGGCCATCTCCAGGTCGCTGCGGACGTCCGGGTCAGCGTTTTCGTTGATCGAGAGCGAGGCAGAGGTGTGCATCAAAAACACATGCACAAGCCCAATCTGCAGCGAGTGAATCTCCGGCAGGGCTTGCTCGACGCGATCGGTGATCAGGTGAAATCCCCGCTTCATCGCTGGCAGCGTCAGTTGTCTTTGATACCACATCGGTCGCCTCCTCAGTCCTCGAGTTCTTACAAATCCGCCGAATTTAGTTGAAATAGAGAAACGTGTTCGCCCTATGTCTCTCCGTCTGCCAGGAAAGAACCTCAAAAAAGTTCTCAGCACCATCGCTTGGCAAAGGCAAGGCCCGCAAAAGTAGGCTGACTGGTCCGCAAAAGAAGTTTGCAACGCACAGGGCAACTGGCCGGGAACCGTCGTCTCAGAAGGAAACCCCTGAACAAGCCAGTAACTCTCAGAGCAACGATCACTGCTGAGACCGACGAAGACCAGCCCGAGGAAACCAATCTTTGCTTATTTCGCTGAGAAACTCCTCAGCAATCAAGGGTCTGCGATCACCGGTCTGGATACTGCCGGTCTGGATACTGCCGGTCTGGCGTGGGTGCGGTTGGGCAGCGTGACCGCTTGCCTGCAAGCGTTGCAGAGCTTGGGCCGCCGTTGCTTCGGGACGCTGGCACATCGCTGAAACAGTTCGGAAGTTGGGACGAGTTTGACTGTTGCACCGTTACCCTGGATGAAGACTGTGCGACCGGATCTTCAGCGCCGATATACCAGTTGGATTGTTGCTTGCTTCTGGGCTGCTTGTTGATCCCCCACAATTTTGATCTGCCGACGAGGATCAGCTGGCAACTCTAAGATGATCAACGCACATCTGGCCGACGGGGAAACCGACGCGGGTGGGGAACGCTCCGCCAACCGGGAGGCTTTCTTCAATCCGCCAACCTGAGCGATCTCAAAGCAGGCTGACCTCGGGCTGTGGACAACCACGGTCGCAGCGACCAACCGTCCGGCAGATCGCCAGCAGCCTTTGGCCTTGACCCTTTGTTTGGTTGGCATTGATCTGCTGCATTGTTGCTGACCCTGAGGGCAAGCGGCCGCTTTGTACCTTCCCGATCTGCCCACCTGAGGTCTTCCCAAATTGTTCTGCGGTGCCACTGTTGCAGCAAAGGGTCCCAGCACAGGCTGAACCAACAGCCAGCGGAGGGAAGCTGTT
This sequence comes from uncultured Pirellulales bacterium, assembly GCA_964648025.1. Classification (GTDB taxonomy): domain Bacteria; phylum Planctomycetota; class Planctomycetia; order Pirellulales; family Pb10988; genus CAZYKP01. Next base: position 11,725 of record CAZYKP010000095.1, on the reverse strand, counting down.
GTCCGGTCGATGTGCTGATTCGGCCGTTTGCCGCTTGACCTGATCAGCGGGGCTGCAGTCCCGTTGACGCAGGACCCACGCGATGGCAGCCAACCGCTTGGCCAACCCTTGACCAAGGGAATTCGATCGTGACTCAACACCAGGACATTCACGTGGTTGCACTCGTTAAGGGCCAGCAGCGTTATGTCTTTCTTTATGACGAAGACAGCCGGGCAGCGACGCTGGAGCAGCTGGCCCGCTACGCAACGGACCCGGAACTGAATTTTACCTGGTATGATGCAGCGGTCTTGAGTCAGAAGATTCGACGCCACGATCCGCCCGCGACCATGCCGCAGCCGCCCCGTGGTCTCTTCCGTCCCAGCGATTCGGACTGACCCTCTGGCCTGCCCTGCCGGCGTTGCCAGGATTCTCAAGAAAAGCCAGCCAACTTGGGCACCGAAGGTCATCGGACTGCTCGTTTTTGCAACCTCGTGAGTCGACTCCCGTCGGATTGATGCCCTCAACAAACCCATCCCCCTCATCTTCGCCAGCCCCCCTGACCGACACCGCTGGTCAAGAGGAGGTCTCCCCACTCCGGGTGGCTATCACCCGGTACTTGCGTTCCCTTGAGGTCGAGCGGAACGCCTCGCCCTTGACTCTGAAGAGTTATGGAGAAGATCTGGATGCCCTCGAGGAGTACCTGGCGGAGGCTTACCAGGGGTCCGCTCCTGCTCCGGAGGCCCTCTCGACGATTGACCTGCGGGGGTATTTAGCCCACCTGCATGATGCCGGTTACGCTCGGAGTACGATCTCGCGGCGTTTGGCCAGTCTGCGGGGTTTCTTCCGGCATGGTCAGCGAGAGGGATGGGCCGACGGTAACACCGCTGCGGCTCTGCGCAATCCACGCAAGCAGCGGAAGCTCCCGCATTTCCTCTCGACTGAGGAGATCGGTCAACTGCTCCAGGCCCCCCAGATGGATGACCCCACTGGTCTGAGGGATCGAGCGATTCTGGAGACGCTTTACTCGGCGGGCTTACGTGTCAGCGAGCTTGTGGGTCTGAACTTATCCGATGTGGACTTCACCGCAGGGATTGTCCGCGTGCGAGGGAAGGGCAAACGAGAACGAGTGGCACCGTTGGGTTCCTTCTGCGTCCAAGCCATCCAGCAATACCTCACCGCCGGTGAAGCCTATTGCCACGCTGCTGGTGCTTCTGGGCAATCCATGCAACAGCCGGTCTTTCTTAACCGATTCGGGGGACGGTTGAGCACACGCAGCGTGGGACGCATGCTGGAGAAATATCTCAAGCTGACCGGTTTGGATAGCCGCACCAGCCCCCACACGATCCGTCACAGCTTCGCCACCCATTTGCTGGATGCAGGCGCCGATATCCGCAGCGTTCAAGAGCTGTTGGGGCACAAAAGCATCGTCACCACGCAAATCTACACTCATCTGAGCACCGCCGGACTGAAGGCGGTCTACGAAAGTGCCCATCCCCGGGCCAGTTGACCTCTCCAGAAAACCGCGATCGCGCCTCACGCACACCCACGGCGACCCCACGCAGTCATCGTTGGTTCCCCCGAGTCAGCCAGGGGTGGGCTCCATCCCGTCCACAGGGGTCCAGTTTTCAGCTCATGAAATGAAGGAATAACTCTCTTAGACGGCTCTCAAGCAAAAGGGCAGCTGACCTTGCGTTGCCTTTGGCATAGCATGGTACACGGCATCTGCGTAGGCTCGTTGGTCTTTAGGGTGGAAGCAGAGCCCGTTGGTGGAGCACCTCGTTGTCGGGTGGTTGGGGCCTTTCGGTCTGTGGATGTGGCTGGTTAGCAGTAGCGATTGATCTGAGTTCGCCAGCGGGTTGAGCGACTTCAGGTGGGGCCCCGGACAAGCAACCTTGGCGAATCTGGGACGGCCGAATTTTCCAGGAGGGGCACAGGGTGGTGACAGGAATTGGGTTCTGGGGATGAAGGAGCAAATGGTGGTTCAGCCGAACTTTGATCCCCTTGCGGTGGCACAACCCTTACAGCGGCTGGAAGGCCCCTTGGCAGATTCGCCGGTTCCGCCCTGTCCGCCAGGGTGTCTCAGGGCGATGACCTACAATATCCTCACTGCCAGTCCGTTGAAGCACCCTCGGCCGTTTGCGCGGATTTTTCGAGCTTTGCGGCCTGATGTGGTGCTGCTGCAAGAGTGGGATGGCTGCGACGCCCTGGAACTGCAGGAGTGGTTCTCTCGAGAGGTTTCCCTCAGCGGAACTGCTGGCGCGGCAGGCACCCGATGGTTTGTGCGGCAGTCGGCCGGCCGAGGCGTGGCTGTGGTCTCCCGCTTTCCCTTAACTCGATTGGGACCTTATCGACTTGAACTTGCTCCTCCCGGAGCAGAGAATTCGCTTCCCAGTCCGTATTTTGGTCCGCTGGTGGGTTACTCGGGGGCGATCGTGCACACACGTTTGGGTGATTTCGGTGCTGTGGCCGTGCACCTGACCTGCTGTGGTTCCGCGCGGAGTCCGGAGGATCAACGCCGCGTAGCCGAAGCGCGAACGATCAATCGGACGTTACGGTCTCAGGCCAGAGTACGGCCGCCGATGCTTGTTGCTGCGGGGGATCTCAATTTGGTGGGCACCTCGGAGCCGCTGATTGAATTGGCGGCCAATCTCGACCGCAATGGCCAGAACCTGATCACCGCCGAGCCGCGTGTGCTAGGTCATCAAGATAGCAACACCTGGCGTGATGATCGATTACCGTACCCTCCGGGGCGACTCGATTGGTTGGTCTACACCGGACAGACCGTCGAGGCCACCCAGACATTCCTGTTGGACACCTGTCGAATCACAGATGCTGCCTTAATCGCCAGTGGTCTGCACCGATCTGATACAGCTTACAGCGATCATTTACCCCTGGTTGTTGACCTCCGGCCTCGGTAACGACGGCGGTTCTCCAGACTCCGCGAGGGTCCCGCTCGAGTTGCCAAATGCGGATGCTGGTGTTGCTTGGCAGCCGAAAGGCCACAAACTCCGGCAATGTCAACGGGGCTGGACAGACCCAGATGTGGCCCTTGCCGCAAGACCCTGTTGGCCAGGCCAGCTTTGTGCCAGGCCAGCTTTGTGCCAGGCTGGGACCTCTTGGAATGTGCTTGTTGCGGTCCCGGCAGAGTGAGCCTCCGCCACAGGTTGGAACCGTTGAGCTAGGCCTGTTCCCAGCCGAGATTGCGGAAGCGAGTTCGGGCTCGGCCGACGTCGAAGGGACTGACAGCCAGCTGAAAAACGAGGCTGTTGGTTTGTACTTTGACTCCCGAGTAAGAGGAGAATGTTAGCTTGGTCACCGCTTGCTGAGGGATGATGATAATCGGGGTATCTTCCTCCAGAAGCTTCCAACTGGTATCGCAGCGGAGATCAGCGGGGAGATCCATGAATTGGCAACCGGCGGGTTGCTTGGGGGTCATCACGCCGCCGGCGATCGGGGTAATGTCCCCTGGCAGACCGCTCTGCTCGGGATGAGTGTTGTTTTTGGCTGCTGCCAGGTAGAGGCAGGTTTCCAGCAGAAGCACCGGCCCGGAGTACGAGTGAGGTGGGTCTTCACCGATGAGAAAACGATCACAGAGTTTTTTCACGGGGCCCTCCAATGAGTGCCAGGAACTTAGCTCCCGCTGGCTTCCTGCCGCAACAGCGGGAAGAGAACGACATCTCGAATGCTGGAGCTATTGGTCAGCAGCATCACCAGACGATCGATGCCCACGCCCAGACCGCCGGCCGGCGGCATAGCATGACGAAGGGCTCGGACGAAATCGTGATCCATCTTGGCCATGGAATCCTCCTCGCTCAGCCCAGCCAATTGTGTGCGAAAGAGTTCTTCCTGGAGATCCGGGTCGTTCAATTCCGTGTAGGCATTGGCAATTTCCATCCCACAGACGAATAATTCAAAGCGTTCCGCAACGGCAGGGTTGTCTCGTTTGCGTTTGGTCAACGGACAAATGCTGGCTGGGTAATCGATGACAAAGGTTGGTGCTCTGAGGGTGTCTTCGACTTGTTCTTCGAAGATCTCATTTTTGATCACATCGGGATGGCGATCCCGAGTTCCGATATTCAGTGAGGCGGCGTATTTGGCCAAAGCTGCCTCATCAGAGGGATCCAGGCCGGTCTTCTCGGCCAAGAGCTCATGGTAGGTCTTCCGCGCAAACGGCGGGGTAAAATCAACCTCTTGCTCGGTCCATGTCAACTTCAAGGGTTGGTCGGTTGCTTGAATGGCCTGAACGATCAGGGCTTCGGTCAACTCCATCATGGTGCGGTAGTCGCCGTAAGCCTGGTAGGCCTCCAGCATGGTGAACTCGGGGTTGTGGCGTGGGCTGATGCCTTCGTTGCGGTAGACGCGGCCCAGTTCAAAAACCCTTTCCATCCCACCGACCAAAAGACGCTTCAGATGCAGCTCCAGCGCGATTCGCAAATAGAGCTGCATGTCTAACGCATTGTGGTGAGTGAGAAACGGTCGGGCCGCAGCACCCCCTGCGATGGTGTGCAGAGTCGGTCCCTCGATTTCCACAAACTGGCGGTCGATCAAGCTCTGGCGAATGGACTGAACGATCTGAGTGCGTCTGAGGAACCGTTCCAGCACTCCATCATTGTGGGCCAGATCAAGATAACGCCGCCTTTGGCGAACCTCCGGGTCGGCCAGACCATGATGCTTGTCGGGCGGAACCTCCAGGCACTTGCTCAGAAACTGCAGGCCATCAGCCCAGATCGTGAGCTCTCCGGTGTTAGAGAACTTTAGGGTGCCTGTACACCCAATAATATCTCCGAGGTCAAGGCAGGAGACTAATTCCCAAGCGTCCTGGCCAACATCCCGCAGGCTCAGGGCCACCTGCAAGACCCCTGTCCGATCGCGGAGATTCAGCCAACACAGCTTTCCTCCGGACCGCTGAAAAACGATCCGGCCAGCAGCGCGGACTTGGGGCCCAAGAAAATCGCCTTTCCCTTGGTCCCGGACCCACTGGCGAAACTGTTGGACTTCTTCCTCCGTTGCCTCAGCAGGCCGCTGCGGCACCGGAAGCTGCTGGCCCTGCTCGGTCTGATAGACCACGTTCTCAGCCAGACCACGAATTTCGGCAATCGGTTGGATATCATCCCAGCGTCCACCCCACGGATCATGACCAAGTTCCCGAATCCGGGATAGGTGGGCGCGCCGCGCCTCCAACGGGGAATCCCCCTCTGAGGCCGATGATGATGCCCCTTTTGGAGCAGGGTTTTTTGAGTTCTTCTCAGGCATCAGTTCTGGATTCGATCGGAGCGGCGTCCCGCGAAGCCTGGTTGATCTGGTATCAGAGAACGGCAGTGCGGTTAGTCTAAGTGTGGTTAGTCTAAGTGTGTCTAGTCTCAGTGGGCATCGCCTGAGTGCGGTAGGCTGGCGTTGTCGGTTGAGCTGCCCCAGCCAGCCTGAGGAGGCAAGGGTTCCTGAGAAGTCGCCTCTCGCCTGGTAGAAAGATCAACTTGTCATCAAGCAGACATCCCGAGGATCACACCGAAGCATTCGGACAGCCATCAGGGAAGTTAGGATTCAGACAAGTCAGGGCTTGGGAAGTGCGGCTCAATCGATGAAGAACACAGTCAGACCCTGGGAAACAAGAAATCCATCGGATGACGGTTGTTGCCAGCTCGGTCTGTGAAATTTTGCAAAGTATTCGAAAGGAGGGGCTAGCCCCCCAGAAAGTTTGGCACAGTAATAGTGTGGCGTCTTTCCGCTCAGCGCGGATTGTAGGCTCTGCCCCAAGGGGGTCAATGGGAGACGTTCTCCAGCAATCCCTGTAGAACAATGCAGGATGCTGGGAAATCCCGTTGATGGACCACCTGATTCAACTGCACAGCATAGGACCCCCGTTGGCCCCAATCGGCCTCCAGTGAAACGGTCACCGCGAGCATTGCCGGGCAAATCATGATGAATCTTCTCATCGTCAGTGACGACGCCGAGTTCCAAAGAATAGTCAGCGGGTTCACCCGCGGCAGTGGTTCTCAACCCCTCCAGAGAGCACAACTCTCTGAGGCGCTCAACAACCCGCCTCAAGTGCCGCTGGCCGCAGTGCTGTTGGACTGTATTCCACCTGATGGGGGAATCGAAGCCCTCCGCCAGCGGCTGGCCTCCTGCTCGGCTGGCCGGCCCGAAATTGTCCTCGTCTATGAACCCTCCCCAAGATTGAGTTGGAATCAACTTGCGGCTTGCCAGGCCGACGATTACTTGGCCAAACCTCTCTCCGAATTCGGCTGGCACCTGCAGATGGCGGCTTGGCAACGCCGCCAAGCGCGTCATCCGGCCAAGGGTCCAGAGTCTGGGACAACTGAGGCCGGCGAGTGGACCGACCGCCGACTGCAATTGGAGATCGGGGAGAGGCGGCGTACCGAGGCCGCACTCCTGTCGGCCATTGAGCGTTTCGAGCTGGCGGCTCGGGGCAGCCAGGACGGACTCTGGGATGCCACCATCAACGACGACGACTGGCTGAGGCCAGGAGCTGTTGAGCTGTGGTGGAGCGAGCGGTTTTGTCGCCTGTTGGGATTTCGCCCCGAAGAATTTCCTCCCAATCTCCAAGCTTGGATTGCTCGGCTTCACCCCGAAGATCGCCAACAGGTGATCCAGGCCCTCCAGCAACATCTCGATGGCCGCGGGCGTTACGATGTCCGCTATCGCCTGCTGACCAAGACCGGGGAATATCGTTGGATCAGCGCTCGTGGTCAGGCAGAGTTCGACAAACAGGGGCGACCGACGCGAATGGCTGGCAGCGTTCGCGACATCACCGAGTGGGTTGCTGCCGAGGAAGCACTCCGCGAAAGCGAGCAACGCTACCGGGTGTTGGTTGAGGTCAATCCTGATACGGTGCTGGTTCATCGTGCCAGCAAAATCATGTATATTAATCCGAGTGGCGTTCGTCTGCTCGGTGCTCAAGACCGCGATGAGGTCTTGAGCCGTCGCTTTGACGAATTCGTCCCAGAGGACTGCCGGCAGCTGCTCCGGGCAGCTACTGAGCGAATGTGCACAGATGGCCCTCAGGAGCCCTATGAGACGTGCTTGCTACGGTTTGGTGGCAGTCGGGTTCCCGTCGAGATGGTCAGCGGCCCGGTGGTCTACGGAGGTGAGCAGGCGATCCTCACCATCGCCCGTGATATCACCGAGCGAGAAAGAGCCGCAGCGGCCTTGGTTCAGGAGCAACAGGTTCTCCGGCGGTTGCTGGATAGCCACGAGCGTGATCGGCGGTTGGTGGCCTACGAGATCCACGACGGTCTGATTCAGTACCTCACCGGCGCGATCATGCGGCTTCAGGCCTTGGCGGATTTGGTTCCTGCAGAAAGTGGCGATGCACGGGATGAACTGGAGTTAGCTTTGCATTTGGCACGCACGGCTTTGCGTGAGGGCCGCCGTCTGCTCAGCGGATTACGACCGCCGATTTTGGACGAAGCAGGGCTCGTCGCCGCTGTGGAGTACCTTGTGCAGGAACCCCATCCCAGCAAGCCAAGTGCCGACCAACCGCAAGTCAGCTACCGTCACAACGTCCAGTTTGATCGGTTGACTCCGCTGATTGAGTCATCGGTTTTCCGGGTCTTTCAAGAGGCGTTGACCAACGCCAGGCGGTACAGCCAGGCCCAGCGAATCGAGGTCTCGCTTTGTCAGATCGGCAGCTGGCTCCACCTCGACGTTCGTGATGATGGAGTCGGATTTGATCCTGCTCTTGTTCAGCAAGAGAGTTTTGGCCTCCACAGTATTCGAGAACGCGTCCGGTTGCTCGGTGGCCACGTCGTCATCCGCTCCCGTCCCAGCCAGGGGACGCACATCCATGCCGAGATCCCCATGGCCTCCAGCGACTTCGAGAGTCCGGCTGACCCCAGCCAACAAGCATTGACTCCCGAACAACCTGAGGTCACCCCTTTCCCCACAAGTCCAGCAGCAGACGAGGGGCCGGGGACCACCCTGGCCCGGGATCCGACTTCCGAGTTGGATCATCAGGGCTTCGTGATTGACTTTTTTGACGAGCCGATCAGCCTCGATCCTCCAAGTAGCCAAAGCTGGGACCTGTAAGCTCTCGTCGGCGTTGCTGTGCAGTCGCTGAGGCCTCAATCCGATTGACCTCGGCTCGGCAAGCCTTGAGGACTCGGATCGGACTCGGCCCGGTGGCTCCTCTCCAGTTTTCTGGCGGCTCGCCGAGCGACGCCCAGCAGGCTGGAGCGAATCGCTGAGAGGGTGGGCTGCTCTCCCCGCAGCATCGGGACCACGACAAGGTCCACACCTTGAGGTAGTCGAGCTCGCTCCAGACGAAAAGCCTCCCTGAGCAAACGCTTCCAGCGGTTGCGAAAAACAGCCTTACCGACTTTCCGTCCCACGCTCAGACCTATCCTCCGGCGGTCTATCCCATTGGGATGCACAAAGATGAGTAGAACATCATCTCGGGCCGAGACCCTTCGGCCGGCGAAGACACGCTGAAAGTCCGACCGCTTGCGGACTCGATGTTCGGGGCGAAAGGGGAACTCGCCCATCGCGGAAGCCTCCTTGAGTGCAACAGTTTGGTGGCCCGGAATCATCCCACCTCCGTTCTGAGACCCCTAGGTCACAAAACGGGTTCGCACACAGAACCCTGTCAGCCGGCATCCGGCCGGAGGAGTCGACAGACCCGAAAAGGCATGACAAAGCCTTGCCACTGGTGGCTCTTGAACCCTCTTGAGGGTTGGGGTCAATGTCGGTCTGGGCCTGCTTGCGGGCCGCTTTGGTCTTCCGGTGGGCTCTCTGGTGGTACGTCTCCCGCTTGGTCGTTTCCAGGTCCATCCTCTTCGGCCTGGTCTTTGCCTAGCCGTTCTGGTTCGGGCTGGTGTGTTTCCGGCTGGTGTATTTCCGGCTGGTGTATTTCCGGCTGGTGTGTTTGGGGGAGGCCTTCTTCCAGTGGGGGGATAAGAGGTTTTTCCCACCAAGGATCTGAGAGATCACTGGGGCCTTTGTGGGGATCGTAGTAGATTAACCGGCGGACCCAGCGTCCACCAAAGGCGATCAACATCACCAGCCCAAAGCCTGCCAGCAGAATTCCGACAATGGCCATCAACACGATGGCTCGGGTCAAGGGGTCGAGTTCCCTCACTGCGGGGGTTTGGCTTTCGGCAAGGGGCAACAGCCACATAGGGAACTCGAGCAAGCGTCAAAACGGAACGCAAGGGACGAACAAATCGGCCAATCCTGGCGGCCTCGGGGCATTGCCAACAAAACCTTCGCTGGGCTTACCAGTCAAGCTCGGTGCGAGGTTGAATGGGGTGTCGGCGTTCGATTTGCCGCAACGCCTCACGGGCGTCGTCGTCGAAGTGTCTGGGAAGTTTGATTTGGATTTCCACAAACAGGTCCCCGGCTTCGCGGGTTCCGAAAGCGGGCACGCCTTGGCCTTTGATCCGCAACTTCGTTCCCCCAGAGGTGCTTGGGGGGATGGTGATTAGGGCTGTGCCGCCGGGGGTGGGCACTTCGATCTTCGCGCCCAGTGCCGCTTCACCCAAGCTCACTGGCACTTTGACGTGCAGATCGTTGTCTTGACGGGTGAACCAGCGATGCGGCTGCACACGCACGCTCAGCAGCAGGTCTCCCGGGGCTTGGCCGGGTAAGGCCTCGCCCTGGCCACGCAGCCGGAGCTTTTGGCCATCTCGTGTTCCTGGAGGGATTCTCACATCAATCAGGTCGGTGTGCCCATCGCTGCGTTCCACACCGACGCGAGTCTCACCGCCAGCGATGGCAATGGTGAACGGGATGCTGATTTCGTGCTCAACATCAACCGGAGCGGCGCGGCGAGCACGTGTTCGCCCAGCACGGGTTGTTCGCCCTGGTCGGCCGCCGTGGCCAGGCCAGAACTCGGGGCCGGCTCCTGCGCCCGGGCCTGTGTGCGCTCGGCGAAATCGTTCAAAGATCTCGGCAAACGGCTCCGTTTCGGCACCGGCGCCCCCGTAGGCCTGAGAGAAGAAGTCGGCAAACTGGCTAAAGTCGGCAGCCCCCTCACCGTTGCCGCCGGTTTGATATCGAAATCCTCCAGGTCCGGCGGCCCCTCCGGCAGAGGCATATTGTTCGAAGGTGGCTCCGTAGCGGTCGTAGAGCTTCCGTTTTTCCGGGTCGTTGAGGACATCGTAGGCGGCCTGGATCGTCTTGAACCGGGCCTGGGCTTGCTCATCGTCCGGGTTTAGATCCGGATGATACTTCCGCGCGAGAGTGCGATAGGCCTTGAGAATCTCATCCTTAGAAGCGGATCGCTCGACCCCCAGGGTTTTGTAATAATCTTCCGCCATCGATACTCCCGTTTCGCCAACTTGACCGCCTCATCCGAAGGAGTCTTTGAGACTCCTTCGAAGTGGTTTCAAAACCCTCGGTTGGTGTAGGGCCGGACTGCATTTCAAAGGTTTGTGTGTTGGATCTCGAGGCTTTGAAACCGGTTTGAGGGAGTCAACTTACCCCCTCAGGGAATGGCTCAAACACCAACGAGGACCTGGCTCTTGGCAGCCAACAATCCGCACACCACTGTTCGCAACCGGCACCGAGCAACCGCGAATTGAGATTCAAGAATTGCTTCGAGACCCACACGGCCGATTCTGCCATGGAGATCCCCCAGACATCTCTGATCTTACTGGGATCAACGCTCGATGGGTGATTGTTTCTGTGTGGTTGTGCGAGGAACAGGTTTTCCCAGCCAGCATAGCATTTTACGTTCTTTCAAAGCTGGATCAAAGGACTTCCTGGAGCCTTTTGGTGTCTCCCGAGAAAACACTGGCCGAGACAACACTGGCCGAGACAACACTGGCCGAGACAACACTGGCCGGGAAAACAGCTGTTGGGAAAACGGCTGTGAGGTTGTGAGAGATCAAGACGCAGAGTGGTCAGTCCTCGGTTGCCCAGATTGCAGCAAAGATCTTAGCTCGGTCGATCGAGTTGTCCCCCCACGCGATCCGCAAGAAGCGGTTGGAGCCATTCTCAGGAATGTATTAGCCATAATCACTAGTGATGATCGTGATCTACGCTGGAGAGATCCCTGGGTTGCCCTCCAAAACGGTTTTGGAGGCGATGCAGAGATGGATGCCTGGGCTGGGTTGTTGCCTGGCGATCCGCCCAAGGGGAGGTCTGCTGATGACGAGGGAACCTGCCTCGAGGATGGCAAAACGCCTCTCCGCGTGCCTGCCGCCAATGTTCTTGCTCCACCGACGGGTGGTCAGAGGGATGGACCACCCTCCGGATTCCCTTGGCCTGCTGAGGGATTCTGCTGTGGGCTTGGCCGAGCAAGCCATGGAAAACCGTTGAGTTATTTGGCCATCACTCGTTGCCACCAGCTGGCAGCAAACAGCAAGGCCGCCAAGTTCCAGAAAACCAGGAGAAGCCCCAAAGCCAACTCCCAACGACGGAGCCGTCCGCGAAAGCAGAGGATGTGCCCTAACAGGCCCAGTGATAAACAGGGCAGAATGCAGGGAACCACAGGGAGTGTCCCCACGATGGTCAGCGGGAGGGCGGCCTGAAGCAGATCCCGTGAGGCCTTCACCTGCGAGAGTGGAGCTACCCGGACGCCTCGGTTTTGTGTCGGCCGGCCCCATCGCTGCGAGCGGCGAGAGGCTGCTGAGCCACCTGCCGGCCTTTCTGAATAAGAAGATTTGCCAGACCGCTCACTGGCGTTTTTGGATGCCGACTGTTGCGACCGCGTCCAGCGTCCAGGGCGAGTCGAGCGTCCAGGGCGAGTTGAGCTTCCTGGGCGAGTTGAGCTTCCTGGGCGAGTTGA
>CAZYKP010000094.1:24230-34954 GCA_964648025.1 uncultured Pirellulales bacterium | reverse complement strand
ATTGCCGGACGAAACGCCCCGCTTCGTCGAAGACTTTTCAGGGAATCAGTAAACCTCAGAGAAGTCTTCGACCAAAGGGCGACCAACGGAAGCCCGGATTGCCGGACGAAACGCCCCGCTTCGTCGAAGACTTTTCAGGGAATCAGTAAACCCCAATCCACTCCGCCCTTTCCAGATCGCCAGTCTGCGGAGACCAACCAGCCAGCAACAACCACCGGCATCGTGCCGAAGGTCACTTCGAAACTGAGCACGCAGTTCGGCTCCAGGTGAGGGCAACCGATTTTGCACTGCGGTCATGGGCCTAGCAGGCGGCTGACCTCCTCATCGGTCCGCTGATGACCTCTGACAAGTTCGAGGGCCTGTCGGTCCGGGAGTCCGGCGGGGGAGGCCCAGCGGGCATCAGCTGGGGCGTTGATTGCGCTTCCGTGCTTACAAGCTTGCCCGCGAAATTGTGCCGATGATCAAGCACGCGTTGAGGTCCCATCGATCCCACGAAGCCGACTAGGCGGTTGGTTTGTAGGGGAGAAAGCGGTATGGGGACGCTTCGTGATCGATGGTCTGAAAATCTGTGGACCGCACCAGCTGCCATCCTCCGACGGTCCGGGCTCCGGGTGGTCGCCTCGGGGCCGGGCACCAATCTCAGGGATCTCACCGGGGATAGATCGTTGCGTCAAGCCACACCCATCGGTCAACAGTCTCAGGAGGAAACCAATCGTGGGGTCGAACGCATCAGTCGTCTGGATCGACAATTTCCCTTTTCTCATTCGGTGGTGTCAGGTTGCCGGAAACATGCGTGCCACCCGACGCCGAACGAGCCGCCTGACCCCCATACGCGGAAATCAATCCGGTGATGAAGCTCCCCAGCACAACCGGGAGAGCTGGGAGGTCTGTCGCGATGAATAGCGTGTGGAGAAGCCGAACCGCGGCTCGTTCTGACGTCCCTCGCTCTTGAACAAACTGGGACAAGTCCGTTCCCAGCCAAACGGTTGCTCCCAGGAAGGATACTAACGAAATTCCGAACCAAAATCTTGCAACGCGCAGCCGTGGCCACACCCACACCGCGGCGAGCATGCCGGGGACGATGATTCCGAACCACATGGCGTGCACCGAAACTAGCGCACCGGTCGGCGGCAGTCAGCCGACACCAGAGAAGAAGTGTCACAACCGCGGCAGGGTGAGGCTGGCCAACCTGGTGGATGCAAAGACCAGGCCGCCGATCACTGAGATTGCAACCATCAACTTGCGGAATACCATGGGCAGTTGGGATCCTCTCTACGTTAAGCCGGCTGCGAGTACGAAGTCCGTTTTCCCGCTGGCAAGCACATGCAATGTCATCAGCTACAAAAACACCTGGACCGGAATCGAGGCTCTTCGACAATCCGCGGGTCGGCTTCGACGTCAACGGCCACCCGGACTTCCAGCTCTGGACCGGCAACCCCGAAACGTTGTCTGCGTCACGAAATCTCGCCTTCCGAGACCAGCCCGCCAGTGAGGGCCTTGGCTTGAACCGTGGCGGTTTGGCCGCCACAGATCAAGGCTACAGGAGCGCGGACTCCGCTGACTAGCGCCAAGGAACACCACGCTCGCCCGCCTTGGCGATTCCTCTTCGTCGCATCAAATAAGCGGCACGGTCCTGTAGGTGGGACGACTAGGGCGTGTTATGGCCGAGCACCCCAGGCGTCGTTCCTCCCAAGGAAGGATGGTTTGGGCAGAGGCTTGTTACTTGCCCGAAACAAGCTGGAAAGAACGCAGGCGAAGCGACCGCTGCCGAAGCATTCTCAGACGGTGTAATTCCACTTTCAAGTTAGCGTCCAAAGATGCCTTGTGCTCTGGCAAGATCGAAGCAAGCGCTTGATGGATCTCGGACATCTGCCGAGTTCTGCGCTCGCAGTTGGTTGTCGCGCTCATTGGGGATTGCGATAACTGGCGCAGCTCACCCAATGGATTGACCGCGGCCAGACGCTCGCGCCAAAAACGTTCTCTTGGACGGGAGGTCTCGCTGCGAAAAACGAACAGCCGGAACTGAACAAGACCCCGAACTCTCTCATTGCAGGCCTCATAGTTGCTCGGCCTGGCGCCCATGCCCGGAGCGAAGAGGAGTTCGACGTGGACAAGGTCGCCGCCGATACGTTTCACGCATTCGCCGTCCGATGAATTCGCGACAACAACCAAGACCCGAGCTGCATCGCAGAGGGTCGCCTTGGAATCGCCCGAAGTCAGTGAGGCGGCCTGGCAATGAGCCGGGGCTATTGCCAAGAAGGCAAGTCCGAGCACCAAAGAAGCAACGGCGGGGCGACCTATCGTTCTGACGGTCAGCCCACCCGCCAGCGCGATGCCAAAGAGCAACAGTCCTGCTGGCTCGAGTACGGGCGAGAATCCGAAGTGGAAGCAAATCAACCCTGGATTCGACCCCACGAGTTGCCAAGGACCGTCGGTTAGGTCGTAGCGAGCGACCCCGCGCAAACGCGATTTATCGAACCCGTCGTTGACGAAGTTGACTCCGCCGAAGAGCGCGTCGTATTGCCCGTCTTTGCTTTCATTGACCCCGGTCAAGGGGGCGAAGTCGCGAGAGGTGGCCGAGCCGTTGGTGAGACTGCCAACAACGCCAACTGATCCGACGACCGTCGCGGAGGCCGCAGTGGCTGTCATTCCTATCGCCAGCCCAACGGTGCACACAATGCCAGTGCCAACAGCTCGGTTCATCGTCCGTCTCTTGGGTTCGATTTTGGTCAGTGGGCGAGGCAAACCCGGATTCGCAGAAAACGCAAACCAGTTCTATCTGCAAACCCATGGCAAGTTATCCGTATTGCAAACCGATTGCAAGTAGCTGATGGACGCTGGTTGGCGTCACTGCGGACTCGCAACACAGACACTCCATTTGCAATCTGACCGGCGTTTGGTGAGGTTGGCCAACGGGGGGGTGGGAAACCGCCATCGTTCATCTGCGATTTGACCGATTCTTGAGGAGGTCACCCTCAAGAAAACGATAGAGTGTGCCAAAACCAGCTCCTGTCAGTTGCCAGGAATCTGGCGAGCCCTGAGGGCCCAGTGCTTGCCAATTTTTCAAAAGACTTGGCCCAGCGGGGCTCCATGGCCGGAGTACGACGGCAGAGGGGTGATTGATTGACACAGGTTCACTGGAGCCTTCTCACATTGCGGACCACAAAAGAGTACCAATCGAGGAGGGTCGATCTCTTGGTCGAGGAGAGGGTCGTCCGGTCACCGACGCGGTCGCAGTCGTCGCAAGAACTGCTGGCTAGACAATTCCTTACGGAGAAACCAAGGAGGTACGAGCAACAGTTCCCAGGGAGAATCACCCTGCGGCGCGACGTTGTGGAAAGCGGCACTGGTCGGATGCTCGAACGCAAGCTCACCAACGTACCCCATTAATCACGAAGGTTGAAGTCACGTTCACGAAGTTGAGAGGCGCGGTCGATTTTGAACTCGAGGCCGGGCCGTGTTAGGCGAAATCTTGGCAAGCGGAAAGCCATCTCTTCTTCATCGACCAGATCCAGTTCGCACCACTGTGCCAACGACTCGGCGAAAACCAGTGGTTCTTCAAAGTCATCGTTGAAGCCGGCGGCCGTAAATTCCCCCCAGAACGTATTATTACGCCCTCGCCATCTGACGTTGGCCATGACCTCATCCAAGCTTCGCGACTGGAGTTCCGCGAATGACAGCAATGTCCAGGTGTCGAAGAGACTGTCGGTCGCATCGATCTCCACAGACTGATTTTCTTCGGGGGAAAATACTTGAATGCCGACTTCGGTGACGAATCGGCTTTCTTGCACCCTCATACGCACTTCCGCGGTTGGATGAAGTTCAATCCCTGTTCCTCCAGCAATGATGCAGTTTTGAAGAGTCAATCGAGTGCCCTCCTCAGCATGGCAAATCACGCCGACTCCTTCTGACGAGTAGATCTCACAGTCGATCAACTCGACGGCTGTCCCCTCGACTACAATGCAGGTTCCGTAAGGTTCGACCACAAAGCGACAGCATTCGGCAAACAAAAAACCAGTGCTAGACAAGATCAGCCGATTGTCCCCTTCTGCCCCTTCGGTGTCGCGAACCAGTTCGAGCGCAACGCCGCTGAGTCGGACATCGCCGCGTAGTGACAACATGGCTTCCTCATGACCAGAGGCTGGTTGAAACCGAATCACGGGTCGGAATCCAGAACCCGCTATGATCTCGAGATCTTGCGTTTCGACTTGCAGCGGATGCAGCTCAAAGGGGCCGTCGCTATCAATCCTGATACGCCTCGATGGGTCGTCTGAGGTCAGTGCCGCTCGCAGCTCTTCGGCCGAACGTACCGCCAGCCAGTCACCACTTGGCTCGCCGGACCAATTCCCGCCAAAGTACGCTAACAGTCCCAGCGAACAGGCCATCGCAGCCGGGACCCACAGCCACAATGCGCATTTTTTGCTAGCGAGCGTCAAGGCCTTTCCCTGAGGGGCACCTGTGGCTTTTCCTTGTAAAATCAAGCCCTCTACCTGAGCAGCCGAGTGGGGTCGATCGTCTGGGTTTTTGGCCATCAATTGATGGACGATCTCCGCGAGCCACTGGGGTGTTTCGGGACGCAAGTCCTTCAAAGGGACTGGGTCAGCAGCTGTCACCCGTTGCAGGGTCTCCAGCACGGAATGGCCTGCGAAAGGCTCCACCCCAGCACACATCAGGTAGAGAATGCAACCGACGCTGAACAGGTCGGCGCGCTGGTCGGCTTCAGTGCGTGGGTTCATGAGGATTTCGGGAGCGATGTACGCAGGTGTTCCGACGACGCTGGCAGTCAGCGTCAGTGCGCCGTCCTGCTGGCAACGTGCCAGGCCGAAGTCGGTGATCTTGGCAGTTCCCGAATCAACTTCGATGAGGATGTTCGAAGGTTTGATATCCCGATGAACGATGTTCTTCTCATGGGCTGCTTTGAGTCCCGAGACGATCTGGCAACCGACTTGAAGAACTTCCTCGATTGGCAGGGCACCTTGGCTTTGGATTCTGTCTGAGAGCGTTTCTCCCGCGACGAACTCCGTGACGAGATAGGGAAGGCCATCATGTTCGGCAACGGCGTAAACTGCGACGATGTTGATATGATTGACCGCAGCAGCCGCTTTGGCCTCACGCTCAAAGCGATGCTTGGCAGTGTCATCGGCGAGCAGAGAGGGCGACATCAGCTTCACCGCAACGACTCGATCGAGCGACTCCTCCACGGCTTGAAAAACGACCCCCATCCCACCCCTGCCGACAAACTCCAGCAAGCGGTAGTCGCCGACTCGGCCGATTGACCCTAAGTCTCGCGAGTCCGGATCATTTGATGAGATCCAAGGCAAGACATCGCGATACCGAATTCCAGCAGACGGATGACTCGGTGGCTGTCCGGTGCGGTCAGACTTCAGCGACTCGATCACCTTGTCCAATCGTCGCGAATCGGTTGCGTCGGCGGTGAGGGCAACGGTCACGCCTGCGGTGAAATCCACCAATGGATTCAGCTGAGACTTCAAGACAGCGCGGCATTGATCACATTCATTGACGTGAGCGATCAAAGCCTCGAGCAGGTCCTCGTCGAGGGAATCCTCGAGAACCCTTTGCAGCACAGCTTCGTCCGGGCACTTGCTATGAGATGTCATCGATTTCTTGGATCACTTGTTTCAGGCGGCCGGTAACGCGGTTTCTGGCGATGTAGACGGCGCCTACCGAGGTTTTCAACTCACTGGCAACGCTCTGTGGGCTGCGTCCTTCGACCGCGGTCAGCCAAAAGGCCATCCACGTGGACTGGCGAAATTGATTCTTCACCCGCGCTGCTGCCCACTGAAACAACTGGCGTTGGTAGTCAACGTCCCAATCGTCGTTGTCATTGGAATTCTCATCCACGATCTGTTCTAGTGACAATTGCGACTTGGAATCGCCACTGCCCACCGCCGCCCGGACCTGTCTCTTGAACCACTGGCTGAGACGATACTGCGTCACTTTGTAGAGCCAACTGCGGAAGCGACCGATTTGCGGATCGTAGTTCAGCTTTTCGATCGCACCAGCAACTTCCCACAACACTTCCTGAGCGAGATCGGCCGCGTCGGCCTCTTGCATGCCGCGACGACGCGCGTACCGAAATACGAGTGGGGCGTACAACTCCACAAACTGGCCCCAGGCTTCCGAATCGTTGCTATCGCGAATCCGAAGCAAGAGGCTGGGCCGGGTTTGCGCGATTTCTGACAAAGCGAACTCCCATCTAATTGGCCAGTCCCCAGTATACGCGGAGGGGCAACGCTGTCTGCGGCCGCAGGAAATCGGAAAAAACTGAAAGATCCACGTTGCTCCAGTTCAATCAACAATAGGAGCGCAACGAATTCGGTCCTACTACTCTTGGGGAAAATTCTTGCTCGTCCAAAACGCTAAAACGGCACAAGAAGCGGCGATTTCGCAGCGGTTCCACAAACCGGACAGCCAAGATTCTCCCCAAACTCAGCAAGCCTCTGAATTTTTGTTCAGCTAGTTTTGACTCTCGTGATCATTCCGGAGACTGCCTTTTGCCACGCTTTTGTTTCTTCCTTGCTGTAATCGCCTGTGCCTTCCCGGCATCCGGCGCCCAGTCGACGATCGACGCGGTGTTGCGTCGTCACTGCATCGCTTGCCATGGCGGCCAGGAGACCATGGGCAATGTCAACCTCAAGAAAGCACTTTCGGAGAGGCCGCTGGTGCGGAAGGCCGACCTTTGGCGGAGGGTTATCCGTCAGATTGAGGGTGGCAACATGCCGCCTAAAGGGGAGCCGCAGATCCAGCCGAACCAGAAGCGTCAATTGCTCCAGGCCCTGGACCAGGGCGTCAATCAGTTTGACTTCACCACCATGCGGGACCCCGGATATGAGTCGATTCGACGGCTCACCAATCGCGAGTATGCCCATACAGTGCGGGACCTGCTTGGCATCGATGCTGATGCCGCACGTGGCTTCAAGCCCGATGAGGCAGGCAAGAGTGGTTTTGACAATAGCGGAAACACCCTCTTCCTTCAGCCAGCACAACTCGAGCGATATCTGTCGGCAGCCGATCGTGTGGTGGAGGAAGCATTCGCCAGCGACAAGGCACGCAGAGGCCTTCTTCTTGGCATTGAGGAAGGCGGTTTGGCAGAGGCCGAGCGTGTTCTCAGGCGGTTTCAGCTCCGTGCATTCCGGCGACCGCCGACTGAGCAAGAGGCAGCCGACGCCCTGGCTGACTTCCAGGCGGTCACCCGTGGACGAGGGCGACGGGCATTCGCAGATGGCATCAAACGGGCCATGAAGAACACCATGGTCGCGCCGCGATTCCTCATGCATGTGGAGGGGCCGCCCAGCAGTGACACGGAAGCTTACCCCATTGACGCTTGGTCCCTGGCCTCGCGGTTGTCTTATTTCTTCTGGGCGTCCATGCCCGACGATGAGTTGCTCGAACTTGCGGCATCCGGGAAGCTGCTGGAGCCCCCTGTTCTTCATCGGCAGATCGATCGGCTTCTTGATGACCCGCGAGCCGAGACACTCGGCACAGCGCTGGCTTCCCAGTGGCTGGGCTTCAACCTCGTCGGTGTCCGCAATCGACCCGACCCCATTGACAATCCTCAGTTCACGGACTCCCTCTTCGAAGCGATCAAAGCTGAGTCATCGCTCTACTTCGTCTTTCTCCTCCGCGAGAACAGGCCGTTGTCTGAGATGATCGATTCGAACTACACCTTCGTCAACGCCGAACTGGCGAGACATTACGGCTGGAACGGCGTGAAAGGTGCTCGGATGCGACGCGTGATTCTGGACGATCCCAAGAAGATTCGTGGAGGGATGATCAGCCATGCGGGCATCTTGATGGTGACTTCGTTCCCAGAGCGGACCAGTCCGGTGCACCGCGGCAAATGGTTGCTCAGTGATCTGCTCGGGACGCCACCACCGCCGCCGCCGCCGAATGCGGGCGTGATCGCAGACGAGATCGCCGAACGAGAGGAGCTCAGCCTGCGTCAGAAGATGGTACTGCACCGCAACAAGGCGAGTTGCCGGAGTTGCCACGAGAAGATCGACCCCCTCGGGCTTGCTTTGGAGAACTACAGTTCGCGCGGCAAATGGCGGCATGCCGACGCGCGAGGACAGCTTCCCAATGGTACGGCCTTCGAGGGGCCGGCCGGTCTCAAATCCGTGCTCGTCGAGCAGCGACTGGACGACCTGCTCCGGCAGATCACTCAGAAGATGCTTTCGTACGCCCTTGGCCGTCAACTCGAGTATTACGACGAGGGAGCGGTCATCCAGATCACTCATGCTGTGAAGAAAGACGACTACCGCATGCGAACGCTGGTCCGCCAGATCGCAACCAGCTACCCATTTCTGAACAAGAAGGTGCGGATCGAAACCGACCGCCGTTCCCGATAAGACACCCTCTCTTGAGCGTTCGGATTGTCGAAAGCCGCCAGTTGACCGGGTCGAACACTTTGCAGGAACTCACCAGCCCGAGTGAAGGAGATTTTCATGACGCACCACTCACGCTCGCGACAAGGCAGTTGGCACATCGATCGCCGTACAGCCCTTCGCGGATTGGGGGCGGCCATCTGTCTGCCCGTTTTGGATGTGATGGAGTTGCCAAACGCTCACGCCGCGACGACCGCGAAGCCGCCCGTCCGCCTTGGTTACCTCTATTTCCCGAACGGCTCTGCAACGGGTTCTTGGAAACCCCAGGCTGTCGGTCCGAACGGGCAGCTTCAGAAGTTAAACAAATGGATGGAGCCGCTGGAGCCACTGAAACACCAAATCGTGATCCCGCACAATGTGTGGACCCCTCGTGGTAACGGTCATGTGGCCGGACCGGCCACCTGGCTGACCGGGGGCGGTTGGGACGCTGAGAACGTGGATGTCGGTGGTCCATCGGTTGATCAGATCGCGGCCGCGGAAATCGGGCGAGGCACCATGTTTCCTTCCTTCCAGTTCTCCATGAAGGGAGAGGGGAACATGGCCAACAGCTTGCCGCGAAACAACATGTCCTGGGTCACCGCCCGGCTCCCGGCAGCTCGTGAGGAAGAACCGCGGCTGATCTTTGATCGTATGTTTCTCACCGAGAAGGGCAGCAGTCTCGATCGCAGCGTGCTGGACCGAACGCGAGAGAGCACCAAGGAGCTGCATAGAAAGGTCAGCCGTGCTGATCAACGCAAGCTTGATGAATACCTGGAGGCGATTCGCGCGGTGGAACGCCGTTTGGATTTTGCGGATCAGCAATCGCGGCGCTCAGGCCAAAGCAAGGCGCTCAGAAACGCCATGGTGCGTCCCCCCGCGGGGATCCCCAAGGATCACCAAGAGTACATGCGAACCATGCTCGACCTGATGGTACTCGGCTTTTGGGCCGATGCCACACGAGTTTGCAGCTTTATGCTTGATCATGGTCAGAGCAATCGCTACTTCAATTTCATTCCCAATGTGAAGGGCACCTGGCATGCCTTATCGCACTGGAAGAATGCCTCCGGAAAGACCCAGGATGACGATGGCATGACGAGTTGGGATTCGGTTGAGTCGAAGAAGGACATGTACAACCGGGTCACCATGTGGCACCACACACAATTCGCCTATGTCTTGAAGCGTATGGCGGCGATCCCCGATGGCGACGGAACTTTGCTGGACAATAGCGTCCTGCTTTATGGCTCGAGTATGGCCGACGGCGCTGACCACCGAGCCGTCGACCTGCCGCTGATCATTGGTGGTGGTGGTGGCGGAGCCGTGAAACGCGGCCGCTACATTCGCCACGAGCAAAGAGTCTCCATGAGTCGACTCCACCTTGCCATGCTCCAGGCAGCGGGCGTGAACAAAGAGCAGTTCTCGGAAGCTCTCAGCCCCATCAGCTTGGCTCGCTGAGCCTCAGATCTGTTCTTTTCACCAAAGCGCGACCGTCTCCCCTTGCTCGTGCTGACCAAGCGTGGCAACCCAAGGCTGATCTGAGACCACGCATGTCGGTTGTTGCTCAACGACGGGCTCGAAAACTGCTCGGGAAGTCAATCGTCCTTGTGAGTTGGCGAAGAGATGTGTCATCACTTCGCGCGTCACCATTGCTGTTCCACAAATCCTGATACCGACACCTCAGAAACACGGAGCTACCATGCAAATGCGAATCCCTGCCCTGTCCAGCATCGTCGCTGTTCTCGGCTTTCTCACCCCATGGCCTGTCGCAAGTGAGGGTTACGCTGATGACAGCGGCGAGCAGATTCAAACGATTCAGGTGAGAGAAGATGAAAACCCCAGCAATGAGGAAGAAGAAGGGGGAGATCAGGAAATCGTGGATCCTGAGGACCTTGCGGAACTCATGAACCTGCTGAAACGATTCCCCCAGGCCGACGCCAATAAGGACGGACGGATAACCGTTCGCGAGGCTGACGAGCTTTGGCGGCTGTCCGCCCTGGATGAACGTGAGGAGATACTGGCGGAACATCCAGAGGCCGACACCAACAAGGATGGCGTTCTCGACGAAGCTGAAGCGGAGGCTTTCTGGGCGACTGAGCATGCTCGCGAACGCAAGGCCCTCTTGGCGGAACATCCGGAGGCCGACACCAACAAGGATGGCGTTCTCGACGAAGCTGAAGCGGAGGCTTTCTGGGCGACTGAGCATGCTCGCGAACGCAAGGCCCTCTTGGCGGAACATCCGGAGGCCGACACCAACAAGGATGGCGTTCTCGACGAAGCTGAAGCGGAGGCTTTCTGGGCGACTGAGCATGCTCGCGAACGCAAGGCCCTCTTGGCGGAACATCC
>CAZYKP010000094.1:0-24130 GCA_964648025.1 uncultured Pirellulales bacterium | reverse complement strand
ATGCTCGCGAACGCAAGGCCCTCTTGGCGGAACATCCGGAGGCCGACACCAACAAAGATGGCGTTCTCGACGAGGCTGAAGCCGAGACTTTCTGGGCGACTGAGCATGCTCGCGAACGCAAGGCCCTCTTGGCGGAACATCCGGAGGCCGACACCAACAAAGATGGCGTTCTCGACGAGGCTGAAGCCGAGACTTTCTGGGCGACTGAGCATGCTCGCGAACGCAAGGCCCTCTTGGCGGAACATCCGGAGGCCGACACCAACAAAGATGGCGTTCTCGACGAGGCTGAAGCCGAGACTTTCTGGGCGACTGAGCAAGCACGTGAGCGGGAGGCTTTCCTTGAGGAGTACCCAGACGCCGACTTAGATAAAGACGGGGTCTTGTCTGCTAGCGAAATGGAGAAGCTAGAGTCCCGCCTTGAGAGAGAGGAAGAAGAGGAACTCAAGGAAGAATCCGAGGACACCAACGCGGAAGGCGAATCCTCTGATGCGTAGGTTTCGAAGACAGGCTCGACCTCCAAATCTGTGAAAACGCTCTTGCCGATTTGGGAGCTCAGGACCTGAATTTGGCTCGCTGAGGGAATTGGCCGTGTGGCTTGCCCTCATTCGCAGCCAGGGGAACTCGCAGAGTGGAAAGTCACCACTTCATCGTCTGAGAATCGCATCTTATTGCGGATGCTGGGGAAAACCTTGCTCTTTCAAAATGCGGCAACCACTGGAATGACCTCTGATCGAGCAGCCTTTCCATCAAACCCGACGAGCTAGGATTTTCCCCAATCTTATTAGCCTGTGTCGCTGACTTGGAACTGCATGGGGACCATGCCTGAGACAACTTCAGTTTATTCAGCGGACTGCCGAGGGCTCAAGTCAGCAGACCCAACAGTGGCATAAAGAGAATCCCTTGACGCACTTCGTGGAGCTCTGGGGAACGAGTGCAGAGGCCTGACAACCATCTGATGCTTCCGCAGTTTTTGCCGGAAAGATCGCCCTGGCGAGTTGGAGAGCATGGCGGGGATTGCACTGCAAAGACCCCCCGGTTGCCGCAAACATCAGGAGGGTCGACTTGCTTGCGTCCTCCGGCTTGGCGGCTTCGATCAGGTGGCCTCGAGTTGTCGAGAACGCTCGCGTACCGATTGATACGGCATCCCATCGGCGAGTTGATAACGCTCGGCCCGAATAAACCAAAAAGCCAACCCCCCGGTATTGTGAGCAGGAGTCCGGCCGGATTCAGCAGCCCGCACGCCAAGGGAACCCTTTCTCCCGGTCTTCTGCCAGCCCCGACGTTCCATGATGATACGCACCAGGACACCGATCGCCTGCCGGAATCGGGTGTTGCGGCGACCTTGAGCCCCAGCCAGAAATCGATCGATCGCCGGCTGCAACTCGAGTTCTCGAACAACACCCGCCAAGGGCGCTCGGTCATGGTGGAGTTCAGATTCCTCCATTCGCCGCTGGCGGTCCTCATCGTCGAAGAATTCCAACACTTCAGCGAACGGCTGCTCAGGGTCGTTGACGACATCGACGAATGTCTTTCCCTGCGGATCATCGAGAAAGTCGTCACGGCTTACGCTCGCTTTGGTCATGTCGGCGGCTCCCAGCTACACTTACTGATTTCCTGAAAAGTCTTCGACGAAGCGGGGCGTTTCGTCCGGCAATCCGGGCTTCCGGTCACCCTCAGGCTGCCTTCTTGAGGTCATCACAAACAGGGGCAGACGGAAAACCCTTAGGGTCGAAGACTTATCTGAGGCTCAGTAGTTCGACTGTTCCAGATTTTGTGGAAGAGGCCTAACCTGGAGGCCCCTCAACAGTTCCATGCAGCAACATAGGGCTGGGTCGGGCCACATCTGGGACAGTCCAAGTCGAGTGCTGAATTGAACTTGCAAAAGATGCACATCCAATACTTGTATCTCAATATTGGGGCGATGCAAGACTTGACACTCGCGACCAGCGGGTCCAAGGCGCCTTCTGGCCAACCTACGCTCCTTGAGACCATCAGGGGCACCTAAGACTATGCGGTAGTCAATTGCACTACTTCAAGGGCCTGACCATTTCGAGATGCAGCCCAGGAAGTCTCCCACGGGAGAGCGGAAAGCTCCGCTCAGCGACGGTCATCCAGAAACCGCCGCAGGATGACTCCCCGAGTGCCATTGCAAGGCGTCGTTCCATAGATACAATCTTTGTAGGTCAGCTTTTTGCATCTGACGCTGAACAACACCGTTCATGATTGCCGGCAGTTCCTGGCCCATCTGACGAGCTTCACGTGGGCCCAATCCCCTCAAGCCGGCCTTGTTTCCATCGCCGACCACTGCTTTCTGCAAGACAGCTTCGTGAAAAGTGGTGACCGCTGAGGCGGTGGGTACTCTCCCAATAAAATCTTGGGCGGATTGTCGGATCCAGTTTCAACAGCTGGCAACCCACCGCATTGTGCTTTCTGGTGACCCGCCGGCGGTTGACCTTGGCGGTTTGAGCTCAGACTCCATCCTTGAGGGAGGACCTTTGAAGACTTTTGAGGAATTCGGACTGATTGCCCCACTGCAACGTGCACTCACTGAAGCACGCTATCAGACCCCGACGCCGATCCAGGCGAAAACGGTTCCTGTGGCGATGCTTGGGCGAGACGTGTTGGGCTGTGCCCAGACCGGGACCGGCAAGACGGCTGCTTTCGCGTTGCCGATCCTGAACCGATTGGGTCAACAAAACCGCAAGGCAGAGCCGAGGTGTCCCCTCTCGCTGGTGTTAGCGCCGACCCGCGAACTGGCGATTCAAATCGAAGCGAGCTTCGCGACCTATGGGCGCAATCTTCACCTTCGTTGCGCGTTGGTTTATGGGGGTGTCAGCCAAGCGAGACAAGTCAAGGCGCTCAATCGGGGTGCGCACATTCTTGTCGCCACGCCGGGGCGGTTGCTCGACCTCATGAACCAGGGCCACGTTGCCCTGCATCAAACGGCGGTCTTCGCGTTAGACGAAGTGGACCGGATGCTCGACATGGGCTTTCTGCCGGATCTGAAGCGGATTGTCGCCCAACTCCCGACTCCCCGACAATCACTGTTCTTTTCGGCCACGCTGCCTCCAAAAATTGCCGAGTTCGCTCAGCGTCTTTTGCGGAGCCCAGTCAAGGTCGACGTGACGCCCGAGTCGCCGAGTGTTCGGACCATTCAACAGCATGTGCTGCTGGTGGCAAATCATGAAAAGCGTGCGCTGCTCCGGCAAGTTCTTGTGTCAGCCGAAGTCCAGCGTGCACTGGTGTTTGCCCAGACAAAGCGAAGCGCCAACGCGCTTGCGGAGATGCTGAATTGTGGTGGGATCAAGGCAACCGCCATCCACGGCAACAAATCTCAAAGTGCCCGCGAACGCGCGTTGTCTGCCTTTCGACGCCAAGAAGTTCAAGTGCTGGTGGCAACGGACGTCGCCGCGCGAGGCATCGACATTGACGGCATCACACACGTCGTCAACTTCGACCTTCCTCAAGAACCGGACAGTTACGTCCATCGCATCGGACGCACCGGACGAGCAGGGGGAAAAGGAATTGCTCTTTCGTT
Source organism: uncultured Pirellulales bacterium (assembly GCA_964648025.1). Lineage (GTDB taxonomy): Bacteria > Planctomycetota > Planctomycetia > Pirellulales > Pb10988 > CAZYKP01. Next base: position 20,592 of record CAZYKP010000094.1, on the reverse strand, counting down.
CTGCACCGCAGGCGAACGTCGCGAATTGCGGCAGATTGAGGCGTTCATTGGCAAAAAGTTGCCAATCTCAACCAGACCCTGGGAAACGGGACTGCTCCCGCTTTCCACCGAAGCAGGCCGACAACCGCCAGCATCGGACCAGTCCGGGTCACGGGGTGGCAGTTCAGCCGGGACGTCAACAGTGCAACCCCGAACGAAACCCAAGCGGCCACGGCCACGGCGGGTCTCTGGGGGACGAGGGCGGAAAACTTCTCCACAATCGTAGCCGATCAGGCCAGTCCTCGTGGCGGTTCGCCATTGTTGTTTGCTTGGAGAGCAAACTGGTAGTGTGGCCACTTGGTCGAAGACCCCTCGATGGCAAAGGCCGCTCAACAAAGTTGGTGCAAAGTCCGAGCAACTTTCTGAAATGGTTGCCTCGGCTGGCAGCGAAGCGGAAAGCCACGGGGGTCAGTACTATGAAGTCCGTTGGGATTGGATACTGACCAAAGCTGGCTGCAAGCGGGTATCGCCTGCAGTCCCTCTGAGGTTCCCTCGATAGACAAGGATACCTGAAAGAACTAGCTCTAGGTTGGAGCTATTTCCCCAGAGGACGTTCTCTGTGTTGCTCAAGTTCTCGTGAGCCTGTTCCATCGCTTCGGAACGGCATGGAGGGAGTCTCGTGCTGAGATTGATGCCGACGGATCACCGGCTTTTTCCAGAGCCCAGAAGACCCTCGGATGAACTGCCGACGACACCTATTTGCGTGGCGGTGGCGGAGACACGACTCTCAAGACGGTCGGAGTCGGTCAAGAGGGTGGAGATTCTGTCTGGATTTTGGGCAGAAATTGCTTATTCAAGCCACCGTTGGTTCAAGAAGTCGAGAGCCCCAATATCGGTTCCAGCCCCCGACCTCCTGCAACAGTGACGCTACGCTGACCGCCTCGGTCAAGCTTCATTGTCGCCGCTTGACCCATCTCCTGAGGGTTCGGTCTTGCGTGCCTGTTTTTTGTCGGCCCTCCGTTGCCGCTTGTCGTCGGCCTTGAGTTTCTTCAGTTGTTCGCGTTTGAGTTTTTCGTACGTGTTCTGATTCTTGGCCAACATATACCTCGATTGTTGTGAGTCCGCCCATAACGATATTACGGCTTGCTGGATCAGAGATCCAGCAAATCCTTGCGTTCTTGGGGGGAGTTGGGGCGATGCAGGTGGCAACGCGCCAAGTAAAGAACTAAAGCGGGCTCGAGGTTGCTATTTCCTGCTTTAAAGGAAGTAAACCTGTTCCGAGCAAGCGATTAGGAAAGCGCTCGGACGTTCTCGGCCCGTTCACCTTTGGGACCACGCCCCACGGTGTACTCGACCTTCTGGCCTTCGCGAAGGTCCTCAAAAGTTCCGCTGACAACCGATGAATGGTGGAAGAAAATGTCGCCCCGCTCGCCCTCAATGAAGCCAAAACCCTTCTCGGTCAGCTTTTTGATCGTACCCTGCGCCACGTTCGAGTCTCCTGCACACTGATGGGGATGATTGATGAAAGTGATGCGTGGTGCGACGCAGTCACCGAAACCATCAATCCTTGAAAGAATAGCAAGGTGAGAGAGCGAACCGAAGCCAGACAGTCAGCCAACAGTGAGGTTGCCCTGGCGTGGAGTCAAGAAAGAGCCAGCAATCCGACGGTCAATCGTGTCGGAGCATACGCCAAATTTTGAACAGCCTTCACTTCCCAACCTGCCCAATGAGGTTACCTCAGGATCGCAGTCAGGTCAACGAGAGCAGTTGAACTCTGGAGTGCTGGCAACCGAATCGCTCCAGTTGTTCACCAATCCCCCGGCAATGCTCGAAGGTTTTGACGGCAGGCCAACACACGTGGCTCTTCCAGAGATGCAAAATTTGAACCTCCAGATCTCTCAGCCCTAACAAGGATCTCCCGAGGTCGCCAGATCCTCTCCACATCCATCCCCAAAGTTTTGGGGTTGGGGTCCCGCTCAAGCGAGCACACAAAGGAGTTTCTCGATGCTCTGCAACCTCGGAACCTCCCATCTTCTTGGCTTAAGTGGGAAGCTTGGAATGTAACGTTGATCGCAACTGCAAGCAATCTCAGTTCCATCCGCGGACTGTCGTCTTGTCGTTCACTGTCGTCGATTCCCTCCGGCAAATCCTGAACCTTCCCGGTAAGGTTGAGGGTTCAGTGGGAATCGTCCATTACCTTGTTTCCTAGGATTTTGGCAGTCGGTTGATTTTGGCAGTCGTTGGACGTGAATCCACCGATTCCACGAGAACCAACTGCCAAATCAGAAGGAAACCGACCACTAGGGCCCCACGGGAGAAGTCAACCATGGCCAAACAACCGCGACGCGGGTCGCCAGTTCCATCAACATGCGGCTCGCCTGGTCACCGACCAGGGGTCTCCCGTGGCCGAGGCGGCCCAGAGTGTGGGCGTCATGGGCATCAACGATCACCTGCAGCCAAGCTGGAAGAAGCAACTCCCGGAACCTCTCGGCGGTGAAGTGGGCGAGGAGGAGACACAGGAGTTCTGCGTAAGGAGGGACCCCGGCAAGGAGGGAGCATGGCTGCGTAGGCAGCGGGAGCTTTGAGGAACAGCCACCTTCGGCGGGTGGATCGACCCTGAAGCCATTAGTGATACCCCACTGGTCTGCGGCCATCGGGGCCCGCCTCAGCACCGTCCGCGTCACCCCGACGCGTTCATCAACCGGACGTACTATGAAGACACATTTTGACGTGATCTGGATCGGCACGGGACAGGCGACGATGTCCGTTGTCCCAAAACTGCTGGCCGCCGGGAAAACAGTCGCGGTGATCGAAAGCGGCCACTTCGGTGGAACCTGCGTGAATCATGGATGTACCCCCACCAAGACACTTGTCGCCTCTGCTTATGCCATTCACACCGCTCGCCGTGGGGAGGTTTATGGTTTCACCACCGGCGTCGAAGTCGATTTCGCCAAGGTGATGAGTCCGCAGAAGAACGCCCGGCAAAGGTCATCCAACTGGATTGAGAAACGGCTGGAGGCCTTCGACGGTTGCACGGTCTTTCGCGGCTGGGGAAGCTTTATGAGTAGCTCCGTCGTGCAAGTGAATCAACTTGAGTTAACGGCCGACCGAATCGTTGTTCACACTGGAACGCGTCCGCGGAAACCTGACATCGATGGTCTTGAGTCGATTCCTTGGCTGACGAATGAATCGATCCTCGATCTCGAAGAACTCCCCGCTCATCTGGCGATCGTCGGTGGCAGCTACATCGCCTTGGAATTTGCCCAGATCTTCCGCCGCCTGGGAAGTCGTGTCACCCTCGTGATTCGCGGCCCGAGGCTCTTGTCGCGAGAAGATCAGGATCTCAGTGAGCTCGTCGAGGAGATCCTCGTCGATGAAGGAATCCAGATCATTCGGAACTGTCGAGTCGAGGCAGTGTCGCCTGATGAGGGAATCACCCTCACCGCCTGTGTCCAAGAGCGAGTGCAGACTCTCAAAGCATCGCATGTTCTGTTCGCCATCGGGCGGACTCCCAACAGTGATCGGGTCAACGCGGCCGCAGCCGGATTACAGCTCACCCCCAGCGGGCACATCGAAGTCAACGACTACACCCAAACCAACATCCCCCAGATTTACGCTCTTGGGGACATCAATGGCCAGGGGGCATTCACGCACACATCGGTGAATGATGGTGAGATCTTTTGGGATCACTACAGTCGGCTGATGGGCCTGAGCCAAGAGTCACCCGTACTGGATCGCAAGATCAGCACGCGAACGGCGATCTCGTCGCTGTTCATTGATCCGCCTCTGGCGCGTGTAGGTCTGGACGAAACGCAGGCGCGACAAAGCGGGCGTCGTGTCCTTATGGCGACGATGCCGATGAGAAGTATTTCACGTGCCCGAGAAAAACGGGAAACGTATGGGATGGTTAAAATACTGGTCGACGGTGAAACGGAGCAGATTTTGGGCGCCACCCTTTTGGGAACAGGTGGTGACGAGGTGATTGGAGCGTTCGCGGCCTTCATTCAAACGGGGGCGAGCTACAGGGTGTTTCGTCGCGTCGTCTTCCCCCATCCAACAGTCACAGAATTAATGCCCTGGTGCCTTGACGGACTCCAACCGCTGGTTTGATGGTCGATCAATCCGAAGCGCGAAGAGCAGGAAGCGACTGAAGATCTGGAATTGCTCCTCAACTTTCCCAGTTTTGTGGCCGCGGATTGAAGAGTGATAAGGATCAAGCCAGTCCGAGCCCTTGTCGGGTTCAGCTTGGATAGCCTCCATGGATTGCACCAAGGCTTGCTGCCGCTGTTGACGAGCCCCCTGAAGACGGCTCGGCCAAGCGTCATTGCCGCTGCGAGGCAGTTGCAACACTGGCCACACCACGCTGACCGGGCAGACCCCCCGATGGCCTTCGATCAGGCCGAAGCTCAGCTCGTCTGTCCGCCAAGGCAGACCGCTGCTGTTTGTCAAAGCCCCCGCTGCCTACCTCGACTGTTCCAGATTGTGGCAGAGGCTCACCCTGTCGGGCCCTCAACAGTTTCACGCAACAACATGTTGACCGGGCGGGCCACCCTGGGACAGTCCCACGACGCAGCCGGACTCCCTCCTGACCCAGAACTCCTGTCTCTCGTCCTCGCTCACCTCGACGTCGGTAGGTGCAGCCGGTTGCCGCTTCCAGCTTGGCTGCAGGTTCTCCTTGACGCCTATTGATATCCACGCTTTGAGCGGATCCAGCCGCATTCCACCCCTCTTCGGTGACTAGGCGGACCGCATGCTGATGGAACTCTTCACCCAGGTCGAGGTTGTTTCGCCATGTTTGACTTCCGCCAAGGGCCTTTGAGGCTCTTCACTGCCGGGCCAGCTCTCCCGAAAAGGTTCAGCCGCTTTCCATTTCCACGCGCTGACTCGTAACAGCCGGCTAGAAGCAACGCCTGTCAGAGTATTCCCAGAGCTTCGAATGGTTCGGGTGAGCTCAAAACGACGCAATTTTCCTGGCGTTTCCAATTTCCTGGCGTTTCCAATTCCAGACTACCTTTTGGGGGGCAAAGATAATGTTCAACAACCAAGCAGAGCTGACTGCGGGCTATCAAGAGGCACGGCTGTACTACGAGAGACTCTCGGCCAGGATCGACTGGCTGGCGCCGATCGACATGGCCCGCGGCTGGGACATTTACCACCAGGCTTTCCGTGCCAGCTACAACATCTTGGTGATGGGACGTACCACCGTCGACGAACCGACACGGACTCCACACCAATTTGGCAACGCCATCACCATCGAGGATCACGAGGCCCTTGGCGTGATCACTCACGGATCGGAGGCGGCGATGGTGCACCTCCACCAACAAGGGGCAGGGCATCTCACCCGGACCACCGGGGGAATGATCATGCACTTCTACGCCGAGTTGACGCACCTGGGGAACCTCGTGGGACCCGGTGCCCAGTGGCGGCGGGGTCGCTCCGGCTATCATTTCTTCTACAATGATTGCTGGTTGCTTGGTGGGGCCCATGCCCATCATGACTTCAATCTCGCCTCACCACGACGTTTGACAAACGTCTGGGATCAGCGGGGCAACCGACTCACCGCCACCGGCCGTGAACTGGCCTTTCTGTACGGGCATGGCTACTCCTTCGCGAATATCCCCAACCGTAACTTGGGCATACTCGAGGTCGCGACTTGCAAACGCCCCCGAATGGCTTTAGGGGCATCCTTTGGCTCCTTGGTGAGATCCATCACCCGATATCGGGAGCAGGCTGACGTTTGCAGGCTGGCACACGGTTGAGTGCACATCAAAGACGACCGGATGGACCGACCAAGAAGATTCCTTGCCTCGGTCTGGCTTGGAAGCCTCAGCCAAACCGGGACATCTGGGGTCTTCTCATCCCCGCCCAAGAAAAGCAGGAGCAGAGGTCTTGTGCTGGGGCAGAGACCAGCAAAAAAACTTAGCTAAAATGCTGAGTTAGGATGACCTCAGCGAAGCCATTGCGGTATTTGGCTGCATCTTGTCACCCTCGAGCGATTCTCGAGGGTGCCCAAGCGAAAGACCGGCTTTGGTCTGCACATCTGGTGTCGGAGCTTGGCTGATTGTGATCTGCTGAGGTTCAGAGATCTCAGGCATCTGCTCAGCCTGAACCTCTGGGACACCGAGGTGACAGCCGCGGGAACCGAACAGCTCTGCCAAGACCTGCCAGCGTGTCAAATCCAGATCGACCTACCATCACGCTGAACCGGTCTGCGACCTTCCTGCCGGTCCTTCACGGCATGATGCTCAGCTGGTCGGTTGCGGTCATTTCAGCTCAGCAGGTCGCCGGCCCACAGTGGCCCCCTAGTTTCCGACCGATCGATCCGCTTGGCACTTCTGTCCCCGCCAGCAAACTCGCAGCCAAGGGCGTGCAGGCGGGCCAGGTCTCCTCGACGTTTCTCTCCCGGGTGCCTTGCCGCGTCAGTCGGTCAAGCGTGGAGTTGATGAGCCGTTTGCCCAACATAGCGAGCTCGTGCTAGCCTTGATCGCCTGACACGACCAGCAGACGGTCAGGACGGTCAGCCGCATGGCAGGTCATAGAATCGATGCCGCAAAGCAAAACATAACGAAAGAGGTTAGCTTGATTCGATTCATTGTGGCTGATTGCTCTGCACAGGCGTTAAGCACTCACTGCAGCCCTTCTCGGACACCTTCATCAGTTGAAGTCCAGCACCTTATGAATCGGCCCTTTGCGGATCGTGACCACGCCGCTGTTGTAGTCGGCATTGAGGAATGGGCTCTCCAAGACTTTTGAGGGAACGTAGACGATCGATTTCCCGTTGATCGTTGGCGGCTTCCGATAACTCGTGTCCAGCGTAAGTCGGTCCCCGTAAATCGTTTCGCAAACCACGACCTCCCTCTTCATGTTTACCGCACAGGCCTTCACCCTGCGTTTGAACTCGTCGAAGTCTTTCTCTTGGTCCTTGGCCATGACCTCGACCACAACCGGTGCGAAGTCGTCCTCGGGGACGACCATGATCCCTGGCGGGGCCGTGCGTGTGCTCCCTTCTGCTGAACGTGTCGTGAGAGAATCCTCGACGATCCGGAACTGACTCCCCACGACCCGGATCGCGGCGTAGGCTCTCTCCGCTTCTACAAAAACCACGTCATCCTCTCGGACGGGTCCAGCAAGCCCTTCCCGTGGCATCCACACGATCATCTTGCCGCCGCCCTTGTTGTACTTGAGCTTCTGGGTGATCAGACTGCCCTTGCATTGAACCGACCACTGCCCGTTCAAAACGTCTCGACCTTTCTTTGCCTCGATAACGATCGGCACGATCCGAGTACTTGGCTGTCCGCGGAAGATCACTCCCTGCCAACGCGCCTGCGTGCTGATGCTCACCCAGTCCTCAAGCGGACGGGCCTCGGTCATGAGTGTGCCCATAGTGAAGGCAGGGTCACAATAGCTATACCGCAAGACACCACCGCCATCGGTCCGCAACGTACTCGGCTGCTTGACCCCGGAGGCCGTATAGTGTGTCTTCCTTTGCTCACCTAGGCCCTGGGCACGCTGCAGCACTTCGTACGGACCGTCGTCGCGTGCACCCAGGGCGATGTCAGCAACCACTGCAGCAGGACGGTAGTCGCTCAGGGCGGCATTCAGATTTCCGCGGAAGGTTTCTGGAAGATCACCGATGCCAAAGTAGAGCGCTGCCAGACTCGGGATGCCGCCTCGGCTTGGAGAAAAGCCACTCAGACGTCGAACCCGGGACTTCCCTCCGCCGGTCACACCTTGGATCTGCTCCTGGGCCCAGTAGGCAAAGTAGAGGTCGATCAACATCCCCGCCGAATGCCGGACTCGCTCATTGCCAAAATCGTAAAAGTTATAAAACCCTTTCAGCCAAACGGAATTGTAGCCGGGGCACATCATCTCCACGCACGGCCCCTTGCGAGCACGCTCCCGGCAATAGACAACGAAGTAGTCGTTCCATGCCCGATAGTGTTCAGCTGCGGTTGCCCCGTCGTCAAACTTGCGTTGCTTGTATTCCGGCCGGTCCCTTGCGATCTTGGCGAAGTGCCAGCACACTGTGAAATCCATGGCGTGGTGGTTTTCCGAACCATAGATGTTCCAGGTCTTCGACTTCTTGTATTCCGCCTTTTCAAGCCACGAACACTGCCGCGCGTACTCCCAAATGGGCTTGAGGCAAAGCTCCTCGGTCTCCGCAGTCAGCCGACCAGCGTGCTTCGTCCCGTTGGTGCCATACATCTCGATCAGACGCATTACGATGTCGGCATGCCAGTGGAAGCTGTCTCGGTCGTTGATGTCCTTCGGATTGTCAAGGTAGTGCTGCGCGTTCTCGGCGAGGGCTGCATTGGCTTCATCTAGCATTTCACCAAGGTAGAAACAACGGGCCGCAAACTCAACCATGGAAAACGAGTAGGCCCGCACATAGTTCCCCCGTCCGGGCCGAAGGGGCGGTTTCTTCTTCGCCCGCTTGAGCGGCTTGCCCGAGCCCGCGCGAAAGACCTTGTCCACCCGCTGCTGGAAACCCGCGACAGCAGCCTCCGGAGTTCGCGTCGTTCCCGGAGCACCGAAAGACAGGGTCCCCATGAGCAACAGCATCAGACAGATCGATCGCGACATCTTCGCTATCATTCGTTGCAACACTCCTTGGGAAAAGTGGACATGTCTAATTCGACTATTCCAGATTGTAGCAGAGGCCGAACCTGGAGGGCCCTCTACAGGTTCATGCAACAACATATAGGGGTCCGGGCTAAATCAGGGAGGATCCAACTCAATAGGAAAGCACTTTCTATAGCACGCCTTACTCGCCGCCCTTGGCATAGAGTCGCCAGTGCCTGTTGATGAACTCTGAGTCTGCCGCCTTGGACGTCACCAGGTAGCGGTACCGCGAGACGTAGTCTTTGCCCGGCTGGATCGTGAACTTGCCGGCGACTGCCGGTGCGAAGCAGAAGTACGGTTTGTTGGGATGCAGCCGCACGTGTTGAGGCGCGCGAAAGTTCTCAGGGCTGCAGAACACAGCCACTGATACCGTCTGGCCGTCAAGTCTGCCGTGGAGGGCCACCCATTCGGGACGTGTGTGGTTGCCGTCCCAGCGGTTTTTTCCGTCACTGGTCAGGAACTGGAGGTCGCCCGGATGGATGCTGTGATCATCCTTGTCCTTGAGCCAGTTTGAGTTCCCGCGAAACGCCATGCCGCCGTAGTGATGCTTCTCGAGGATCAGAGGCTTCTCTGAAGCGCATCTCTGCACGCTTTCAATGTCAAAGAGGAAATGATCGTCCGGCGTGAGGTGGACGGTGACCGTCCAGATTTCATCGAGGACATCGGCTTGCTTGTCTCCCGTACCAACCGTGAATGCATGCTTTGCACTGAATGAAACCTGCTTCTCTTCACGCCTGACGTTCACGATTTCTCGAAATTCGACGCCCGCCAGCTGCTTGGCTTGATTCCAGAAGTCGATCTTCTTCCCGTCGAAGCTTGATTTGGTCCATGCGAAAAAGAGGGCGTGTTGATGCGCATGATCCAATGGGTAGTCACCGGTGATCTCCTGACCGGTCGGGCTGTAAACCGGATGAATATAGCCGCTGCGACTGAAATGCTTTTGGAGTCCTTCGGGAACCGGTCTTGCGGTCTTGATGTATTGGAGAACCGGTTTGCCCCGCAGGGTGATGCGGATGGTATCGTCCGTCTCTGTCAGGCTCAGCTCATCTCCGCGGGAAGTCTGTGCGGCGATACTGAACGAATAGAACAAAACGAATATGGCTATTGGGAATTGCTTCATGACAATCCATCTTCCAATTGGTGTGAGAAAGTCAGAACCTTCTTCTTGGGTGGGGGAAACAAACCAACGACAATCAAGAATAGGTGAACTCCGGCCAGATCGCCGCTCAAGCAGGCTCCGAGCTTTGGACACTCTCCAGCAAGGACCAGCGCTGCAATCTCGCCAAGTTGGCCGCCGCTGAGGCGCTCAGCCACGAACAAACAGCCTAGCTGTCCGCCAAGGTGAGGTCGGACGCTAGGCGGGACCGCCGGGCGTTGGCCAGAGGTTGTTCGCCAAGGGCGGAGGAAAGGTCGTCCCCTCGGCCAACCCAAAGGGCTCCTACCAGCGAATCGCCGTCAACCTGCAGTTCCTCGCGTCACCGATGCCACAGACTCACTCTGCGGCGTCTCAGATTGTCTCCCAGACCTGTCGCTTGTTTCCTTTGATTTTGGCAGTTGGTTCGAAGTCAATCCATCGCTTCAACCGGAACCCAACTGGTCAATCAGAAGGGAAGGGTCGACAACGACTGGCCCTGAAACTGGCTCTCCTTGGGGGAGGGTTGTCCCGCCATGGTCTCAACGATCAGCTGGCAGATCGGAGCCTCCGGGAAGCGAGTCCATTCGAGGAGGCCGAAATTGGCCAACTCCAAGAGGATTGTACCAGAAATACCGGCGCGAATGGTTGGTGCGGTGAAGTAGATCACCAGGCCAAAGCCTGCATGTGAACTCGCGCCCTCAATCCTTGGCGGCTAGTGACATGTTTCCTGTGATTTTGGCAGTCGGTTGGACGTGAATCCCCCGATTCCAGGAGAACCAGCTGCCAAATCAGCAGGAAACCGACCACTAGGCACTGTCGGCAATCCACCCGCTTGAGCGTTCTTCCCGGCACCTGATGATTGCGGTTGAGCACAAACGGATGCTCTTCGGTGAGTTCAACGCGGATGTCCGCGGACGTGAAATCCCCAACAAGCCACGCCATGAGAATGATAGTCAAGCAACGCTAAGGAGGATTTGTAGTCTATTTCATCGACCCAAAACATCGATTGGGGCGGATTGTTGAAGGCTGCTTTTCGAATCAGCAGGACCTGCGAAGGCCGGTCAAGGCACACTTCCAGGTGGTCAGAATCGATTTGCAATTGACAGGGATCATCGATACATCTGGGGAGGGGGTGGCCCTTCATTGCCTCAGTGGTAGTTCCCGGGGGTTTGCAGGCCTATCGTCGGTTGGATGTCAGCTGGATTTTGGCTGGACGTGGCCAGCGTCTTGGCATGAACCTCAAAAAGGCCTCAGCAGTCCCAAACAAATCGCTTTGACAATAATCCCAAGGTGGAAGACCTGATGTGCCAACCAGAACAACGCGGCTGCTTAGTCCGACAACACTAGGTTGGCGGCCATTGACAGCGGTGGATCTTGGCAATGTCGATTCCCGACTGTTTTAACTTATCGATTCTAGCCCTCGAATGGCATTGGCGAGCGTGGGCGTTGCTACGTTGATTGTGTTGGATTTTGTCTGCCACTTTCTGGAGGAGGGAATCAGCGACTTCAGGAGGAAGATGTCGGTATCGAATCTTAGCGTTGGTTGCCTGTCTCAACTGCTCGATCGTGACCTGCAGATTTTTTCCCCTCCTGGCGAACGGTCGCTAAGAACAGATGACTGACTGCTGTGAGGATCAAATGGCGTATCAATCCCAAATAACGTCTGCCTTCATAACCTCGCAAACCTACCTCCTGCTTTTCAATTTGGAAGCAGCGCTCCACCTGCCAGCGTGAGAATGCAACCAGAAGAAGAGCATCGATGTCAGTGTTCCGGTCGGCCTTGCTGACGAAGAACTTCCATTCCGACTTGAGGACGTTGTGAGCGACCATCAGCCAGAGTTCCAGACTCGGCAAATCATCGCTGCCTTTGAGCACCACCCGAACTCGTTTGGCTTCCCAGACCAAAGGACCTTTCTGAGTGTCTTTGACGTAGTACTTGATCCATGGTTCACCTTTCATCGCCTCACTGAACCAAAGGACTTTCTCGACGCTCCGAGGCTCAGGCTGTCCCTGTTTGATTCGTGGTGTCTTGCATGGTCGCCCGCGGCCATTCTTTCGGTACGGACGCTCTGTGACTTCCGGTGCCTTGACCCAAACCGAGAGGTTGCGAGGAACTTCCACGACAAACTGCTGGGTCCGACCAGCGAGTCCTTCGAGAAATCCTGGTTTGCTACCGTATCCTTCATCCGCAGTGATCCACTCAAACTCGACGCCATTGGAGACTCCCCGGTCGTAGAGTTCCAAAGCGATTTGCCACTTCGGGCAGTAAGTCACCGTTTCTGGAATTCCTGCCTCCTGACACTGTCGAGAATCCTTCGCCCAGGATTTTGGGATATACAACTCTCCGTCGAGCAAGCAATGAAAACCCTCTCGAGCGAACCCCAGATGGACCGTCACGATACAGTTGTCCTGCTTGCCAACTTCCCCACACCATTGTCGCTGAACTCCCGGCGTCTGATCCCCTTTCTTGCGATACCCGGTGTCATCGATGATTCCCAGAGACTTCCGGCCTGAATATTCCTCTCGGATGATGCTGGCCAGCCGACGACGCACTCGGTCGTGATCCCAGCGGTGCAGGGCCAAAAACTCCTGCAGGGTCCGAGGCGCGACTCCGTTGAACAAAGCAATCGGCTTAACGCTCTTGCACTCCAGATCGGAGAGCTGTCCCCGAACATACTCTCCCAGATGCCTTCACGTATCTCGGCGATCGAAGCAGTCATCGAATCGATGCAGAAAGGCCTCCAACTCTCCTTCCAGCTCGTGCATTCTTGGAACGTCCATCTCTCTCCTCCAAGCTGAGCGGGTAATGTATCCTCAATCTCCTTTATTGTCTCACAACCCGCCCATCCGCTACAACCAGAGGTAGCGGTGTCGTACTAAACGACATCATTCATGTGGCTTTGGCGTTCTTTGTCTAACAATTTGAGCATTAACAAGCTGAGGATGGCAGACTCGGCAGAGATCATCTCGGAAGCCGGATAACCGGCAGCTTGAACCATCCGATTGAAGCGAAGGTCAGCCAACAACGGCCAAAACAAAAACAATCCCGCTTTGCGATTCTGCCACTGGGCTCCCGGCGTCAGGGTCAGAGCTCTTTGGTCAGCCACGAGTGGAAGCTCTGGCGTCGCTGGCTGGAGGCCAGGCCGCCTGCCCGGTGGTCGTCCCAACCGCGAAGCTACAAAAGGGGGTGCGGAGTCTCTTGCTCTTGCAACTGCCGGTCGAATTGGCTGAGGAAGTTTCTCAAGGTCCCATAGGCGAAATCAAATCGCTCAGCTGCTTTTCGGATCGGCAATCCGTCGATCACCACGGCACGGATGGCTTCGTAGCGTCGTTGAGCGGGATCTTGAGGCTGGAGGAAGAACTGCCTTCGGGAATTGTCATTCACGCCGGTCGCCTCGTTGTCATCGACTTTTGGTGGCCAGAAAGCCTTCAAATACACCCGATTTTTGGGTGTCGGCCAAGCTCCTCCAGGGCAAAACGAAGCGAAAAGCATCGGATTCCTAGGGTTTTGGGAAGAATCCGTCCTCGCACGGCTATTCCGCGGCCGTGCTTCGAAAGTCGACCTCAGCTCAGAAAGTCGGTGACACCAACTCGCGGAAATGCCCGCAGAGCCTGGGAAATACGCCGCTGCTCAGAGAAAATTGTCATGTCATTTCTCCGCTCGGAAATCGGGGATCATTGTTCAAGCCAACGGCGAGTTCGGGCTTCAGCCATCGGTGTTTTCGGTTGGTAGCGTTTTTGTACTGGACGCGGTAAGCTCGCCGGCTGCGGACTTGACGAGACACTCTCCCGGAGCTCCAAACGATGATGAGTCGACGCGTCGACGTTGGATTGGCCTTAGCGGCCTGCCTTCTAGTGCCTGCTGGCTGTAACCCTCCTTCCAAGCCGTTTGGGACCGAGCAGCCCCAAGCAGGTTCCTCCAACGCACCCTCAACGCCCACAACACGAACCCCATCCAAAGGATTCGATCCTAGTGATGCCGCATCCAACATGGGCGACCTCAGCGAACCAACGGACGCGACGCCTCACGTGAGTCCGCGTTCCCAGGGACCGAACAACAGGAACGGAAACGGCAAGAGAGGCAAAGGTCAATTAGGACAGAACAAGAAGCCAGCGCAAGACAAGGGTGGCCAAGACAAATTCACCCCCCAGCGGCTCGACCAATTGGCCAAGCGGATCAAAGGAAAGAACTCTCAGGACAAGATTGCGGCCATCAAGGCGTTGGGCAGAATGGGACCCTCCGCGGACAAGGAGATCGTTCGTCAACCTCTTCTCCGTGCGCTTAGGAACAAGAACACCGAAATGGCAGACGCCGCCCAGGAATGCCTCAAGAAGATCGCCAATACGGAAGCCACCATCACCGGACTGTACGAAGCCTACGACGCTGGTCGCGGTGGACGAGGCCGAGCGAAACGCGTTTTGAAGAATATCGACTCCCCGGCCAAGAGTCGCGTGCTTCTCGCCCGGATGCAAAGTGGCGATCGCAAAAAGCTAGAGGCCGCGCTCTACGACCTGGACAACACCAAGCACGTTACCGCGGAACTCATGGACCACTTGATCTCGCTGTTGGATCACGAAGATCCATGGCTCCGCGGCCTTACGGTGCGGGCGATCGGAGAATTGGGCGAAGCAGGTGCCCCCGCTACCGCGCGGATACTCGCGTTGATGGATACGGAAGAATCTACGCTGAACGAACTCGCTCGCATGCCTTACACCCTCTTGGCGATTGCCGGGCGCGAAAAGACGATCGCGACGGCGAGAAAACACCTGCGATCGGACAAGTCCTTTCTGCGTTTACGTGGACTCGAAGCGGTCGCGGCCCTGGGGCCTGATACCGTGCCGGAGTTGGTATCCGACGTTGCCAACCTGTTGGTCGACACCGAGCTGAGCCTGACCGCGGGGCGAGTGTTGTCTGATATGGGACCAGTTGCCAAACCAGCGATTCCGCAATTGATCGCCGTGGCAGGCAACACCCAGCCTCTAGACCGCAAAAGGAGAAGCGGCCAGAGGCAAGCCATCAAAACACTGGGTGAGTTGGGCCCCGACGCCACGGCGGCGATTGGCCCGTTGAAGGCTGTTCTGGAAAAACACCAAGAGCTGTTGATCGATACGCTGGTTGCCTTGTCAGCCATCATGCCGCCGGAGCAAGCAACGCCCATGATCCTGGAATACCTGGATAGTGACAACCGTTGGGATCGGTTTGCCGCCATGGTGGCGATTAAGGACCAATTGGGTACGCATGCCAAGGGGGCGATTCCCAAGCTGATGAAACTGGTCGATGACAAGAAGTCGATCGATCGCGAGGTTGCGATCGGTGCACTAGGGACCGCCGGTGTGGACAACGAGGCCGTGATCGACAGGATAATCGAGGTCAGCAAAGAAAGATCGGAAGATGCCACGTCTGCGGTCGATGTCCTGGGAACAATCAAACCGGTTCCTCCCAAAGTCGTCGCGGCGCTTATCCACGGATTGCATCATCACTGGGATTGGATCGGGCAGGCCAGGTGCGCGGAATTCCTCAGCGAGATGCCCAAGGCCAAGGAGAAGGTGCTCCCCGAGTTGATCAAAGCCTGGAAGAAAGAGACCAAAGGCACTGATCTTGGCAACTCGTTCGAGCGGGCCCTGCTTAAGATGGATTCCAAGACGGCGGCGTCACTCGGAATCGAGAGTTACGAATAGCTGCAAAGGGGCTACCATTCATAGACGGTGACCATCCATCGATTCTGTGGCTCCCCCTTCACACCGCAAGGTCGAATCTTCTTTTGTCATCTAGCTTCCGTCTTGCCTTCATCTCGTAGTGCCTGAATACGTGTTGCTGGAAACTGCTTTCCCCTCGTCGAATCTCAACGACACGCAGGTTGGCAGTGCCTGGATAAGCGATACGATGACGGCGGATTCTCCGGTGGCACGATGGAGCGCCCGACGCTAGACGAACTGCTCAATGACATCTGTGCTGGGCGGATCGACTGCGTGGTCGTCTACAAGGTTGATCGACTCAGCCGTTCGCTGCTCGACTTCCCGCAGCTCATCTCGCTGTTCGACGAACACGACGTCTCGTTCGTGTCGGTCACGCAGCAATTCAACACGACCACACTGGTGGGGCGGCTAACGCTTCACACTCTCTTGTCGTTCGCTCAGTCTGAACGGGCAATCATCGGTGAACGTATCCGTGACAAAAAGTTAGCGACGGCCCGGCATGGCAAGTATCTCGGCGGCCAGCCCGTGCTGGGACTCGACATCGTCGATAGGCAATACGTCGTCAACCGCACCGAAGCCAAAGTGGTGCGGCGGATATTCGAGTTACTTCTGGAATTGCAGTCGTGCCGAAAGGTGGCCGAGGCCCTCAACGCCGAAGGCATCATCACCAAGCAGTATCGCACCAAAACGGGAAAGGATTTGGTGGCAAGCCACGGAAGGGCCGAGCCGTTTACGATTTGCTGACCGATCAAAAGTACATCAGCACGATTGCCCACAAGGGCAAGGCGTACGAAGGCGAACATGCGGCCATCGTGAAGGCCGATCTGTTCGAGAAAGTGCAGGAAGTCTTGAGTGCGAATAAAACTTACACCCACAAGCACCAGGTCGAGGGATTTGCCCTCCTCAGCTGAGCAATGCTGCCCTAGTAGGCCATCCAGCAGATATTGATGGACTGCAAACTCGTTTGAGGCTACCCACACAGGCTGATAGCCACCTCGAACTCTGATTGACGGCCTACTAGCTCGCCTGGCCGGATTGATGGGTTGGTCAGAGCCAAGGGGGGTCCAGGAACGCTCAAGCTCAGTACGTCCTGGCTTCCCTTCGAATGTGCTATTGACGGCCCCCCCTTTTTCACAGAGAATACTCACATCGGTTGAGTTGGGGCGTTTGAAGACTCAACCTTCATTCCCGAGTTTGCTCCCACCTTCCTCCCAACATTGTTGCATCGCTGTTTCTGCCCTCGCCACCTCGATCCGTTGTTGCCTGACCTGATATCTGCGCTTGCTTCTCAAGTGCTGAACCGATGGCTTCGTGCGCGATTTCAGGCACCGTGGAGCAGCGGTTCGCGGTCGCAGTCCTCACCCACACAACTCCCTGCCCATCCCACCTGTCTGTGGCGGTCTCGAAACGAGTTCGCAGGGCAGGGAACGTCTGAAGTTTTTTATGGAGAGACCAATGTCAAACAGTCAACCAATCGGACTGATCCTTGCCGCTGTGGCCTTCGCAAGCATCTCATCCTTACGGTCCGACGCCGGGACCATTTCCTCATCATCGTTGACGCAACTTGGCTCCACCGGAGTGGACATTGACGTGACCGACACGCTGGACTGGGGAGCTTTTACGGGCGTACCGACATTCCTGGATAGCGGATCGAATGTCTCTGTGGATTTCGATGGGACGGGCGTCACGAACCGCCACAGCTCCCCTGACAGCGGAACAGTGACCTTTACGGAAGATGGCACGCTCGGCTCGAAGGACACGCTCCCGTCAGGCTCACCAGGGCATCGATTCACCTTCAGCAATGGAGTCAACCCTATGAGCGGGACGAGTGTCGAGCTTGGAGGAGACATGGGCAACATCGCCCCCGGAGAAAGCATGTTCACGTTGGACTTCGACAGTGTTGGAGGTCCCGGCGAACGCCTGCTGAGTCTGTACGTCGGCAGCACCCGACCGACTCAAGGTTTGGAGATCGTTGCCACGCTGACGGATAGTTCAGGTGCGACCGACACCCTGATGACCGCCATCATGGGCAACGGGATCGGTAATCCCGGCACTGCGGCGATTTACGAACTGGCGTATGCCTCCAGCGATCCAAACGCCACTTTGTCGGTGAGTTTCACGAGCACGAACACCTCAAGTTTTGGTGAGTTCCAGATGGCTGGCTTCACGATCGAGGCAGTCGGCGTGATCCCCGAACCCTCGTCCGGCCTTGTCCTCAGCGGCCTTGCCTTGTGCTTCGGCTTCCGCAGACGGTCGCGGAAGTAGTCGTGGGCAGACGCGGCGATTGCGGGCAGAGTTCGCGTCTGATGCATGGGCCTCCAAGATAGGAGGCCCATTTTTTTGGGGGCCCTTCTGCAGGAACGAAGAAGGCGCAAGCCCGAGACCAGGTTTCGCAGTTCTTAACGGCGTTCCAGACCGAGGAGAATGTTGGGAACCGGACATTCAATCATTATGTCCAGGCGATTCACTCCTTCTGCAATTGGCTGGTGACTACCACACGCCTCAATACCAACCTCCTTGTGGGCTTGGAAAAGTTGAATCCAGAAGCCGACGTGCGGCATCAGCGTCGGGCTCTAACTCCAGAAGAGTTCGGCAATTTTGTCGAGTCTGCTCTCCTCAGCGACAAGTCGATTCAGTGCTTTGACGGCGAGACTCGGGCAAGATCTACGTCCTGTCCTCCATGACGGGCATGCGACGGACCGAATTCGCCAGCCTGACTCCGCACAGCTTCAATCTCCAAAGCAATCCTCCAGCTGTGACCATTGAGGCTGCCCACTCCAAGCACCGGCAGAAGGACGTGCTTCCGCTGCACCCGGAACTGGTCATCATGCTGCATTCGTGGCTGGACGGCATGGAGGGGGATCAGGTGCTGTTTCCCAAACTGGCCAAGAGACGTACTTGGCTGATGGTCAAGAAGGACTTGGAGCGTGCCGGAAACCCCTACCAGACTCATGAGGGGATCGCTGACTTTCACGCCGCCGGGAGGCACAGCCACCTCACGGAGCTTCTGAGAAATGGGGCGTCGCTACCCGAGGCGATGGGGCTGGCCCGGCATTCCGATGTCAAGATGACCATGAAGTATGCCCACATCGGGATCCGAGATCAGGCGCGGGCTTTGTCTGGATTGACGATTCCGGAGACGCTGGCAGCGCCCGAACCCGCCCAGCGCGCTGCCCTGAAGACGCGGTCCCGGAAGAGCGTTGGCAGCGTGCCGGGTGGCGCTGGCTGTCAAGATACGGCACTTGGTGACACTGGAGTTGCGGAGGATGAGTCGGCGCAAGAAATCAACCCCGGCGGTGACCGGGGCTATGACTCGGAAGGACATCAATTGGCACCGTCTGGCACAGACGATGCGAAGTGGAGGCGGCGGGTGAGCACTCAGGACTTCGCAAACCCCTATTTTCCAAGGATCTGTGAAGTTGGCCCCATCTAGTTGGCCACCGGTTTGGCCACCAGGACAAGCCCAAACTGGCCCTCTATAGCTTGTTATAACTTGATGATCATCGCCGTTAGTTTCATGGTGACGGCTGCCTGGAATGAGGGGGCAAGTCACTCCGTCCTTGACCCCTTTGCGATGGGAATGCGACGCGTTCGAGTTACCTGTCGATTCTTTGTGCAGCACTGGTCACTGCAGAAAAACACTAGCGGTTCTTGCCTGGGGCGTGAGGACTCTCGCAGCAGCGAAAGGCTATCGAACCGTTTGAGCGACTCTGAGGGCTCGCTTGCGTTGCAGCCTGTGAAAATGGCGAGGGCTTGGCGGCGGATGGATTGCCAGGTTGTCACGTACGGCGTCGACCTCGCCATCAACGCGTTGCAGGCATTACTAACGCAGTCGACAAACTGCACGAGGTATCCTCGCGAAATGTAGACCGCTGCAAGTGATGAAACGCCCGTCGGAACAGCGGATGGTCCAACTGACGTGGCTTCGCCTCGGGACGGAGCTATGCCAAATTGGCGTCTAGCGGCACAGCGAACGAAGCAAGCCGCGGAGCGACACCCCGCGGCTTGTTCGAACTCGTTCGCAATAAACCAAGACTCAACGACGGCGGACACGCAGGCCGAGCATGGCCAAACCACCGAGGCCTAGCAGGGCAACACTGCTCGGCTCGGGAATGGCGGTGATGCTCAGGTCATCGAAGTAGATGACATGGTCTGGGGTGTTGAGAACGACGAACTCCACACCGGATAATTCAGTGGCCGGGTTCACAAACGGGGCAGACGCGATGAATTGCCCGTCAACATAGGCTTCCTGAGTTTGGGTATCGAGATTGAGTACATGTTCTAGTACGAACCATTCGCCAACATCGACGGGAACGAACCCGCCCCCGGTGTCACCATCAGCTAGTCCTATCGTGGCCCCCAAGCCCAAGGGACCCTCTCCGTTTACTACAAGAAGCTGACCGACGAAACCTCCGCCATCAACATTATTGGGGTTGTCGCCAGAAATGCCGAACGGCCTGATAAAAAAGCCCTCTTGTAGGAATTCCTCCTCGTCGGGACCATCGATGTACACAGCCTGTCGCAGCGTGACAATTGGTGCCGATGTGGAGAACGACCCGCCTCGTTGGGCGAATTCATTTGCCTTGTCAACCACCACCGATTGCGAGCCGCTTAGCGAGAGATTCGACGTGACCTCGGCGTTGCCAAAGAATGCAACCCAATTGTCGTTACCAGTGAGCGGTCCCACTGCATAGGTTGGGGGCTCGTAGCCCGTGGAGTAAAGGACGACTTCGGCGGGAGCCCAAGTTGGGGCGGAAGCGGCCGCGAGGGCACACAAAACTATGAGGCATCTCATGGGAAGCAACTCTGTGACCGGAAGGATGGGGGGAAGAAAATGCAAATTTAATGCACTTGCAATCTGCTTGTAACATGCCACCTCAGAAGAACTCCGTCAATCCCCCAATCCCGCACCTGCCTCGTAGCGTTAAGCAATCGTTAAGAAGGTGCTCCGGTCCACAGATGCGAAGGCTGGACTTTCCCGGGAGTAGTGGCCGCTCAGTTAAGAGCGTAAACTGCTCGCGGAGGAAGTAAAACATGGCGAAAAAGCGACGACGACACAGTGCGGAGTTCAAGCAGCAAGCGGTCGGCTTGGTGACCGAAGAGTGGTATACGGTGGCCGAAGCGGCTCAGAGCAGAGGGTATTAACGAGAACTTGCTGC
>CAZYKP010000093.1:0-35546 GCA_964648025.1 uncultured Pirellulales bacterium | reverse complement strand
TTTCAGCCAATCAGTCTCGATCGGGGTCAGGGCCCAAACCGACGGAGATCATCAGTCCAGATCAACCGATCGGGAGGATTCTCGAAAATGCCAACCCGGACACCTGCGATATCGTCGGCTCCGTCCACCAGCGGCTTTCAAGCTCGCTCGGTCGAGCATTCTCCGGCAATCAACAACTCCTCGTTGAGACTGCCCCTGGGAGGGGGCTTCAGCATGACGCCCGGGCCTATTAAGGTATTCAAGCAGCTGAAGCTTGTGCAAGTCGCTCGTATTGATAGGTCACGACGACTCGCACACTTTCCAACAAGCTGGAGCAGACCGTGACACTCTTGTTGTGGCTTTCTCAAAAGCACGGAGAATTGAGTGAGATATGGTGTTGCCCCAAGACATGCGGCCGGCTTGGCTGTGGTCTTCTTGTTCGTGTTGGCTGTTGTGCTCTCCTCACGAGGACTCCGGGCGGATGCCCTTGTGGTGACACGTGCGATGCAAGCAACGACGATCGTTGAAGTCTTTGTTGACGGGAAAGAGGTCCGGGTGGAACTCGAGATCGGACTTCCCGCTCTGGGGGCATTCGCGAGCCTGCTCGCCGAAGCTGACTCGGCCAAGCCCGACATGGTCGATGCGAGCCCGGCCCAAGCTGACACGTCCGAGGCCATCGCGTCGTTTCAGATCCGCAACGGTGATGCTCCGTTGGGGTTCACGGTGGAACGAACGATCCGGCGATCTCGGACGTTGCGGGATGAGATCACTGGAGAGGCCCTGGCACCGAACAGCGAAGCTGAACAAGTCGTCTTCGTGGAACTGCGAGCGCTATTGGGAAACCAGCCTCGGTCCTTGGTGGTGGTGCCTCCCCGGACCGAAGATTCCGATCAGGTCGTCACGGACATTGGTTTTGTGCTGCACCACTTGGGAGTCGCAGTCAACGATTTTCGGTACCTCTCCGCACCGGAGGCTGTGGACCTCGACTGGGACGACCCGTGGTACTCTCGCTTCCGCAATCGCAACCTCAAGCGGCAGTTCGACGCACCGCTGTCGGCGTTTCTGTACGTCGAACCCTTCGAGGTCCGCAAGGAGATCGTCGTCCGCCCAAAAGACCTCCAATACTGGGTCGACCTTGGCCTGAACGGACAGAACACCATTCGCCCGGAGGATTATCCGCGAATCTTCAAGCAGTCCGTGAAGTTCCTCGCCAAGCACGGCCCCCTTTCGATCGACGGTCAGCGTGTTGAGCCCAAACTGGACCGAGTCCATTTCATTCGTCGGACACTGCGTCGCACTGGCATTGTCGATCCACCTGAGGAACTCGATCTCAACACGGCGACCCTGGGGGTTGTCTTTGTCGCTGTGACAGAAGGCCTTCCGCAGGAAGTCACGCTCAAGTGGGATCTCTTTCAACCACGCATTGCGACCATTGCCTGCGCGACCACGGACGAGGCGGGCCCTTTGCCGTGGATGGTGACAGTCGATGACCCGATTCTTCGCTGGAAAAACTCTCTCGTTGCGCCAACGATTCCGACGTTCCTTGAGCTCGAACCTCCCCCGGAATCCCACCGTCTGCCGATTCCTTGGCTGGGCCTCTCGCTTGGGGCAATCGGGATCGTTCTCATGGCATGGACACGCCGCTGGGTCCGGCCGATGGCGCTCTCAGTAATTGCTCTGGCTGTGATGGCGAGTGTGCCGAGTCTGGGTTGGATGAGCGTGACAAGCCCATTTCAGGCTCGACCCTCGGTCTCGGCGGAAGACGCCAGACAGTTGGTGGCGGGATTGTTGCACAACGTTTATACGGCGATGGATCGACGCGACGAGGAACTTGTCTACGATCGGTTGGCCCTGAGTGTCACAGGAGAGCTTCTTCGGGATGTGTATTTGCAACAGCGTCAGAGTCTTCAAGTGGAAAGCCAAGGAGGCGCTCGGGTACGAGTGACCGATGTGTCGCTCTCCCGCTGTGAGCCCGTCGATCTCCAAGGGAAAGTTGGGTTTTCAGCGGAGTGCGCCTGGACCGTCACCGGCGACGTCTCCCACTGGGGCCACACGCACGCCCGTACCAACGCTTACAAGGCGGAACTGCAGGTCGAAAGCGTCGACGGAAGGTGGCGAATCAGCGATTTTCTGCTGCTGGGCCTCGATAGGCCATGACCGCTCGTCTCACCACTCACCACGCGGCCATCTCAAGCCGCACCGGTTTACCCAAAGAGTTCAGCACGGGCGTCGGTGAAGTTCGTCCCGTCGAGGAAATTGACAACGACGGTGTGACCCAAGAACATATTCCCATCATCATAGAAGAAGTCGAGCATCGCACCGCTGACGTTGACAGAATGAAGCGTCAGCTTGTTGGCAAATTCGGCTTCCGTCAGTTTGGGATTGGTGACGGTCTTGAATGTGCCGTCATCCTGTTCTTCCTCAAATTCATTCCAACTCTCGTTGTAAGTGTCTGTGAGGTCCGAGGCCGCGACCTTCTTGGCGGCGTTGTCGACCTGTTCGAGTTGGTTGACGACCGATGCTGCGAGTTCGACACTTTCCTCGTAGGGAATCTCGTCGGAGAAGATGCGAATCTCGATGGTGCGATCTTCGTAGGAAACATGTGCAACGCCAGCATCGTCATCGTTGTCGTGCACAATCTCGCCAAGTATTTCGTGCTTCATGGGGCGATTCTCTCATCCAGAACTGCGAAGTGACACCTCAGCCCTGACTTGAGACTTCAGGTTGGCAGCACCCTTCATTCTCTCAGGCTTAGCCCGCTTTTCGACCGGCCAATAACGTGCCAAAGGAATCAAAAACCGTCAACGATTTGACTAATCCCCCTCAGAGGTGTTACTGTCATTTCTCACGTCCTTCCCGGACTTCGCAGCAACCTGCCTGAAACCAAACACTCCACCGACGTTCCCTCCCGCAAGGTCCCAACCATGAAACGCGCGATCTTGGCGTCCGGCCAGATGGTCGAACGCTTTTCTGATTTGACGAAGACCGACTTCTCACCGGGAGATCAATCCGGTTGAGGAAACGGACCGAGGGTCAGCTGCTTCCCACTGCGACCCGACCTGCTGCGTTCCGCTTCGCCGACTGCTTCACTTAACCGGCAGGGGTCCTGTGCTGTTGCTGGAGCAGCTCAGCCATCCTCGGCTTCTCCAGACGCTTGGCCCACTGGACGGGGGTGCGACCGGATTGGTCCTGAGTGCTGATCGCTCCGGCCTTCAGCAGCAGCTTGACAATCCGGGGGTCGGCCGAGGCAGGGCGAATGGTGATCTCTGCGCTCTGAAAACCAACGGCCACGTGTAGGGGCGTGTGTCCGGTCTGGTCGGCTTGATTGACATCCGCCTGGGCCGCAATCAAATCCTCCACGATCCTCGGGCGTCCCGTGTAGACCGCCCAATGTAAAGCCGTCCAGCCATCCAGAGCATCGGCGAGATTGGGCTTGGCCCCGGCTGCCAACAGGCCTTGGATCCCTGCGGGAAACCCAACCGTGGCGGCTTCGTGAAGCGGGGTTCGGCCCCCAGGGGTAACTGCATTAGGATCGGCTCCGGCGGCCAGAAGCGTTTTCAGGCAGTTCAAGTGACCGTTTTCGGCCGCCAGATGCAGCGGCGTCTCCCCCAGCCTGTTGACCACCTCAACCAAACCCGGATCATCCCGCAGTAGCTTCTTCAACGAATCGTGATCGCCAACGGTCGAGGCTTTGTGAATCTCGCTCTGAAAATACCGACCAGTGAAAGCTGTTTGGTGACGGAAGCTCTGGGGCCCCTGCCGAGAACCCGCCGGAGAGGTCCGTACCAACTCCGCAAGCACAGCTTTGGCGACTGTACGCACCCCACCATCTTTGTCCCGCTTGGCTTCTTTGAGTTGCTTCCAAATCTGCTGTTGCAGGCCACCACGTTCGCCCGGCACACCATGGAGCCGACGGCCGAGCAGTCCCAGTTGCACAACGGCTTCCTGCCGTAAGGAAGCGTCATCAGCCTGAGTTCCTTGGCAGAAGATTGCTACCAGATCATCCCAGCCGGTTTCCGTGGGTCGTCCTGCGTCGAGGTTCAGAACACCAGCGGCTGCGCAAAACCGTGCCGAGAGCGGCTGGCTCTCTTGGGCAGCCAGATCCGTCAGGGCGAGGGCAACCTGCTTGGCGGTCTCGCCGGAGAGTTGCAGCTTCTGCAGAGCGAAGGCGGCCCCGATGCGGACGTTGGGCTCGTCCTCCTTGAGAGCCTTGAGCAGCGCCGGAACATCGTCCTCGGTCAACTGGCCGACCTCGATGGCCTGATCCAGCAGGCGACGTAAAGCGATCTCAAGACTCTTCTCGGTCTGCTGGCGAAGCTGGGCCTCGGCCTCAAACAGGTGTTTTTGAATCCGCGCCCGTTCGTCGGCTGGGATCTCAGGAATGCTGACAACCGGGATGCTCGGGGGAACCCTCGGCGGGTACGGAGAAGGGATCGGGCGAGGAGGAGGCTTCGGCCGAAAGTCGTAGGTCGGCTGAACGTGGGCACACTCTTCTTGTGTCAAACCACTTTGCAAAATCCACGCTGCCGGCCTTCCTTCGGTGATCTCAAACACTCGAATGGCGTTATTCGCCCCGGCGATCGCCTGCACCAGTTCTTGGTGCTGGTCTTGCCACATCAATTGACCAACTGCACAACGAACCCCGCGGTCGTCCACAAACTGTGGCACCAACCCAGGATGCCGCAGGTTGCGAGGAAACTCACCACCGGTGGCATACTTCTGCAGGGTTTCTAAGTGGCCTGCTCGCCGCTGAGCCAACTGTTGGTAAACGCCTGGGATTCCCCGATCTTGGAAATTCAAGTCGAGCTGGGGGTTGGCTTCGTCTCCTTTCAAGGGAAGGGGTTGGGCCCCCATCCCGAAGGGACAAATCAGGCAAATGAGGATCAGTCGGATCATGAGCAAACGCTCCGTTTCAGTCGAATACACAGACGAACACACTGCTTTCAGCGATTTTCACGTTGGCAGTCTGCTGCAAACTGAGTCTGGGACGCTGTGAGGCAGCGAGAAGTTCCTGCCTTTTGCCGGAGGAACCTCGACGTCAAAGCACCTCAACGTCAAAGCACCTCGACGTCAAAGAGCCTCAAGGCAGTTCGACGATGACCTTGTCGATGGTTCCCTCAAATCGGAACGGCGCACGCTCGTGGTAGTCCAAGGAAACCGGTGAGCCCAGGTCGACACCCACATCAAAGGTTTCACTGGCGGTGAATGCGACCGGAACTGTCCGCTTGACCTGGCCTTGGGCGACCTTCCGGCCATCAACTTTGAGTACCACTGTCGCGGGCGCACCGGGCCTGGGGATAGCTTCGCTGACGGTAATGGTGTGCTGACCAGGAGCGATTTTGCCTTGACCTTTCAGTGTCGTCCGCTCGATGAGGAGCATATTGTACTCGTAGATCAGTTGCCCCTGATCGAGATACACGCTCACCCCGGCGCTGGCGCCGCCCATAGCGTAGAGAACCCCGGAGGCGTTTTGGTTGACCTTCAGGTCGATGCGAACGGTGTTGCTCCGCTTGCCGATCGGCGGGGCGGTGAATTCCGGCATCCGGCGAGTCGTGGCGTCGAAACGCCAGGAAGTATAGGGCGAACCGATACTGTCCTCCGGATGGTACCGAGTCCACAGTCCGCCCCCAATCGGCAAGGCGTTGTTCGCCTTGGCCTCAGCCAGGAAGAGTTTCTTGAGTTCTTCGAGTCGTTTGGGGTGGCGCTCGGCCAGGTCGTCAGCCTGGGAAAAATCTTCCTGGAGATGGTAGAGTTCCCAGACGTCCTCATTGGCATCCCATGTTTTCAGCCGCGCCTGGGACGCGGGCGTATCCCAGGGCAAAAAGGGACCGAAAGTGCAAGCGTACCATCCGTCGTGGTAGATCCCGCGGCTGGCGTTGTTCTCAAAATACTGAGTCTTCTTCTGTCCTTCAGCGTTGGGATCAGCAAAGGTGTAGGCCAAACTCACACCGTCGATGGGCATCTGCCGGAACCCATTGACCATGGTTGGGGGCTTGATGTCCAGAATCTCGTAGATCGTTGGGGTAATATCGTTGACATGGTGGAACTGAGAACGCGGGGTTTTGTCCGGCTGAATCCCCTTCGGCCATGAGATCACCAGCGGATTCCGTGTTCCGCCGAAATGGGCGGCCACAAGTTTGGTCGACTTGAACGGAGTGCTCCCGGCCCAGGCCCAGCCAGCATGGTACATGTTGTCCACCTTTGGGCCGCCCAGGGCAGGCAACCCACCAACCTTCTCCAGCGCTGCGAGTTGCTGCGCAATCGTGTTGGGGATGTTGTTCTGGGCCAGTAACTCGCTCACAGTCCCTTGTTGTCCCTCGGCGCTGGAGCCGTTGTCACCCCAAATGTAGAAGATGATCGTGTTCTCCCGGAGCCCAAGTTCCTCCAGCCCTTCCACGAGCTTGCCCACTTGAGCGTCGGTATGCTCGACAAATCCAGCAAAGACCTCCATCAACCGTCGCTGAAACGCCCGTTGCTCTTCGGGGATGCTCTCCCAGGAAGCCAGTGTTCTAGGCCGCGGTGTCAGTTTGGCGTTCTCCGGAATCCAGCCCATCGCCTGTTGACGCTGGAAGACCCGCTGGCGGTACTTGTCCCAGCCGGTATCGAACTGACCCCGATACTTGTCGGCCCACTCGGTGAAGACGTGGTGTGGGCCGTGTGCCGCGCCCGGCGCCCAGTACATCAAAAACGGCTTGTCCGGTGAGAACGCCTGATGCTTCTTCAGCCAGGTCATCGCCTTGGCGGCCATGTCCTCAGTGAGGTGATACTGATTGGTTGCTGCTGAGTTTCTCGACGGACCAAGCGGTGGTTCCGCCCGAGTGCCGACTCTTGGGCCGACCAAGCTGCCTTGGGTCGTCTTTCGTCCGGAGCTTTTCCAGGGCCCAAGAGTCATGTGGGGAGGTTCGATGGGGGTGAGGTTTTCATACAGGCGGGGTTCGTACTGGGATGTTTCCCCGGCGAGAAAGCCGTAAAAGTAATCGAATCCGTGCCCGGTGGGCCATCGGTCGAATGGCCCCATCGCAGTTGTTTGGTTGGCAGGTGTGTTGTGCCACTTCCCAAAGGCCGAGGAAACGTAGCCATAGTAGTGCAGAACTTCGGGAAGCGTCGCTGCCGTCTTGGGGATCACGCCAAGATAACCGTCGAAATCCGACGCCCGCTCGGCGATTGTGCCGTTGCCAACCCGATGGTGGTTGCGACCAGTCAGCAAGGAAGCTCGGGTGGGAGAACAAATGGAGGTCGTGTGAAACGCGTTGTAGGCAATCCCGGTGCTCCACAGTTTGGAAAGCGTGGGGGTGTGAATCTCACCACCGAAGGTATCTGGCAGAGCGAATCCCACGTCGTCGATCAGCACGATGAGGATATTCGGGGCGTCTTCCTTGAGCCGCCTCGGAGCTTTCCGCCAGGTCATCCTCGACTCTTGGATCGTGGGCCCGGCGACACTTGCGGAGGGCGGCGTCGGGAACGGCAACACACTGCCGTCTGTCTTCAACTGACTGGGTTTCTTCAGGTTGGGTTGGGCCCAGGCAGTCCCCAATCTACCGGGCTCCACAAACCAACAGACGAAACAACCTGCCGCCAGCAGGCCACCAGAGATCAGCAGTCGCGAGAGCATCTCAGAATCTCCCGATGTGAAGGGGGCAGTAGAATGAGGTCATTACCTTCCACCAGCAACAGTGCAGAGCAATCCAAGATCAATCAGACTGGTGGCAAAAAGCCCTTGCCGAGAATCTGTCTCAAGAAGTCTGTCGAGAAAAGTCGTTAAGAAAAGCCGTTAAGAAAAGCCAACAAGAAAAGTCGTTAAGAAAAGTCGTTGAGAAAGCAGAGCGAGAGGACAGACTCTTGATCCTCGGAACAGTCTTCAACCGGGAGAAGCCTGGATGCCTTCCGTGCTCGGCCGAACGCTTGTCTGAGGCTCAATCATTCACCCAACGGGCCGGTCAGGCGGGATCGCGGATCTGGAACCGATGGAGTTTGCTCAAGGGAGCATCTTGCCCTCGGTTGCTAAGCTCAGCAAGTAGGGTCAGGGGGTGGCCACAAGATTGAGGGCCCACCGTCCGATGGATCGGCGTGCCAGTCGTGACGGGTTTGTTACTTGGCAGGTCCGAGGTTGTTGTCGATGATAAGACCATCTTGTCTTTCACGGCGACCCCCGTTTCCCATGATCCGGAGCCAATACCGATGTGTTCGCCTCTGATGATCCTCAGCCTGTTGTTGACCAGCATCCTCAGCCCTGGGGGGATTGCTGAGGACTCAGCGGACGAACGCGTCTATCAGCTTCTGCACGGCTACCATCGGGTGGAGATCACACGTGATCTGCAGCAGCCAGGTAGGCCGATTGTCGAGATCAATTTGGGAAGGTTGTTCTACCCAACCGCCGAAGACCTGAGGCGAATCGAGGCAGAAGCGGTCCCGCTGGAGAAAGCCGTTGCTCAAGCAATTCCATTGTTTGCCAAGCTTCGGTCGTTGCGAACTCTCAGTCCTTCCTTGTATCCTTGGAAGGATGAGCACATGAAGTATCTGCGAAACCACCCAAGTTTAGAACACCTCGACCTGACCCATTCTCGCCAAGTGACTTGGCAAGGACTGGAGCAACTCCGCGGCCTCAAACTGAAGACGTTGACCCTCCCTCGGCGATTCCAAACGCAACGTGGGCTTGCGGTGATGGTCAACAATCTCCAGAAGCCGGCAACTCTGAGTTTGAGCAGTTGGGACCTCACCGATGCTTCGCTGCAAAACCTCACCCAACTGAGCAGCCTGAAAACCTTAGCACTGCCTACCAAGGGCATCACCGATCAAGCTTTTCAGCATTTGACAGCACTGACCAAGCTCGAATCGCTGTCGGTCTCCGGCCAGCAAATCGACGGGTCAGGTCTTGCGTTGCTGAAAAAACTCCCCCGTCTCCGCGAGCTTCATTTGCACGGCGATCAACTCACCGAGGAGAATTTGCTCCAGCTGCGAAATCTCAAGGGGCTGGAACGTCTCTGGCTGGCTGCTCCGCAACTGAGCGACGACGGTTTGGGTTGGCTTGCCGGGATGCCGAACCTCCGGGAGTTCCATCTCACCGCCCCGGAGATTCGCGGAGCGGGACTGCGATTGTTGTCAGCGACCAAGCTCGAACGAGCCACCGTCCGATGTCCCGAATTGACTGATGAGGGTTTGGAACACCTCAGCCGGTGTTCACACTTGAAGTCGCTGGCCCTGGCGAGCCCTCATTTCAGCGGCGAGGGACTGGCCAAGCTCATTCCCTTGAACCTCACGAA
This sequence comes from uncultured Pirellulales bacterium, assembly GCA_964648025.1. Classification (GTDB taxonomy): domain Bacteria; phylum Planctomycetota; class Planctomycetia; order Pirellulales; family Pb10988; genus CAZYKP01. The sequence goes on along the minus strand of CAZYKP010000093.1, from coordinate 26,307 downwards.
GTTCGACCTGTCGACCGCACTCTTACGATCCGAAGGAGCTGTGCGGAGTTATCTCTTGCTGCAGAAGAACCGGACATGGTTCATCTTTCGTGGTGCCCCGGTGACCGACGAGACCCTGCAGACCTTACAGCAAATCCCCAAGATCGAGGTTTTCGGCGCCCTCCACGCCCAGATCACGGACAAAGGCTTGAAAGTTCTCGCCAAGCGGCAAGAGATCAAGACCATCGATTTGACCGGCTGCCCGGTCACCGATGCCGGGATGCGCGAGTTGGCCAAACTGCCTCGGCTGGAGGAGCTGGTGATTCGAGGGACCCAAGTGACTGATGCCGGCCTGGAACACCTCTTGAGTATTCCGACCTTGGATCGCCTGTTTGTGGACAACCGGTTGATCAGCCGAAAGGCCTGTCAAGCCTTCGAGAAAAAGCACGGTTACTGCGACATTTTGATAACTCGGGTCCGGCGTTCTGCTGCCAACTGACGAGCTCTGACTCGACACTCATTCGAGATGGGAGCCACCTGAGCCCGACGGGCCTATTCACGTTTGCGAGCTTCTCGAGCCTCTCGCAGTCGGCGGACGAACTCAAGTCCGGGGCGTGGCCGCTGAGGAGACGGTTCGGACGCGCTCTCAGGTGGTTCTTGATTGTTCCTTCCGAGAAGGACAGGGCTTGCCGGGGGGACAGGCCCTGCAGGTGGGGCCATTGCTGGACTCTGCTCCTGCTCGGCAGCCTGTTTCTCTGCCCAGGCCTTGCCCTTTTGCTTGATCTCCTCAACTTTCTCCTGATTGACTTGGAGGCGAGGACGCCCATCGATCCATTGGACCGAAACGATCCCAGCGCTGATGAGGCCTCCCAAGATGAGCACCGCCGCGGTCAGACGCACGGGGCTCTCCAGAATCCAGGCCACGGGAGGCGGCAGGGTTTTCAGAACCGACGAAAGAAAGGATTTTTTACGTCGACGCGCCATGGCTGAGCTTCCACACAGCGTAGAGGGTCGGGATTAAAGGCGACAGATCTTCTCAGCAGGGCAGAAGTGCAGCAACCTCAAAATGCGGAGAGGGTCTGAGGGTTTGGCTGAGGTGAACCGCCAGCATCGCCCAATCCCCTGAAGACCGAGACACCAGGAAGATGGCCGGCCCGGTAACCTCGGCTTGCTGGCCACGCCGCATCCAGCAGCCGCCGGTCACCAGGGTGAAATCCTTTCAATGGAGGCCTGCCGACCTTTGGCAGAGTCACCCTTCACCAGTCCTGCCGGTGGATGCCTCGGAGGACTCAAGCACACTGCGGTGCCAGGAGAGATGCCGCAACCTGGAGGAGCTCAGAGTCGCCGCGGGAGCCCCTCGAAACGAGAAGGATCTGGTCACCAAAGGCGGTTTGGAAACCACCAGGAGGCTATCGGGTCAGGGCGATGGGGAGGTTTTGATCGCCCGGCTTGACCTCCAGACTCAGGCCACTTTGATCAGGGTCAGCGTACCGAGGAGGGATCAGAGAAGTTGGCCCGGAGTCTTCGGTTGTCTCGGTTGCTTGGACGATGACGGTGTATTTGCCGACGACGGCCCCGGTGATGCCTCCACTGGATTTGAGCTGGTAGTTTCCGTCGGGGCCGAACGTGCCCTGAGCGGAGAGCTTCCCCTTCTCTTCGGGGAGAAAGGTGACCATGCCTGGTCCAACGGGCTGACCGTCTAAGGTCACCGTCCCGGTGACTGTTCCAGTTTGCGGCCCGCAGCCGCTCAGCAAACCGAGGACCAAGAAGCAACCGTTGACAACCCAGCAGGTCGCTGGGCTCAAGCGGCTTGGGACGAACCGGCGAGCAACAACAGGCAGCATCATCGTCGTGGCGACTGGGGCATCCCAGTCAATCGGCAGCAGGGAAACGGAGCAACAGGGAAACTCGAGCAGCAGGAAAACTTGAGCAGCAGGAAAACTTGAGAAGCAGGGTTACTCGGGCAGCTGGTAGATCTCGTTCTGGTCACGAGTGGACATACTATCGACAACCGTGAGATCTGTTGCTTCGGACAAAAAGACGGCTCGGCCATCGCCCCAACAGATCATCAACCCGCCGGGGTGGAAACTGAACATCTCGTTGTTGGAGCTGATATTCAAGATTCCGTGCTGAGCAAAGGTTTGGTGGGCATCGGGCCAAAAGCGATTCCCGTCGGTTCGTCCGGCGGCTTCGCCGATCATCAGAGTTTGGCTGAGTCCATCGCGAACCGCCGCTGGTGGGATCGGTCTCATATCAGTGGATGGGCCAGTCGGAACCATCATCCCGGCGGCGTAGGCTTGGCCTTTCCTCCAACCCCCCGGCAGCGCCGGCTGGCCATTGCGTGAGGGCAACGGTCGCGGGCCGTTGATTCCGGCGTAATCCCCTTGACCGGGCAGACCTTCATCCGATGAGGGGCACAACTGAACCGGGAGGTCACGTTCCCAGACTTGGCGGTTATCAAAATGGTTCCAGGGGATCTCAAACTGCCAGGCATCGTACATCGCTTGCTGCTCCACCCAAGGCAACAAGAGCACCATCCAAGAATGCTCCCCACGCCCATAGTCGGTATGCCCTGGAGGGTAAAACTCGTTGGTCGTCACATAGGCGTTGGTCGCCAACCCCAACTGCCGCAAATTGTTGGCACAGGATGTCCGACGAGCAGCCTCACGGATCTGCTGCACCGCCGGCAGCAGCAAACTCATCAATAGCCCAATAATGGTAATAACAACCAGTAGCTCCACCAAGGTGAAGGCAAAACGTCGGGCGTTCATGCGAGCAACCAGAAGCGAGATCGTCAGTGGCTCCAGACCACGGGGTGAGTGTGACTGGATGAGTGTGTGAGAACCGGTTTGGCCAACCTTGAGTTGGCCTCCTTGGTATCTGGAAAGCCGACACTTTGATGGCCCAACGAGGCTGTTGAAACCACTTGTTGTGATCACTGGTTGTGATCAGCGCAAGTAGGCAACCAGAATTGGCCGAAAAACTATTGTGAAGAGTTGGACTCAACCTTAGGCAATGCTCGGCTTTTCCACAAGTGGTCCGTCCACTTCAGGACATTCTCATGACCGCTTTCAACTTTGGGTTGATGAAGCTTTCAAGAAGATCAATCGAGATCCCGGACGAACGTCTCAGAAACGTAGAGTTTTGTCTGCGGGATTTGCTGAGGGCAATCTCGTAGGTTTGTGCGCACCTCAAATTGGTGGCCACCCAACGGCTGTGCCATTGGCAGCCGGACAAACGACTGCTTTTGGGGAAAATTCTTGCTCGTCCACAACGCTGGATAGGCACCGCGGATTCCGCAGCCTTTCCGCCAACCGGACGAGCCAAGATTTTCCCCCTTTCTCAGTAGCTCGACTGTTCCAGATTGTGGCAGGGGCCCAGCCTGTCGGGCCGTCAACAGATCCCGGCAACACCACATTGGTGGGCCACAGCCACATCTGGGACAGTCCAAGTAGGCGTTGACCCACTTCCACTCGGGCAGGTCGAACACCTCAGGTTCGTTTGACTCGGGGGGAAAGCTGCTCCACAGAGAGCGGACTCCCCCCGGCCACCTCAAGACCAATCCTCTGGAAAAGGCTTGCCTGGCCTCCCCCGACTGGGTATAACCCACAGGAACTGAACTGAGCCCCTCACTTAGCTCCCACCCTCGGACGGGAAACCAACCCCCTCATGCTGGCGGTTTTGAGAATTTTTCGTGAATATTCTTCGCGACTCACCAGTTTTCGAGTAAAACCTGTGTAACAAAGTGTGAAGATCCCGTGGTCACCCTCAAGCTGCCAACATCCTCAAAACCAGCAGCATTCCCAAAACCACTCACAACTCCAAAACCACCAACATCCCCAAACGACAATTTCCGATCCCCGTGGAAGAAAGTCGAGGATTTGACTGGGGACCTGCCAGCAAACACAGCCCCCAGATCCAATCCAAATCCCTCAGCCTTGCAGGTTATTACCAGGAGATCCCTATGACATCTCGTATTGTGGCATTTGCTCTTGCGTTTCTGGCGGTTGGAACCGTTGCCCACGCAGGAGTTCTGGATGAGACAGAATTTGCTGAGCTCAACTTGGGCGAGAGCATCGGCATCAACTTCGTCGGCGGCCGGTCTGGCGCCGGTGGTGGCGGAACCGGTGGCGGGGATGGCACCTCCCTGGATGCGGGTGACATGGCCGGTGTTGTGTCTCAGGCCAACTGGAACAACGCTTTGATGTCCAATGGCGGTCCCCTCGCCCTGGTTGACGCCTCTGGGGCTGCCACTGGAGCGACCGTGACCTGGGGTGGTGTTCCCAACTCCTGGACTCAATCGACCAGCGTGGCTGACTCGACCTCCTCCGGTGATGCCAAATTGATGAATGGCTACGTGGACACCAACACCACCAGCACCACCTCGGTCGACATCGCGGATATCCCCTACGAAAACTACATTGCCATCGTTTACTACGATGGTGATGGCAGCGGTCGTTCCGGCGATTACACGGTCAACGGCAACACGCTGGTCGAGGCCGTGGACAACGGCAACTCCGTTGGCGGTGGCGGCTTCACCTCTTACACGCAAGCGGTCAACAGCGGGGATGCCGGCAACTACATCGTCTTCGGCCCCGAAACCGCCAGTCCAGCATCGATCTCCGCGATGGCCAACAACTTCCGTGGCCCGCTGAACGCACTGCAAATCGTCCAAGTCATCCCCATCCCCGAACCGACCAGCTTGATGCTCGGTGGCGTGATGGCTGCAGGCTTTTTGGTTCGCCGCCGTCACCGCTGGTCATGATAACTCTCAAGCTCCAGTGGACCTCAAGCAAGCTGCTCTCTGAGCTGGCGGCGAACTGATCGCGCCCCGCTTCTGGCGGGGCGTTTTCGCTGCGCTGCCCCCACTCTTTCCACGAGCAATTGCTGAATATCCCGCTGCCGAACAGTTCTGTGGTCAACTTGCTCAGTTGGGATGGCGACCTGAATCCTTTTTCCCTTGAGACCGTCCATGCGACCCGCCTGCCGAGCACTTCTGTTTTTGGGGGCTGTCAGCCAGCTCGTCCTCTCCGGCTGTTTCCACTCACCTGGGAACCCTCCGGCGGTTGATCCGCCCCAGTTATCTTCCTCAAAAAAATCGCCCTCCGGGAAACCTCCAGCATCAACTGCCCTCCAACCTGTGCAGTCACGCCCTTTGAGGCCAACCACACCGACCAAAGGTCCTCGGTTCCAGAGGCTCGCCCCGAATGAGACCGGCGTGAACTTTCAGAACGATCTTGATCCCGACCACCCCATGAAACGCCTCTACCACTCCGGATTCCTCTGTGGAGGAGTGGCCATCGGCGATGTCGACGGCGACGGACGTCCCGACCTTTGTCTGGCCAGCGGCCCCGGCACCAACCGGCTGTACCGCCAAGTGGATGATTTTCGATTTGAAGACATCAGCCAAGCCGCAGGTTTGGGGACAAACGACGCCTGGAGCACCGGAGTCGCCATGGCCGATATCGACGGCGACAACGACCTCGATCTCTACATCTGCAACTACGACAGCCCGAACTCTTTGTTGATCAACCGCGGTGACGGCACCTTCGCAGAACAGGCCCACCAGAGAGGTTTGGACCTGAAAGATGCCTGCCTGATGCCCACCTTCTCGGATTACGATGGCGATGGCGATCTGGATGTCTATGTCGTCACCTATCGCTTCTACCGCAAAGGCGGGCGTCCCAAGACCCCCCCAGTGACCATGAGGCTTGGGGTCCCATCACTCCTTCCCACCTACGAAAAGTACTACAAGCTCGTGGAAAACCAGGGAGGTCATTATGAAGTTGAGGAAGCCTCTCGCCGGGACTATCTCTTGCGTAACGACGGCCGAGGTCACTTCGTAGACGTGACAAGCGAAGCAGGGATGACCGAGCCAGGACACGGCCTTTCGGCAACTTGGTGGGATTACAACAACGATCGGCGTCCCGATCTCTATGTCGCCAACGATTTTAATGAGCCCGATCACCTGTATCGCAACGATGGCGATGGCCGGTTCACCGATGTGCTCGCCGAGGCGATTCCTCATACCAGTTGGTTCTCAATGGGAGCCGATGCCGCGGACATCAACAATGATGGCCTTCTGGATTTGCTTGTGGCCGACATGTCGGCCACGACTCACGTGAAGCAGAAAACGAGCATGGGCGTGATGAGCGCTGACCGCTTGCTTGAGGTTGCCGGTCCACCACCCCAGACCATGAGAAACGCGTTGTATGTCAACACAGGAGGGCAGCGGTTTCTGGAGGCTGCTTATCTGGCTGGCCTGGCGGATACCAATTGGACCTGGGCGGTCAAGCTGGCCGACCTCGATAACGACGGCTGGGTGGATGCTTTGATCGCCAACGGGATGGCCCGAGACTTCAGCAACTCTGACGTGGCCTTTGGACCCGAGTTATTGAGCGGGCGAACGGAGTGGGATCTCTACGAGAAGCAACCACCCCGCCGAGAACAAAACCTGGCTTTCCGAAACACCGGGGATCTCCAGTTTGTCGATGTCAGCAAGGAATGGGGGCTGGATCACGTGGGGATGAGTTTCGGCTGTGCTCACGCGGATTTGGATCGTGACGGCGACCTTGATCTTGTGGTCACCAATCTGGACGAGCCGGTGAGCATCTATCGCAACCAATCCTCCGACGGACATCGCGTGCTCATCAGGCTCGTCGGCACCAACAGCAACCAATGGGGCTTGGGTGCATCCCTGCAAATCGAGACCTCGACAGGGTCGCAAATGCGGCAGCTCTCGCCAATGACCGGCTTTATCGCCTCAAGCGAGCCCATCGTCCACTTCGGACTGGGCGAAGCCGAAACCATCCAGCAACTCACCATCCGCTGGCCCAGTGGAACACAACAAGTCTTGACCAACCTGGCCGCCGATCATTTCTACACGATCACCGAACCCTCAGAAGAAACCAGCCCCCAAGAAACCAATTCCGAAGGATCCAGCTCAGCCTCCACAGAGCCAGTCTCCAGCAGGATGGCAACAGAATCCAGCAAGCCGCTGTATCGTCGGAGCGATGTTTTGGCTCACGCCCAGCACCGCGAACACCCCTTTGATGATTTCCAGCGCCAGCCGCTGCTGCCCAACAAACTGTCCCAACTGGGACCGGGCATCGCTTGGGGCGACTTCGACGGTGACGGCGACGAGGATTTTTTCCTTGGGGGAGCCAAGGGCCAGGCTGGCCAACTCTATCCCAACGAGGATGGCCATTTTGGGCAAAGGGTCCCTGGCCCGTGGGAGTCCGCAGCCGACCGAGAGGACATGGGCGCGTTGTTCTTCGATGCCGATTCCGACGGAGATCTGGATCTGTACGTGGTGGCAGGTGGGGTCGAATGTGACCCGGGAGACGAACTCCTGCGAGACGCTCTGTATCTCAACGACGGACAGGGGACCTTTCAGCCTGCCTCAGCCGGAATGCTCCCGGATGTTCGGCAAAGTGGCAGTGTTGTTGTGGCGGCCGACTACGACCGCGACGGCGATATGGACCTTTTCGTCGGCGCCCGGGTGATCCCCGGCCAATATCCGCTTTCTCCGGAAAGCTATCTACTTGAGAATAAGAATGGAAGATTTTCGCTAGCAAATCAGGAAGATGCTGCAGGTTTGCGGCAAACGGGTTTGGTCACCAGTGCCCTGTGGTCGGATGTCGATGGTGATGGTTGGCTGGACCTTCTGGTCACTCACGAATGGGGGCCGGTGAAGGTTTTTCACAACCAGGAAGGTCGTCTGGTCGACCAAACCGAAGCAGCGGGACTGGCCAAGATCAAGGGCTGGTTCAACGGGATTGCCGGCCGGGATTTTGACAACGACGGCGATCTGGATTACGTCGTGACCAACTTCGGGCTGAACACCAAGTACCACGCCAGTGAGAAATCGCCAGCGCTTCTGTACTACGGAGATTTTGATGGAACCGGCAAAAGGCGATTGATTGAGGCCGAATTCGAGGACGAGACGCTCTTTCCTGTACGAGGGAGAAGCTGCTCGACCCGGGCCATGCCACACCTGCAAGAGAAGTTCTCGACCTTCAAGGATTTTGCGATCGCCTCTCTGCCTGAGATCTACACCCCGCAGTGCCTGCAAACAGCCCATCGGTTCGAATGCACCACACTTGAGTCAGGTCTGCTGATGAATGACGGATCGGGCCAGTTCATCTTCCAGCCGCTGCCCAGACTGGCCCAGATTTCCCCGAGCTTCGGCGTCGTCGCCACCGAAGTCAACGGAGACGGACACGCTGATATCTTTCTTGTGCAGAATTTCTTCACCCCGCAATTGGAAACCGGACAAATGGATGGGGGTCTAGGGCTTCTGCTGACCGGCGACGGGAAGGGCGGTTTCACACCGGTTTGGCCTACCCAGAGCGGACTCGTTGTGTGGGGTGATGCCAAAAGCCTGACGGTCACCGATTTCAACGGGGACCGCCGGCCAGATTTCGTCGTCGGCCTCAATAACGCTCCTGTCCAAGCATTTGAGCACCAAGGGGCATCCCCCCACAGCTCCGATGCGTTCCTCCGCGTCCGCCTCCAGGGCCCGGCGGGAAATCCAACGTGCATTGGCTCGCGAGTCCGTCTGACGCTGAGTGATGGGTCTTCACAGACAGCCGAAGTTTGTGCCGGTGGAGGGTACTTGTCACAGTCCACTCCCACGCTGACCTTCGGGTTGGCCTCGGGGCGAGAGGCTCAGGAGCTTGCCGTGACCTGGCCGGACGGCTCGCAAAGCATCCACACCATCGGCAAGGCACAACGGGAAGTCCTCATCGAGTTATCTCGATCCAGCCGGTGATACTGTCTCATCGCTCCCTCCTCAACCATTCCTCTCGCCGGCTTCTCCGTCGCACTGGGTTCTCCTGCGCTTGAGGACAGCTTGGGCACCCACCCACAGGGCCCCGAGAAAGGGCCAAAGGCCACCTCGGATTCTTACAGTCTGTCCGAAAAGCACCGGAATCCACCTGGATCGTGTTGCACCATGACTTCGGCTCCACAACATCGTGGATTGCCGGATGCTTTTCGGAGAGTCTCTGAGTCTGGAGAATCCTCGGCACTTTCAGAAGGAATTGAAAGTCGTTGCAGACGGACCCGAACCGGCGTTGAATAGGGCACAGGGGCCAGTGCTGTGAACACCCTCGAGTTCGGATGCCGACCAGCAAGGAGAGCAAGCAGGTGTCGCCGGCAGTCTGTCCAAGGCTCCCTCGATGGCAAGCGATGCCCTGAGAAAACGGCGATACTCGGAGTTAACTCCTTCAGCGAACGCCCTCTGTGGCGTTTCGGTTCTGGCTGGCATCGATTAGCCAAGTCGATTCCGGATATCCTGGCCTGGTGGAAGGCCCAAACGGCAATCAGCCAGCCGAAGCCATTCCTTCCAGGGTCCACGACAGCTCAGGGCCCCATTCTGTTGATGGCGAATATCGACCATTTGGCAGCCAATGAAACGCGTCACATTCTCTCCGAGCTGAAGCAGATCGGGTTAGGTGGGGTCTTTCTCACGACGGAAGCACTCGGGACGAGCCTCTGTTACGGACCGGAAGCGGTCGCGAACTGCGACCGAACCTTGATTGTCTCACAGTTTGATGACCCTGAACTGTGGCAGGATGGACCTGATCATCTGTGTTGCCTCCAACATCGCATGTCGGCAACTGGCCGCATTGCTCACTTCAACGCAAATCGCGGCTGTCCGTGACCCGGATCAGCAGAGAGCAAAATAGAAGCTCACCATCGCGAAGGACGTCGCACTTCAACGGGAGAAGCTCCTGGAGCTAAGGGGTTGTTCGAGAGCATCAAGAAAGCCGCCGGGACTCTCCCAGCGGCTCCTGAGGGCTTTTGTTTTGAAGCCTTCACGCAATTCTTAGATGCCTTGCCAGGCTCAGCTGCGACGACGACGGCTCAGGCCCATCGCCAGGCCACCGATCAGCAGAGCGATCGAGGATGGTTCGGGGATCACACGGCCAGGATCGCCAGGACCGCCACCGTTTTGAGGCAGAGGCGGAGCCAGCGGGTTGGTGAAGTCGACGTACGCAAAGGCGAAGTCGGTATCAACCAACGGGAAGGAAGCGTTTCCGCTGGCCAGATCGCCGTTCTCGACAAAGCGGCTCTGGATGATGAAGTTGCCGTTGCCGTCTTCCTCATAGGAAAGGAACGAAGGAGTGTCGCCACCGGCATTGGTGAGGATCAGCATTCCATCATCTGGGGTGACCCCGTCGATGGAGAGTTGGTAGACCCCCGTGCTCAAACGGGTCAGCTCGAAGGCTTGTCCGGTCTCACGCTCTTCGATGGAGTTGCCTGTCTCCCCGTCGATGAGGCCACCGGTGAGCCCTTGAGAATCGAAGTCGACAAACAAGAAGGAGAAGGTTCCGCTGGCAGCATCCGCGTTCAGATTCCGCAGGCTGTTGTCGTCATTGGCGTACACAGCGATGTCCCAGCCGCTGCCGTTGGGGGTGGCCACAGCAAACTCGTTGTCGTTGTCGCCATCAGCGGTGCCGACAAACAGCAGCCCGTCGGCGGGCGTGAAGTCGGGACTTTCCAGACGGGCCATCGCGTTGCCGCTGGGATCCCAAGTCACTGGTGGGCCGTTTTGGCCGAAGAAGTTCACATTGTAGGAAGGCAAGTTCGAAGGATCGGGGCCGACATCCACAGTATTGACCGCCAACACGTCGTCAGAGCTGCTGAGCAGGTCAACGCCGGAGAGGCTTTGTGCCGGGACATCACCCAAGAGATCGATCTCAGCGATCTGGAACAGCGAGTCGCCCTTGGTGCCCGGGAACAGAATCCGGTAGGAGTCATATTCAGTGGAGTTGGAGAAGTTGATCACGCTGCCGGGGGTGAACCGGTCATCCGGCAGGGACACACTGCCGGAACTGATCAGCGTCCAGTTCTCTTGGTTGCCCAAGCTGTTGTCGGAGCTGGTGATCGGGTCATTGGTTCCGAAAACCTGGTAGCTGGTCGGGTCGCGGCCTGGCGCGTCGTTGGCTGTGGTCAGCTGCAAACCGGTGGCGATGGTGGGGTCGCCGAAGCTTGGCGTGACGATGATTCCGGAGTCAGGCCCGGCGAAGTTCAAATACTTTGTGCCGACGTTGCCATCCAGCGACAACATCGGACTCTCACCACCCGGATAGCTGCTGCCGGAGAATGATTCGCTCGGGTCAAAGTTCCCGTTGTAGGTCCCACCAACCCAGTTGCCAGCACCGCCGGGTCCGATGTCCTGCGAGTTGACATAACCACCGATCCAGCCATTGGCAGTCCCTTCGTCTTGGCCGTACGGGAAGAAAGACGCAGCCACGTTGAAGGTACCCTCGGTGCTGCCCACCAAGGTGTTGAAACCGGCGATGCCCATGTTCAGGTCGACAGCACCACCGGCTGACCCACTGCCGCCGTCACCGTTGCCATAGACTCCGTTGACCATATTGTAACCAACCCCTTGGGAGAACGAGTTGGTGAACTGGGCAGTGCCGTACAGAGGGATGCTGTTGCCGCCGACGGTGTTGTTCTCGCCAACCCCATTCTGGGTCACCGTCGCCAAGGGGATCCCCAACTTGCTGTTCAGACGCCAGGCGTGAGTGGTCGGAAACGCCTGCAAGTTAGGATCCTGGTTGTTCCCCTCTTGAAAGCTGTTGACCACATTTCCTGGAGGGGAGTTGGCGCCACCACCGGGGTTCGGGCCAACGTTAACGGCGATGTCGCCGGCGTTGTACCGCGACGAGGTCCACTCAATAGGACCACTGTTGGAAATCTGCAGAAAGATGAGGTCGCGATCATCACCGCCGAGCTCAGTGCCAGGCGGATTGGTGGAGATGATGTTGGTCGAAGTCACCGTCAGCGGGAACTGCCCAGGAGCCGATTGAATTCCAGGAACAGTTGGGGTAGGGGCCTGGTAGTCAACCAATTGTGCAAGCGACACACTTGCCGAGGCCACAAACATCATGGCCAGGACGCTCGTCCGTCGTCGGAACATCAGAAACCTCTCAGAAATCAGTGGGCCAAAAAGGGGTACCTTCCACCACAAAACAGAACGGTTGTGACTGGGACGGTCTTTTAGGGGGTTAGGGTAGTCCGCAGATGTTGGGGAGGATGTGGTGGACTTCAGAAAGATTGAGTAGTGCTGTTTATCATACAGAAAACAACGAATATTTTATGAAAGAGAGATGGGTTTTTGATGAGTTACCAAGATTCTGAAAGTGATACCTGTTGGTATTGCTCCTTGATGGCACACAATCCCGCACATAAGAAGGAGGTCTCAGACTTCACGGGAGAGTTGGATTGGATGATGGACCATCCGGCGCTGTCTCATCTGCTCAATTCCGGCGGGTATCGCGGGACGCTAGAGGTCCTCAGCAACCGGTTCCAGTTCACCGAAAATGGTGCCAACTCCCATAGTGTCGGGTTCATGTTCGATTTCGGGCCCCGAGTGCGACGGTGATCCCTGAACCAACACCAACAGCCATTTTTGGATGCTGTCTCTCGGTGATCCTCGTCTCTCGAAGAAGGAACGCGGACCAAAGGTAGCCTTCCCTCTGACTTCGACGGTTTTCAACCGCGTCTGTGGGCAGTTTGCAGGCCCAACTCTTGCAACTGCCCCTGCGCCCGCCCGGACCAAGATCTCACCCCTCCCTTGCGGGGGCATCTCGAAAGTCCGCGGGGCTTGTCGTCGAGGATCCTCGGCACACCGTCGACCTCAGATGCCTCCGCGGAATCCCGCGAAGCCATCCTCAGGGCACTCGATCACCTCAACGTCTGGCCTCGTCTGGCCTCTCAAAGCGTGCTTGTCAGCGGCGCCTGTCCAAGATCCCGACGCATCAGCCAGAGCTGGCGGTAATCACTAATCCAGAATGGTGGTGTGCTCGAAAGCTTCAGGAGCGAGCAAAGCGTATCCTCTGAGAAGTTGGGGTGGATGCCTCGCGGAACAGTCATATGGGAGGAGCGTTCTACTGATTCCCTGAAAAGTCATCGACGAAGCGGGGCGTTTCGTCCGGCAATCCGGGCTTCCGGCCTAGGGTCGAAGACTTCTCTGATGTTCATTCGTACAATACCTTCGAGTCATCCTTTGAACACAAACACCGCGGCAAAACGTTCCTAAAAATGGATGAAAACTCATTCGCGATGAATCGTCCTATTTGCCGGTCGTGTCCGCAACTGACCCTTGTCGAGGTTGTTGTTTGTCTCCTGTCGCAGCGAGGGTTGTCGCTTCTTCCTCCCCATCTAGACTTCGGGTGCGCAACCTCAGATGGGCCTGAACTCAGAGGCCGTCTCACCAAAGCCGCGTTCAGTCGTTTTCCCGATGACTCCTCAATACGACCGAGATCAGTTGGACCGAATCATCCAGATGGCCTGGGAAGATCGCACCAGCTTCGACGCGATCCAGGCCCAGTTTGGTTTGAGTCAAGGCGATGTGATCAAATTGATGCGATCCGAGCTGAAACCCTCATCCTTCCGGTTATGGCGTCGACGCACTGCCGGAAGGAAAACCAAACACGTGCGAAAACGGGAGTTCGTCGTTGGACGCTTCCGTTGCCCCGACCAACGTGGATGATTCACCCCAACCGGGCGAATTGACCAGAGCCGATGCAGCTCTGCCGAGAAGCTCAGCTTGTTACTGAGGTTGGGGAAAACCTTGGCTGGTCCAGTTTGTGGCAAAGCTGCGAAGCACCGGTGAGTGTGGCTGTTCCGGCGTTTTGGACGAGCGAGAGTTTTCGCCAAGAGCAGTAAGCGGACCGAAGCCTGTTATTCTCGCGACGAATGTAGCAACAAGAATCTAGAGTTCTCAGTTCATGATTGCTCTTGATCGTCTTGGCGTTCTCACTCGTCCTCCTCGTTCTCTCCTTAATCATCTTCCTCGTCATCAAACTCTCCGTCATCATCTTCTCCCTCATCAAAGTGGAGACGACAATGAGGAAGGGAGTTCTGCAGCTCGGCCAGGGCCTTGGCAGACAGTTGCGAGCATCCCCAGAGCGCTAGGTCGCGGAGTTTTTTCAGGCCTGGCAAATGGATCAATCCAGCGTCAGTGAGGTGATCACAGTAGGACAGGTCGAGTCCCTCCAGGTTGACCAGACCCGCCAAGCAAGCCAAGGCATCGTCGCGCAATTCGGAGTTGGAGAGGTCCAGTTCTCGAAGTGAGGTCAATTGCTTCAGGTGGGAGATCCCTTCGGCGGTCAGACCATTCAGATGGGAGAGATTGAGCTTTTCCAGTCGGGGCAGGGCAACCAAGTGAGCCAGCTCCTGCTCGTTGAGGAGTTTGCAGCCGGCGAGCTCCAACTGCCTGAGTTGCTTCAACTCGGAGAGATGAGCCAAACCTGCTCCGCGAAGCACACCCAGATGGGAGAGATCGAGCAATTGCAGTTGGGTGAGTCCTGCCAGGGGAGCGAGGGCCTCATCGGAGAGTTGACGACACCAAGAGAGGTTCAGCCGCTGCAGGCTCGACAACGAGCTGAGATGGGATAATCCCGCAGCAGTCAACCCGCTCCAGCCAGAGAGGTCTAGCAAGGTCAGGTTCGTTAGCCCAGAGAGATGCTCTAACGCACCATCGGTCAGCTGCGAGTTACGCGAGAGATTCAGCCATTGGAGGCTGGTCTGATTGGCCAAATGAGCCAGCCCGGCATCTTGGAGATTTCCGCATTCCGAGAGCGAGAGCCAACGGAGTTTCTCCAATCCGGTGAGGCGAGAGAGGTGCTCGTCGGTGAGATCCGAACACCTGCGGAGATTGAGCCCTTCCAGGTTTCTGAGGCCGGGGAAGTGAGCCAGCCCATCAAGGCTGAGCGTTTCAGCACCCCGCAGGGAAAGACGGCGGAGTTGAGTCAACTTGGCCAACGCCAGCAGCCCATCCGAGTCAAGACTCGGGCAACCCTCCAATTGAAGTTCCTCGAGTTGGTCCAGTTCGGCCAGGTGCCCAAGCCCGACGCCGGTCAGGTTTGTCTCGGAGAGATTGAGCCATCGCAACTGCCTCAAGGCCGCCAAGTGCCGAAGATGCTCATCGGTGAGGCTCTCACAGTTAGAGAGGTCAAAACGACGTAGCTCGGTCAAGTCAGTCAGTTCGGCCAGCCCCTCACCGGTGAGGTCCACCCAAGTGGAAAGGTTCAGTTCCTGCAAGTGAGTCAGGCTGGCCAACGAGGCCAAAGCGTCGTCACGGAACTGTTCGCAGCCTTCCAACTGCAGTTCTCGCAAGGTCGTCAGCGTACAGAGGTGCTCAAGACCGTCGGTGGTCACATCTTCACACCAGGAAAGATTCAGTTTTCGGAGCTGGTCCATGAGTTTGAGCAATTCCAGATCGGCATCCTCCACCTGGCAGTCGGACAAATCGAGAGACCGCACCTTTTTCGGGTCTCTGATGCCAGAGAGCAGCTTGGCCACTTGCTCACCCGTCTGGACGACGAAGACCTCTGGCAAGCCCCTCTGGAATCGCCATTGTTTTTTGGTGTCCCGTTCGCTCTCCAACCATTCCTGTCGATGGGCCTGTTCCAACTGTTCTGCTAAAGCACTGAGCTGCTCGTATTGCCGGAGCTCAATGGCAGAGATCTCCTGGTGAGTTGGGTTGGACTGCAGCACCGCGAGTTTCAGTTGGCAGCGGATCAACTCCGCCCGTTCCGGTTCGCCATGCTGCTGGTACCAGTCGGCCAGCGTCAACCGCAGGTCATCGTTATCGGGCTCGGCTTGGATTTGCGCCAACAGCTGTTGGAGTTGTTCTTTGGTCGAGATCATTGGACCTTTCTCCCGCACAGGCGACCAGCGTCAGCAACATCGAACTCGGAGTTTGCCTGGGAGTATACAGCATGGTAGCGAAAGGAGCAGACGGGCGTGAAAGGTCACCGAAATCGGTGTGATCCTCCGGGACGGGAAGTGACACCGGCAAGGATCGGACAAGGACGGCCCCAGCTGCCGCCACCCCAGCAGTGGCGGAACCCGTCCCAAGAGCAGTCAGTGCCATCACTGATCTCTCGGTTTGGGGCTATTTCACGCGTTGCAGCCTTCGAGCTCAGGACAACTTCACAAGCTCTGAATGGTCGCGGACCCACAATTGGTGCAACCATCAGGATCGGGCTGTGCCTGGGATGGCATCTTCAAGTTCACCAACGCGCCTGCCATGAACCACTCTCACGACCCTCCCTCCCAAGGGGACGGGCTCGGAGCCAGTTCTCGGGGGCGTTCCGATTCTTGGGGGCGTTTTACTGCTCGTTGGCTTACGTGGCATTTGCCGCAGGAAAGCAGCGTTGGCCAGGTCAAGGGTTGGCCCCCAGGAGAAGTGCTCCCTTGGCAACGGCGTCGAAGATCAGCAAGGAGATTCTCTGCAGAAATGTACTCCCATTTGTCGTCAGTTTCTTCCAGCCTCCACGCAAGGTTGGAAGAGGCTTGGACAGACTGCCGGCGACACCTACTTGCTTTGCGCTGGTGGAGACACGATCCCCAAGGTGTTCACAGGACTGGCTCTGAGGGCGGACAGCGCAACCGGCAGATGATGGATGCGGCCTCGGGCGGATGATCACATGGGGAGCGCTCAGTTCGACGCAGCCTCATCCAGCGCACGACGATGCTTGCGGAGGAATGCCTCGGCCTCCGCGTACCGACGGCGGATGTCCTCCAACTTCAGCGTCTGTTGGATCTTGCGGCGTTGGCCTCGGTCAGCGTTGAGCGGAGGCTCGTCGCCAAGCACTCCACGGGGAATGTCCTCCATCGGCCAATTGTCGCTACGCTGAGTAGGCAGGGGGATATCCGTCATGCTTTGGGCTTGAACATTTGCCCAAGGACTGCGTGCCCAGGCGTATCGGAAGTGAACCGGCTTGGAGACCATGCTGCTTGTCAGCACCAGCGACCTTCGGTCCTGACGAGGGCGACCGCGGTCGTCTTTGCCAACGACGAGGTAAGTGGCATCGGCGGGATGGAACCGGCGATCCTCACCGGCGAGGGCGAATCCCACCATCGGACTGCCGTCGTCGACCGCTCCAACCGGTGCATCGAACTTGAGCACCATGCGGTTCTCCGCAACCTTGGTGGTTTCGAGCATCGGCGGCTTCCACCGAAGCTCGCGGCTCTTGCCGTACTGCGTTGCCAGCGCCCAGCGTGCGATACGCTCCCCTGCGGGGATC
This sequence comes from uncultured Pirellulales bacterium, assembly GCA_964648025.1. Lineage (GTDB taxonomy): Bacteria > Planctomycetota > Planctomycetia > Pirellulales > Pb10988 > CAZYKP01. Next base: position 9,274 of record CAZYKP010000093.1, on the reverse strand, counting down.
TTCAGCTGCGGGTGATACCAACGGCGACGGAGATCGTAAGTGCTCACGAAGCCGATGTTCTCATCACCGGCTTGGTCGAGTTCGAGGAAGGATTGGTATTGAGCCTCGCGGATGTACGGACCCGCGTTGAACATGGCCTCGGAAAAATTGTCTCGGGTCTGCACCGGGCCCTCAGTGCAGAGCGAGAGAATGCCGAAGGGCATCTCGGGATCGTCGAAGGCACTACGCCAAGCAGCGATCATTTTGGGGAACACCGCACGATACATCCGGGCGCCTTGGGTGCCATTGAAGCAGTTGTTGTAACCTTGGTGAAAGATCGCACCTTTGACGGCCAGACCGGCGATGGGAGCGATCATCCCTGCATAGCAGCTGCCGGGTCGGTTGGGGTTGCCGAGTGGGCCGGGACGAAGGTCGGTTGGGGCCGCGACCCGGTCCGCCGGGATCGGCTTGCCCGCTTGCTTCATACGTGCGACCCACTTTTGGTGCTGCTGCACTCGTTGGGCAAGGTCTTCTTCGGCATCCCAGGCCGCCACATCCGCATCCCACTTGGCCAGCAGGTCGACCACCGGGGGCGCTTTGGTTGCACGCAGGACAGGTTCAGGTGTCCAGGTTTCAACTGTGGTTCCCCCACGCGAAACGTCGATCACGCCGATCGGCACACCCGAGGCTGTGTGAATGCGACGCGCAAAGACGTAACCGATTGCCGAGAGCTCACGGACGATTTCTGGAGAGCAAACGTCCCAATCCCCTTTGCGAAAGTGCCGACGGAACCAACTGCTCCACTCCTGCAGGCGGGCAAAGCCCTCTTGCGGCCTGGGGCCATGTTGGGCGGGAACGGTCAGAATCCGGATCTGAGGAAAGTTGGCCGAAACGATCTCCAGTTGCCCGTTTTCGATACGGGAGAGCGGAAACTCCATGTTGCTCTGCCCACCCAACACCCAAACGTCTCCAACCAGGACGTTCTCAAGCACCAGACGGTCCTTTTCGCCGGTGACCGTCAGCTCCAGCGGGTCTGTGTGAGACGACATGGCGGCAAGGGTCACCCGCCAGGAACGGTCCTGACCAGCGATGACAGACTGTTGCTGCCCCGCAAACGTGACGGTGACCTTCTCGCCCGGCGTCGCCCATCCCCAGATACGAATGGGCTTCTCCCGTTGGAGGACCATATTCGACTGGAACAGGTTGTGGACGCAAAGCCCCTCACCGATCGCCGGTACCTCAATCACGTCTTCCTTGGGCAGTTCCCCCTGCGCAACAAGCACGGGGATCCCCCCCATCATAATGAGGAAACGAACAAACCAGGCTGATGCCGAATACTCTCGAGGCACGATTCTCTCCTCAGTAGCAGTCGATGACCGAAGGTGGATTGGCAACCTCTGGGGACCTCACAGATCCCTGGGCATTGTTGCCGTTGCTGCTGGGCGTTGGAATGCCCTGCGAAGGGGATCGGTCTCCAACGGAAGACTTGAGACTCGGTTTTCCGGTTGAAGATGAGGTTGAGCCTGGGTGGGTCAACGATGGCAGAGATTTTCAGGAGTCCGGGACTCCCATCCGAACAAAGCTGTCTGGAAACTCCGGTCCGGTCGTGCATCCGATGGTTATCCTCCGGTTTGTTTCGATTGTCTGCGAAAAACTGCCAACATGACGGAGAGCCCAACAGTGACACCCACCAGCACAAACAACACGACGCGGAGCTGACCACCTTGATTGGGATTGGTCACGCCCTCACGAACAAGAAAAAGACCATTGCAGGCGAGATACGCGAAGAGGAAAACACCAGTCGTTTGGAAAAGGTTGTCAATGAATTTGCCACTCATGATCAAAGCGATCCACGCAAAGATAATCAGGTTGGACGTGATTCGGAGTGGTTCAATCTGGTTGGTGGCCACATGAATGACGATGTCAAATACCTGGATGAGAAGGATTGCTCCAACCAGTCCTTTTGCGAACACGTTCCATGGAGATGGTGGTTGAGTCATCATTCTTCCCCCGTCAGTGAGAGCATGGTGTGATCAATCTTGCCAACAAAGCCTCGACACGAGGCCCTGCCAATTTGTCTGTTGGCTCTGGTGATCTGTCGAATAAGGTTTGCGAAAGATTTCAAAGCATTTCAAGCAGGATAACGGCCCAGTTCAGTTACCAACAGGACGCCTCGGCCTTGTTGGTCAGCTGGGACTGCTTGTTATGCCCCCTCGGTAGTCTGTGGGCTCATCTCCACCGCGATCGCCCAGTCCTTGTTGGATCGAGGACAGGTGTTCTTGATTCTCGGAACGTTTCCCTCGCGTGTGTCCTGGCGGATCTCCCCATGCGGGTCGGCCTCGCCGAAGTGTAGCGCAGTGAGAATGGGCTCGTCGGACCTGAGGGGCGGGAAATGAAGCTCCAGCTCGAATGGGCTGAGGTAACAGGGGGCCGAGCTTCCCCACCACGCGACCACAACGATACGGAAGGCCAGCCGGCCCAGCTGCAGAACCGACAATAGGAGAACGCCATCGCACCAAATGCCACGGCGACGCGTGAACTCAACCTGGGCGAGCAGGCCACACAGATAGAACTCGATCGCGGGAGGCAGTCAAGCTTGCGGGGAGAGAACCTCATCCCGTTGCTCAGGGGCTGCGAAACACCACTCCCACAAGGCCGATGCAACCTTGACTTCGATTGAATCCATCTCGTCTTCTGGCAGAACGCCCGTTTCGTCGAAACCTTTTTAGGGAATCTGCAATATCGCAGTCCAGGACACGCCCTCGGAAGGTCGTTGCAATCCGCTGCAATGAGGTCCAATTTGAGCCGGACGCTGACGTCGGTCGACGTGGGATAAGCGTCGATCTCCAACTGACGCGTCCGGTCCATCAGTTTCACAGCTGGAAGTCCCCGGCCGGAACGATGTCAAGATGGATCGAAAGCTGGCCGATTCTCACACCCATACTGCAACATCGTCGAGGATCTTTCGGCGCAAGTTGGGTACTTGACAGTCCTGTGCTGGGTAGCCGACAGGAATAAGCACGTAGGGTTTTTCGTTGGGCGGACGCTCTAAAATCTTAGACAGGAAAGCCATGGGGCTTGGAGTATGCGTCAGTGAGGCAAGTCCCATGTTATGCAATGCCGCAACGAACAATCCGCAGGCCATGCCAACACTTTCCTTCACGTAGTAGTTCTTGCGTCGCGTCCCATCTGCATCAATGCCGTACAACTCCTCAAAGATCACGACGATCCACGGGACGACTTCGAGGTACGGCTTCTGCCAGTCTGTGCCAATCGGCTTCAACGCCTCCAACCACTCAGACGGCATTCGCCCCTGATAGGATTCCCGTTCCTCGGCTTCCGCAGCAACCCGGATACGACGTTTTGTTTCCTGATCGCTGATGGCGACAAATCGCCAGGGTTGCCGGTGAGCCCCAGAGGGTGAGCTGGACGCTGCGGCGATGGCGAGTTCGATGAGCTTTCGAGGTACCGGCTCCGGTGAAAAGTTCCGCACACTTCGTCGGCCAGAAAGCAAGCGAAAGAAGGCTTCGCCGCGTTGTTGCATCTCGGCCTCGGAGCTTTTAGGCAGCGAATAGTCGACAAACTCAGGGGAATTCACTTCTCATACTCCAACAAGCGGCGTGGCGACCCAAACGGAAGTCACGGCGAGCAATCACCAGGCTCAGCCTTTGACCGAACATCTTGAGCACTATCCTGCAAGGCTTCGAGTTCGCTTGGCAAGTGCTTGCCACTTGTCAGATGTTGAGCAGCGACTCCGAAGGATCTGCAAAGAGTCCCGCCGGGCACGTTTGGCCGAGGTCGATCGGGAAGCCTTTGAGCAATGGCTCACAGCCCGAACGTCAGAGGGGATCGCAGCTCGAAGGTGAAACGCCTAACACAGCGCGTTGGCGGCCTTCGCCAATTGGGCCAAGCAACGGAGGGCGTCTTCTGGAGAATTCCGCTGTGCGGGGAAACCTACCTTTCCGGCGGCCGGCGTGAGTCGCTGTTGTCGAAAGCTCCAGCGGTCGGGTTTCCATCCCGTTGGCCGATTGTCGCAGAGGTCTTGCTTGCAATCTCTGGTGCCCCTACTTGCAAATCTGGCCAACCGCCTCTTCGCCGTCGTACCGGCACACCTACGTTGGCTTTCGTGTGGCCCGCAGTCAGCCCGGCGACTGAGCCAAGCGAGTTCGGGGCGAGAGGACGAAGGCGGAGAGTGAGGAGGTGCGAGCCCGACCGCGAAGCAGCCGAAGTGCTAGATCTCAACGACGACGACCTGATGAAGCGGCCAAGCCTCAAGCTACCGACCCGCAGAGCCCAATCTCGCTGGCAGCGGCTAGGCGGTCACCAGCCCTGCGACCGAACCGCACGACTGCATTGCATGGTCGACAGGCGAGACAGACCGATGGTGGTGGCCAGATTCGATGGGCCTCGGGTACTGGCCAGCAGAGGTCCCACGCGAGGAAACCCTCGAGGCCTTTTGAGCGGCCTACGCGACACTTGGTTATGCACCAACCACCAAGACGACACTTGAACCAGGTGTCGGCAAGATCGCACTGGACGCTCGTTCGGGTCAGCCAACACATGCTGCTCGCAAAATGCCCAGCGGCCGGTGGAGCAGCAAGCTGGGCCAGGCTGAAGACATCGAACACGGCTTCAGCGATCTGGTTGGCGAAATCTACCTTGAGGTCGCTGCGATCCTCGCTCGACCTGAACCTTAATTCTCGAAGCTCTTTACTTCGACCACAGGCAGATTTCACTGGCTCATCGCTGATGTGCAGCCAAATGGAAGTTGGGTCGCCCCCTTGCGTCTCGGCTTGTGGCCCCCGACCTAGTCAACAACAGCCCAGTCTTTGAGGCTAGTGCAGAACATGGTTCCGATGTGAGGTCCTCTGATGTCGTAAGTCCCTCTGGCGCAAGAGAAAACGCCTGCTCCGAAGGGGGGTTCGGAACAGGCGTCTTCTGAGTGGGCGGTAAGGGACTCGAACCCCTGACATCCTGCTTGTAAGGCAGGCGCTCTAGCCAACTGAGCTAACCGCCCTTAGGCCTCTCTCAAATCTGACCGCGCTTCTGGGACCTGTCAACGCGCCAGTCCAAGCTGATCCCGATCGGGACCCTCTCTCAGCAATCTCCTTCTCCCCCAACAGCCCGGGATGTCCAACCCATCGGCCGGCATTGACTGTTGAGGGCAAAACCGCTGTGCTAGGCTAAATGCCGAACCACCGGAGGCAGGTTCACCTTCACCAAACAATTCGGCCGGAATTACCGTGGTCGATCTCCTGCTGATTCTCGTCACTACTGTTCATCTGTTAGCTGTCAACGTGGTCTCCGCAGGCCCGTTGGTGGCCGTCTGGCTCGATTGGAAACACTCCTCCCAAAACGATCACTTCGCCGGAAACGTCGGTCGGCAGCTGATCTTGGCCAGCTTAACGCTGCTGGCGATCGGCGTGGCTCTCGGGTTTCTTGTGTTAGCTTTGCTTTGGTGGCTCTACCCGGGCGTGTACGAACAAGCTCTCAGTAAGACGCCCGAGAACATGCCTCGAGAGGAACTCTGGCAAGGCGTCTGGTTGCGATTCTGGTGGGGCCTTATCGAAACCGCTACCACCGCTGCCTGTCTGGGCCTGTCGCTGCTGACCGGGAACCTCTGGAGAAACAAAACGAGCTGGCTGCTGGCGGCCGGGCGTGTCCTCCATCGAAGCTTGTTGGTTTTCGCTGGATTGAACGTGCTTTATCACCTGCCAGTTTTTTATGCTGTGGTGACTGTGATCAGTACCCGGCCAAGTTGGTGGGAGGACCCGCCTTCGTTTCTTGGCATGCTTGTCTCGGCCGAAACCATCGCGCGGTCCCTCCATACTTGGTTGGCCGCCGTGGCGGTGACCGGAACTTGGCTCATCCTGCAAGCTTGGTGGATCTCCAGAGACGATCCACAGTTGCAGGTTTTGGAAACCTCCAAAGAGCCAGAAAGACCGGGGCCCGTTAGTGATACACAACGTCTTGCCAGCTGGGGTGCTTGGCTGGCGGTGATTCCGACTGGCGTGCAATTGTTCGTCGGTGCTGCGTTATTGGTGGCCCTGCCGGCTGCCAGTCGCGTTGCCCTGGTCGGCGCCCATCCCGGGGCCAGCTTGGCCTTGGTGGGCTCGTTGCTGATGACCTTTGTCCTGCTGACGACCCTGGCAACAGTCGTCGGCGGAGGACCACGCGGCGCTTGGCGGCTTTCGGTGGTCTGGATGGCCATCACAGTGCTGCTGATGGTCGCCGCTCGGCATTACGCCCGTGATGCCCAAATGAACGCCCTGGAACAGGCCAGCCCTGGCTACCAAGCCAACGGAATCTGGAATCCTCCTTCACGTGCTCCATCTCAACCAGCTGACCAAACCCAGCCAGCTGACCAAACCCAGCCAGCCGACCAAACTCAACCGGCCAGGCGGGGAGATCATGAGCGTTCAGACGATGGGCGTTGATCAGTTCGAAACGAGAGTGCTTTTCCAGGAGTTCCGAGAATGAGTCTGGAGGTGATCACTCTGACAGCCCCGGACTCCGGGGCCACTGCGAAGATTTTACCTGGCTTGGGTTTGAACTGCTTTAGCTGGCAAGTGCCGCTGAAGGCGGACAGTTCAGCAAGTCCTCAGGAGCTGCTGTGGTCTCATCCTGATTTTGCCTCTGGGACTCAACGGCCAACCCGCAGTGGGATTCCGCTGCTGTTTCCCTTCGCAGGGCGTCTCCGGGGGACCAGCTTCACCTTCCAGGGACAAGAGTACCAACTGGAAGCCGGAGATCCGCTGGGCAATGCGATTCATGGTTTTGTCTTCACCCGTGCTTGGGAAGTGCAGCAGCAACAGGACGATCGTCTGGTCGCTCGTTTCCAGGCCTCGCAGGTCCAGCCGGATTTGCTGAAACGATGGCCCAGCGACTTTGCCCTGACTGTCACTTACTCAATCCAAGGAAACGAACTCTCCAGCTCGTTTGTGGCAGAAAATACTGGCGACCGACTGCTTCCTTGTGGGTTGGGAACTCATCCTTACTTTCGCGTTCCCCTAGCCTCGGGCTCCCATGCGGCCGACTGTGTGGTGACAGTCCCGGTGCGTCGTTCTTGGGAACTGGTCGAGATGCTGCCAACCGGACAACTGCTCTGGCCGCCAGGTGAGAAGCCGTTGTATGGTGGCGTTCCGTTTAAAGACGCCCAGTTCGACCATGTGTTGACCGATGTGGAGCTTCGCAACGGCCTGGCCACCGCCACCTTGGTTGACCCGTTCGCGGGTCGGTGTCTGTCGATCAGCTTCGACAAGACGTTTGCTCACTGCGTCGTCTTTACCCCCCCTCATCGTGAGGCTGTCTGTATCGAACCCTATACCACCGTGCCCAACGCCTTTGAGCTGCAAGAACTCGGCCTGGATCCCGGCTTGAAGATCCTGACGCCCGGCGAGACATTCACCGCCGAAGTCCAGATGAAGGTGGAATCTCTCGAAAATCAGTAGCTATTATGTTTGCATCATAACACCATTTGTCTCAGCGGCCAGCAAGATTCGCGGGCTGCAAGCTCATCGGCTCAAAAGATCAGCGGCCAAGGAGAGGCCCTTGCTGAGATCAACGTCCCAAGTATGGAAGATCTTGCGAAGAGGGCGTGTGATCGCCGCTTCGCGGTTATCCGGATTGAAACAGGCGTATGAACGCTCAGGCTGTGATCAGGAAAGGTCCGGTTATGATCTTCAAGATGTGGCTGGGCTGTTGGACTGGCTGCTCGAGCACGAGTGCATCACTCCTTATCAAGCCTCAGCCATCTGCGGAGAGGCCAGCCGTCCTCTGACAGTTGGTCCCTATGTGGTCTTTGAACGTCTCAAGCGAGGCCGGCTCCAAGGGATCTACCGGGCCCGGCATCATCGTTTGCGGATGACCGTGTGCTTGCGGCTGCTGCCGGAGCCCACCGAGCAGAGCACCTTGGCCGAAAAGGCTGCCGCAGCACGCTTCCGCCGAGAGGCCCGTATTGCTGCCCAGGCGTCACATCCTCATGTGATGCGGACACTGCATGTCTCCAGCGCCGATGGCTACTACTTTCATGCTTTCGAGGAATTGCCCGGACGGAGCTTGGAAGACCTCCTCTGTAGCGATTCCGCGCGGGATACGGCCTTGGATAGCGCTTCTCATGATCTCCGCAGCCAACTGTGGAGTCCGCTGACCGGACAGCCACGACCGGCCGAGGTCTGTCGGCTGCTCTATCAAGTCACCACCGGCCTGGCCCAGCTGCACGCCCAGGAGATCGTCCATGGAGGGGTCTGCCCCGCCAATATCTGGGTGACCCACGAAGGGCACGCCAAGCTCATCGACTTCAGTCATGCGCAAGACGTCTATGGAGCATTGGATGCAGAGGACTTCCCCGACGAGTCTGCACGAGGAGATCCCGCCGAGCGAGAGGGCCAAGAGGGCGATCTCCAACTCACGGATCTCCGCCGGGAGGAGGCTGATCCGAGGGTCAGTTCGATACCAGGAAATCTGGCAGAAGATGCCGAACTCGATTTCACAACGGATCTGCGGGATTTGGGAGCAACCTTGGCAATGGCTCTGGCAGGTCGATCAAGGCCTCTCACGGCCGAGTGGACTCCCTCGGGGCAGCCGACAGGGCACCAGCAGAACAGCCGAGCCCGCGGCACCGCAGATCAAATCGCTGGGCTGAGCCAGTTGGCGTGGGAGCTGGCAAGCGGGGCCAGGACGGATTGTTGGGACTCAGCCGAAGCAGTCGCGCAGGAGTTGGCTCGGTGTGCCTCTCTGACTCAGGCGGGCTGCTGGGTCGGGCAAGACGCCGAAGAACGTCACGACAGGCGTTCTGGCGGAAAATGGCAAGAGTTTCTCCTCTGGGCCAGTCAGCGAGGATCCGTCTTTGCCGAAGGACTCGAGCGGTAACACCGGTCAACCATCAGGGCCGAGGCCCCTGCTTATCAGGGAGATCCTCTAGAGAGCGCCGGATGGCCAGACAAGCCTGAAACGCGTGTGTTGGGATCAGTGAGGCCATGCCGTTGAGATGAGTCCTCCCCCAGTCGAGACTGGTTGGCTGAAAGCCATACCCATCGTAGCCTACGGGCAACGCCCTAGGTGCGCAGGCTCGCATTTTCGAGAATCCTCCCGGTCGGTTCATTGTGGGATTTTGTCTGCCCTGGATGCTGGCTGATGGTCCCATTTGATGGTTTGGTTTTCGCCGACTGTTGGTTCGATGGCGATCGTGGGTCTTCCCTCAATGCAGATTGACATCCCAAACCCGCAAACGCCAATTGGATTCGTGTGCGACCTCGTGTGGAAAAAGCGTGTGGCCGAAGGCCACACGATCACG
>CAZYKP010000092.1:0-35817 GCA_964648025.1 uncultured Pirellulales bacterium | reverse complement strand
CCGGCGGATGTGTGCCCGGCGGATGTGTGCCCGGCGGATGTGTGCCCGGCGGATGAGTGGCAGGAGGAGCGAGACTTCCTTGGGCCAAGCCAGGGGGTGAGGAGCCTGGCATTGAGAAACCGGGCGGCGGAGTGCCTGGTGGCAACGAGCCGCTTGGGTGAGTCAAGGTCGTGCTCCGGCCGGACGAGGGTCCTCCACTGCCCATGGCTGAGAGGCCTGCGGCGGACACTTGGGGTGAAGTGACTTCGGCTGTGACGGACTGCTGGACTGGTGTTCCCTGGGGCCTGGGGATGCCGCCGGGGGACTGAAAGGGCCTCTGCTGCAAGAACGCGGAGTTGGCAACCGGAGATTCCGCCGGGGAACCATCCGCAGCCGCAGGAGCTGGCGTCAGCGTGGTGGGGCTGGCTGCAAAGACCGGCAAGTCCCCAGCGGCTGCACCTGAGGGAACCCCAGGAACGTGGCTTCCATAAACACTCGGCGTCGGCGCTTGCCCCTGTAGGGCTTCCAGTTCTTGCTGGATTGCTAGATCGAAGGAATCCATGCCTCCTCCTCCGGCGATGGTCTTCCGCCATCGAGCCACTTGGTCGGCCGAGAGGGTCTCTTCCCGTTCCAGTTCCAAATGAACCTGACGGTCGGTTCCGGTGACCACCGCGGTGACGCTTAACCGCCCGTTGACTCCATATTCGTAGGTGACCTCGACGGGATGCCCTTGGGGGAGGTGACTGGGCAGATCCTCGATGACCGTGCGACCAATCGGAGTGCACTCGGCTGGGTTGCTGCTCTCGCCCTCAAGCACTCTGACCACAACGGTTCGTTGTCCCTGAGAACGGGTGACACAGCGTTCGGTCTTGCGGGCAGGCAGCGGGGTGTTGCGGGGGATGAGGATGGTGTTGATTTTGCGAAAGGTCCGAGATTCGATACCTTCGACGCCCAGGCTGTGAGCGTTGACGTTAGTGACATCGAAGGTCGGCTGGTGGCCGGCGACCCCTTTGCTGGCCAGCAAATAGCCAGCATAGAGTGCGGCGCCCCGGGCGACGGCCTCGTCGGGATTGACGGTCATATCCGGATTGATTCCGGTGAGGTCCTTGAGCATCCGTTGGACCATGGGCATCCGGGTGGACCCCCCGGTCAGCAACACGCGGCCGATTTGGTCCCACTGCAGCCCGGCGGTTTGCAGCAGAGTCCGGGTGGTAAACCGGGTCCGCTCCAGAAGATCTGCGGTGCGTTGTTCAAAATCCGCGCGGGTGACCTCCACAGCGGCGTGCTTGCCGTTATGGCTGAGGCGTGCGTGAGTTCGTTGGCGGGCCGAAAGAGTGTGCTTGACCTCTTCGACTTGGCTGACCAGACGCTGAAACGACTCTGGATCGGGTCGAGGATCCTCCCCATGTTCGGAGAGGAATCGCTCGGCCAACACATCCACCAGCCGCATATCCCAATCATGTCCTCCTAACTGCACGTCTCCGTCGGTGCAGATGGTCCTGAGGTTCCCGGCCTCGAGATCGATCAAGGTGACATCGAATGTGCCCCCGCCCAAATCGTAGACGATTACGTTCATCCGCTGGCGAGGTGCGCCGTGCCGGGTTAAGTAGCCTAAATCCTCGCCAAAGGCCAACGCCGCAGCGGTCGGTTCGTTGACGATGTCCAACACATCCAACCCAGCCATCACCCCTGCATCGTAGGTGGCCTTCCGCCGGGGTTCGTCGAAATACGCCGGGACGGTGATGACGGCCTGAAAATCCGGACCGATCTGTTGGGTGATGTCCCTCTTCAGCTTGCTGAGGATATAGCTCTGGATCACCCCAGGAGGAAAATACTGTCCGTTGATGGGCTTGCTGTAGACCGGCCGGCCCATGTCGCGTTTTGCACAGGCGGCAACGCGGTCGGTCTTCAGAACACTGACCTTCTTCGCCTCCTTGCCCACAACAACAGTGTCATCTTCAAACAACACCACGCTGGGAGTTAGCAGATCCCCTTCTTCGTTGTGTAGCAGGTGGCTGTGGCCCTCCTCGTCAACGAACGCCATGGCCGAATAAGTCGTGCCCAGGTCAATGCCTACGGCTTTCAGGCGTGCCATAAGGTTTTCGTGGTCCTGAAGAACTCTCCCGAAAGTGCCTCAGACTCATCGCTGACGATCTGGACACCTCGTCGGTGGTCAAACGGAGGTCGAAGGAGTGAAATTGTCGTGGTATGCTTGGGCGCCAAAAGCTTCCTGAATTGCCAACGCATTTTCGGAAGATTTGTCAGAAAACCCGGCGGAGAACCGACCGGAAGACCTGCTGAAAAACCTTACCCCCAAACTCGTATCGACTCTTGCCCCAAACTTGCACCACAGCAATGGCTGAGTCCAAGCAACCCGGTTTTCCAAGCAACCCGGTTTTCCAAGCAACTTGGTTTCCCCAAGCAACTCGGTTTTCCAAGCAACTCGGTTTTCCGGCCAAAGTAGGGATGTGAAGGTGTTGGCCCTTCAGGCTTGCTAGCAATTGTCTCGCTGGTAGTTCTTTGGTGCTGGCGGTTTTGGTCCTGCTAGCTCGTAGGTACTGTGTGAGACAATCGGTTTTTCGATGGGGTCGCTGACGGTTCTTTGATGTAAGCTAACACGCCTGGCCGCAACGCTCAACGCAACCCTGCTGCGTCATTCAGTTCAGCGCTTGAGTGATCTTGATGACAAAGAGCGAGCCTCCGGCTGCCAGCAGACCAGCTGCGGAGAGCCAAAGAAAGGCATCCCAGCTTCGGCCAGGCGACAGGCGTGAGTCGCATCGCCGGAAGCGAAAGTACAAGGCTGCAGCGGCGAGCATGGGCAACATCAGAGCTTGCATCAAGCCGCTGGCCAAGACCAAGATTTTGGGTTTGGGATAAAGGACGAACACCGCCAGGCACAGAGCCGGGAACAGCCCGCAAAACAAGCGGACCCACCAAAGCTGGGCTTGGTTGCTGAGGGCCCCCACTCGGAACACACGCAACGCGTCGGCGGCCACCCTGGCGTGACTGGCGTTGGCCACGAAGAACGTACTGTACAAAACGGCAAACACACCAAGAAGAAAAACGGGTCTCACCCAGGATCCGAAAAAGGTGTCGTACATGGCACTGAGATCGCGGATCAGTTGATTGCCCGCTGGATTGAGCCCAAATCGATGGAGAATGCTGGCTCCTAACAGGTAGAATGCCACTGTGGCGAAGGTGTAAATCACCATGGAGAGCCAGGCATCCACTTGCATCACTCGAACCCATCCCCGAGCTCTTTTCCCCCATTGCTCGGACTGATCGCGTGGACCGGTAAAACGAGCGTATCCTTTCTCCAGGCACCAATAAGGGTATTGGATCAGTTCGGTGGCTCCCACTCCGATGATGCCCAGGGTCATCAAAGCCGTCGCCAGGGGGCTGATTGGGCCAGATGATTCAGGCAGGCTGAAGGTCAGTCCTGACCAGAACTGCTCCGAGGAGATCGCCAGTTCGGTTGTTTGCAGGGCCAACAGGTTGACCACCGTGATCAACGTAAAGCCCGCCACCAACACGGTGGAGACCGACTGAATCATTCCATAACGACCACGCACCAGCAAAACCATCGTCACCAGTGTGATCAATGTCGCCCAAAGCTTGTCGTCAATGGTCACCACCGCTGAGGGTCGCTCATCCAGCTTGGTCTGCTCAGGTGGGGGGGCCCCAGAACTTCTTTCGATCAGGAGTTCGACCAGGGCCATCTCCCGAGGAGCAGGTCCTAGTTGATTGAGCACAGCTTGATCGAGGGCCTGTTGCTGCTGCTGGGTGGGAGGGGGATCCTGCAGGTCCAATTCCTGAATCTTTCCTGAGCGAATGTTCTCAGCCGACGCGGCGTAGGCGGCCTGACGGTCGAGCAATTGATTGAAATCCCCGGAAATCGGTGCAGCCATGGCGACCGCTTGGCCGACTCCGCCGACAATTCCACCCAATTGGCCTAAGGCAACCAAGAACATCACCAGCCAATACCAGACAAGCCAGTTGGCCGGTCCCAAACGTGGTCCGGGAACCTCGTTCATCCCATCCATGGTCGTGCGGCCTGTGACAATGGTAAATCGCCCGAACTCGACCTGAGCGAAAACCTTAATCACACAGCCGATGATGATCAGCCATAACAGAACAAAGCCGGCCTCAGCACCAGTCGATGTTGTGGCAATCAGCTCACCACTGCCAACAATCGACCCAGCAATGATCAGCCCAGGCCCCAACCTCAGTAGGATGCTGCCAAAGGTCGTCGGTGGGTCCTGGACGGTACTCACCGGCGACCCCGCCCGGGGATCACCCCCGGCCGAATCGAAGCCGAGAGGTGGAGAGTGACCAGTTGATGGAGCGTACGCAGGAGGATCGGCTGTCGGGGAAGAGGAATCCCCGGCCCTTGAGGGGTTGGACATCGGGTGGCTCGATACCGCGGAGTCGTTGACCAAGTGGGGCAATGGTCAGACCCAGTAAATCCATCCGAGAGGAGCAGACGGCCGCATCCCCTCAGGGAGGCTTCGTCCAGGGCCAACCAAGATGGCAATTATGAACGACCTGTGAGGTTGGCTGCAACTCACAGAAGCCCCGCAAGATGGCCCAAACGGTGTCCGCCTCAGGACATCTCACCGCCAGTGGACATCTCACCGCCAGTGGACGTCTCACCGATAGTGTCCGGCTTAGCGATGGTGTCCGGCTTAGCGATGGTGTCCGGCTTAGCGATGGTGTCCGGCTTAGCGATGGTGTCCGCCTGAGCGCGATTCCCGAGTGTCGGTGGCACGGCGGGCTTGCGTGCCACACTTTGGACACACGGTCACTGGCCCGTGGTCACTGGCCCGTGGTCTCTGGCCCGTGGTCTCTGGTCGTTGGACACCGTTGAGCCAGACGAGCGTAGGCTGTCTGGCCCAGAGATGATCTGATGCAACAGAATTTGATGCCAAAGACACGCCCCGGACCCGCAGCGTTTACTGTGGGCCGACGAAGGTGAGAGCCTGTTGGGCCAGTCGGGCTAAGCGTCGATCCTGATGAGCGGCTGCCTGGCGGAGGCTGAAGGTGGCCAGTTTGGCCGCTGGGCCGATTCGGCCCAGAGCCCAAGCTGCTCGTTGGCGAACGGGCATCGCCGCGGTGTTCAAAGCAATCAGCAAGGCCCCGACGCCTCCGGCTGCCTCGCAGCCGAGCCGCCCCAGCAGGGTGGCAGCCCAGTAGCCGATGTGTTCCCAGTCCAACTGGGGGCCGTTGCTATCATGCCGACTGCAACACTGCCGCAGCAGATCGGACAGCCGAGCGACATCGCTGGGATCCGGTGGGCCCAAGTTCTCCAGGGCGGCCACGGCCCATTCGCGGAGTTGTTCGTCATCTTCACCGGTGACCAACACCAAATCGACTGCGGCAGGCTGTGCCTGTGAGCCGAGAGCTGCAAGTCGACGGGCGAGCTCTCTTCGCTGCTCCAGGGTACCGGCGGTCAACGAATCCGCCGAGGCGGCGGTTGGGATTTGGGTTTCCGGGGAATTCAAGTCTGCCACAGTCATCCTCATCCTTGAGGCCCTGCGTGGGAAATTCGACATCCAAGCCTGAAACCGAAGCTCACTGGCCCCGGCCGATGGGCTCTCGCCTGTTTTGCTGGTAGCTGTTTTGCTGGTAGCTATTTTACTGGTAGCTGGACTGCTGAGAGGTTGTTGGAATTTTGGCTTTTTGGGCACCGCTGGAAGGTTTCCGGCTACTGAGGAGTCTCCACAGCCCGCACTGCTTCCAGGGCAACTTGGTGGAGGGCTCCGTTGGAGGCCAGCAGCCCGCGGTTTTCGGCCAGAGTACGTCCCTGGCGAAAGTCCAAAGCCAGACCCTCCACGTCGGTGACTTGCCCGCCGGCTTCTTGGACGATGAGCGCACCGGCTGCATGGTCCCAGATTTTTTCTTTGTAGTCGGGCTTCTGAGACGAGGGAAATCGCAACAGCAGCTCACCGACCCCTTGAGCCAGGAGGGCGTATTTGACCTGACTGTCTAACCGCAGGGGAGCTGCTTGAATGCCCATGCGTTTCTGCAGGGCCTCCATCAGTTCGTCGTTGGTGTGTGCCGATTCGTAAGAGCCCAACACCCTCAGCTCTGCCGGGTCACGACAGGACGAAACCGAAATTTGCGTGCGGCTCTCAGGGTCGTCGAGGGGGGCTACATAAGCGCCACCTCCGGCGACTGCCACCAAGAGACTTCCGCTGCCGCCGGTTCGCAACTCACCACCGGGCAAAGCGTTGGGGCAGCCCAGCACACCGATTTGAACTTGTCCCTCAACAATCAGCGCAAAGGCGGTGGCAAATTGCTCCCCTCTTAAAAACCCTCGCGTTCCATCGATTGGGTCAACCGTCCAGTATTTTCGATCAGGGTCGCTGCAACCATAGTCGATCCAGTTACAAACTTGTTGAGGTTCGGCATCGGCAATCAGCTGCCCCACATAGCCGGTGACATGCCGGAGGCTTTCCTGGCCGGCAGCCTGTCGCAATTCCCGGGCATCCTCCTCGCCAACCAAGGTGGCACTGGAGAACGCTTCGGCCAGCCGCTGACCGATGACAGCCTGCACGGCGAAATCGGCCACCGTCACAGGGGAGCGATCGCTTTTGGTCATCGAAGGGGTCACCAGTTCCTTCTGGATCCGGCTTGCCAGCCGGGAAACTTCGGCAACCACCGAGACCGCGAATTTGACTTCGGGACTCTCTAAGGTCAACATCTCGGGCACTCCCAGTGATGGCATCGAGCAGCTGCTCAGAAGTTGGGTCAAAGCAAGAACCTTCAAGTTATCTTGCAGAATCAAGCAGGCAAGAGGCCAAGCACCAGGCCGTGAGTCGGCCGAGTCGCCAGGCGGTTGTAGCCGAAGGTGAGCATCACCGATACAGAGGTTCGCGCAGATTCAGAACTTCCCTCCAGAAGCGCTGGCCGCTTTGCTTTCCCAGCCTTCGCAGTCTCTGAAGTCTCTTGGTGATGGCACTCGCTTGGTTAGGTGGGACAAGCGGTCGCAGGTCGGCATCAGCCCACCAAACAATCCAGGAGATGGACCACCCTCGAGATAACGCCCGCAGGCTGAAGGTCGCAGTTGGCTGCGACTCGGAGTGCTCACAGCCAGAGAGTTCCCAGCCAGAGAGTTTACCGCCAGAGAGTTTACTGCCAGAAAGCTCACGACAAGAAATCTCACAGTCAGAGAGTTTACTGTTCTCTCAAATCTGCCGTTGCCAATCTCCGCTGAGGCTTGCACAATCCCGCCTGCAGGGCCGACCTGATCCCGAAAACCTCTCTGGCTGGTTGTTGGGGGTTGGCACGGAACGATTCCTTTCCTGATTCTCAGGAAAGAGACCGAAATGGGCTGCCAAGTGGTTTCCAGATCTCTTGGGTGACCGGCCGGCCTGTTGTTGAAGGCCCTGCGTGGCAAACTCCAGGTTGTGGAAAAAGTTCTCGTGACCGATTCCTCGGCGAGGCGATCGTCCCCGATGCAACTGCCAGCTCTGCCTTGGTTGATTGGGTTTGCAGCTCTGAGTGTTCTGCTGGCTGTCGATCGACTCCCAGCCCAGCAAATCGGCCAACAGAACAGCCAGCAAACGAACCGGCAGACGGGTCAGCTAACAGGTGTGGGGGCACCAACACCTTGGGCGGTTGCTGAGCAGTCTGCCCTGGACCGGAGCCAGATCATCCAACCTGCTGTTGAGGGCATTCCTTTGCGGCGGCCAAGCGAAGGGGCAACATCGGCGCCGCAGGGGTCAGCCTCAGCTCCCAGTTGGTCCAATACTTCGACCATCTTAGCAGTTGCTCTGGCATTGCTGGCGGTCGCCTTGCTGCTTCTGCGAAGACCAGGTGGTCACTCCTCAGGGAAGCTCTCAGACTCAGCGGTCAAGCTGTTAGGTCGTGTCCCACTGACAGCACGACAACAGCTCCAATTGCTGCATTGCGGTGGCAAGATCCTGTTGGTCGCTGTCTCCGAGACCAGCTCAACGCTGTTAACCGAGATCACCGATCAAGACCAAGTCAACAGCTTGATCGCTGCGTGTACAGGGTCTCCCCGCAGAGACCATCTCCAGCGGTCTTCTTCGGAACTGGAAGCCCAGTCAGGCCAGCAGCCGAAACAGACCTCCAAACGCACGCCATCTGCCGCTGAACCGAAGAAAACAACTTATGCCTGAATTCGTTGCCAGCCGGCTGATACGCCAGCGGCCACTCCAGTTGCTGAGGGTCGGGCTCTTTGGCTGTGCGCTGCTTGGTTGCACCGTGCCTGTCGTCGGCCAAATCCAACCAAGCCCTTTGGTTCCCAATCATCCAGCAAGCTTGAATCAGCCGCAGGCCTTGGTTCCTGATAATTCAGGCACTGGGAATTTTGACACTGGAAAGTTTGACACTGGGAAGTTTGACACTGGGAAGTTTGACACTGGGAATTTTGACACTGGGACTTCAGCTACTGGGAATTCAGACACTGGAAATCTGGCCTCTGAGCATTTGGGTTCTGAGCATTTGGGTTCTGAGCATTTGGGTTCTGAGCAGCCCTTGAAAACTCCCGCCAGAGGATCTCCATCGCTGGATGGTCCGCAGCCTGGAGAGGCCCGGCACTCTGAAGATCATTTCCTCGGAGACTTTTTCCAGGATAACGAGGCGATCGGCAGCCAAGCTGAGGCGAGTCCGCGAAATCGCTTGCTGGATGATTTAGCTGCCGATGGTTGGATTTCTCCAAGGGGGATCGGGCGATCTTTGGGGGTTGTGGCAGCTTTGGGGATTCTGTCGCTGGCACCTGCGATTGTGCTGATGACCACCTGCTATGTGAGGGTCATCGTCGTGTTGGGTATTCTTCGGCAGGCTTTGGGGACACCTCAACTTCCGCCCATGCAGGTGATCACGACCTTGAGCCTCTTTCTGACGCTCTTGGTGATGGCCCCGGTCTTCCAAAAGGCCTACCAGCAGGGTGTGGTTCCCTATCAGCAACATCAAATCAACGCCGAGGAGGCTTGGAAACGCGGCACAGCTCCGTTGCAGCAGTTTATGGCTCGGCAGATTGACCAGGCCGGCAATGAAGAAGACGTTTGGCTGTTTTTGGAATACTGCCCTCAGGCCGGGCCCATCCAGACTTACGACGATGTCCCGCTGGTCGCTTTGCTGCCGGCGTTTCTCTTAAGTGAACTGAAAACGGCTTTTCTCATCGGTTTTCAGTTATACTTGCCATTTATTGTCCTGGATTTGGTCGTCTCACTGGTCACCTCATCGTTAGGAATGATCATGCTGCCGCCGGGTGTGATCTCGCTGCCTTTGAAACTGCTGTTATTTGTGCTGGTCGATGGGTGGCATCTGGTCATTGGCATGCTCCTGCAGAGCATCGAACCTGCTTCACAGACCGCTTGTGCCACCCTTCTGCAGGAGGCCATCATTTGAATCCCGGAACCGCCTTCGAACTCGGACAGCAAGCCCTTTGGCAGGCAGCGGTCCTGGTTGCTCCCCTGCTGGCTGCCATCGGCCTGGTTGGCCTGGCCGTGGGGATCCTGCAAACGGCAACTCAAGTCCAGGAATCGACTCTGTCCTTCATTCCAAAAGTCATCGCACTCGGGGCCATGCTCTTGTGGCTTGGCCCCTGGATGATCGAGCAGCTGGTGGCCTACACCCTGCAGACGATCTCCAGCATCCCCGGGTAGCGATCGAGTTCCTGCCAAGATGATTCTAGGCCAGATCGTTCCAGGCCAGATCGTTCCAGGCCAGATCGTTCCAGGCCAGTTCACTTGAAGCGAGACGATCCTCAGCTGAGAGGGCTTTGTGGGAACCTGGGCTCCACCTGACTCCTTGCTCGATTTTGTCTGGCCAGCGTTTGTCTGGCCAGCGTTTGATTTGCCAGTGTTTGACCTGCAAGGAGCTGGTTGGAATTGCACAAACTGGCTGGTCGCAAACTGGCTGCTGGCTTCCAGCTTAACCATGGCTCGATTGGCTGGACTGCTGGTCCCGATCTTGCAGTTTGGTCCCGTAAAATTGCCTTGGCGGATCACTTGGATCTTTTGCTTCCTGTTAAGTCTTCTGGTGACGCCCTCCCAGCTCCCCCAACTGGCCAGAGAATCATTCGCCTTATCTCCCCAAATGAATCTTGAGTTCTGGCTGGTAGCCCTTGGGCTAGAAGTTGCTACTGGGCTTGCCCTAGGAGTGACCCTTGCTGTGTTCTTGTGGGGGGTGCGACTATTCGGGGAATGGGCGGCCCAACTGGCAGGCCTGAATCCGGTCCCTTTGGCCGGGGGCGATCTCGGTGGTTCCGCAAACGCCGAGACCCCCCTTGGGCAGCTCTGGTTTCTCATCGGAGTTGCCTGGCTGCTGCACACGGGGGGTCATCGCCAGATTCTCAGAGCGGTGCTTCACTCGTTCGCGAGTTTCCCCTTGGGCTGCTGGGCAGGTCGAGAGGATCTTTTCACCTCAGCGGTGCAGCTGCCGGGCGTAGCGCTTGCCTTAGTGCTTCAGGCGAGCTTGCCCGTTCTCTCGGCAGCACTGGCGACGATCGCTCTGGTGGGATTGATCGAACGTTGCGTTCCGGGCGTTCCCTACCTCGGCGTGGGTTTACCTCTCCAGTTGGCAGCAGTTCTCGCTGCATGCCTGCTGAGCTGGAACCATTTCGCCACTATGGCAGCAAGCGGATGGTCACTGATGATGGAGCAACCGCTTGGCGGATGCTGACTCACCGCTGAAGTCTGAACTCCCTGGAGCTAAGAATTGCCAGTGAGCCTTGCCAGATGTCGATGCTGGATCCTGGAGAGGTTGAGTGAGCGATCATCACGGCGAGCGGATTCATCAACCGACCCCTCGCAAACAGCAACAGGCCCAGGCAGAAGGGCACGTTGCACAAAGCCACGACCTGAATGCCGCAGTCATCCTCAGCGCTGGGTTTGTTGTTGGCTTGGCGATGGTCAGCTCTTGGTTGGCGGAACTGACCCTGCTGGCCCAGCGATGCTGGTCAGCTCCGCCAGGGGATCCTGCGGGGCTTTTCACGAGCAACAAGCCAAGCGTGCTGGGGCATCTTTTGGGAGAGCTCGGCATCTGGATGCTGATCCTCGCCGTTGTGAGCCTGGTGATCTCCTGGGTTCAGACGGGGTTCCTCTGCTTGCCGGGTCGACTGGTGCCGGACTGGACTCGGCTCAATCCCCTGGCGGGCTTGCGGCGTCTCGGTTCCTGGAACTCAGCAAGCCGCATTCTGGGGAGCGTGGCTAAGCTGCTCAGCTTGATGGTCATTGGCGCGGCTTGGGCGTTGCTGTGCTGGCCCCGGACGCTCGCTGCCGGAGCGAACCCTCATGCTGCCGCGGCCCTGCTCGGAATCGTGTTGGTCATTCTACTCGCCGCCGCCGGAGGCACGCTGCTTCTTCATGGCCTCGCAGATTTGCCCTGGCAGAGGTGGCGCCGAAAACAAAGCCTGCGGATGACCGAGCAGGAATTGCGAGAGGAGGCCCTCCAATCACGCCGGAGTCCGCAAGCGGAGGCCCTCCAAGAAATCCCCTCAAGCTCCAAGGATTCCTCTTAAGCACGGATCCATTGCTACCAGATGCTGACTCTTGCATTTCCACGACTCCAAAAGACTTCCTCACCGGAGATCTTCCCGTTGGAGGACCTAGCAGCCTCGGATTTCCTGGACCTCAACGAACTCATTCCCATGACCCCAAGTACTGAGCCTACGCAGATCGGTGACCTCAGGGCTCCAATACTGTTGAGCTCGGCCAGCGTGTTGCTGAAGCGGCATGGACACAAGGCAAGTGGGTTGGCTATCTTCCCGGCCCTCAATGATAGCCTGTGATGAGAATGCCTTCGGGCAAGAAGAACTGAGGGCTGAGTTGCCTTCCCATAAGAAGGACAGCAGCTCTCCGAGATGATGGTTTCCTCAGCAAAGATTCGCTTCCAGAAGAAACCTTACAGCCAAAGAAGTCACGCAGGCAGAAGAAACCACACAGGCAGAAGAACTTAGGGGCAAGTAGATCCACAGCCAAAGAGTTTCACAGCCGGCAAACTCCCTCAGCGGAAGTCCCCAGGGGTGAAAAGAGTCGACTGGAGCGGGGAGTGCTGGATCAGGAAGATGGGGAATGCTGGCAGTGCCAAACGAACCACTTGTGCAAGGCTCTGATGGTCAAGGAAGACCGGTGACTGGCTCGGCCTTGTCGGTGGCCTTGATTGCTGGTTTGTTGGTTTTGTTGATTCCGTTGCCGCCGCTGTGCTTGGATACCTTGTTGGTGGCCAACATCGCCCTGGCGGTGGTGATGCTGTTGACCGCCGTGCAGGTGCGTCGCCCTCTGCAGTTTAGCGTCTTTCCGACGTTGTTGTTGGTGACCACCCTGGCTCGGTTGGTGCTTAATGTCGCCAGCACTCGTCTGATTCTGACCAACGCCGACATCTGGGGCTTGGATGCCGCCGGCGGGGTCATTCGCGCATTCAGCCAATCCGTTGCCGGAGAGCGACTCCTGCTGGGCGTTGTCCTCTTTGCCATCTTGATCATCATTCAATTCGTCGTGATCACCAAAGGAGCCACCCGGATTAGTGAGGTGGCCGCACGATTTGCTCTGGATGGGTTACCAGGCCGGCAGATGGCGGTTGATGCCGACCTCAACGCCGGTTTGATCGACGAGGCCCAAGCTCAGAGTCGCCGGCTGGAAGTCGCCCAGCAGGCGGACTTTTACGCCTCGATGGACGGGGCCAGCAAATTTGTCCGCGGAGACGCCATCGCTGGACTGATCATCACTGCCATCAATGTTGTCGGCGGGTTGCTGATCGGTGTCTCCGAACTGGGCATGACGTTGCCTGAGGCTTTGGGCCTGTTCACCCGTCTGACCATCGGAGATGGGTTGGTCACTCAGGTCCCCGCCTTGTTGATCTCCCTAGCCGCTGGGATGCTGGTGACCCGTTCTGGCACCGAGACAGACCTCTCAAGCGAAACAACTCGGCAGCTCTTCGGCCATCCCCGGACACTGGCGATCACCGGTGGATTTCTGCTGCTGTTAGTGCTGACCAATTTACCGATGGTGCCGTTGATCTTGCTGGGACTGCTCGCTTTGAGTGCGTCTTGGTTTCTGGCCCGCAACTCCAACGGTGAGGAGGGAGATGTTGCTCCAGGAGCCTCAAAGGCAAACAATCCAGTCGGCCAGGAGGTAAACGGTCGGAAACTCCGCACCAACCCCCTAGCCGACAGACCATCGGCTACGCTTCCGCAGCCAACGACCTTGCAGGAAGAGCTTGCCCCGGTGGAGCCATGGGGTTTGGAGCTGGGTGTGGGGCTCTTGCGTCTGACCGATTCCAGTCGGGGAGGAGATCTGCTGCAGCGTGTGCAGGCCGTTCGGCACCAAGTCGCCAGTGAGTTGGGCATTGTGCTGCCGAAGGTCCGGATTCGAGACAACATTCACCTTGACCGCCATGAGTATCTGGTCAAGATCGGTGGAGTCAGCGCAGCTCGTAGCTCGTTGAACCCAGTAAGGTTGTTAGCGGTTGATTGGGGTCGTGCCGAGGGGCCTCTGGAAGGGGAGCATGTGGCCGATCCTGTCTTTGGGCTTCCGGCGGTCTGGGTTTCTCAGCAAGATCGTACCCGCGCTGAGGCGTTGCTGTATCAGGTGATCGACCCGTCGGAGGTGCTCAGCATGCATCTGACGGACGTTTTAAGGCGTCATGCTGCGGAGTTACTTTCCCGCGAGGTGACCGCACAGCTGTTGGAAACCGCAAGGCAACACAGTTCCCAATTGGTTGAGGACTTGATGAGCCGAGGGCTGTCGCCCGGCCGCTTGCAGTGCATCTTACAGCGGTTGCTCAGCGAAGGTGTGCCGGTGCGGAACCTGCTGCTGATATTGGAGGCCATTGAGGCAGCCACCCTCACCCAGCCCGGCCAGCCCTGTCATGCATTGCTTTGGGCGGCTGACGCGTTGGCCGAGAAAGTCCGTGCCCGGCTGGCGCCTGTGCTTTGTGCCCGGTATCGAGACAGCAACAAACGCCTCTGGGTGGCAACCTTGGAGCCTCAACTGGAACAACTCCTGCAGACACGGCTGCAAACTGACAAGCTGCCCTCCCCATCCGCTCGAGACCCCTGGCCGACCTGTTCCAGTGACCCCTTTGGCGGTTTGATCCCCGCCGAAGCAGTCCAACTTTGCCGGGCCATTGCTGGAGAGGTCGACCGGTTGACCGCCGCCGGTCATCCCAAAGTCTTGCTGGTGAGCCCCACCCTGCGTCGTTCGATTCGGCAACTGACCGCAGCTCGTCTTCCTGACCTGGCGGTGCTCAGTTCTGCGGAGGTCAGCAGTGATACACGGGTGGAGGTTCTTGCGAGCGTTGCTGCAGACCTGTTCCTCAAGGCAGCAGCATAAGCGGAACAACAGGGCTGGCGTCGACAATCTCTCTCGCCAAGACTCCTGAGCACAGACCGACCTGGCAAAGACCAACGTGGCAAAGACCAACGTGGCAAAGACCAACGTGGCAAAGACCAACGCAGCAATGATTTGATTCGTGGACCAGCAGTTATGGACCAGCAGTGATGGACCAGCAGTTATGGACCAGCAGTTATGGACCAGCAGTTATGGGCCAGCAGTTATGGACCAAATGACTGTGGTCGGCTGAGCTCGGAAGGAGTGATCGACCGAGGGCGCTGCCTTTGCGCTGTGGGGGAAGGCAGGGCCTCCCGAGAGCTTGGTCGGACCAAGATCTCGCGTCAAGAACGGACGCTTGGCCGGAATCCAGGTTCTCTTGCTCGGCAGGAGGCCGTCGAAGAACTTTCCAGCCCTCAAGTGAGTTTTTGGGGAGGAAGTCGGGGTGGCCTCGACCCTTGGGAGCCTTGTCCGGTCCTGCTCGGATTCCTCTTGAAGGAGTTGCTCCCTTTGGCGAACGTTCGCTCAGCCATGGCTTTGACCCACCACCAAGCCGGTCGCGTTGAAGGATGACTTGCAAGGAATAAGCGATGTATGGCGACTCTGGCGGATCTGCAGCAGCCTCTTCGGTATCACCAGGACTCTGGGTTGTGCCAGAGATCACCCGGCGTTCTGGTCCTCAACCAGAACTGGTGGCGGTTTTCGGTGGCCAACGCGGTGTAGGGGCAACAACTGTCGCGGTTCATTTGGCGGTGACGCTCACAGAACTGGGCCAACGAGTCGTGCTGGTGGATGCCGACTTCCAGCGATCTCGAGCGACGGCCCTTTGTGGCCTCAGTCCGGCCGAGCCCGCCCAGGCAACCGGCTCAACTCAAGAGGGCTCTGCGGAGATGTCGGCTCCAGGCCGGGGTGACCCGGTGGATTCGGTGCTGGATATCCTCCATCAGCGTCGAGGAGTGCATGAGGTTCTCTGCCGTGGTCCTGGCGGTTTGCAAATCATCCCCGGGGTGGTCTCCGCCGCCGAGGACTTGCAAAAGCCAATCCAGTGGAGCCCCTTGCTCGATGGCCTGCGGGACCTCGGGCGGTATGTCGAAACGGTCATTCTGGATGTGGGTGAGGGGTCTCATCCCAACGCGCGTTCAGCCGCGGCCAACTGCGACACCGTCTTGGCAGTCACCAGGCCGCAGACCGTCTCGCTTTTTGATACTTACGCCTCCTTGAAGCTGCTTGCAGCCGAGGGATCTCCGGCACGGTTTTCTGCGGTGGTCAACCAAGCCGACGAGCCAGCCCTCTCAGGCAACCGCGACGACTCCAAGCGAAACCCCAGCCAGGGCGAGCTGATGGCCAGTCGTCTTGCCGCTTGCTGCTGGCACTTCCTCGGGCGTGCTGTCCGGCCTGCGTTGGTGTTGCCGTTTGATCCTGGAGTTGGCGCGAGCCTGCAACCGGAGGAAGGCGGGACATTCCGGCACACCGCTGTCAGGCTGAACGAGGCGGTCTCTCAGCTGGCTGCACGATTGTTCGACCGCGGGCTGAAACCGCATGTCAATCGCACTGCCAGCTAGTCAGTCAACCCTGCTTCTCAGGAGACGCTCTGACAACTCACCGGAACCCATGTTGGTCAGTTGCCAAAGCCCAGTTCCTCAAGCAGGCCCTGCAGAGCCGGTCCATCGCGTCTGGCACTCGATCGTGTGAGCCTTTCGGCAGCCTGAGCCTTTCCACAGCGTCAGGCTGGTCCAACAAAAGAGAGTTGTTGCGAAGCTTGATGGCTTGTTCCGATTGCGGGAGCTTGATTTTGGCTGGACGGCTGAGGAAATGTTAAGATTGGCTCAACCTGCGATCCGGCTTCGACCGATCAATCGGGCGGATATCTCATCATCAAAACAGTCGGGCTTGGTCACGGACCGCTCTTCGGTTTAAGAAAACATCATTTACTAGGCATTTCCACCGGCTTCACGAAAACCCATGCGGACAGTCGCACTGTAGGGATTGGCAGCAGCGAAAGTCCGTAGGCCGCACGCACAACCAGAGCCTGCCAGAGAGGTCGGCTCGGGTTGAGTTTGCGGTCCCCGAGGGTGAGCCGGGGGCCAGAGATCAACCAGGGAGGGATGCATGGCAACCAAGGTGGCTCCCGAGGATATCCAGGAGTTGTGGCGTGCTTTCAAAGCCGACCCGTCCAACCAGGAGCTTCGTAACCGCCTTGTCGAGCAGTACCTCCCATTGGTGAAGTACAACGGCGAGCGAATTTGGCAGCGATTGCCCGAAGGTGTCGAACTGGACGATCTCATCAGCGCCGGCGTGTTTGGGCTGATGGATGCCATTGATGCCTTTGATATGGATCGCGGCGTCAAGTTCGAGACCTACTGCGTGCCGCGAATTCGCGGGGCCATGCTCGATGAGTTGCGGACGATGGATTGGGTCCCACGACTGGTCCGCAGCAAGGCCAGTAAGCTCAACGAGGCCGTCAAGTCCCTCGAAGCCCGTCTGGGGCGTCATCCGACTGAACAAGAGTTGGCTGAGCATTTTGAGATCAGCATCGTCGAGCTCGAGAAGATGATGCAGGAGGCCAACGCGGTCAATCTGATCAGCCTCAACAAAAAGTGGTATGAGACTGATAGCTACAAAGACGTTCGTGAGATCGACATCCTCGAAGATAAGAAAGGAGAGGATCCCACCCGAAGGATCCAAAAAGAAGATCTCATGCGGTTGGTCACCAAAGGACTCAACCGCAACGAGCGTCTCATCATTATCCTCTATTATTATGAAGAACTCACCATGAAGGAAATCGGGGCCACCCTCGATCTCTCCGAAAGCCGCGTCAGCCAGATGCACAGCGCCATTGTACAGCGGCTGCAGTGTCAACTCGGCCGTCGGCGGCCCGAATTCAACCAGACCTAAGGGATCTGCTCGCGCCTCGACCAGCTGGACCAAGCGTGTTGGAGGGCCGCCAGCATTTCTGGACATGACCAGAGATCAGCAGGGTTTTTGCTTTTCTCTGGATGTCGGTCGGGAACCCCCCTCTGCGGCAATGCCCTAAACAGGTTGCAAGACGTTGGCCAGCAAGGGAGACCAGCCAGGTTGTTGCTTGAATCTGGAAGGGTTGATCGGGAATGTCGTCGTTGCGGCATTTTCTGTCGGGAACGCCACCGAGCAGATTGCCTGCAGCAGATGCCTCCCCTTTTGCGTTGCTTTCGCAGAACGTCGCGGCCGATCCACCAAGAGTTGGACCGACCGCCCAACACAAACGTGCTGCTCGCCTTAGCTAACGACGTTGCGGCGAAATGCCGGGCAATCTAGCTGGCGATGACCCTTGGGCTGAGATGGGCGTGATCGTTTGCCAAGTCCAATGATGGCCTTTTAAGAAAAACTGATCCTCACCGCGGCCGACCAATGTCGGTAGGTTCCATGAGACCATCCGGGGTCGGCCGAGGCGGGTTGGTTAGCTCCTGCCGAATGGCCAAGCTGACTGTGGGATCGAGCATCGCGGCGGTGGCGATCTGCACGGATTCCGCGCCGGCGTCCAGCAGAGCTTGGACGTCGCCGGCTGAGCTGACTCCGCCGACGCCAATGACATCGAGAGACAACCGTCTCTGGTGGATGATCTCTCGGCAGAGGGCGACTTGTCCGATTGCCCCCAGGCGGCTGGCCGCTCCACAGATCCCCCGCGGTTGATTCTCAAAGAGCGGTTGCCCGTCCTGCCCTCGGACTCGTGCAGCAATGCTGTTGGTGGTGTTGACCGCATCAGCATACCGAGCCACCTCCTGCAGCAGTGCCTCGGCGAGTCTTGGCTCCTGCAAAAAGCCGATCTTTAACACCAGCGGAGTTGCGCCGATGGCCTCCCGTACTCGCTCGGCGACGGTTGCCGCAGCGGAGGGTTGCTGAAAAAGCTGGCCGTCGCACGTGCTGACGTTGGGGCAGGAGAGATTGGCCTCAATCACATCCGCCCCGCTCTGAACAGCCCATTGAGCGCACAAGGCATAGTCGCTGGCCAATTCTTGCAGAGACCAACCAGGTTGGGTTGTTCCCACCACCGAGACGCAAAGGAGTTGGGCTGGATCCAGCCGGCGACGAGTCCAGAGCACATCGGCTCGCCAAGCGTCGGGCGTTGCTGAAGGCATTCCGAAGGACACTGCCCAGCTTTGGATGGAGGGACCGTCGATGGCTGTTAGGGCATCATCGGCATCTAGGCAAGGGCGAGTCAGGGGAGTTGAGTCGACAGGGACGAGATTCGGCAGCGGATAGCAGGCTCGGGCTTGGCTGCGAACGGTCTTATAGGTCAGTACTTCAAAGCCCAGTTGGCTGTAGTAAAGGACCCAGTGTCCATTCAGCAATGGTCCGGCGGCGATCCCCAGAGGGGACCCCACAGGCCGACCGCAGAAAGTCCATCTTTGGCGGTTGGGGAAGCCGAGATCCGTTGGCTGCGGCATCGGCGGAATTGGTACAACCGGCCAGTCGGGTTCCCTGGGGGCATGTTGGTAGTTCCACTGGTAGGTCTGGTCCAGTTGGTAGCGGGGCCACATTCCTCGGACCTCCTCTTGACCAGCCAAGAGCCGCCGGAAGTTCTGGTGATTCTGCGGCTGTCTTGCCCGGCGGCCGCTGCATTCTAGAGCAGGGGGAAGCCCGCGTTGCGGAGCAACCGGCAAACGACGATCAGGGGCAAGCCGATCATTCCGGTCGGATCGTTGGAGTTGATCGAATGAAACAGGCTGATCCCCAAGGATTCGAGTTTGTAACTGCCTGCACAGTCGATGGGGTTTTCGGCCTGAACGTACTCGCGGATCTCCTCGTTAGAGAGAGCCCTCATCCGCAAAGTTGCCACATCCATTTCAGTGGAGATGTTGCCTCGATGGGACAGAGCCACAGCGGTGACCAGTTGGTGCTCCCCTCCGCTGAGGAAGGTGAGCTGCTCGATGGCATGTTCGTGTGAGCCCGGCTTGCCAAAGGTATGCCCTCGATGCAAAGCCACTTGGTCACTGCCCAAAACAAATGCCTCAGGATGCTCCACGGCTACAGCCTGAGCTTTGGCGATGGCCAGCTGCCGCACCCGCTGAGCAGGATCGCAGTCCCAAGGGACCGCAGTCTCCTCATCAACGCCAGGAGCGACGCTGCGAAACGGAATCCCCAAACGTTCCAGCAACGCCCGGCGGTAGATCGAGGTGCTGGCGAGAATAAACTCTGTCATGCCAATTGCACGCCTGATCGCTCGTCCCCCAGCCTGAGGGCAGCAATCTTCGAGGATTCCAAGTCCCCAGGCTCAGATCCTTCGCGGCCAACGCCTGCTGCTGCCATAGTCTGCCGCGGCCAGATCCTCCACAGCCAGATTACAAACAAACCCTTATGACCGCCTTCCAAGAAAGTCTGTTGAGAAGTGCTCCCGAGAAAGCTGACAGATTCCCTGAAAAGTTTTCGACCAAGCGGGGCGTTTCGTCCGGCAATCGGGGCAGTCGGTCGCCCTGGGTCGAAGACTTCTCAAAGGCTCAGTGGTAAGCGAATCCCCTGCAACAACCCTCAGAGAGTGCGTTTGCTCGGAGCGTTTCTGCGTGAGTGTTTCTGCGTGAGCGTTTCTGCGTGAGCGTTTCTGCGTGTGCGTTTCTGCAAGCGGTTTTGCTGCTTAGTTCAGGCGGCGGACTCTGAGGTTGCGGAAGTAGACTTTGCTTTTGGGGTCGTGAGCTTGCAGGCCAAAGGTTCCTTCATCCAACACTCGAGTAAAATCCTTCCCTGCTTTTTTGCCCTCTGGTTCGGTGTAATCGACCACGGTCTTACCGTCGACCTGGATGGTAATCTGCCGGCCCTGAACCTTGATAGTCATCGCGAACCACTCATTGTCTTGAGCAGGAGCCTGCAGGACGTTTTTCACCGCGTAAAGACTGCCGGTCTTTTTGGGGTCGCGATGAGTGTTATTCACCTGGGCTTCGTAGCCAAACTTCGGCCAACCTGTCTGTTGGTACTTGGTGTGAAAGTAGATCCCAGCGTTGCTGCCTGGTGTGGTCTTCACCTCAGCCTGGAATTCGAAATCCTTGAAGGGCTTCTCGGCGCCGACATAAAAGAGATGGCTCCGTGGTCCATCGGCCACCAACGCACCATCCTCAACACGCCAGCTCTTGGTGTTTTCGCTTGCCTTCCATCCAGCAAGCGATTGGCCATCAAACAACGTGATCCACGGCCGCTCGGCCTGAATTTCTTTCTGGGCAAAACTGACTTCGCCAAGAATAAAGATGTTCAGAAAAGTTACAGCAAGCAGGGCAAAGGATGCTGGAGATGGTGCCCGTGAGGCCATCTGAGTCTCCTGAGTGTAAGAATTTTCGAGCAAGTGAGTTTTGAGCACACGCGTTTGGGAAAGTGCCCGAGCAACAACAGCGGTTTTTAGGAGCCCAGGTTTTTCAGGCCCCAAGTTTTTCAACTTTCAAGACTTTCAGATCCGGGTTTTTTCAAGTCTGGTGGTTTTCCGCTGAGCGAAAGGTCGATCGGGCCGTTCTCCCGCTCGTTGCGAGGGTATGGTAGCGAACGATCCCCACCCTCGACCAGCCCCCAGAACTGGACGTGGTGGTTGCTGTCCGGTCGGCTGCACTGATCGGAGTTGGCTGATAGGATGTTGGCATGAACATTCCATCTTGCATTTCAACGGGACTGGTGGTGCTGGGTACGGGGCTCATGGTCCTTGTGGCCAGTGGCAAGGAACCAAGTCCATCGTTTAATCGTGACATCCGTCCGATTTTGGCAGCCAAGTGTTTTGCTTGTCACGGTCCCGACGAACAAGCTCGGGAGGCGGACTTACGCCTGGATGACTTGCCAGAGGGTTTGCCACCGACGGTGATTGTGCCCGGCCGGCCGGACCAGAGCGAGTTGATCAGGCGGATCTACTCGAAGGACCAACACCTGCGGATGCCTCCGAGCGAATCTGGGGAGTCTCTGACCCCAGAGCAGAAGTCGCTGCTGAGCCGCTGGGTCGCCGCCGGGGCGTCCTCCCAACAACACTGGGCTTTCGTCCCCCCAGTTCGACCACCAGTTCCCCAAGTCCAGAACACCCCTTGGCCACACAATCCCATCGACCGCTTTGTCCTAGCTCGCTTGCAGGAGCAAGGTCTGAGCCCCTCTCCCGAGGCGGATCGCTACACCCTTGTGCGTCGGCTCTATTTGGATCTGATTGGTCTGCCGCCGACGCCGCAGCAAGCTGAGGCCTTTGTGCAGGATCCCCATCCTCAGGCCTACCAGCGGATGGTTGATCGGCTTCTGCAGAGTCCTCACTATGGAGAACGCTGGGCGACGCCGTGGTTGGACTTGGCTCGGTATGCCGACACCAACGGCTATGAGAAGGACCGTCCGCGTTCGATTTGGCCCTTTCGTGACTGGGTGATCAAGGCGCTGAACAACGACATGCCCTTCGATCAGTTTACCACAGAGCAACTTGCCGGCGACATGTTGCCTGAGGCGACGAACTCTCAGAAGGTTGCCACAGGATTTCACCGCAACACGATGCTCAACGAGGAGGGTGGGATCGATCCCTTGGAGTATCGCTTTTATTCCATGGTCGATCGTGTGGCGACAACTGGCACAGTCTGGCTGGGGCTAAGCGTTGGTTGTGCCCAATGTCATTCTCACAAGTATGATCCGATCTCACATACGGAATACTATCAGTTTCTGGCATTATTAAATAACGCCGATGAACCGGATCTGCCCGTTGCCGATGAGAAGGTTCTGGCCACACGCCAAAGCTTGCAGCAACGAATCGCTCGAATGGAAGCTGCCTTGCCAGGGGAGTTTCCTCCGGACGACGGGCCAGGGGATCCCAAACAACGTCGAGCCCGCAATCTGCAGCGCCATTTTGAGGATTGGGTCGAAACCGTGAAGGCTCAAGCGGTCAGCTGGACCGTTCTCCGGCCCAACGAGTTGTCATCCAATCTCCCTCGCTTGGAGCTGTTGGCTGACGGCTCGGTTTTCTCAAGCGGGGATATCACCAAACGCGACCTCTATACGTTGCGATTTCCCCTGGAAGACCTCCCAGGCCCACTGATCGCCTTGCGACTGGAGGTGCTGCCTGATGACCGTCTCCCCGCGGGGGGGCCAGGACGAGCCTATTATGAAGGTCGCCAAGGGGACTTCTTTCTCAGCGAGGTCACCGCATGGGCCAACGGTCAACCCGTCAAGTTTGCCACAGCCTCTCATAGTTATGGCAAAATCAGTATCGGCAGCGGAAACGCCAAAGCCACGAATGTGATCGATGGCCGGGGATCCACCGGCTGGTCGACCTCTGGAGGTGAAGGCCAAGCCCATCAGTTGGTGCTCAATCTCGCCGGGCCGCTGGAGGCCAAGGAACTGGAGGTGAAGTTGCTCTTTGAGCGGCACTTTGCCGCCAGTTTGGGCCGTTTTCGATTTTGGGCAACCTGCAGGGAAACTTCAGCGCCGGATCAGAAGTCGCCTCAAGCCAGCAAGTTGCCGGTGACCATCGAGCAACTGCTGACCAACGACCGGCAACTGGGGAGCGATGAGCAACAACCCCAGCTGAAAAGCTACTTCTTGTCGGTGACCCCCCAGCTGGCCTCCGCTCGGGGGCGGATCGAGCGTTTGCGAAAACAGCTTCCGTCTTTGCCAAGGACGCTGATTCTGCAGGAGCGTCCGACCGATCACCCTCGTCAGACGTTCCGGCATCATCGTGGTGAATACTTAAGTCCTCGTGAAAAAGTCATCCCCGGGATCCCTGCGGTCGTTGCCTCCTTGACTGAACGCCCGGTGAGTAACCGTTTGGAACTTGCTCGTTGGCTGGCCAGCCGGGACAATCCGTTGGTGGCTCGGGTGACGGTCAACCGCGCCTGGAGGGCGTTTTTTGGGGCTGGGCTGATGCGGACCAGCGGCGATTTTGGCACACAATCCGATCCGCCCAGCCATCCAGAATTGCTGGACTGGTTGGCCTGTGAGTTCATGGATCAGGGCTGGTCTCTGAAGCGGCTGCATCGTCTGATTGTCACCAGTGCGACATACCGGCAGAGCTCCCATCTCAAAGCAGAATTACTTCACCGTGATCCGGGCAATCGATTCCTGGCCCGAGGCCCGCGTGTTCGTGTGGAGGCAGAGATGGTCCGGGACATCATGCTTGCCGCCAGCGGCTTGCTCTCCTCGAAGATGTACGGACCAAGTGTCTATCCGCCTCAGCCAGCAAGTGTGACTGCCTTGGCCTGGGGCAACGCCCGTTGGCCTATCGCTTCGGGCGAGAACCGCTACCGTCGTTCGTTGTACACATTCCGCAAGCGAACCGCGCCGTTTGCCGCCTCAACGGTATTCGACGGTCCGACCGGAGAGAATTGCATCGCTCGTCGCAATCGCAGCAATACCCCCCTCCAGGCCTTGACTCTCTTGAACGATGAGATGTTTTTGGAGATGGCCCAAGCGTTGGGGAAGTCCTGCTTCGGGCAGGAAACCGACTCTGCCAGCAGAGGCCGACTGCTCTTCGGCAGGCTGCTCACTCGGCCTCCGACGGACGATGAGCTTGCCGCGATTGTCAACTTTCAGAAGTCCCAAAGGAAACGGCTAGCCGCTGGTGAAATCGACTTCTCAAAAATCTTGGGCCAAAAAGCCTCCAAGGCGGATCGGCCTCGGTCAGAACTGATCACCATGGCTTCCTGGGTGATGACGGCTCGGGCGTTGATGAACCTGGATGAGGTGATCACCAAGCAGTGAGCACGGCAACGTGGCATTACTTGGAATGAACCATTTTTAGCACGGCCCACGGAAATGTTGTTGTATCGACCTGCTGAGGGCCTCACAGGTTGGGCCGCTGCCACAATCTGGCACAGTCGAGGTCGGCAGGGGTTGTTCTTGTCCAAGGCTTACGAGTTTTTGATCATTACCGAGACGATCTGACAGACAAATCGGAAACGGCCGAAGCTATGACCATACAACGAACTCGCAGACACTTCTTTGGCGACTGCGGTGTGGGGTTGGGAAAGATTGCTCTGGCCTCACTCTTGGCCAAGGCCGGCCTAGAGAAAACCGGTCAAGCTGAAACTGGTCTCGCTGGGACAGGTCAAGCTGAAACTGGTCTGGGCGAGAGGGATCAGGATGCCAGAAAGCGAGGGCGTCCTTTGGCGGCCAAAGAGCCGCATTTTGCAGCGACTGCCAAACGGGTGATTTATTTATTTATGGCAGGGGCCCCCAGCCAGCTGGAGCTGTTTGATCCCAAGCCGAAGTTGTCCGAGCTGGAGGGCAAGCCGCTTCCTCCCTCGGTGATCCAGGGCCAGCGTTATGCTTTTATCCAGCCCGACGCGGCGGTGTTGGGCCCGCAATTTCGCTTTGCCAGGCATGGGCAATCTGGGGCTGAGCTTTCGGAGGTGCTGCCGCACCTTGGGCGGGTGGTTGACGAGCTGGCCATTGTCCGCTCGATGCACACGGATTTGTTCAATCACGCTCCCGCTCAGTTGTTGGTCAATACAGGCAGCGGTCTGCCAGGGCGTCCAAGTATGGGTTCCTGGCTCAGTTACGGACTTGGCAGCGAGGCCAACGACCTGCCGTCGTTTGTGGTGCTCAAAAGCGGCGGCAGCCTCAGCGGCGGTGCGGCGATGTGGAGCTCAGGATTTCTTCCCTCGGTGCATCAGGGTGTTCCCTTTCGCAGCCAAGGCGACCCAATTCTGCACTTAGGAAATCCCTCAGGTTACGATCGCAGAGCGCAGCGAGAGTCCCTGGACTTGATTCGGCGTCTCAATCAACGGCAGCTCGATGTGGTCGGCGATCCGGAGATTGCCACCAGAATTGAGGCTTACGAGATGGCCTTTCGGATGCAGATGCGTGCCCCCGAGCTGGTGGATCTTGGCCGGGAGAGCCAGTCGACGCTCAAGCTCTACGGTGCAAAACCAGGGGGCTCCGGGGCATCATTTGCCAACAATTGCCTGTTGGCACGCCGTTTGGCCGAACGAGGAGTCCGCTTCATTCAGGTCTATCACTCGGGGTGGGACCACCATAGTCAGGTCGCTCGGGGGGTCAAATCGCAGTGCCGAGCGACCGACCAAGCTTGTGCGGCCTTAATTCAGGACCTGAAACAACGTGGACTTCTGGAAGATACCTTAGTGGTCTGGGGCGGTGAGTTTGGACGCACGCCGATGGTCGAGGCCAGCGCGGCTCTCGGCCGGAGCCTTGGTCGAGACCATCACCCTCAAGCATTTACGATGTGGCTGGCCGGAGGGGGCATCAAATCAGGCATCACCCTAGGCCGCACCGATGAATTGGGGTTCCACGTTGTCGAGGATCCCATTCATGTCCACGATCTGCAGGCAACGATCTTGCACTGCCTCGGTCTTGACCATCGCCAGTTGAGCTTCCGTTTCCGCGGGCTGGATGTTCGCCTCACTGGCGTCGAGGACCATCATCCTGTGGAAAAACTCTTGGCTTAACCCCCTTGAGAGTTCCGGCCTTGAGAGTTCCGGCCTTGAGAGTTCCGGTCTTGAGAGTTCCGGTCTTGAGAGTTCCGGTCTTGAGAGTTCCGGCCTTGGGAGAGCGATTCCTGCAAGAGCAAGTCCTGCCCCGATTGAGTTCCTTTCTTCAGAATCCCCCAGAAAGGACCCCGCTCACGCCCCCAAGGGGGCATTGCTTTCTGACTCACCAGAAGTTTGCTAGGATACCGGGTGGTCAAAGACTGGCAAGGCAATCACGTCCCAGGCCAAGAATTATCCCGTTTCCAACCTCCTGTTGGCCCCATCATCTCAGAAGAGCAATTTGGTGAGCACTTCTCGATTAGCGACCCGGCCAATATTGGCTTCGAGGGGTCATGATAAAACGGGTTCTGGCCTGCATGGTGTTGCTGGCAGGCTGCGAGGATTTACGTTGGTTGAGCTGCTGGTGGTCATCACAATCATTGGGATCTTGATGAGCCTGCTCTTACCGGCAGTGCAGCAGATCCGCGCTGCTGCTCGGCGGATGCAGTGTGCCAACAACCTCAAGCAACTTTCGTTGGCGGTCCTGAACTACGAGACCAACCAACAGAAATTTCCCTACGGGACTCCTTATGCTCGGACAACAGGGGGGACTTGGTGTGCATTCATTCTCCCGTACATCGAGCAGCAGGCCGTCTACGACCTGTTTGACTTCAGGCTCACCTTAGCACATGCCAACAACGAACAAGCCGTCCTCTCGATCGTCCCCACATTCATTTGCCCTAGTGGTGAGCGGGCTGGGGACCCTATCATGGAGGGGAGAGGAGATTCAGGCGGCTCAGGAGTGCATAATAACCCGGTGAGGTCGATGGGGCTGTGGTACCCAGCGAGTATGGGTCCGACTCATCCGGATGCTTGTCCGCTGTGTCCTGATTCGACGCCTTCTCCGCAGAATTGGTGCTGCCAGGGTTGGAACTTTGGGACCCATGGCAACAGCAGCTTGGGGATTCCCGATGGGTCCCACTCAGGGATCATTGGTCGCAATACCAAGTCGATCCGGGTCGCGCAGGTTCGAGACGGAACGACCAATACATTCCTCTTAGGAGAGACTCTTCCGGAGGACTATGTGTGGAACGGGGCGTTTTGCCCCAACTTTCCAGTCTCAGGGCAAACTGTCCCCATCAACATTCTGGAAGACGATGGTGGTCAGCATGGCGGACACACCGCAAGGCTCTGGGCGATCACCAGTGGTTTTAAGAGCGAGCATACCGGCGGGGCCAATTTCGCCATGGCCGATGGCAGCACCCATTTCATTGGCGATTCCATCGACCACCAGATTTACGCCGCTTTGGGAACTCGTGCCGGTGGAGAAGTTGTCGGTCTGCCCAATTAGTCTGGCAAAGCTCGGTGGCTAGCTTCCAGGAACTCCAAGGCTCAACCGCTCATCCCACATGAAAGTTCAGCAGATTTGGGGAGCTGTTGTTGCAGCCTTTTCCCGGGGGTTCTCTTGGCCGTTTCCCGCCAGCAGAATTTCTCCCCCCGCCAGCTGTGACTGCTGTTGAGAAGAATTCTTGCTCGTCCAACCTGTGCGAACCGCCGGAATCGCCATTGATCCGCAAGGCGTTGATCTGCAAGGCGTTGATCTGCAAGGCGTTGATCAGGGGCCTTTCCGCTGTGCCGGAGGAGCCAAGAACTTTTTGAAATTCCGTGGGGTCGTTTCTGTTGTTTGATTCACATGATGTTCTCTCGTAATGCCATTGCAAAAATCGTCATGACTCAGCTTCCTAAAAATGCGTGGATATCCCTTGGGCTCTCATCAGCCGGCGGCTTCCGGTTGTGGGGACTCGTGTTGGGTCTCGGATTCCTCTCACTGGTTGGCTGTAGCGACGGTCGACCGACCCGTATTCCGGTTTCAGGAACGATCACCTTCGATGGTGGGCCGCCCCCAAAGGACGGAACCATCTACTTCAACCCTGTCGAGCCTGCCGAGGGCTTCCCTCGTCGTGGTGCGTATGCCAAGTTCGACGGGAATGGCAACTATTCTGCCAGCAGCTTTAACGAAGGGGATGGTCTGGTGCCGGGATCGTACAAGGTGAAGATCGAGTGCTCCCAAGGTGAGTTCACCATGGAGCAGTCCAACGCCGGCCAACAACCGGCGAGCTTGGTTCCCCCCGCTTATGCCAACGGCACCCATCCTGATCTTGCCCTGGAGGTCAAACCCGATGAAGGGTCCAAGACCTTCAACGTTGATGTCAAGACCAAATGATCTCAGCAGACAATGAGGTCAGAACCTGCTGATGTCAGGACGTGCTGATCTCAGAACGTGCTGATCTCAGAACGTGCTGATCTCAGGAGATATTGAAACCTTCAGTTGATGTCAACTCTTTGAAAGCTCCTTGGGCCTTCAAGACTTTCCTGCAGTTGGTTTGCTGGTCTTCAGGCCGGCAACATTTGTGGCGATGCAGGCACTGGCACTTCATCGAAGACCAACAAGTGAGTCGGCGTTTCCTTGGGAACCTTTCTCAGGCGGCAATCGACAAACTTGGATGAGACGTTTGGATTGGTCCTGTGCCTGGTCGTCTTTCTGGATTCCCTGCAAAGTCCTCGACTGCGTTGACGTGTCACCTCCGGCAAGCCGGGCTCCCGGTCGATCTCTGGCGACCTCTCTTACAAACTGCAGGGCAGACGGTTGGTGTGTGTTGAAGACTTCTCTGAGGCTCAATCTGAGGCTCAATCTGATGCTCAGGAGATGGAGGGCTTTTGTGGCCGTTGAGTTGATCTCGCCTGAGCTTTGTTGTCCGGGATGAAGTCAGTCGAGGTTCGAGAGAAGGTTTTTCCCGCTGACGGAAGCCCGGATGCGAAAAATCTCTGAACGTTTGAACCACTGACAGTTGCCTACCGTTGTCCATCCTGTCACATTGAACAAACCATACTTCTTTCCCAACAAACTCCCCAATCACTTCACACATCTTATCACCATAATCCATAACTCACTCACAACAAATGAGCCATCTTGCTTGGATCTTACCAATAAAAACACTCAATCATCGAAACTCATATCAACTCCAGCAACATCAACCAAACTAACACAGTCTCTTTTCCCCTTTGGCTTGTTTTTTCCATGAGCGTCCCTCAACCCGTCCGCCTCTATCGACCCACCGGCCCTGACCGTCTGGCGGTCATCTCGGCAGAGCCGGCTCACAGCGGTGGGTACGTCATTCGCGTTGCTCGGGGGGTCTCTGGAAAGCAACTTCAAGCCGGCACAACCTTTGGGCCTGTGTCTGAAGCAGATCTCGAAGGTCATTTTGCCGAGTTCGCTGCAGGACTTCACCAGGAGGGGTTTCAAGCGGCTGGTCTTGGTGACCTCTTGACGAAATTGGCATCGGGCAATGCTGCCGTTCGCAGCCGGGCTGCCCTGTTGTTGGGCTGGCGAAGGGCTCGTGAAGCTGTTGCCCCGCTGTTGACGCTGTTGCAGAACGCTGTTGATGAGGTCTGCTCCGTTGTCGATGCCCTCGGGGAGATCGGGGACCCGCAAGCGGTGCAGGCTCTGCGTAGCTTGGCAGAGCGAAAGCTGCTCTCCCGCAGACGCTCTGCGGTCGAAGCGCTCAGGAAACTGGGTGACTCGGCAGGGCTCAGCGAAGCCTTGGCACGAACACGGCAACAACTCGACCCGCTCCTGCAACAAGCACTGCAGTCACAACATCCGACACCTGAGCAGATCCTCCAATCGCTTGCGCAAGTGGAACACAAACGGCAAGGCCTCAATCTCGATTTACTCTATGAACTGGGTCTCCCTGAGTGTGTCGAAAGTGTGCGGCAATCCCTGGCGGAAAAATTCCTCCCTCAGGCATTTCTGTGGCGGTACGCCAAAAGTATTCTCAAGCGTGCTCAACTGCGGCATGACTGGGTCACCCTGGGCTGCCTGATTCATTTGATTGAGGTTCGTGGACAGGCTCACTCCGGCATTGCCGAATCCGTCAAGAGTGGCTACGACGGGCAAGTTCGCCTCACGTCCATCTTCAATCGTCGCACTCAACTTTATTTGCGGCGATCAGGTTGGCGTTACCTCCGTCGTCTGGCCTGTCATCGCCCCCATCAATACGCCCATGCCGCTGCTGCCTTTCTGATTCCCTACACAGCCGAGGACGTCCAACAGCCTCGGGGTCGTCGTGGGCGATTTGCTTACTGTTACTTGCTCAACCGGATTCTTTACGGAAAATCACAGCGGTTTGTTTTGGACCGCCGACGTCTGGTGCATCGTTATCGTCCTGGGGCCTCCGAGACCGTGGGCCTCGGAACGCGTGAGGAATCCTTCCCCGAATTGTGGGATGAGGAGCCGACTGCCTACTTAACGCTGCTGGCCGAATCGCCGTTGCAGGAGGTTCAGCAGTTTGCCTGCTCGGCGGTGACCTCACGGCACCCTGAGGTGATCCGTCAGGCGACAGCTTCTCAGTTGGCTTCCATGTTGGCGGCCCCCTGGCCTGACACGATGTGGCTTTCTCTCCGGGAGCTGACCAGGCGGTTTGATCCACAATCGCCGGATTGGCAGCTTTTGGACTTACTGATCCAAGACACCCGGCCTCAAGTTGTGGAAGTCGGGCGTCAGTGGCTACGTCGCTGCGTCGCCTTGTGGACACGAGATTCCCAGCGAGCGACTCGGTACCTCACATCTCCTGATGGCCAAACGCAAGCACTGGCCAATGAGTTGATGGTTGCTGCTCTACGTTACCCAGGCGAAGGGATCTCAACGCAAGAGCATGCCAACTTTCGCAGAGAGTTCGTCCAGTCAGCGATCAAGTTGTTGCGGGAGTCGGCCACGGAGAACATCGACGGATTAGCACGCATTGTTCGCACGGAGCTTCTGGCCGAACTCCGTGAGATCCTCTTCTGGCAAGATGCCTGGAGGATGATCACCGAAGGCAGCCCGGCTGGCCAGAGTGTGGCTGCGGCGATTCTTGCCTCCCAGCCGAGTTTGGCCCTTGAACTGGGCCACGAGCGATTGGAGATCCTCGCCAACCACGCAGTTGCTGCTGTGCGGAGATCCGCCTACGCCCTGCTCCGGGGAGCTGCCCAAGAGTTTGCCCACGATTTTGCGGCAGACCCCTCGTTGCTGTTTGCCCTGACCGACAGCGAATGGCCGGAGACACGTCAGGTTGCCCTCGAGCTATTGGAATCGGTGCTGGACTGGTCGGCCGTGGGGGTGGAGTTCTATCTGGGCTTGCTAGACTCCAACTATGCAGATGTGCAACACTTTGGAAGGGAGCTAGTCCAGGGATATCCGCATGGGCTCAATTTAGCCGACTTGGCAATGCGATTGACAGAGCACCCTCAGCCGGCCCTACGGGAGTTCGTGTTGGACTTGGCCTCAATTCATCTTTCCCAAGAGGCTGACTTGGCTGAGCTGGAATCATTTTTTCGCCGAGCGATTTTTGATCTTTGGCCTCGCAGGGTGGTCAAGCGACGCATCATTGAGTTTCTCATTCAGCGAGGCCTGGCTGCGGAAAGTCAAGCTCTGGTGGCCGCGAGGATTCTTGCCGACGTGGTGCGATCGCGGACTCTGACCGACAGCGAACGCGCTTTGGCTGGTTTAGCACGGTTGCAGTTGGCTTACCCGAACCTGAGAGAGAAGGCCGGGACGGGAATCAGCCTGTTGCTTGAAAGGACCCGGACACCGTCTCTTGAGGAGGACATACCGTTTTGATCCTGCACACCAAATACGCTGGGCGAAGCGGGGTGTCCCGGGGGCTTCAGGACACCAGTTTGCGCTTCGCCACCAACCAACTCCGCGAGGCAACGTATTTTCGAGGAGTTCTGGCAAACCCCTTACCTCTGCGAGAGGCGCTGGCTGCACTGTACCATGTTGTTGTCAGTGACCAAAAATATCGTCCCCGAGATCGCTTAGAATTTCGCGCTTGGCTGGAGGAACAAGACCGGAAGTTCCTTTCCACCCTAGGACTGAAGGATTCGGACGTCCTCAAACAAATGGAACGCTTGGAGCTTCGCCTCAGCGAACTGGATGCCGCCCGACACCAACGACGCAAGCCGTTTTACAACGCCCGACGAAACTACTTTGAGCAGGCCTATCGAGACGAGTACGAAATCAATTTGCTCCTGGATCCGGTCATCACCGTTCATCCCGACGAGCTGTCCTTTGAGGCGTTCTCTCGTGATGAGAGCACCTATGCCCGGGTAGCTGTGGGCGCCGGGGAGTTTGCAGAGATCCGTGAGATGGAATGCGGGACGACCAACATCGATTTCAGCATCGGGTTGCACCGTGATCTGGAACGCATGAGAAGCTACCGGCAAACGGAATTCACTCTCGATCCGCAGGGTTTTGGTTTGGCGACCTTCACCGATGGCCCTGTCGGGGATCACCTGCACCGTGAGAAGAAGATTGACCTGCCTGAGAGTTGGGTCCGCGGCTTTTTGCAGGT
The DNA here is from genome assembly GCA_964648025.1 of uncultured Pirellulales bacterium. Classification (GTDB taxonomy): domain Bacteria; phylum Planctomycetota; class Planctomycetia; order Pirellulales; family Pb10988; genus CAZYKP01. Next base: position 3,750 of record CAZYKP010000092.1, on the reverse strand, counting down.
CCACACGATGATGTCACTCTCGCTGACTCATGTGCGTTTGGCCCCGGTGGATTTGTATAATATCATTCGGCTACTTTGTCAAAAGAAAGCCAAAAAAAGCCCCCGTTCGTTGCGTTGGGAACTGCAAGAAGGGCAACGGCCTCGAGTAGTGATCGAACCTTGGAACACAGCTATTGATGGCACAAGCCCATGGAGGTCTCAGGCTACGCTGAGCCAACCGATTCGGACTTGGGGTCGCGATCGGCTGAAGGTTTTGGGGCGTCTCCTGCCGCTTTGCCGCTGGGTAGATGTGTTTCTGGCAGGTTATGGTTTACCAAGTTTCTATGTCTTGCAGTTGGATTCCCTCACGTTCACTTTGGGCCTGTCTGGATGGACGGACAACGACTGGACTGAAGGGGGGACTGCTGGCTTTGATGTCTTGACACGTCGGTCGTCGATCTCCGCGGCCCAGATCATCCAGGCCTACCAAAAACTGCAGACACGGCGAGTCGGATCGGCTGCGGATTTGGCTCAGGACACTGGTTTGGCCGAAGAAACCTGCCGCACCGCCGTCAGCCACCTTTGCCAAGCTGGCAAGGCGATGATTGACCTGGTCACAGGGAATTTTCGGCACCGCGATCTGTTCTTAAGTCCGTTGACCGAGAAAGACGCAGCCCGGTTAGTTTCAGCTGGCGAGGACGACACACCGGCGGCAAAAACCGCCAGAACGATCTTTCAAAGCGGCAACGCTCTGCTGATCGCCCGTCGGCCGGTCTCCACTGGCTGGAAGTTTTCCGGCAGCGTCAAGGGGACCGATGACAAGCGTGTCCGTCCGCTCTTGCATGTTGACCAAGACAGCAAAATCATAGAGGCAACTTGCACTTGTCAGCATTTCAAGAGCCACAAACTGACAAAAGGCCCCTGTGAGCACATGCTTGCCTTACGTTTAGCACACATCGCTCGCATCGAACAAGAAAGTCAATCAACTTGAAAGGAATCCGTTTCGAGGTAGAGGAGAATAAGATCCTGAGGATGTTGGTAACCACCTCACTCGCATTCCTTTGTCACGACAAGCAGAAGTTCGTCAACCAAAAGAACACCATCAGCGAGAGTGAGATCAAATTCGGGAGGTTCCTGAGAACGGGGAGTGATCGGAATTAGCAGTGTGTCTGGTGCTCCGCCAGATTGGCCGAAGTGTTCCACTCTGGGATCACGAGCGCGGTCGCCACCCATGGCCGGCCACCCCTAGGTGAACCGGCTGCTGGGTTCAGGCCTGACGGCCTGCGCCGGCTACCTAGGGGTGGCCGGCCACTCCAGTGGACCGCTCACGTCTTGAGGATGTTCGTAAGTCGCGGTCACTCCTCGTTCTCAGGAACCTCCCATCTATCCACTCAGGAAGACCCAACGCACAAGCAATCAACTCAATATCGAGATTACAGAAGAAAGAAACAAAGAGACAACCGACCAAGGAGTAGGATCAGCTCACCGGCAGGATCACTTCACCAGCGGGATTCCAGCTCTTGAGAAAGGATTCACTCTGTATGTGGCAACTCAACCGTTGGCAGAGGAAACTGAGGGGGATTAGCAACTGGCCTGGCGTTCCGCCGGGCGTCGCATCCGTGTCTCACAATATCCCTGGAAGGGACATCACAGGTTCAGTCGACACCCGCGACCGGACAGCTATCCCTACCGGCCGCTGGGTTCGGGCCTGACGGCCTGCGCCGGCTGTGGATAGATATCCGGTCGCTTCAGTTGACTGTCCCTGTCCTGTGAACGTTCGTAACCCCCTCCGTTTCGCTGCCAACGGTTTTTTCTCTTTTCTCCTTTTTAGGATTCTTGTCAGAGTTTTCGGGAGATGAGTCGGTGGCTGATGACGAAAAGGCCGAACTCTTCCGCCAAATTATGTTGCGGAACGATGATCACTTCATCCTGGAGCGGATGAGATCGTTAGGGTTCTGGGCTGACGGTGAAGACCTTCCAGAGGATCCGCCGGAGGAACGCGCAGAACGGGCGGCCATCGAAGAGGAGATCAAGCAACTTCGCAAGCAGCATGCAGCCCTCCAAGATCCAGAGAAGGCCTTGGCCGCTGAGCGGATACGTCGTTGGGAGGAGAGCAAGCTCCGCCGAGCTGCCGCCAAGGCCGAATGTGAAAAGCAACTTCAACAGCGTCGAGAAGCCTACCAACAATATCGCCAGCAAACGGTGGTCCATGCCGGAGACGGTCTCAGCGCTGGTCTGCAAAACGCTCGCAGTGATGCAGATCGCTTGACTCAGCAGGGACTTCCCGTGTTGCACCGAAGCGAAGAACTTGCGGCGGCCATGGCGATTCCCCTCTCTCAACTCCGCTGGCTGACCTATCATCGTCGTGCAACAACGGTTGTGCATTACCGGCGGTATGACATCGCCAAGAAGTCCGGTGGCGTTCGTTGCATCTCAGCACCGATCCCCAAACTCGACGATGCGCAAGTTTGGGTGCTTGAGAACATCTTGCGAAAACTCACCCCAGAACCCCAGGCTCATGGATTCGTCCGCGGACGCTCCATTGTGACCAACGCTGCCGGTCATGTGGGCAAACGCATTGTCATCAACATGGACCTGCAAAATTTCTTCCCCTCCATTGGCTTTCGCCGAGTCAAAGGACTCTTTCAGAAGTTCGGCTACAGCGAACACCTCGCCATCACCCTGGCGTTGCTGACGACCGAACCTCCGCGAGTTGCCGTGGAGAACCAACATCGTAACCGGGTGTACTTTGTGGCCCTAGGTGATCGCGTTTTACCACAAGGAGCCTGCACCAGCCCAGCGATTACCAATCTGCTCTCTCGCCGGTTGGATCGCCGGCTCCGCGGTTTGGCCGCCAAGCACGAGTTTCACTACACCCGCTATGCCGACGATCTAACCTTCTCTGGGCACAATGGGGCCGCTGTCGGTCGGCTTCTCAAAAGTGCCCGCTCGGTCGTCGCCGATGAGGGATTCCAAGTCAACGAGGAGAAAACGCGGGTCATGCGCTGCGGTGGTCAACAGGAAGTCACCGGTCTGACCGTCAACGAGAAGTTAAGCGTCGGGCGAAAGGAACTCCGTCGTCTGCGGGCGATTCTTCACAACGCTCGGCGAACCGGCCTGGAGAGCCAAAACCGCGAGGGGATTCCCAACTTTGTGCCTCATTTATGGGGTAAAATCCTCTACATTCATATGGTCGATCCTGCCAAGGCGCGGCCCCTCAGGCAAGCTTTGGAACAGCTTTTGAGAGAAGGTCAATCGAATTGATTCTCCGAACAGTCTTCGACCACGTTGGGCCGAACCGCCGACGATCCGAGCTTCCGTTGTTCGCCCTCCAGTTTGAGGCTGTTCTGGGCTTCGGTCCCTGACAGTCCCAGGATCCTTGGTGTGAGCACCGGCTCACGACAACCCGTCAGCCTGCTGGTCCCTTGAGGCGGGGCATACCCCCAGAGCCCGAGTCCAGTTGAAGGGTTTCGCTCAAGGGCGACCGCAAGCATCAGCCGACTGAGCCCAGCAGCTCACCGAGGGCTGCTGCCCACCTCGAGTTTAACTCCCTCCGACTTTCCTGACGCTGACGGATCCCCGGGCCGAGCGTCCCTCTACCCTTGTCCCAACAAGCGCGGTATTGTCAAATTTCCTTAAACAGGCCTCGCAGAAAACCAGCAACGCTGCCCATTCCTGCAAGCTCATTCAGCAGCCAGTCGATGCTGCCCCTCCCAGATGCTGGCTCACCGGGATGCTGGCTCACCAACAAACGAAACCTCCACAACTCAA
>CAZYKP010000091.1:29820-36765 GCA_964648025.1 uncultured Pirellulales bacterium | reverse complement strand
CGCTCCTTTTCCAGACCGCCCCTGCTCTACCTCCAAAACTGCAAAACTCGAACTAAGGTCATCAAGCAAAAGGTGATATTCCCCTGAACGCCCGAGAAGATGCCACGCCGGTTGGCAAAATCATAAAGTGAGACCAGTTGACCAGAGCGACAAATGTGCTGAAAGAAGCCTTTGTAGGAATCATCCACCGCGATGCCGGTGGGCACCACCAGGCCAGCCCGGCCAGAAGACCGAATCAGAGCCAAGGCTAATTCGGCGAACAGACCAAAGGCATTGACCCGCCCCAATGAGCAAAGCGGGTAGGCCCCCGAGTGTCGTGCAAAAGCGCGTTTGGCAGCTGTCGCTCGCAGGTCTTGCAAATAGCGGCAGTAGAGTTTGGGGTCAGAATTCTTCAGAGCAACGATCCGCGATTTTCTCTCCGAGGCTGTTTTGGCACGAGCAACTTGGCGACTCTGAGAGGCGAACCATTCTTTCTCCAACAGCTCCATTTTATCCCAAGGTGGATTAGCTAAAATCACGTCGAACCCGCCTTGCCAGTCCGGGATTTTGGCGGCTGGGAAAGAGGCAGGCCAGCCGAAGACTTGCGGAAATTCCAGAGACCAATGGAAGAACTGATAAGCTTGCCGCAGACGTGCCACTTCAGCCTGAACTTCGACGGGAACCTGTTGGGGATCCCGCCGGGCAGCCTCAAACGACTCTTGGGTCGGGCAAGAACGTCCGAGAGGAGTCTTGCTCTTGCTCCAAAGAAAGACACTGCACCAAAGGTCGGCTTGAGCCCTTAGATGCTCCGGGTCCTGTTGGGCAAATCTCCGAGGTGACTGACCGTGTTGCGGGCTTGGCAAGGCGACCGTTTGAGCCGCGCGAGATTGGCTGTTGTTGATCCTGAGTGTGCGGCAGACCGACTTGTCATCTCCTGGGAGCGGCTGAAAAGCTTGATTGGGGATTCCCTGGGCCAGAAGCGTCGGCCGTGCCCCCAGCAGACTGTTGCCGCAGCGAATCCGCTGGTCCAAAAACGTCAGCGGAGTGCCCGGTTGGTTTGTCTCCAGCCACAGGCCGATCTTGCAAAGCTGGACAGCCATGGGGTTGATGTCGACCCCGTACAGGCAATGGGCGATGATTTCGCGTTTGGCCTGTTGAAGAATCGCGTTGCTCGGCGTCCGGTTGCTGGTCCGCAGCCGCGCAAGGTGCCTTGCCAGCCGTCTGGCGGCAGCGGCCAGCAGGTGACCGGTTCCGCAGGCCGGATCGCAAACCTTCAGCGCAAGGAGTGTTGCCTGGGCATCTCGGCCTCCCTCAGCGGCCCGGCTCAGGGCATCCTCGATGACCGGATCCAATGCCGAATCCAACAGGCACTCCATCAGCTCAACTGGCGTATAGTAACTTCCGCTTGTCTTTCGGGACTGGTCGGCGGTGCAGTTCAGATGGATTGATTGTTGGAAAGTTGGTTCTTTGGAACAGTCGTGAATTTCTGCGGCCTGGGTTTCGGCCTCTCGCCTTGGGTCGGAACCTTCTCTGGGCCTCACGAGGCTTTGGGCCTGGCAATCAATGGACAGCTGCAATTTGAGCAGGCTTTCGTAGACTGCTCCCAGTTCCAACCCAGCCGAGCTCTCAGACTCAGTCGCCAGCAAAGTCCTCGGGTTCTGTCTGTGACCAGGTGGCCGTTCTGTCACAACGCGGAGTCTGTCAGCCAAATCGCCGAGGGCGGCGAGCAGATCTTTGTTGGCCAGCTCACAGCGGGCCAACGGGCCAAGCTCGTCGGCCGAAAAGAACGAGCCGCCCAGTGTCGGCAAGCCAAGGGTTGGTGCTCCTTCGCCGTCTAACCACACAAAGACCTGCCGAACTCGCTGCCAGAGGTGATCTCCGGTGGCCTCAAGGTGGTCCTCGGCCCTCCCGCAGAGACGAGTGAGTGAGTACTTCCTCAGATAACCACGACAGGCTTGCTCGTCGGCTTGTGGATCAAATAGCAGAGGCCGTCCCGAGTCGGCCAACCGTGTTTCCGCGAGAAGCAAGAACGAGAACCGACAGACAATTTGCACCAACTGACCAGCGTATTCCTGGAGGTCCAGCTGAGCTGACTGAAGAGCCTCCTGGAGAGACCTGTTGGCTGGATGCCTCAGGAAGCCTCGGCCCAACGTGAGGGCGACCGACTGGGCTTTGTCCTTCAAGACGGCCATGGAAGATTGCCAAGCTGACTGTCTCGCGGCGAAGTCCAACGGCAGTTCGTGGGGATTGGAAAGAATACTTGATGGATGATGAGCGTCGACACCCGCGAAATGGCATTTGTCCTGTTCAATTTGGCCAGCTCGACTGTGGCAGACACTGGGACTCCCCAACTGTTAGACAGCAGAAGATCAGAAACGGGACCTCGGTCGCCAGCCTCCGAGCTCCAATGGCTTTGCACAGCGAGTTTTCTTGCGTATTCGGCACTGCGGCCGGACCAGAACACAAGCTGCATCTGGCTGATGCTTCCACTTCGATCAGACCGCCAAAGGCTTTGGTGACAAGCAGAACTGCTTCCAGGATTCTATTGCAAAGACATGTTGATAATCAAATAACTTTTGCAGAAGGAGGTGTTTTAGCGTACGTTGGCTGAGGTTTCCCCTTAACCCATTCGAATTGCCCAACATGAACTGGCCACCACAGAATTCCCCTGGTCTACCTCCAGCTGGTCTACCTCCAGCTGGTCCACTAATCCGCAGACCAGCACAGCCTTCCGGCCGACCAGCTCCCGCTCCACCACCATTGACGCACCCTCAAAACGCGTCCCCTCCGAACACTTCCCCGCACACTGCTGATTTGCCTCAGTCTTACCCGCACGGCGCTGACCAGCAACACGGTGGCGTAGCAAGGTCGCCTCAGGGTGCTACCTCAAAAATTCCACCGGCAGGAACTTTTCCAGATCCTGCGGAAGATCATCCTTACGCTCCTCCGCGGTTGATCGAGACTTCTAGTGGCGGCTTGCGTGAGCGGTCAGGTATCCGGGTTTTAGCGATCGTAGTTGGCTTTTTGGTAGATATCATCGGCACGTCGGTTGTGGGTTTCATGTGGGTGATTGTTTATGGGCTCAATCGTGCCATGCAAGGTCAGCTAGTCAATGATGTGAACGTGTTGCAACAAGATTTAGCCTTGATGCTCCCTTTAGTGTTGATTGGCTTCCTCGGCACGGTCGTCGGTGGCTCTGTGGCAGGGTGGATGGGCAGAGAATCCGAGTGGCTTCACGGAGCTCTTGTCGGCGTCATTGCGGTGTTGGGTACGGTGATTGTCGAGCCATTTTCTCCCGATCCCACCTGGTTCACCACCGTGAGCCTGATTGGCTGTGGGCCTGCTGGCCTGTTGGGCGGTTACTTAGCGGGGCTATTTCGAGCTGCCCGCCGCAGATGGTAAACCGCGAGAAGACTCTCGTTTCTTTCCGAGGCTGGGGAAAAGCTTGGCTCTTCCGGTGAGTGGAAAGGCTGCCCGATCAGTCACCGTTGCCGACATTCCAGCGTTTTGGACGAGTAAGACTCTTGCCCAGCAGCAGGAGGAGAGGCTCTGCAGCAATCGGCCGGTTCCTTGAGTCAAGCTCCCAGTGGTCATCCTGGGCTTTGCGGATCGTCCTCTCGAGTTCGTCAATCAGAGCCGAGGGCCAACTCAAAGCGCCCCGCCGACAAGGGCATCACGCCGGATTCCAGACGGCCGGACGATGGACAGCAAGCCTAATTGCTAGCTCAATCGTGGAGTGAATTCGGCCATGCTGAAGACCTCGAAGCCCAGTGCTGGAAACACCTTCAGGGTCCTGTTTCCGCCATCGCAGAGAGCAAGCTGGTGAGCGGCCAGTCCCTCAACTGCCCCCCTTGCTCGTCAAGGGCTACCCTCGGAAGGTAGCGTGAAGTCGGACAAGGTTTCTGTACAGGGCAGCCTCGGCGGCTACTGGTGGCGTTCTGAGCTGCTGGCAAGGGAGGAAGCTCTTTAGCTAATCTGGAGGATGGGTGAGCCAATGGCCAACGTGTCAGGCTGACAGCCCAAATGGAATCGAGCAAACTTACTTGAGTTCTTTGATCTCAATATCCTGAAAGAGCACCTTCATTTGACGCCCACCGTGAAGCTGCAATCCGATGGGGCCGCTCTGGCGGATATTGACACTTTCGTAATCGACCATCGCTTGGTCGTTGAGGAAGGTCTGAATCCGCTTGCCTTTGAGGACAATCCGCAGCTGGTTCCACTGGCCGACCTGATTGATCTTGGAGACGAGATCTGTCTTGCCTGGATAACCGCCACGTTTGTCGGCTGGGGCGTAGATGCAGGCGGTCATATCTTTCTTGAGGCTTCCCGAGATGCCAATCTGCACTTGGTGGCCTGGACCTCGCAAAAAGACTCCTGTGTCATAGTCTTTTGAGAGCGTCTTGAACTTCAACTGCAGTTCGTAGTCCGTGTAGGATTGTTTCGTCCACAGATTCGATCCCGCTCCGCCTCGGTTCTCGGTCACAAGTTGACCGTCTTCCACCCACCATTGCTCGTCGGCGTTCTTCTTGCCTTTGACTTGCCAGCCTTGAAGTGTTTTCCCATCAAAGAGGGGCACAAACTCATCCGCCAGAAGCGGCCCTGAAGGCAGGCCAGTCATCGCCAGGGCCAAAGCCAGCAAAACTCTTGGGTTGATGCCCATCACAAGATCCTTAGGAGGGAACGTTCAGATACCTCCCTAGAGCCTACTCTGGGTTTTCCCAGCAGGCAACCCTGTCTCAGATGGGACCGCAGGTCTCCTTGGCACGCTGTCTGACTCTGGCAGAGAGAGGTCCACGTGGAAGCCACCAGAACCTGCCTGCACGGTGACGCCCGGCTCAACACTGTACTCTTGGGCAGAATTGGTGATCAACCGGTCAAGAGCCTTCTCACGACCCTACTGATTCCCTGAAACGTCTTCGACGAAGCGGGCACGTTTCCTCCGGCAATCCGGGCTTCCGGCCTCAAGGGGGTCGAGGACTTATCTGGGGCTCAGTAAGCGATCAGACCAACTGAATTGAGCCATCTCACCAACCGCTTTCACTGTACGGGACAGCAACCCAAAAAAGTTTCCGAAGTTGTGGCGTAGATCCGCGAGATCCATCGCACTGTCAGATGGCAGGGAAAGTATTGGTAGCAAAATCGGAGAAGCAATCTGCCCGTGGACAGAGTCGACCCAGAGCTACGCACGTTCTGGCAGTCTTGGCAGCGGCCGAACTCTGGAAACCACGATTGCGACTCTCAGCGGCACGCCAGCAGGTCGCCCGGTTCTCAGAACAGCTCTTGAACTGTTGCTGGCAACAGGTCCTTTCGGTCCGGGCTGAGTCGATCTCTCAGGTTCTTTCTCTGCGGATTTCCGTAGGTCGCCTTGAGCCAGAACCTCTTCTGGAGCTGGTTCAGAAACTCGTTTCACTCCGCACAACCAGCAGTCGGGGCCGATCGGTCCGCACCCGACTGTTGTGTTGGGATCTCCTGCGGACCTTGAAGATTCGGAGCCAAAAGTGATCGTTCAGCAATCTCGAAGCACACCAAGACCCTTTCGACCAATCCAACAAAGTTACTCAGGCTTTACGCTGGTTGAACTGTTGGTTGTCATCTCGATCATGGCGATCTTAATTGGGTTGCTCTTGGCGGGGATTGTCCGCAGCCGAAGCGTTGCCAACCGCATTGTCTGTGCCAGCAACCTCCGGCAACAAGGAGTTGCCCTCCAGAAATTTGAACAGGTCAACAACCGTTTGCCCAGTGGTGGGGTCGCCACAGAGGGAGGGGTTTTTATTCTCCCGCTTCCGCTGAGAACTCTGCCGGGGACACTTCCCCAAGGGCCTTTGACCAAATCATGGGGCTGGCAGGCCCAGATTTTGCCCTACGTCGGTCAAGAAGATCTCCATACTTTGCTGATCTCAAACGATCCGCAGATCGCTGATGAATGCCGAAGCGAGGTCATCAATCCTTACTTGTGTCCCTCGTCCCCGGTCGGACCGACCATGAACAATACAGTATTTTCTGGAGTGGGAATATTTGGTCGAACTGACTACGCTGCCAACGGAGGTTCTCGTGCGTTCTGTGGAGGGGTCAACCCGCAATGCTGCGACGGGCGAGGAGGCTGGTTGGTTGAGGCAGGAGCCCCTCCAGTGCGTTGGTCCGACGCGCGGGGGGATCTCTCTGAGAAGTTCCTCATCGGAGAAAAGTTCCGGATCCCTGATCGGGAGTCCTATGGAGTTCAGGTTCCCGGCGATAATCGGGGCTGGTGGGCGCCGGTAGCCAAGGGGGATTGTAGCTCCTCACGTCCGTTTTTTGAGAACGTCCGCAGTATTGCCATGCGAGAAGGCGATCCCGTGGGGAGGTCCGACTTTGGATCGAACTTCGAGACCTTTGGCACCCCCGAGGATCGGGCCCTGGGCTTTGGGAGTTTCCATCCCACCCCCGGCGGGAATTTCCTCTATGCGGACGGCTCGGTGCGATTTGTGCCTTCCGAGACCGATGGACAGGTCCTGGACGAACAGGCCATGTTCTTCTCCGGTCTTCCCCGTCACCTGTCCCCTCGGACTGGGCAATAGTTCTGCTCACACCCGATGCACAACGTCACGACCTTCAGCCTTGGATCCCCAAACCACCGAGACTCACGGTGAGCCTCGCACTTTCGCCTGCTGATTTTGAGGAAAACATTGGCTTGTCCGGCAAAACGGAAAGGCTGCCGAATCACCGGTCGTTCCGGCGGCTCGCGTGTTCTGGCCGAGCAAGATTTTTCCTCAAGAGCAGTAAGTGTTTGCAGACAATCACCAAAGACATTTGGTGGTTTGGAAGGGCTGCCTCTCAGAGGTCCTCAAAGGCGTTCTCCCCTGAGGAACCTCATGGCGTGGGCGTCACTCGACTCAGGCGAATCTGCCGGGAAGCCAGCGGTCAGGCTCCTGTCACCTTTGGCTCCGGTGTCCTTTGGCTCCGGTGTCCTTTGGCTCCGGTGTCCTTTGG
>CAZYKP010000091.1:0-29720 GCA_964648025.1 uncultured Pirellulales bacterium | reverse complement strand
GGCTCCGGTGTCCTTTGGCTCCGGTGTCCTTTGGCTCCGGTGTCCTTTGGCTCCGATACCGCCAGCGCTCGCCCAACTCTGCTGACGATTTTTGCGGAGCTCGACCAAACCGATCAACACTGTGATGCTGACGCTTCTGAGGTCAAGCGCACCTTTGGGTTGCTGGTCTTTGGGGCTACTGCATGTTGACATTTGACCGTCAGAGCAACAGGCCGAGCAAAAGCAGGTTCCTGGCGTATTGAACAAGAACTGGGACCAAGCTTCTTGACTGACGGATCACCTCGATGAGGTTCCTCAGCGACCGGATTGATCTTTGCTCGCTTTGTCCTCGTTCGTGTTGCCTTTGTTCATGCTGTCTTTGTTCTCTTTGTCTTCACCCGCTGCAACGAGTCGGCAGTAACAAGAGCGGTCGATCTTCACGTCACATCGCGTTGTGGCCTTGGCAAACTGCTTTTGGAACTTGAGGGACTCATCAAGTTGACCTTGCCTTTGGAGGCTCTCGGCCAGACCGTGCAGAGACCAGGGGTTGTTGGGATGTCGCTTCAAGTCCTCGCGATAGACCTGCTCGCTCTCAGCAAAGCGGCCCTGTTCCAGCAACAGGGCCCCGAGAGCATGACGTGCCGGTTGCATCCATCCCCAAGGTTCGTCGTAGTTCAGCCCATCGTCGCGGACGACGGCCTTCCGCAAGTGCCTGAACGCAAGCTTGAAGTTGCCCTGGCGATAGGCGATCTCGCCTGCCAACATCGCTGCGGCAACACCAAGGATATCTCGGGATGAGTTTTGAAAGAGGTAACTCGTTTCGGGCACCTTCGCCTTGGCCATTGTGAAGGCTTGCTGTTCTTGTTGGGCCTCTTCGAGGCGGCCGAGTGCCGCATAGGCCAGGCCTCTTGCGTAATGCCAGGTCGCTCGGCTCATTGGCAGATACTCGGGTGGTTGGTCTTCGGCGAGAACTTCTTCCCAACGTCCGAAACGAATCAACACGTGCAGAGGCATCGGCATGAAGGCATCCAGGAAATCACTTTGCCCCTTGAGCATATCCACCGGCACTTGCCGGGCCAGTTCGCGCGCAGTGCGTAACGCCAATTCGCTTTGGCCGTCGAACATCGCGCCGTAGATCAGAAAATGGTAGTTGTGGATTCGATAGTAGGTATAAAAATTGTGTTTCCCTTCTCGACGAGCAAACTCCGTGTCCGCGAGGATAGCCTTCTGATTACCTTCGATAACCCGAGCATAGTCTCCGACGCGGACGTCAATGTGTGTGGGCATGTGCACAAGGTGCCCTTGACCTGGCATTGCATTGCGAAGCCGATTCGCAGCAGGCAATGCTTTCTCTGGGTGCGGTGAGGCCTCGAGCATGTGGATATAGAGGTGACAGAGGGCTGGATGATCAGGCCAGCGGCGGAGCCCCTTCTCAAGAACCTTGACGATCTCCGCGGTATGTTGACCCGGTTGACCCGCAGGAGTCCAGTGCTTCCAAGGCTGGAGATTGATCAGTGATTCCGCGAACAAAGTGGTCACCAGCGGATGATCGGGATGCTTCTTGGCGACGCTTCTCATCGCCTCGGCATAAGCCTGATTCAGCGGGCCACGTTCTTCTGGGACAGGAACCGCGTATCGCTTTCCCAACGCCTCGATCAAATCCCGTTCCAGTTGGCCCGCTCGCTTGGCATGGAGCTGAGACAAGCGGATCGCAAGGTGGGCCTGGGCGATCTGGTGGTCAGGCGTGTTCATGTTGTTCATGTTCGGTCCCCAGGCATAAGCCAGTCCCCACAGAGCCATCGGCATTCCCGGATCGGCGGCCAGGGCACGTTCAAAACACCGTGCTGCTTCTTCGTGATTGAACCCATAGCACATCGCGAGCCCACGATCGAACCAGGCCTGCGCTTCCTGCGAGTCCGTGGAGACTTGCCGATGAAATCCTCCCAGATTGTAGTAGTCGCTTGCCTTGCCGGTTGGGAGCTGGGCAGAAACGATGGCCCATGAACAAAGCCACAATATCAGAGTCAGGCCAGATGCTACTTTGGTTTTCAACGGATGCTCCTTTGAATTTGCAGATACCGGGGAAGCGCAACCAGCGCGAGCGTCAAGATCAACCGGAAATCAAGAGGAATCAAAACTCAAGAGCAAGAGGCAGTCCAAAGCTCTGGCAGAAAAGGATTGTCAGAGAGTGACACTCCGAAAATTATTGGCACCAAACCAAGCTCCTTCGATCCCCGTGGCTGTTCCGAAAGACCGAGTCGACGCCTGCCGCGAGGGACCCAGCCTGCCGCGAGGGACCCAAGAGTCGAATATTCCTGACTCTCAAATAGGCTAACCCCTTCCTACTATCCTGCACGAACAAACCGTTGCGTGACGAGGGCGGGTTGGCAACACTTTGAACCAACTCGATACCCCCGATGCACCAACTAAAGAGAGTTCCTGTTGATCACCGGAAATACCGCGCGAGGGTCCGTTGTGAACGAGAGTCGACAAAACACCGCAGACAGAGCTCCCGAGTATGCCATTGGTTTCTCCTATTTGAGAATCTAGACAGTTTCGGACGACCCAGGCGGAGCTGATGCTCTGATTGGAAGCCACTGTTGCTTTGGGGAAAATTCTTGCTCGTCCAAAACGCTGGATAGGCACAACAACCGCTGATTCCGCAGTCTTTCCACCAACCGGACGAGCCAAGATTTTCCCCAAACTCAGCAGAGAGTGGCTCTTGCGAGAGCATTCAGGGTCGTTGACTGCGTCAGGACGATTCCAGAGAGAGGAGACTCAACGGTCTTTTGGAAACGGACCTATCAGTTGATTGAGTCTCTTGAAACTGCATCTGCAGGTGAGTGTGCATTGCCCCGATGAGTGAGGTGGGATGTGAGGCAACGGAAGCCCATCAGCGGCATTCAGAGGTCGGTCTCCTCAGAGTGGATAGCCGGCGAAGCTTCATCGGCGTTCTGTTTGTGGTTTCCCGCTGAGGACCGAACTTGCGAGGATCGACCGCAGGAGCCTCTCCGTGCGTTTGGATCCCAGACCCACTGCAGTGAGGATTGGCTTTCACCGCCAAAGAATGATGTGAGTCACGTTCAATCTATTACCCTGAAGATGACCCTGTTTGTTGTCACCGGCTTGAGGGGGGAAGGCCTTCGCATCTGAATTCCCTATATTTTTCCCAGAGATGCCACCAGTGGAGTGTTCGAGGCAATCTGGTGCTTGGTGGTCTCTCTGACTGCTTCATCGACACCACGATTATCCGCCCAGAGGCAACCAGTCCCTTCCGCTTCGGAGCCGAGGTGCCACACAAAGCCACTTCAGCGCCTGGTGTGGGAAGATTGTTCTCAAATATCGGACACCCAAAGAAAAAGGACTCACGGCCAGCTGTCATTGGTGGGCCGTAAGTCCTTTGCTTGTCAGGTGCCGAAGAGAGGACTCGAACCTCCACGGGGTTAACCCCCACTAGGCCCTCAACCTAGCGCGTCTGCCAGTTCCGCCACTTCGGCGAGGCGTTGAACAAGCCCTGATTCTCTGGGGCAGATCAACGCCCGTCAAGCCTCGTCAAGCTCAACGGCCTCGCCAGAGGAGCCTAACCAGATAGAGCTGAAGCCGGCGAGTCAACTCAGAAGGGATTGTCAGACCAAAATCCGACAGGCACCTGCTCAAAGCTCGACAGGTATCCTGCGGAAGTCCCAATTTTCAAGAAGTTTTTTCTTGGCCAGCTCAGACCAGATCGAGTTCCAAAAGAGCGTCTCTGAGAAGAACTCCCCAAAACGCCTCCAGAAAGGGCCCAACCACGATCTTCGGCAGGGCCAGCTGTCGGTCAATGCGCCTTGGGGGCCAGCACGCAGGTCATCCGCTTGCCTTGCCGGTTCGGCGGTGATTCCACCTTGGCAATCTCACCAAGTCGCTCAATCACCTGCTCGATCACCCGGCGGCCCTCCTCTTCGTGGGCTTGTTCTCGGCCGCGGAAGATCAACGTCACTTGGACCTTGTCTTTTTCATCAAGGAATCGCTTGGCCTGATTGACCTTGACCTCCAGGTCGTGAATGTCCGTTTTGGGCCGGACGCGGATTTCCTTGACCTTGTGCTGATGTGAGTGGGATTTGGCCTTCCGCTTTTGTTGCTGGTACTTGAACTTTCCGTAGTCCATGATCCGACACACCGGCGGACGGGCGTCGGGAGCCACCTCGACCAAATCCAGATCTGCTTCTCGGGCCATGGCCATGGCCTCTTCGGTGGGGATGACCCCGACCTGATCACCGGTGGCCCCGATGACCCGAATGGGGCTGATGCGGATAAGCTCGTTGACCCGCGGTCCCTTCTCACGCTCTCTCTCTCGATCCCGTGCGATTGCTGAAGCCTCCTGAGGAAAGGGTTGATGGAAATGGTTTCAAAATGGCCCCGCGAAGCTGTCTCAAACCGTTTGGTGATTCCCAGATGGATGGCCCGAGACTTGACAAGCTTCAGGTTGAATCACCTGGTGGCCGTGTCTTGGGTTTTGCTGGGAGATCGCCTTTATCTGTGACCGTCCAGTTGACGCAGTTTGTTTCCCGAACCTCGGAGGCCGTCAGAGGCCTCAAGATCAGAGATCCCCATTGGTGAGGGATTTGTGCTGACCACTTCGGTTCAACCTTGACAACGACTTGGTTGTTGTCAGGCCAAGGGAGCCTTTGAACCCATTCTTAAAAAAATATCGGCAGTTTGCCTTGGGAGTCAATCTTCAATTTAGCAGGATCAGGCAATCTGCCTTCTTCCTCGCTTCTTGAGCACAACCCAAGAGTTGATCCGGACTCCGATACTCAACTGACGCAGTTTCGCAACTTTGAGTTCTCGGAATTGTCGTTGAGAACACTGATTGACCCGAACCGGTTGGCCTGTAGTCGAGCTGAGCCAATCGCCAGACCCACCTCGAACAGCCTCGGGATGCCGGTTGCGAACTGCCAGCCCCCAACTGCCATTTAGGGTGGCTTCAGTCCATTGAGAGAACGGCCAGCGGCCATCAGAAGTTCAGAAAAGGCATCACAAAGGCGTGCTGGTCGTAGAGGTTCATTCGCCCATCCTGGGTGACGTACTGGGCGAAGAATACAGCCAGCACGTAAAAGGCGGCCACAGGCACCATGGCCAGTCGAGCCAGCCAGCAAATCGACCAGTGCTGGACAGAAGGAGTCAGTTCTGCTCTGGCAACCGCCCAGCCGCAGAGCAGCCGCGCCGGCCACATGAACACGACACAAATGAGCCCAGGCAACCACAGGATCTGCTGGGGAGGATACTCCACATAGGCCAAATACAGAGGCAGAGCCGCCAAGAGCGTTACGGTGAACCCCAGCCAAAAAGCACAAGGGGCACGCCGAAACTGCCGTCGCACAGTCTGCACGTCAAAGATCGCTGCCAAGCGGTTCTCCTCCGCAAAGCGGACCTCTAAGAAGGGGAGGTAGAGCACCAGAATACCAAGCAGCAAGCCGCCGATGATTCCCAAGCCCGGATTGTCATGTCCAGCAGCTAACAAGGAAACGGGCAAAAGCAGCCAAACCCAAGCAGCCAGAAAGCCTCGCAGCCCCAGACTCAAGTAATACATTGGCCGCAATTCGTCGAACCACCACCAAAATGCCTCGAAAGCCTGACTGTACAGTCGAAGAGGAAGACGGAGTAACGAGCCGAACCAGCCGCGAGGGGGCCAGGTTGCAGTGGCTTGGTTGGCCTGGGAGCTGAGAGCCTTGCACACAGCCGGTTGCCGGGGGAGGAGCCTGATGCAGCGGCCGATTCGCTGCAGCAGGACGAGCGGGGAGGGAAATGGCCAAAGGAAGTGCCAAAGGCGGGCACCCCGATAGAAGGCCCGAAGGATGTGCAGGGTCACCAGCACCATCACCAGCAGATGGACAGCGAAGATCCCGCCGCCTGCCTCCAGGCCGCCAACCAGCCAGGCTGATTCGACCAGCGAACTGGTCAGCCGCAGCGGCATGGTCACCAACCAGATCCCCAAAGCGATTCCGCCGAGCTTGCCCGCAGTCTGGATGCCAATCAGACCAGCGGTGAACCGTCGCTCTCGGGCGATTCGCCCACTGACTTCCAGGAAATAACCAAAACTCAGCAGGCAGATAATCGGAAAGGAAGCGCACAGCGCCAGACCCGCCATCAACGATGCCCAACCAAAGAGCCAGTTGGCGGCCGCCAAGCCCTGTCGGCCCAAAAACAAGACCAACCACCCCAAGCCGGCGAACAAATGGGCAACCAAGCCAGCCAAGCCCCCGACCAAGCGACTGGGCCAGCCACCGACCGAACCAGCCACCTGTTGAAATGGTTGTTGAGTTTTGGGCTGCTGGACCTCGGGAGAGGCCAAACCAAGAATCGGACCCGATGGACCGCGGGGCCGGTCGGAAACTTCTCGCGGGTCAGTGGCCGCTTGGGGTAGGAGGATTTCCACGATGTCGGCCAAATGCCTGAGCTGGGGAGGAAAGATCGGTCAGCGTGTTTCAATCCAGCGACTCGTGATTCTCTGGAGAGTCCGCTTGAGGGTACCTCACCAGATCGATCTGGGGTTTCAGATTTTGCTCACAAAGGCTTCCAAAAGAGGTCTTCGAAACTTCTCATCTTGTGAGAGGGTAAATGCTCAACAAGAAGTCCTCCCCTTCTGTGCTGAAGAGATTGCTGATGAGATCATCTCAATCCCGCTGGTTGGCGGTCTTTCGCCATGTCATCTTCATCGCCTGTCTTTTGGTGGCAGTCGGCATGGCGGCGCCCACGTTTTGGCCACAGCGAGTGGATCAGCCAGCCGAGCAGGACGTTCCTCCGGCTGGTCTTGCTGAGGACGTGGCCGAATCGGTGGCGGAACTGAATCGCCGTTTTCGAGAACGCTGGCAACTTCAGGGGCTCGATCTCGCCCCGGTGGGAGCTCAAGCGCCTTGGACGACCATCGCGCGGCGTCTGACTCTGGCTTTGACCGGCACTGTCCCCAGTTTGGAAGAGCTCCGACAATTCGAAGCCCTCGGCGATCACTCGCATCCTGAGCAATGGTGGATTGATCGACTGCTGGATAATCCGCAAGATCGGCGAGCCGCCGACTACCTTGCCGAACGGTTGGCCCGCACGCTTGTGGGGACCCACCAAGAACCGTTCATCCTTTTTCGCCGTCGCCGATTCGTGGCCTGGATCTCAGAGCAAATTCACCAGAACCGACCCTATGACCAGTGGATCCGTGAGGCGATCGCTAGCCAAGGGACCTGGACCGACCGACCGGCAACGAATTTTATCACCAGCACGATTGTTCCTGCTGCGGATCAGCAGCATCCTGACCCTGAGCGATTGGCCGGGACTGTCTGCAAGTCTCTCTTGGGAATCCGCTTGGATTGCGCTCAGTGCCACGACCATCCCTTTGAAAACTGGACCCAAGATCACTTCCGCGGAATCGCAGCTTACTTCGGCCAAACTCGCAACGGCATCACCGGAATTTGGGATGATGACGACTACCTCTTCACCATGGAAAACCCCCTCACCGGTGACCTTGAGCCGATTGAGCCGCGTGTTCCCTTTGGCAGCGACTGGCTCAATCCAGAGCAAGACCTCCGTCCCCGCGAACAACTGGCCCGCTGGGTGACCGACCGGCGAAACACCGCCTTTGCTCGAGCCACCGTCAACCGTGTCTGGGGTCTGATGTGCGGACGTCCCCTGATGGAGCCGATCGACGACTTCAACACGGCTCTCTCCGTTCCCCCGGCAAGTTCCACCGATCCGGTCCCTGCCGGTTGGACCTCTGCTGATCCTGGCTTTCATGCCGAGATGCCTAGGCCAACCCAAGCCGCTTCCACAAGTCTGGCCCATCCGGCTGTGGAGTTCTTAGCTAAGGATTTTGTGGCCCACGGGTATGACCTGAAGCGTCTCATCCGGGTCATCGCCGCCTCTGAGGTATACCAGCTCGACAGCGCCATCGATCCCGCCGTTGCTAGAAAGCTCGCCGCCGCTCAAACACATGAGGGTCGTCTTCTCGGCACCGGCATCGACAAGCCGACACCAGAAAGCCCAGATCCAGATCCGTCAACCATCGAGGGATCGGCCTTGGCAAGTTTGAGGGTCGATTGGGTCGAACTGGAAAACGAGTGGGCCGTATTCCCTCTGACGCGGTTACGCCCCGAGCAAGTCGCCGCAGCGGCGCTGCAGGCGGCCTCTCTTCACGCCATCGACAGCAATTCACACATCGTCGTGCAACTGGTCCGCTTTGGCGAAGAGCAAGACTTCGTCCGCCGATACGGAGATGCTGGCGAGGAAGAGATGCAGCAGCGTTCCGGAACAGTCCCACAACGACTTCTGTGTATGAACGGAAAGATGGTCAACACGCGGATCGCCGCAGAAATCACCAATGCCAGTCAGCAGATCTCGATGTTCACGCCCGACGATGCCCAGTGTGTGCGTGTGGCCTACCTCACGGTGCTCACCCGTGAACCCACCGCCCAAGAACTGGAACACTTCACCGCACGACTGGCCGAGGTCCAGGGGAAGGCCCGTCACCAACGAGTCGTCGATCTCTTTTGGTCCTTAATCAACAGCCCGAGTTTCTCTTGGAACCACTGATGCCTCTTTCGCCAGAGCACCGGTCGCCAGAGCACCGGTCACCAGAACACCGGTCACCAGAACACCGGGACGACCACTTTCAAGAGCACACCTGTGGCGACGCCTTTCGCTTTCCTCGCCGGAGGCTGCTGAACTCAGTGTTTTGGGGTGGTTTGGCCGGTTGCAGTTGGCTGACTCCGCTTGCCTCACTCCTGGAACACTCTGCCAAGGCCAACTCTCAGACTGCCTCTGAAGAATCGCCCTCGGCAGGGTCCGGTGGTCCTGCGTTCGCTCAGGCGGTCATTGTGCTTTGGATGGGCGGCGGCCCCAGCCAATTGGAAACCTTCGATCCCAAGCCGGGCAGGGCAATTGCCGCTGGGACCAAAGCTCGGGACACCTCGGTGCCGGGCGTTCAATTGGCTGAGGGTCTTCAGCGGGTGGCCGACCAGATGGAGCACATTGCTCTGATTCGCTCTGTCGTGAGCAAAGAAGGGGACCACGAGCGTGGGGCTTATACACTCAAGACGGGTTATCGTCCTGATCCGACCGTTGTTCATCCGTCGCTTGGGGCAATCCTCTGCCACGCTCTGCCCAAAAGGGCTCCCTGGCTCAAAGTGGAGACCGAGATCCCGCGGCACATCGCCATTTTGCCGGGAGCATGGCCCCCGCGTGGCGGCCACCTGGGAGAGCAGTACGATGCCTTCAAAACCTATGATCCCGCCCAAAAAGTCCCGGATGTTCACGGATGGGTCGGAGAAGAACGTTATCAGCGACGACTGGAGGATTTAGAAGTGGTCGCTCAGGCGTTTGCCCGACGCCGGCCCTTGGCTCGCCACACCCGGCATATGGAAACCGTACGTGCCGCCCGGCAGATGATGACCAGCGAACAACTCAAAGCCTTTGACATCGAGCAAGAACCACGTGCACTCCGCGCTGCTTACGGGGACACGCCTTTTGGACGCGCGTGCCTGGCCGCTCGTCGCCTCACAGAAGTCGGCACGCGATGTGTCGAGGTGACCTTGGGTGGCTGGGACACTCACGCGAACAACCACCAATTGCAACGAGCCAACGTGGATATCCTCGATCCGGCTTTTGCCACTTTGATTAACGACCTGCACCAGCGCCGAACGCTGCAACGAACCTTGGTTTTATGTCTCGGAGAATTTGGTCGCACCCCCAGAATGAACCGCCTGGAAGGACGCGACCATTGGCCCCATGGATTTAGTGTGGCGATGGCTGGCGGCGGGATTCGCGGAGGCGTCGTCTTGGGCGAGACCGATCCCGAGGGAGGAAAGGAGGTGGCCGATCCCGTCCAGGTC
This sequence comes from uncultured Pirellulales bacterium, assembly GCA_964648025.1. Taxonomy (GTDB): domain Bacteria; phylum Planctomycetota; class Planctomycetia; order Pirellulales; family Pb10988; genus CAZYKP01. The sequence goes on along the minus strand of CAZYKP010000091.1, from coordinate 19,887 downwards.
GGCCAGCTTCACGCGACGGTGTTGGCTGCCGCTGGCATCAACCAGGAACCTTATCTGACCACCCCCATCGGCCGGACGCTTGAGCCCTCCAAGCCAGTTAAGCAACTACTTTTACGCGGCTAAGTCTTTCCAGAAGGTTCCCACCTTGAGCGAGGATCCGCTGAATGTCGCGTTGGAGGGATTGCCTGCACGGTTTGGCTGCAAGACAGAACAACTGGGTTTTGGCTCTGATCGAGACGGGCCTGTCGGGAGTGTCTCCTGCTGTCACCGTTGGTCTGATTCACACTCTGAGACCCAAGCCCAGCCTGGAAGAGTGTTTGCCTCAAGTGTATGAAGAGCGCTTGACCAGAACTCAGAAAACCTCCTGCCCAGCCGAGCTTTCCAGCGCCTCGGTCGTCATCGAGCGACTGATTTCCCTGCGACGGGGGGTCGGCAAAACCAGGTCAAAAGCGTAAGCTTGTCCGTCACGCTGGTGGATCCACCGACCTCAGGCAGGATTTGCCGATAGTTGGCAGACTCTTGTCGGGGCCAGATTCCCGCCTTTCTCGAAGGCAACTGCCCCAGCCAAAGCTCGTCTCATTCGCTGTGCGTTGCCCGACTCCTTCCCTGCTCAGGCGACTTCCATGTGGATCTTGACTTCCCCTCTTTGTGTGGGGATTTGCTGTTTTGTCTGGTTGACCGGCGGTCCTTTCAGTTTGATCGCTGGTTCGCCAAGGTGGCTTCGGGGACGATCCTTGCCAGCTCAGGTATCCATTCTCTCTGCGGTTTTGCTCTGGATTGTCGGGCTGGGCATCTTGGGTTTGGTCCTTGATCCGGATGCGAGCCTGGCCGCCGAGCAGTTTTGGTTCGATCGCCTTCACTGGTGGATCATTTTGCTCGTTCTGCTGGCAGCTCCCTTGGGCATGTATGGGTTGCTCCGAGCTGTGATGCGGACGGGACCTTCTCCGTATCCAGATCTTGAGGAGGATTTTCTGGAGGGGCTGTTGGTCCTGCAGGCCAAGGGAATCAACATCCAAGAAGTTCCTCTGTTTCTGATCGTCGGCTCTCCAGGTCGAGCGACTGAGCAGGCTTTGATGGCGGCCTCGGGCCTCGAGTTGGTCGTTGAGGAAGTGCCGGACACCAACGGCTCGCTGCACTGGTACGCGAGTCGGCAGGCTGTGTATTTATTCTGTACAGAAGTGGGCTGCCTGAGCGACACTGCCGGCAGAGTGGCCGACGCGCTAACGATCCAACGCACGCCAGCGTCTGAGGAGAACGACGAAGATTCGCTCAGGCGGGCCAAACGCTTTCGAACCCTCGACCAACCCGAAGAACCCATGCAGCCTGCTGGCCGCTCCAGTCGACAGTTCGAGGCCCCCTCTCGAGATGAGCTTGAACTCCAACAAGACCGCCTGGCCTACCTGTGTCAACTGCTCAACCAAGCCCGCTCTCCCTTCCCTCCCCTCAATGCCAGCCTTGTGCTGCTGCCTTATCACTTGCTGCAACAGGAACATCTCATCCTCCGCAAGGTCATCACCGAGGACTTGCAAACTCTCGTGCAGGAACTGCAGTTAGTTTTTCCAGGGGTGGTCGTGATCTGGGGAATCGAGCGAGACCGGGGGTTTCAGGAGTTGTTGTCCAGGTTTCGCTTTCATTTGGGGGAAGCGGTGACAGCCGCGCAGCGTTTGGGGCGCGGGGCTGATGTTGCTCAGCCCGCCTCCTGGCAGTACCTGTCCTTCTTGGCCGAATCGGCGGTCAGAAATATCGAAGGCTGGATCTACGAGTTCTTGAAGCGAGAGGGAGCGCAGCAGAACCCCAAGAACCAAGATCTTTACGTCTTGCTCTGTCAAATCCGCAGAGAGATTCGGGAGGGTCTCACTGAGGTTTTAGGATGTGGCTTTACCAAAGGCCGCGGCGAATCCCCGCCTCCGAGAATCGCCGGCTGCTACTTCGCCGCCTCGGGTCTGGATCAGGATGGAGGATTTGTTGCCGGAGCCTTGGAAAAGCTTCTGGATGAGCAAGACGACCGAGGCAAACCCGTTCCGTTGTACGAATGTTTGCAGTGGACGGACCCTGCTGTCCAGGCCGATGCCCGCTATCGTTCTCTTAGGAGCAAAGTGCTGGTGACGAGTGCTCTTCTTGTTGGTTTGCTGATTGCTCTGGCGTCACTAGCGATCTTCCTGGAGGTTGTCTCGGCTCCTGCGGACTCTGGTGGTTTTTGGTCTTCCCATCCCGGCACATCGGAGAAAGTCGGGTTGTCCTCAAGAAGGTAACAGCGCTAGACTCCGCAGCTTCAAGCGAGACAGCCGGCCGAAGGACTCTTGCAGCTCCATTCCGCCGATCTGTTCCAGTGAAGGATCACGCACGACCTGTGCGACTGGAAAGCATCCTGCAACGGATTCTCAGGAGAATCTCTGTGCGAATTGTCATGCTGTTGGGAATTGTGGCTGGCTTGATGTCAGTCTGCTCCGCTTCTGCAGAAGCCCAGTTGCTGAGGCGGCGGCAGTCCGAGGCGGAGATCGTCTCCAACGCCACCTCCGTCTTGACCGAGGCGATCAGCACGCCCGGCAAAGCCATCCCCAAATCATTGCTGACTCACGCTCAGGGGGTGGTCATCATCCCGCAACTGATCAAAGGCGGCCTGATTGTGGGCGGACGGCACGGCCGTGGCGTGGTTCTCGTGCGAGATGACCAGGGGGTGTGGGGAAACCCCACGTTCGTGACGATCACCGGTGGCAGCCTTGGTTGGCAAGCTGGGCTTTCCTCCAATGATCTGGTGTTGGTCTTTAAGACACGTGAGAGCGTGCGGCATTTGCTCAAAGGGAAGTTCACCATTGGAGTGGACGCCGCCGCAGCCGCGGGGCCGGTGGGACGCCGAGCCGAAGCAGGCACCGATGCGAATCTCAGCGGAGAGCTCTACTCGTATGCGCGCAGCCGTGGTTTGTTCTTGGGGGTCTCGCTGGATGGTGCTGTGCTTTCCACAGATCGGGCCACAACGGCTCGCTACTACCTCGGTGGCCAATCTCCCCCAACAGCCGTGAAGCTCACTCACACTTTGGCAGCCTATTCCGGCGGCGCTACCCTCGGGCCGGCCTCCGCAGGCGATGCGGTCACGCCACACACAGTTGTGATGCCAGAGGGCAGCATAATACCAGAGGGTAGCGTGGTGCCAGAAGGGATCGTGATCGAGGATGCTCAGCCCGAATCGCCGACAGCAGGCAGTCCACCGATTCGCAGCCGCTTAGCTGGGTCTGGACGCATGGCCTCCGGCGGTCGAGGCACTGAATTGGATCCAGCCAACATGTCGGTTCTGCAATTCCTGGAAGTGACCAACGAACAACAGTGGCGGAGCCTGGCTGATGCTCCCATGATTGATCGGGCGGAGCTGGTCCAACGCAAGCCGGTGCTCTTGCGCTGGCAGGCGTTAAGACCGCTGCTGGACAATGCCTGGAAGGATTATTTCGAGCCTCCGGCGGCCCTTTTTCGGGTCGGACCCGCTCCGGCGACGGAAGAATTGCACACACTGCTGCAACGTTTTTCGACGGTGGCCGCCGACGACCGCTATCAGTCTTTGACAAGCCGGGTGGAGTTTCGACTGATGGTTTCGTCGCTGCGGTCCTACCTGCAGAGCCGGCTACGTGATCGGGACCCTCTGACGCTTCCCCCACCGCCGGGCCGCTGACAGTCTGTCCGAAAAGCACCGGAATCCACCTGGATCGTGTTGCACCATGACTTGGGCTCCACAACATAGTGGATTGCCGGATGCTTTTCGGAGAGTCTCTGAGCACGGGTGTGAGATCGAGAGGGACTAGATCGCAAGCAACGAAATCAGCCCGTCGGTCAGGGAGCTTTCTTCCGAGTGTCCCCGGCCTGCGGGCTTGGAGCCATTGACCGAGGACTCAGGCGGGCAGAAAAATCCTCTCAACCTCGTAGTGTGCCCCGTGTGAGCCCGAGTTGGTTAATCGCCTGCAATGATCGCCAAGCTTGGGTGCCGTTTTCTCGGCCAGCGAGCACAGCTGCATACCGCTCCAAGAGCGGGGCCACCTCAGCAGGCTGCTCTTGGAGCAACTCCACTCGGAAATGCTGCACACCAAGTTTCAGAAGCTTGGGGATATACTCCGCAGCGCTTTGGGGCAGGGCATTGTAGAGAGTGTTTCGGCAGCCGGTGTCTGCCATCAGGGGAAAGGCGTGGCCGCTGCGGTCTCGTAACTCCACTCGGTGATGATCGCACGGACGTCCGCAGTCCCGAAAATCCTTGCCCTCAGAGAGCACGTGAGCAAAAACGCAGTGCTCCATATGAAACATCGGCATGTAATGGTGGACCACCAGCTCAAACTGAGCAGGCTCGACTCGTCGGAGCAAGGCAGTCAGCTGGTCCCAGTTGAGGTCGTAACTGGGCACCACCCGGCGACAACCCGCCTCCAACAAGACATCGGCAGTGAGTTCATTGGCCACATTCAACGAGAAGTCACCCACCAACGTCGGAAACCAAGCTGCTGGCTGCCCTTGGGCGTGAACCCCTGTTGGCTGATCAAGCTCGGTCTCATTGAGTTGGGTCTCATTGAGTTGGGTCTCATTGACTTGGGTCTCGTGGAAGAATGCTAGCGAGCCCAGATTGCGGATCAACACAACTTCTGGCTGACACTTGGCGATTTGCCGGAGATAACCTTCTTCCCCGGGCTTGAGGATCCGCAAGGTTGCCAAGCCAACGGGAACGCCCGCGTTGCGACAACGCTCAGTTGCCTCCCGATAGCGGCGGATCTCCTCAAAGTCGCAGTAGACACAAGCAAGCTCAGCCAAGGAGGATTGCGAAGCCCAGGCGAGGACTGCGTCCAGTTGCTCCAATGACCGAGCTAATACAGCGAGCTGTCCGGTGGGTCGTTGTTGGAACGTCGAGTCAATGGCTCGGCGCTGTTGATCTCGCTGGGCGATCTCAGTTCGCATTTGCTGAAGCGCAGATGGCTTCAGGGGCCGCCAGCGACGAGCGGCGAGCAAGTGTTCCAGCAGTTGCCCGACGGCTTCCCGCCGCAGTTGGTTGAGGACGCTTTTGGGGACCATGACAGGCTCAGAACAGTCAACGCAGACGTTGCCCAGCTCAAAAGGTGAGTCTCCCAGTCGCGTCAATTGCTCGGCAGCCAGCTCCTCAGTCAGGGCGTGTTTCTCGGCACGGCTCAGTGGTCCCGACCAACTGACTGTTGCCGAAGTGCCATCGGGCAAAGAGGCCTTCAGCTGCAGCGGACCCCCGACGTGGCCACTGAGGGTCCAGTGGATCGGTGTTCGGTTGACAGCTCCCCGAGGGGATCCACTGATCGGCAGGCGTTTTGGCAGAGTTGGGTCGTCGGTACGCCAGACGATCGTTCCCTCAGCCAGTTCGGTTTGCTGCCAATGGGGTCCTTGGCCTGCCAGGATCAGCTCTAACAGCCGCGGCTCCTTTTGATCAACGCGGAAGAGACGCCCTCCCAGTTCGTCTTCTTCGGGACGCCCTTGATCCAAGACAACCCCGTCACCAGCTTTCAGCCAGTCGGCATCTTCATGTTGTGCATCCAACTCAACCAACAGTCCTCGTCGGCTCCGGCCCACCACGAGGCCAACCCGAACGCCACGTTTCTTCGGGCTGCGGCCCTGCACGAGCTGCTGGTGGTTGACTCCCTCTAAAAATCCGGGTGAAAAACCTCTAGAGAAACTCTGGGACAGATCTCGATATTGCTGTGCCGACAAGGACAATGGCTGGCCGGCTGCCGCCGCCAAAGCTGCCCTCCGATACGTCTGCGTGGTCACCGCGACGTAGGTGGGGCCTTTCAGCCGGCCTTCAATCTTCAGGCTGCAGATGCCTGCTGCGGTCAATCGGCCTACCAGCTCGTACCCGGCAAGATCCTGAGGGCTCAACAGGTAAGCCTGGTCCCCCAGATCACGAAGCTGACCGTCGAGAAGCATCTGATACGGCATCCGGCAGGCCTGAGCGCACTGTCCTCGGTTGGCACTGCGGCCTCCGATTGCCTCACTGGTCAAACACTGCCCGCTGTAGGCCACGCAGAGGGCCCCGTGAACAAAGACCTCCAAGGGCATCGTGGTCGCCGCGGCGATCTTTTCAATCTCGGCAACCGACAGCTCCCTGGCCAAGATCGTTCTCTCGATTCCCAACCGCCGTGCCAATTCGATACCCCGTGCTTCGGTCAGTGTCATCTGCGTCGAGGCATGCACAGGCAACTGCGGAGAGAGCCGTTGTAACAACGCTGCCAGCCCAAGATCCTGCACGATCACCGCATCCGCGCCGGCCCGGGTGATCTGGCCGAGGACCTGGACCACATCATCAAGTTCCTCAGAAAACAACAGCGTATTGAGCGTCACATAGCCGCGGACACCGTGGCGATGTAAGTGATCGAACAGTTCGGGCAGTTCTTGCAAACGAAAGTTGGCCGCGCGGTGACGGGCGTTGTAGTCCTGCAGGCCAAAATAGACCGCATCGGCACCGCTGTTGATCGCGGCGTTCAAGCAGTCCCAGTCCCCAGCCGGGGCCAAGACCTCCGGACGCGGGCCGGCCGGATCTTTCGGCGGGTTGCCTGTCCTGGTTGAGGTACTTGTTTCTGTCAATTCGTGGGAACGATTCGTTGAGGGCACCGCGGCCATAACCATCCCAGAAGAAAACCAGGCGATACATCAAGACCGATTCAACAAGAAGACAAGCTGCAATCCCATCGGAGGGGGGCAGCACAACTCCTGTGTTCTGCTTATGGTAACCAATCTGCGGCGTGCGAAGAGTGGGGCAGGGGCAAGACAGATGACAAGCAACTTGGAAAACAGCCCCCCAATAAGCGGGCTTGCGGGCACCCAACGGACACAAAAACCTCCCAAGCGAGGAGCTGTGGCGGTTGTGGCCCGGGCTGAGCGGCTCTTGGTGATCCGCCGCTCGCGTTTGGTTGCGGCACCAAGGATGATCTGCTTTCCGGGTGGGGGTGTTGAAGCAGGGGAGTCCGACAGCCAGGCGGTCTGCCGAGAGTTTCGGGAGGAACTCTCTGCTGAGATCACCTCCGTCCGTCAGATCTGGTCCAATCAAACGGCCTCAGGAATCCTGCTGTCTTGGTGGGAGGCGCACTTGCGTCCCGATCAAGCCCTCCGGCCCAACCCTGCTGAGGTTGAAGAGGTGTTTTGGGCCAGCGTGGCGGAGCTGATCAGACTCCCAGATCTTCTGCCAACCAACCAGGAATTTTTGAGGGTGCTCAACGCTGGACAGTTTCAACTCAGCGGGCTGGCCACCGACTGAGGTTGAGGAAAATCTTGGCTCGTCCGGCCTCGTCCGGCATGCTCCGGCCTCGTCCCTCTCAGCAGAGAGGCTGGCAGATCAACAGCTGGCAGATCAACAGCTGGCAGATCAACAGCTGGCAGATCACTGGTCGTTCCGGCGGCTCGCGTGTTTTGGACGAGCAAGAATTTCCCGAAGGCAGCAGGAAGGCACTCTGCTGTCGTTGGATTTCCAGTTCTGTGATCTCCAGTTTCGCGTGTTACTCGGGCTGGAGATCCTTTTGGGCCTGAATCAGGCTGCGGACTTGGTCGTACTCGGGGTTGACGCATTTGTCTCCCCAGCGTCGCAACACACACAGAAGCCCGGCCGGAGATTCTGGCTTTTGTCCCTGATCACCGGTTTTCGCAATCCAGCCTGCCAGGAGCTGACGGTGGCGAGCCAGTTGCTCGGCGTACTGGGGATCGGAGGCCAGGTTGTGGATTTCATGAGGATCGTTTCGAAGATCGTACAGTTCCTCGGCAGGCCGGTGCGGTCCGTAAAACTGCAGTTGGATTGCATTGAGCTGGCCGGCTTGGGTCATCTGGCGTAACTTCTTTGTCACCGGCCAAGGGTCTTTATAACTGGTTTGCATATAAGGGCGGTCGGTCAAATAGTTCCGCAGGTATTTGAAACGCGGCGTTACAACAGCACGGATTTTGTCGATACTGTAATCGCAACGGTCCCGGGCGGCGATGACAAACTCCCTTGGTTGACTCTCTTCCGCCAGAACGTTGCCGCCTTCCATAAACTTCGGCACCGGCAGCCCTGCTGCGGTCAGGCATGTCGGCGCCAAGTCGATTCCGCTGACCAAATCCTCGCGAACTTGTCCGGGGAGGATCCCAGGCCCGGCGATGATCAAGGGCATATGGATACCGCCCTCATAGAGGAACTGTTTGTGTCGGTGCATGCGGTAGCCGTGGTCCGATAGCAGGACGATCAGCGTGTTTTGAAAGACACCGTCTTCCTTCAGTGCAGCAATGATCTGGCCGACTTGCCCGTCGGTCTTGAGAATGCAGTCATAGTGATGACCGATCTCCTCGCGGACCAACGCGATATCGGGATAATACGGAGGAACCTCCACAGCGTTGCGATCGATCACCCGGTCAGCTCGCTTGCCTAATTTTCCTCCTCGAAGTTGCAACTGACCGAAAAACGGTTGCCCTGGCCGAGAACACCTCCAGGGTCGATTTCTGGGCACCCCCTTCTTGCGTGGACTGTAGAAGGAACGAGCATCCCAGAGAAAGTTGTAATCGTCCTTGCCAGACTCATTGAACGTAAAATAACCAGCTTCGCGAAACAGCTCCGGGAGGGTTTTCACCCCTTCAGGGAGCCGGATCGCATCGTAGTCGGCCCCCATATCCTTGCCGCGAAACGATCGCCGACTGCTGCGGTGGTTGTGAATGCCAAAGGTCGTTTGCATCGTGCCGGTGATGATGGCCGATCGAGTGGCCGAGCAAACACCCGCTGGGGTGTAGAACCGATCAAAACGGATCCCCTGTTGTGCCAGCCCATCGATCTGCGGCGTCTTGACCAGTTTGTCCCCATAGCAGCTAAACCAACCACTCACATCCTCTAAATAGATCCAGAGAATGTTTGGCCGCTGGCTCATGGTTGTCTGAGCCTGCTGTTGTTGTGCTGCGACGGCATACAAGCTGTGGCTGCCGACGAGCCCCAAGAGTCCCAGACAGAGGACAATTCGAAGACCGGTGGGGTTCTGCGGTGTCATCGCAAGTTCTCAAAAGTGGTGTGCCGAGAGGGTCTTCAACAGGCCTGATTTGTAAAAACCTTGAGCGCAGAGAATTTAGCGAATCCTGGGGTAGAGCCGAGCGAGTGTTTGTGGAGGAACGCCAACCCAGAAGAGCACCTGCAGTGTGATCCAGCCCAAGAAGGTGATCAGAAACCGCCCCTTTTGGAATCGCCGCGAGGAAGTGACCAGCCAAGCATCCACACAGCGAACTCCGCCCAGCCGTCGCATTCGGCGGAGGAAGTCCAAGTCCTCAAAGAGTGGCAAGGGCCGAAAGCCACCAGACTTTTCGTAGACACTCCGCCGGACAAACAGCCCGGAGTCTCCGTAACACAAGCCAAATCTCTTGACGAGGCTGTAAAACCAAGTAACAAACTTGGCCGCAGCAAAGTCTCCAGCGAAGCGAACACGAAAAAAGCCCCCAACAACTCGCTGGTTGCTGAGGGCTTGCTGGATGAAAACCACTGCCTCAGGAGGCGGACATGTATCAGCGTGCAGAAACCATAGAACATCGCCCGAGGAGGCAGCGGCCCCAAGATGCAACTGTTTGCCGCGGCCCCGATCGGCCTTGACCACCTGAACGCCACAGCAGGCAGCGATCTCGCGGGTGGCGTCGCTGCTGCCACCATCGACGACGATGACCTCATCGATCCCTGCCACTGAGGACAGAGTCTGAAGCATGCCTTCAAGACCTGTCTCTTCGTTGAGTGTGGGAATGATCACAGACAACATGGCACCCAAACCTAAGGCCGGCCAACCGAAGTTGGTAACCTACACAAGGCCCTCAAGGGTTGCCAGCGGTTCCCAGCAACTGCGTCATCTCTCCTCGACGCCCTAGGCGTTCAGTAATAACAACCAATAAAAGTCTTGAGCAGGCAGCCATGCCAAGGGTCTCGGGGACGGACGCTGGTGGAAAACTGGGGCTCTTAAAAGACGGAGGCGACTGACTGGGTAGCCCGGTGGTTGGTCAGATTGGCTTGGGGCTGCGGGTTGTGCTGCTGATGAGCCAACAAGCTTGCATCGGCCGGGGCGAACTCTTGTTCTAAGTCGACGACATGCAGGTCAGCCAGCGAGTTGACGATTTTGTCCGGTTGGTAAGCATAATGACGCAGATCGGCTTGCTGGGTGCCACCGCTGAGGACCAGGATGGTCTTGTAGCCCATTTGGACCCCGCCGAGGATATCGGTGGTCATGGTATCGCCGATGACCACCGTCTGATCGGTGGAGAGTCCAAGTTCCTTGCGAGCGCCTCGCAGCATCACCGGGCTGGGCTTGCCCACACTAAAGGCCTTCACGCCGCTGGCCTCCTCAAGCATCGCCACGATGGCCCCGCAGCCAGGTCGCGTGCCGTTTTGTGTGGGGCAGTTGGGATCCAAGTTCGTAGCCACCAGTTTGGCTCCTCCCAAGATCATGCCCAGGGCGGCTTCGACCATCTCAAAGTTGACTGTTCGGCCTTCTCCCACAACCACGTAATCCGGATCCTTATCAACCACCGAATAGCCGTTGCGGTGTAAGGCAGTCAGCAATCCCCCCTCGCCAATGACAAAAGCAGTTCCACCAGGCTTCTGGCGAGCCAGAAAACGCGCCGTGGCCATACCACAGGTGAAGACGTGCTCCTCGCCCACCTGCAGGCCCAGACGCTCAAGCTTGGTCACCACATCCCGCCGGGTCCGCTGGCTGTTGTTCGTCAGAAACGTAAACGGAACGTTGTTGGACAATAACTCCTCAATAAAGCGATCCGCGCCGGGAATCAGTTCACTCCCCCGGTAGATCACACCATCCATGTCAATGAGATATCCATACATCACAGTTGCCCCTTCACTGTCAAGAAGTGTGAGGATCTTGTGATCTTAGCGCAACTCTCACAACGATGCGACCACAAGTCATACCTACGCAGATGCAAACCGTGTGCCAGTTCTTCGAGGTTGTGCTCGTCGCAGCATAAAACGCCCCAACTCCAACTCGGATGGCAGGTTAACACGAGCGTGTCCCCACGAGCCCAACGGAAAGAAGGCCCCCAGGAGGACGGTGCCGTTGCACAACTCCTAAGCAACCGCGATGCGCAGAAAATAACAGATTGTTGACGAAGTGATGAAGATCCCCGCGGGGAAGGAGAGCAACCTCACTTGCGGGGACGGTTTTCACATCCATCAATCCAAGAGGCATCCAAGATACGCTTGCCTCAAAAAACCTGGCAACCAGATTCCAACTCACAAAGCTGAGCGATCAACATCAAGTCGGTGGCGACTGCCCTTGTGCTCTCCATGAGATTTTTACATTATCTGCTCAAACAATCTTACTAAACCAAAAGACCAATGCTTCGGCGGAACCTGGACTCAGCCCGGCGAACTTCAGCACTCTGGGTGATTTGACGCCCGGGGTGTTTTTGGTGCCCGGGGTGTTTTTGGTGCCCGGGGTGTTTTTGGTGCCCGGGGTGTTTTTGGCACTTGGGGTTATTTGGGATCTTTGGTGGTTCGTGGTGGGATCTTGGCGATGTTCAACTTTCGAAAGCTGAGATCGGTTGTGGGGTCGTGTCCTTGAATGGCGAGTGTTCCCGGCTGGGTCCTGAGTCCACGCCGGGGGTTCTCATTCGGCGGGCGGCGATCGAACCAGTCGGTCACCTGGTATCCGTCGACCCAGACGGCCACGTGGTTGCCATGAACCATGAGGGTTTTTGTGAACCAGGTGAAGTCATCGGCGACCACTCGGCGAGCTGGCTGACGGCGGTAGATACCTCCGGTCCCAAAATCCATGGGCTTGGTCCGGTCGCCCTCTTGGTAGCCATTGTGGATCTGAGATTCGTACCCTTGCGTGAACGAACCAGGAATGTTGCGGAAGAAGATCCCACTATTGAGGTGCTTTCCGTTGGAAAAGATCTCCAATTGCAACACAAAGTCAGCATACTGGCCTTGGCTCTCCAGTTGGCCACGCCCGTTCTTGACGTTGAGGTAACCTTCCTTGGTGACCGAGAAGACGCTTTTCTGGGCCTGATCGGTCTTCCATCCGGTCAGATCGCGACCGTTAAAGACTGGCCTCAGCCCCAGCGGCTTGAGCTTGATGTTGCGGAAGGCCACGGCCCCGGAATTGAGTTGCAGGCCGATATGACCGCTGCTTAAGGCCTGAGCATCGGTGTAGTCGACGATCTGCTTGCCATCAAGTTTGACGGTGATGTTCCCCCCACGAGCGCTCACATGGAAGCGTCGCCAGCGGTCTCGCTCGCCGGCCTTGGCATATTTGATTCGCCCGACCAAACTGCCGGTGGGGAAAGGATTCTCAGGCGGTGCGATGTTCAGCTCGTAGCACTGGGTGGTAGCATCATCGATCTTGGGAAGAGTTCGCAGGAACACTCCGGAGTTCGTCCCGCTGGCGGCTTGAAACTCCAGCTTCAGTTCATAGTCAGCAAAGGTCGTGGTGGTGTACAGTAATCCCTTTTCTCCTTGGTTGACCCGGATTGCACCATCCTGGACCGACCAGTTGGCCTTGTTGGCAGCTTTCCAGCCAAAGGTGGTCTGGCCGTCAAACAGGAGCACCCAACCTTCGGCAAGCTCCTCCGTTGAGAGCGTGTTCGGCTCAGTTTGGGCCTTCGCACCCGGCGGCACCGTGGTGACCCCCAGCAACCAACACAAGATCACGACCAAGACTCGAAAATTCATAGAGCACTCCTCCCCCAGGGCAGACGTTGATGTCACAAGAGATGATTGTACGTTGGCTCGGAGGGGCAACCAGGGGGGAGCTCGCTGGTCCAAAAGCGACTCTTGGCAACAGGCGAGGCTTTCGCGATTCTCAGTGTCAGGAGAGTCGGCGGAATGATCGAGTTTGGCAACGGTCATCGGCGGAGGAATGGCCTCAGTCGGTTGATTCCTGGGAGAAGCCCTTCGGCTGGACTCTGCCTGCAGCACCGTCGGGCCAACGCCTCGCCGTTGGCCTGTGAAGGTATGCTCTTGGTGCAGCAGCGGCCTGAGGCCCGGCGGTTGCGGACTCACCCCCCAGTTTTTGGACGCTTCGATCTTTCGCAACCGACGAGGCTTGTTCACGACGGCTCTTGGGGAAATTCTTGCTCGTCCAAAACCCCAAAACGGCACAAGAACCGCTGGTTTCGCAGCCTTTCCACCAACCGGACGAGCCAAGAATTTCCGCAACCTCAGTCGGCCAGACATTGGTGAGCTTCGCGTTGAGCGGCCGTTGACATTCAAGAACGAGGGCAGCGATGACCAAACCATTGGTGGTCATTGACGTGGTCGGATTGACCTCAGAGATGATCGGCCAACACACCCCCCAGATTGCCTCGGTGGCCCAGGAGGGTTTTGCTCGGCCGATGGGGACGGTGCTTCCTGCGGTGACCTGCTCAGCACAATCCACCCTGTTGACCGGCTTGCTTCCCCGTGATCATGGCATCGTGGGAAATGGCTGGTATTTTCGCGAAACCGCGGAGGTGCGGTTTTGGCTGCAGTCCAACAAACTTGTCGCAGGCGAGAGGGTCTATCAGGCCGCTGGCGACCGAGATCCTCAGTATACAACCGCCAAACTCTTTTGGTGGTACAACATGTATGCCCCGGTGGACTATTCGGTCACACCCCGGCCGAGCTATCCGGCTGACGGCCGGAAGCTCTTTGATAGCTACAGCGATCCGCCAGAGCTTCGTGATCATCTCCAAGAGAAGCTGGGTCTCTTTCCGCTGCTTCGCTTTTGGGGACCTGGGGCCGATATCACCAGTAGCCGTTGGATAGCCGAGGCGGCCGTGGAGGTACTGAAACTCCACCGTCCTTCACTGACTCTGATCTACTTGCCGCATCTGGATTACAACCTGCAGCGATTGGGCCCGGACGATCCGCAGATTCAGGCGGACATTCAGGCCGTGGATGTCCAGGCCGGCAAAATCATCCAGGCCGCCCGGCAGCAGGGAGCTGATGTGGTCGTGCTCAGCGAATATGCCATTGTGGGGGTCAACCGGCCGGTCCACCTGAACCGCATTCTGCGAGAGGGGGGATATCTCCGTGTGCGTCGAGAGACACTCGGCTGGGAGACGCTCGATGCCGGGGCCAGCCGTGCCTTTGCAGTGGCTGACCATCAGGTGGGCCATGTTTATGTTTCCGATCCCAAGGATCTGAAACCGGTCCAGGTTTTGTTATCCGCCACCCCGGGCGTGGAGAGGGTGTTAGACCGCCAGGCCCAGGCGGAATTCGGCATCGATCACCCACGCGCCGGCGAGCTGGTGGTCATCGCCGAGCCCGATGCTTGGTTTACCTACTACTTCTGGCAGGACGACTCTTTGGCTCCGGATTATGCCCCCACCGTCGACATCCATCGCAAGCCCGGTTACGACCCCGTTGAGCTGTTTCTCAATCCCCAATTGCGGTTTCCTCAGTGGCGTATTGCCAACCGATTGGCCCGCAAGTTTTGTGGTTTCCGCTACTACATGGATGTTATTGGCTTGGATGCCTCGATTGTCCGTGGCAGCCACGGTCGTTTGCCGACACCAGGCCAAGAAGAACGGGAAGCTCCGGTGTTTGTTTGCTCCAACAAGAGCGTCGAGACCGACCAGATCCCCATGACCTCGGTGAAGGACCTGTTGCTGCAACTGCAATTTGGCCCCGAAGCCTCCTGAGCGGTCAGACGGGCAAGTCCAACAACGGCACGCTCGAGGGGGCCAAACTGCTAGAAGCGACGTTCAGCGTGCAGCAAGAATTCCGCGTCAAAGCCACGATCGGGAAACCCCTTGGTTGGCAGAGTCCCGGCTGCATGAATCCACCAGGCTTGGTTGAGCTCGGCGACCAACCCGGCAGTCAGATTCAAGATGTCAAAGCGTCCAATAGGGTTCATCGACGAGTCCATCAGGTCCGGATCGATGTCCTGCATGGTGGTCGTCTCGTGGATCTCAAACATCGGGGCCAACCCCGTGAGAACACCGGCGGTGTTGCGGTGATTGCGGTCCAGCCAGTAACCAAAGTTGACGTCGATGGCCAAGAGATTTTGGAGTCGATAATTGCCGACGAACGACCCATCCCGGATGACCCGTTTGCCGTGGCTTGCGAAATCCTACTGAACAAAGAGCGAACACACCCTTCCTCAAACTCTTCCCCGAAATCATGAGCCGTCCGCCCGCTGTGGTTCCAGGGCGAACTCGATGATCACAGGGTAATGGTCAGAGCCCGCATAGGGGCCGACTTCTCGACGTAAGATCAGCACCTCCGGTGAGTGCAGACAGTGATCCAGAGGAATCCCCAGCAGGGGCCCAGCGGTGGGCCAAGTGGGTTGAACACCCCAGCCTTGCAGACTGTCCTGGAACCCGGTTCTTCTCAAGAGCCGCTGAAAGTAATAATTCCATGGGGTTGTATTGAGGTCGCCCAAGATCATTGATGGCATATCGCTGGAGACGTGATCGGCCAGCCGATCGAGTTGGTCGTTTCTCATCGCAGAAGGGGTCGGTCCAATCGGAGGCACCGGGTGAGTCCCGATGATCTGCAGAGGACCTGCTGGTGTGTCGAGAACGGCCACCACGGTGGGCACACCAGCCCGGCCGATACGTCGGATTCGACTCTCCTGCAGCGGAAGCTTGCTCAAGAGAGCAATTCCAAAATTGTTGTCCTCAGGCTCAACACAGCTGTGGGGATGAGAGGTCTGCAGGGCCTGCAAGAACTCCAACCATACCTCGTTGACTTCCTCAAGCACTAACACATCCGGGTCAATCTGTCGAATCACTTGCAACACACGCTGTGGGTTTCCGTGATAAGTATTGACATTTAACAGCATCGCTCTCAGCGTTGGCCCCTCTGCCTTGGCTTGCTTTGAAGGCAGATAGAGAGGGAGCACAACAGCAGCATTGATAGAAGCAAAGGCCAGCAGGGCACCGCCGGTGCGAAAGTGACCAGAAAGCAGCCAGATCAAACTCAGCAGAAGCAGGCCGACGGCATACTGCACACGAAAGTGTGAGAATAAATCCAAAAACCAAGACCACCTTCCCAAAAACCCACCGAGGGTGGCAAGGCACAGAAAAGCAGCCGGAATCAGACAGCCCCACAAGAGAGCATTCCAAATCAGGCTTATCGTGAGTCCTTCGCTTCTCACTTGGTCGCCCTCGGTCGAAAACTGATCTGAGGCTCAGAAGGGTTACTCTGGCAAGGCGACCTGCTCACCGCCGTTGACGGTCACCATGGCCTTGAAGATGTTCCGGTTGAGCTTCTTCAGGGGGATCCGCCGCAGGCTCCCATCGGCCATCATCAGGGTGACCTTCCCCTCGGCGTCGACATACAGCCCCATGTGGCTGAACCGGAAATCCGGAGTGAAGTCTCTCGGGCTGGTCCACTCGACAGCCTTGGTGGCCTTCGCCACAACAGCCACAACGGTGTTGCTGCGCCCATCGGAGATGGCATCTAAGGGAGCAGTCGAACCTTCCCTCTGCTGGGCAGGGTCGAGATAAAAGCCCTCTCCTTGAACTGCCAGGATGGCCGTCTTCCCCGCCGGCAGCTTGATCTCGGGATGCTCAAAGATCGAGGGCATTTGGTCCAACAATTTCTTGTTCTCCGGATGGTCCCAGGGCTTGGAGAACTCAAATTGGTCGTAGAGGTCCTGTTGTTCAATGAAGGGAAGAATCTGCACACGCCAGCTGGCCAAGAGTTCGCCATCTTTGTTGCGAATTCCGATGGGAGGTTGTCCTGAATTGACCTGGGCGTGGTTCAGGATGCCCAGGCGGATCTGCTGCAAGTTGCTCGTGATCTTCTGCTGATTGGCTTCTGTAGCAAGCTTGGCCTGCTTCAGGGCGTCTTGGACTGCCTTCTCCAACCTCCCGGCCCCTCGGACTTTCGTGGTGATCACCCTTCCTTCGTGATCAAGCAAGAACATCGCCGGGATGGAGTTGACTTTGCATTGCTTGACCAGAGGACTATTCCAGCCACGCTGGTTAGGCCGGGTAAAGAAGATCTGCGGCCAAGGCATGCCCTTTTCTTTGATGAAGGTTCTGACCTTCCGCGGCTCAGGATCCAAACTGACACCGACGATCTCAAACCCCTGGTCGTGATACTTTTGGTAGACTTCCTTCATGTGCGGAATCTCGGGCAGGCAATACGGGCACCAGATCGCCCAAAAGTCCACCAAAACAACTTTCCCTCGATAATCCTCCGAACGGAAAAACTTTCGGCTGAGTGTCGGGCCGGCAACCTCCATCACAGGGCCGTTGTTGGTCCGTGGCTTGGGGCCGTTGCCGCTCTGGTCGATGCCACTGGGCCTGCTTGGAAGGGGCTGTGGGCTTCCGGGCCGGGGAGGCTGAGGTCTTCGCTCCTGAGCAATGGACCCCTGGGCAGCTCGCTCCTCAGGCCCTCGGGCTGGCGGATCGCTGAACTGATTGCCCAACGGGAGTGTCGGTCGCCTCGGTGGACGACCTGTGCTGCTGGCACCGGGCAGGGCAGCTGAGGCAGCGCGTTGTATCATGGAAGTAAGCTCGTCCATGGTGATGAAGTTGTCCATGGTCACCACCAGCGAATTGCCTTCGGTGGTCACTTGGGCACCGCGGACCGCCTGGACCAACATGTCTTGAGCTTGACGCTGGGCTTCATATTCCCTCGGCAGTTGCCGTTGCCATTGCTGGGCAAGCATTTGACTTAAGGTGGCCTGAGCTTTTAGCAAGCCGGCTCTGGCAGAGCTTTCCACCCGATCCAGGGGCGCATTGGGAGTGAGGTCCAGCTTGATTCGCAGGTGTGGATCCGGAAGCATCATCAGGCTGGCGTTGAGACTTTGTGTGCTGCGGACCATCTCGGAGATGACCAGCATTTCTAGCTGATTTCCGCCGAATCCGGTTCCGTCCGGCCGGAATTCGCTTTTGATGGCCTCGGTCACCTCAAGAACCATCGCCAGCTCGGCATCGGCAGGCGTTTTGCTCATCTGCCTGGCCAGCTCAGTCATTTGTCCGCCTTCGCCTCGGAAAACACGACGCAACAAAGTCGAGCGAGGGGTGAGCAAGATGACCGTATCACTCCAGCGGTGGCAAGCTGTGAGACCGTCACCCTTCACAAAATACTGCTTGCCTTGGTAATTCGTCGAGATAGTCAGCGGGTCCTCTGGCTTGACCAACCCGTTGATCAAGGCGTCTGCCGATGAGGAGTCCCGAGTGACGAACACCATCAAGACATTGGGAGACCCGCTCGATGCATCCATGATCCCCAGGGTCACTGTGAGGTCCAACCCCGACCAAGCAGAGACCAGCTCATCGTTCCCACGAGCTCTGAGGAGGCTTTGAACCCCCGGGAGCTTCATCGGAGGGAGATCCATCAGACGGCTCGGACGCAAGACCATCGCCACATTCATCTCGGGAAGAATGAAATCCAAGGCGATCATCGGCTTCCCAGAGGGCTCCCCAGCAACGCTTGCTCGGGGAGCTGTCGATGGCGCTATAGGTGTTCTTTGGGCAGGTGTTCTTTGGGCAGGTGGAGTTTGGACAGCAGGCTTTTGGGCTAAAGTGGTTTGCTGGTTGTTCTGCGGCTCACCTTGTTGGTTGGGGGTCTCGACGACAACCAGCTCGTTCTCGGAGGACGACCTGCGGTTGTTGAGCACCTGGATGACCAGCAGGACCAGCATCACGAGCACACCCAAGCCGAGACCTCCAGCCATCAACCAACCGGCGAGGCCATTCTGCGAGGAAGACCCTTTGGCCGCATCGCGGCGAGTTCTCGGCTGCCCAGCGTGACCCTCAGTGGCATCTCCCGGCCGAGGGTATCCGCCTTGGCCTGCGGAGGGCAAACCAGGTGTCCCAAGACCGAAGCCCGCCGGAGCGGCACCATTGCCTGCTGGTAAGCCGACAGGTGGCAGGCCCATCCCCGCAGACTGCCCTGCTGGCTGACTGCCCAACAGGTCGCCGGCCATGAGTCCTCCCGAGGCAGGTCCTGCGTCGGCCAAGCCAAATTCATCCTCGGCTGCTGGAGCGGCAACAGCTCCAGCCGAGACCGCTTGCTGCGGTCTCGGGGCTCCAGCTGGTCGAGGCTGAGGTGTCCCGTTTCCGGCAGATGCCTCAGGGGCCAGCCCGAGCTGAGAAGCTGTCGCCTGTGCAGCTGTTGCCTGAGCAGTTGTTGCTTCAGCAACGCTGGGCTCATCATCGAAGAGGCTGAGTCGGTAGCCGCTCTGGTTGGGTAAGGCTGTGTGCTGCGGAGCTGTGGGCCGAGCGGTTGGAGGAGTTGCGCCATTGGCAGCCGCAGCTGCTGGTTGTGCAGCCGACTGCTGGAGAGAAGATGGTGCCGCCTCTCCCTGAGCGGTTGTCGCGGACGCATTGGGGATCGTGACAACCGTTTGGCATTTTTTGCAGGCGAAAGACTTGCCGGCCAGAGCCTCGCCCACCTGGTAGCGGGCTTGGCAGGCTGAGCAGCGGACGATGATTGGCATGGTCAAAACACGGGGTTGGCGACGGGAAGTTGCGGGTTTCCACTTCAAGGGTTCAACACACGGAATTCAACACACAGAGGCGACCGCTGCAGTTCCGCCGTCTCAGCAACCCAAGTGGGGGCGGTTGGGCTGCGGCGATTTGGGAGTTGCTGACATGATCAGACCTGACCAAGCAGATTGTGCTTCGCTCACCCTGAAGCAGAGCACGCGAAGCCAGCAGTCCACCCCTCGGATTGTTGAATTGTGACACACTCCCCAGGAACCTGCTAGGAGAGCAGCGAAACTCCCTAGAAGTTACAAGCTCGAACGGGAAACCCTTGTTATGGCTTCATGTTGATTTGGCAAGTTTTGTTGAAGAGGTGGTGGCTCGATTGCCCCTACTGACCTTCGGAGAAGTTTCCGACCCAGGGCTTTCCGTCTGCCCTTGTTTGTGATGACCTCAAGGGGGCAGCCTGAGGCACCACCGCAAGCCCGGATTGCCGAACGAAACGCCCTGCTTCGTCGAAGACTTTTCAGGGAA
>CAZYKP010000090.1:19104-36835 GCA_964648025.1 uncultured Pirellulales bacterium | reverse complement strand
GTCGGCAAACACATCATTTACACGTACGCCAATGGCTGGCATTACGAGTACTACTTTCGCAATGAGACTTGCGGGGACTACCGGATCGGCTCCGGCGACGTCGGGGGAAGGTGGACCACCCATCAGAAATACATGCCCTCCTACCTGGGCCACGGCACCTACAAGCTCGCCTGGGTGGAGCCGCCTGGCTCAGTCGTCTGCCTCAATTTCAACTTCGAGGAGCGTTGGCTCCATGGCTTCTTTGGCTTGGCTCAGTGGCTGATCAAAAGCCCGGAAGTTGGTACCGTTCACCAGAATGCTCACCTGAAGAACATTCGCGAGCATCGCGACAAGGGGCCGATCTATCCGCTTAATGTGAATTACGACTTTGCCGAGATCAACTTCATCGAAGACTGCGGTCGGGATAACGACGATGTCATTAACTGTGACGTGAACGAGCTGCCCGAGGGTTATTGGGTCCGCCGGAACTGACGTCGCGCAGCGGACGGCGACTAACGGAGCCGCGCGAGCAGACGGTCCAGCGGCCCGGTGCGAACTGCCGTCGTTGATGCGCGATGAACCTGGGCGTGTTTGAACTAGAAGCGAGGAGCGGCAAGTTCTTCGCAATTCACCCGATTGAGAGCCGCGTGTGCAGAGTCGATCGCGCGGACGACAGTCCGCATGCTGCCGAACAGAGCGTAGATATCGATCAGGGTTTCACGTTCGGCGGGCTGCCCGGCCTTATCGGCGTGTAGCGTGAACATTTCAATTTGCAGCTCTTCCCGAAGGCGATCCAGAAGCTGTCGTTGGTTCGAGTAGTCGTCTGGTCGGTCTGTCGTTGACAAAGAGTCGAGGATCTCGGCCATTGCCGTCATCGTCTGCTTTGCTTTCTCAACCAGCGAAGGCCGCTCAATCATCCTTTCAAAAGTTGGCCGATATGTCATTGCAAGTGACTCGAGTCTGAAGGCGAGGCTCTGAAGCCCGTCGGCAAGTGCCAGCCAATCCTCACGCTCATTATTGGGATAGCGGTCGTAATCCAGCGTGCTTACTGCACTCTGAAACTCATTGAGCACCGGCTGGAGTTTTGCACGCAATAGGTAGGTGCGGTAACGGGCCTGACGATCATCAACCGAAGCCTTATCCCACTGAAATTCTCGAGCGAAATCGGCAAACCTACACAGTGTCCGACGAAGCGAGCGAAGCAGCTTCTGTTCGGGTCTTATCGGATACCACAAGTTGTAAACCAAGGTCACCACACCACCGCCGATGAGAACCATAAGTGAACCATTTACGGGACCCTCGAAGGAGTAGGTCTGCTGGTTGCTAATGCCGGCCGAAGCGAAGAACTGAATGAGTGCTCCCGACTTTAGCGCAGGCGACTTCGCGCCGAGACAACCGAAGAAGAAGCTAAGCAGAAAGATCAGCGTGAGTAACTCAACGCCCGTGCTTAGCGCAGGCATGACGAGCCAACAGATAGGCGCTACTACAAACGCCGTGCTCAGGATCATGCCGATCCAAACACCAGCCGGATCCATGGGCGTGCGCAAGACCATGATCGAGAGCAGTCCGGCAAGCATGGCGACCTTGGCCCCGCCCGGAGGATCCGTCAGGTCCCACACGAACCAGGCTGCCACAAAAGCAATCACCGGAAACAGGGACTGAATAAATCTCTCCGAATCCCACGTAAGCGGAAAGAACCACTTCTCTTCATGCACTTCAAGGGGCCGCGGCACTGTTGTGTCTTCACCGCTTAGCTGACGCACTGTTGTCAGGATCGCGATGCTTGATCTATCAAGGATTTGCAACTGACGCAACGAACTCAGTGAAGCAGCACGTTCAAACTCTGAACCCGCGGCTGCGGTCGTCGGCTCGATCTGCCAGGCCCGAGGGCGCGGCAACTCGGCGTTCGTCGACTCCGTTGTGGCGCCGCCCTCGAAGCACTGGTCCCAAAGCTCGATAGCCCTATTCAGTCGCGCGGTGATTTCGTCAAGCACATCGCTGATGCCAGAGGGCAGTTTTTCGCTCAGGTCCCCGGCATCCATCACGCTCTCGTGCCACATCTCCAGCGCGTCGGCAAGGCTCTTGATGTCGCAAAGCCAAGCGTCCCACATCCCGATGTTGCTGCTGATCGCCGGTGTGTCGAACTTCGCATTCTGCAGCGAGGCGATTGCCTGGGCCAACTGCTGCGCGACTTTTGAGCGCCCAGGTGCGACGGAGTCGTCATGCTCTTCAGAAGTCGGACCGCTTCGGTAAGCCTGGAGCAGTTGCTGAGTGCTTTGCAAGAGTCCCTTGCCAACCCTCTGAAATTGATCGCCGGCCCTTTGCGGCCAAAGGACGAGGTCGACCAAGGTGTAAATGGCAACTCCCACGACCGTCTGCAGCCAGCGGAATGTGCTGAAGTAAAAGGCGTTCTCGAACTGCGGGTAGTTGTCTGCCCAAACGACTAGCGGAATGAAAGCGGCGGCATACCACGCGTAGCGGTAGTTACTGGTCTGCATGCAGTAGCACATCAGGCCGATGTTCGCCGCAAGGGCCAGCATTGTTACCCAGCGGTTGTCGTTGAAGAGGCCCAGGATCGCGATTCCGATCAGCACTCCGGCCGTAGTGCCGGCGATCCGCATGAGACCTTGCTTGATTGACGCGCCGCGGGTACCCAGGCTCACGATTACGATTGCCAGGCCGCCGTAACGCGGAACGTCCCAGTTCGTCCACAAGGCGAGTGCGTAGAAGAGCACAAGACTGAGCGCAAGCTTAAACGCCTGACGAACGTAGAAAAGACTCTGGTCTTCCTGAGGGTGTAGGGACGACACTGTGTCTCCGACATTCGTGTAATCACTCTTTGATCGCGATGGAGACCGTTGTGCCTGCCACGAGCTGAAAGTCCTCCGGAATCTCTTTCAGTCGGATACGGACGGGCACTCGCTGGGCCAAACGAATCCACTCGAACGTTGGCTCAATCGTTGGAATCAGATTCTGGGGTCCTTCCGTGCTGGCAAGATTGGGTGGATTGATGGCGTATCCGATGCTCTCAACTTCACCCTCAAGCTGTTGGTCATGACGTCCCATCAAAGTTACAACGGCTTGGTCCCCAGGTCGGATGTTCTTGAGCTTCGTTTCTTGGAAGTACCCGTCGACACGAAACGAATCCCGGTCCACGAACAGGGCGAACGGGGTTCCTGGTGATACGAACGTACCCGGGAGGAGGCTCATGTTGGTTATGTAGCCATCTTTCGGCGCCACGATCGAAGTCCACGATAGGTCGAGTTGGGCCTGTTTGAGTTTCACCTTGGCGTTGCGAACACGAACGTTCTCTTCTCCTCGAGCCCCAAGTGTGGCATATGCCTGATCCT
This sequence comes from uncultured Pirellulales bacterium, assembly GCA_964648025.1. Classification (GTDB taxonomy): domain Bacteria; phylum Planctomycetota; class Planctomycetia; order Pirellulales; family Pb10988; genus CAZYKP01. The sequence continues at coordinate 33,506 of CAZYKP010000090.1, read as the reverse complement.
TGTCTGCAGTCGCGGTTGTGACGGCGGATTCGGCTTCCACCAGCCCATTCTTCGCGATGACCAGTTGGGCCAGCGCTTCCTGTTCGGCAGCCTTGGAACGCGCGAGGGCGGCCTTCGCCTGGTCGAGTCCAGCGTTCGCCTTCTTCAGTTCGGCCTTATACGCCAACACCGAAGATTCCTTAGCCTCGGCAATTTCCACCGAGCCCGCTTCTTTGTCGGCCAATCGCCTGGCACGAACGGCTTCACGTTGGGACTCATCGAGCCGCGCTTCCACTTGAGCTATCTCCGCAAGGGCGGAGGTCACCCCTGTTTCCGCTTCCTTGGTTGCAGCTTCTGCGGACTTAATGCCTGCGTTTGCGGCGTCAACCTTACCCTGTGCCGAATCGACCGCTGCATTTCTCTGGTCGACCAATGCATCGGCGGCACGAGCCGCTGCTTCTAAGGCTTCGACGTCCTCCCGTGCCTCGTCGAGCGCAACCATAGCCTGATCGACCGCCAGTTGGTACGAACTCGGGTCGATGCGGAAGAGCACTTCTCCCTCTTTTACAAACTGATTGTCCTCGACGCGAATCTCCACGAGGTAGCCGCTGACCCGTGGGGCGATCTTCACAACGTCGGCACGCACTTGCCCGTCACGCGTCCAGGGCGCGGCTACATATCGTTGGTAGAGCAGATACGCGGCAACGACCGCCGCGCTGATGAGCGTAACCGTCACCAGCTTGGGTATGAGTTTCTTCCGCATTGCTTTGGATGATAGCATTTCGAGCTACGCCGACGTGTCCGCTGCTGGTATCTAAGGGGAAGGCTCAGGGAGCTATCCAAACCAAGCCAATGATTGACGTTAACAGTACCCACCATGCGAGGAACGCAACGCCCGGCTGCCAAAAGTAGCGACTGAGCCGCGTGGCGTTCAGAAGCCTGGTTACCGCAAGCGTACAGACAAACCCCGCAAGCACGGTGAAGAAGAAAGGCGCAAAGTACACCCACTCAAACGAAATCTCGGATGGAAACCTGTCTGCCATTGCCTTGCTCCTGCACCTTGTGCATCTTAACTGAGGTGGTCCGTGTTCGCGAGCAAATCGATCTTTTTGCCGGCAAAGATTTTGTCGGTCTTTGCCGATGAGGGAGATTGTCGGATTCTGCAGACTACGTTGAGGCAATGCCGAAATGGCCCGATTGCGAATACCATCCTCGACGCTGCAGTTCCTGGCGAGCACTACCGCAATCGGCGTGATTCTGTTGTTGAGCGGCTGCGGCCTCTCAGATTGGATTCACAACGATTTCAAAGTAGGTCCAGAGTATTGCGGGCCGCCACCGGCGTCAGTCGCCGAGGTTTGGATTGAGTCGGACGATCCGCAAGTAATTGCCGCTCCGCCCGAACACCCGGAGTGGTGGTCGGTGTTCCGCGACCCCGCTCTCTCAGAACTGATCGATAGCGCCTACCGGCAGAACCTCTCTTTACGAGAAGCCGGCTTGAGAATCCAGGAAGCGAGAGCAAGGCGTGCGATCGCCACTGGTAACCTGTTTCCTCAATCGCAGTCTATAGACGGCAGCTACGCACATGAGCAAATCGGCACGCTCAGTCAGCCGTTTTTCACGCCGGCACCGAACTTTTCTCGTAGCTTCGATAGTTGGGCACTCTCAGGCAACCTGAGCTGGGAGTTGGACTTCTGGGGGCGCTTTCGCCGGGCGATCGAGTCAGCTGACGCGAACTTGGAGGCCACTATTGGTGACTACGACGCGGTTCTCGTTTGCCTCATTGCCGACGTTGTGACGGCCTACGTCGATATTCGGACGTTCCAAGAAAGACTGGTGTACGCCAGGGAAAATGTTCGCATCCAAGAGGGATCCTTAGGGCTATCGCAGGAACGTTTTGATGCTGGCCGGACCGACAGAATCAGCGTGCGACTTTCTAAGTCCAACTTGGAGGCGACCCGAGCTACGATACCCTCGCTGAAGATCGGACTTCGTCAGGCCGAAAACCGGCTCTGTGTCCTGCTTGGAATTCCGCCGAGTGACTTGCGGGAGTTGATCGAGTTCCAGCCCGGTGTTCCGGATGCTCCGCCGGAAGTCATCGTGGGCATTCCCGCCGACCTACTTCGCCGCCGCCCGGACGTCCGTGCCGCTGAGCGTCGCTTAGCGGAACAAAGCGCCGAGATTGGAATTGCGCTCGCTGACCTTTATCCACGAATTGCCGTGACCGGAAATATCTCCGTATCCTCCGAGAACTTTGGTGACTTGTTTGATCCTCTTTCGCAAGGGGGTTCGATTGGACCGTCATTTAATTGGAACGTGTTGAATTACGGGCGAATCCTCAACAATGCCCGTGCCCAGGACGCTCGATTCGGACAACTCGTTGCTGCGTACCAGAACTCGCTACTCGAGGCGAATCGAGAAGCCGAGGACGCCATGGTCGCATACTTGCAGAATCAGGAACGTGTGAAGGCGCTAAGAATTTCCGCGGAGGAAACGAAAGCGGCGCTAGAGTTGGCGTTGATCCGTTTCAGGCAAGGCGAAGACGATTTCACGGGCATCTTCGTTCTGCAAGGCGATCTCGCGACGAAACAAGACCAACTCGCCGCCGCTCAAGGCGATGTCGCGTTGAGCCTCGCGGGTCTATACAAAGCGCTGGGGGGGGGCTGGCAGATCCGTTGTCCGCAACACCGCACACGTGTCCCCGCGGTGCTGCTTGAGGAGCAGGATGTCGAGGTGGAAGAGATACCTGCCCCAGCGCCAGAACCAGATATCTCACGCGACGTCATTGAACCCGTCGAACTCGTCGTGCAGCCATTGCTGATAAATGGACGTTGATCTCTCGACGCCTGGCCGAGCCTCCGAGCAACTCCGGATTTCGTGCGAACCCTACACTTTGCCGTCTCGGTCGGCGACACGTCTTCCATACATCTTGGCGAAAGGCACCGCCGATATACCGTGAGCGACGATACTGAGCGCGACCGTCCAGGTCACGACGGCAACCAGCGTGTCATTGCCGGGCAAATTGGCGTGGATCACCATCACGATGAATACGATGCTTGCTAATCCGCGAGGCCCAAACCATCCCACGAAGAGCTTCGTGTCCAATCGCATGGGAACGCCAATGATGCATAGGATAACGGGGATCATGCGAACAACGGTCAGGCTTAGCAATGCGTAGACAATCACCTGCCATGAAGTCTGTTCGAGGCAACTTGCGAAGGCGACAGCACCGAACGTAAACCACGTTAGCAGGGAGAGAACGTTGCCGGTCCCTTCTGCGCCGTTTAGTAGTTCTTCTTTGTGCTCCTTCTTCGTCAATCCGCCGAAGAGCAATCCGCCCACGAATGACGCGATGAAGCCGCTGCCACCAAGCCACTGAGCAAGTGCGAAGCAAAAGAACGCCAAGGCCACGACGGGGATCTGAGTCCAGGCATCAGTAATCCAGCCGCGCGAGCCACAGAATCGCACGACTGCGCTACCCAATAGGGCTAGCACGATCCCCACGCCGGCTCCGATACCGATCTCTTGCAACGGTAGCTGGGCCATCAATCCGGCCGTCTCGTCACCCGAGACCTTCCCTGTGGCAAGGGCGAGAAAGACGAGCAAGACCGGTACACAGATGCCGTCGTTGAGTCCGCTTTCCACGTTCAGGCTTTGGCGCACGGACGAGGGAACCGCTTTATTCGTAACGACGGCTTGTCCCAAAGCCGCGTCGGTTGGGGCAAGCATTGTGGCCAGTAGTGCAACTTCGAATAATGTCAGACCATCAAACATCACGTAGCCAACGCCGAAGCCTGCCACAATCGTCAGCGGCAGGCCAATAAGTAACAAGCGAACCGGAATCCATCGGTTCTTCTTCAGCACACCTAAATCAGCGTTCGCCGAGTCCGAGAACAGCACCAACGCCAAGGTGAACTCTGCGAGAGTCTTCAGGCCATCGGCATCTACGCTGAACTGGACCAACTTGAGGCCGTAGTCCCCGCACAGCAATCCCGCAATTAGATAGACAACCGCTCCACTGATCGGCGTGCGTTCCAGCCGCGACGCCAGAACGCTGTAGAGGAACGCGAACGCTGCGAGAATGGCGAGAATTTGGTATTCAGACATGGAGGCTTCAGGGTTGAGTGTGACACAGGTTGCAACGAGGGTCAGCGTAACCTCGCACTAGCCAATCAGCGTATTCGCATCAGGCAACTGTTGCTCGTCAGTGACTTTCGGAAGCGATAAAGCGGCAAAGGCCGCCAGCGGTCCAATGCGTCCGGCGAACATCATAAACATGATGACCCACCTAGAGGGTTCACTCAATTGGGATGTAAAGCCTGTGCTTAACCCAACCGTTGCCAACGCCGACAGAACTTCAAACATGGCGTCGAGAAAAATACCGCCGGAATCGGAGTGGGTGGTACGCCCTTGTTCAATACACACGACGACCATGAGTCCAATCGTCGCGAACAAAAGATACGCGAGCACCACGATGCCGGCCTGTGTAACAGTGTTCTTGGAGATGGAACGCCCGAACAGGCGAGCTGAGTCTTTACCGCGCAAGCGGGCGAACATGTCTAGGAAGTAAACGGAGAACGTAGATACCTTGGTCCCCCCCGCGGTTGAGCAGGAATTGCCGCCGATGATCATTAAGAACATGATCACTACCAACGTGGCGTTGGTGAACTCGCCCATCGGCAACGTATTGAAACCCGCCGTCCTTGGAGTCACACCTTGAAATAACGACGCCCAGAAGCTCCCGCCGACGGAAAGGTCCGCGAGGGTGTTGTTTCGCTCGAGCAGCCAGAACGCGGCGGCTCCCACGAAGACCAAGAAGAACCCTGAAGTCAGCGTCAGCTTCGCGTGGAAGGTCAGGGACGACCAGCGTCTTCCTTTTGGCGCCTTCGGCAGATACAGCAACTCCCGTATCACTGGATAGCCGAGGCCTCCGACGAGGATCAGCAACACAATCGTGATGTTGACGGTCGGATCGGCGACGGAGCCGGACAGGCTATCGTCGCTCAAAGCGAAACCTGCATTGCAGAAGGCAGAGACGGCATGAAAAACTCCCCACCATATCGCTTCCAAAGGTTCATCCACGAACATGCGGCGACCAATTAGAACCGCCGCTCCGATCGCTTCGATGATTAAGGTGACGCCAACGACACCGTTTACGTAGCGAGTCATATCCGCTTTTGCCGGCAACCCAAGAGTGTCTTCAATCACCTGTCGTTGCTCGGTAACGCTACGGCCCGTGAGGTCGACCACGAAGACGGTAGCCACCGTAATAATGCCGAGTCCGCCAAGCTGGATCAGAAGCAGGATTACCACTTGTCCAAAGAAGGAGAAGTCGTTGGCCGTCGACCTGACTGATAAACCCGTAACGCATGATGCGCTCGTTGCCGTGAACGCCGCATCACTCAGAGAGAACGGTTCGGCTTCCGACGTGCGACTGATCGGTAGCAGCAAGAGCCCCGTGCCAACGACGATCAGCCCCAGAAACCAAATGAACAGCGAGCGGGCCGGACTCTTGGCAATTCGCTTGTGAACACGTTTCATCAACGCCTCGACCAGTCGTTTGTCATCGTGACGCAGTTTCGGGAAGCGTCAACTGCTCCCCCAAAAGAAAACGAACCGAGCTCTGATGCGTGTAGGCGTTCGCTAACACGTCGCTCGCGTGATCTTGCCCATGCGTCAATCCCCTTGACCAACACGCCGCTACTGACACCGCAGTGGACTTAATCGTAACGAGAAGGGAAATGGCGATTGTCGTACGGGGAACTCGTTTGGACAAGGCATGACTGTCGTTTTCTAGCGAAAGAGAAGTGCGACCGGCCGGAAGCCGCAGCGCTATCCGCCAGCTGCCGCGAAGTGTTCGTCCGTAGTCATGAGGTAGTGTCGCATGGCCACGCTGGGCGTGTTCCCAAGCCAGCTTGTCACAACCTGAATGGGATACTTTTCGACCAGTTCCGTTTCGAGGCTAGCCCGGAGGTTGTGGAACAGTCGGGGCCACGGTTGGAGACCGGCGCGCCGGACAATCCTTTCGAAAGTCGTCCGCAGATTGGCGTTCATCCAGCCCGCCTTGCCCATCGCCGCTTGGCGAAACCTGGCATCCACTACGTATTCCGCGCCATCCGGGGCCAGGTCGAATGCTTCGGTCAGGTAGGGGCGCAACTCCGCGAATAGCGGAATCGTCCGGCTTGCCTTTCCAACGTGATGTTCTGTCTTGGGCGATCGAACAATGATCCGGTCGGTTTCCCAATCCACGTCTTGCCACCGAACCGATAAGGTTTCGCTGGGCGTCCGCAGTCCACCGAACCGCGAGAACCGCCGCGCCACGGCCAAGGCGGTGAGGACGGCATCCAACCTGCCCGGTCCGAGGAGTCGCAACCTCTCACGGCGTCTGACCAGATACGAGCCTTGGCCAACAACGAGCGAAAACATCAGGAGAAACCGCCGGATACGCAGAGTACGTCCGGTGGTGGGGGAGGACGGCGGGGGTGACCCCGCCTCCTACCCGATTCCCATCACGAGATTCGCTAACCTTGATGGTCGGCACTGGGAAGCTCAAGTTCAAGGGCGTGCGGGATCTTCCAACACCAGTTGGGAAAGAGTTATTCGGTCTCTGGAGCAAAGACTTCCCGAAAAGGCCCTAAAAACTTTCGCTCAGGCGACCAGTCGGTGATAGCAAAGACCACCTGGGCAAACGCACCTTGGAATTCATTCTCCAGCGCGTTGCAAAAATCGAGTGCGGCCCGATGAGGATCGTTGCGGAAGGAGCCACAACCCCAGGCTCCCAAAACGACCGCTCGATGTTCGTAGGCTCGGGCGATGGCCAACACACGACGGATTCGCTGCTGCAGCAGATCTCCGGCTTGGGGTTGGCCGATCACATGAGCCACAGGGGCGGCACAGGTGAGAAAGCTCAAAAGCCAGGGATGCTCCAGCTCGGTTCCGTCATCGGTGCGAAAGACAGGGACATCAGGCGAATAGATCGCCCAGTCTGTGGAATCCGGCCGAGGACGTTGGCGATGTGCGTCATACATCGGATCGTCGAGAAGCGTCCGATAGAGGGCACTGCAGCGGCAGAGGACTTCTTCCTGCGCTCGACTTCCCAAGGTGAACCCCCCGCCTGGACACACCCCGTTGGCAAAGTTCAGTGCCAGCGGCCTCCATCCTGCTGCAACAAGCCGCCGCGCTGCTGCTAACGTGGTCTCGTTGGCAACTTGAACTTGCGTTTCCGTCTCTGGTGCGGAGTTGTGCTCAGGAAGCGAAGCCTCAGGGGGAATGCTCACCTTGGCGAGGCAAGCCGCTTGGACCTGAGGGCTCCAATCCACCTTGACAGTTCCGCAGCGGTAATAGCCTTGCTGAACAGCCTGGACCGCAGACCTCCCCAAAGCAGCTGCCAACTTTCGCGGCACATCCAATTCGCGTTGCCGGGAAGCGGCCATTTCAGGTGAGTCAAGACAAGCAAGTCGTTTCAGCACGTTGGGTCTCTGGAGAAGATTGATGTCACCATTTCTCAGGCATCGACGATCTGATGATTTGAGGAATTGTTGGTTGAGGTCATCACTCGATTAGCTGAAAGATAGAACCATTTTAGCTCAGAACAGCCTCCTCAGGAACTGTGCCCCGTCTTGTCTCAAGATTCCTCCATCCAATGATCTGGGCTTTTTGCTGACTTCTCTGGCGTCAATCGGCCTGCCTTGATGAACGAGCAACAATCTCTCCAGGCGATGCAGGCCAACCCGCAGGACGACAGCCTTTGCGAGGTGTTGGCAGATTGGCTAAAGCAACGAGGCGACCGCCGGGGTGAACTGTTGCGAATCAGACAGTTACAAAGACGAATCGAGGTGCCCAATCGCGAGCAGGTCGCAATGCGGCTGCAAGAGCTGCTCGCTGAAGGCGTGTGGCCAGTTGGTCCGCGCACCACCAACACGCACGGGATGAAGCTGGCCTGGATTGCCTCTGGCGAGTTTCTGATGGGATCGCCGTCTGCTGGCCGTCGACCGCTGCCATGCAGGCACGAACCGCTCGCAGAAACCGGCCGCTTCGACCTCGCCACCGAGACTCCCAGCCACACCGTTCACCTCGGTTCTCCAGGTCCAGGGCCTCAGCGGACTTGACGAGATTGACGTCACGTCTATATTTGACAGACATCATGTCAATGATTGAGGAGCAAAGGATGATGGCCGTCCCGAAATCGTTCATCACGGACACAGAATTGGAGCTGCTCAAGTTGCTTTGGTCTGGCGGCACGCTCTCAGCTCGCGCAATTGCCCAAGGCCTCTACGAGGAGGTGAATAGGGCTTCGATGGGGACTGTGCAGAAGCTCATTGCGCGTCTGGAGGCCAAGGGGCTGGTCCACCGTGACCGCAGCGGTGGGACGCATCTTTTCTCTGCAGCGGTGACTCGAGAAGAAGTGGCAGGAATGCAGCTTGAGGAATTCGCCGGCAAGCTGTCGGATGGCTCCCTCTCTCCGTTTGTCCTGCACCTTGTCAAGGCACGCAGGCTGAGTGAACAAGAGAAGAAAGAAATCCGGCAACTCCTGGATCAACAAGAGCGAGGGAGTTCATGAACGCTCTTCTTTCAGCCGTTTTGTCGAACTGTCTTCTGGCATTTGTGTTGGTGGCCGCCGTTTGGGCAATCACACGATCTTGGCGCGATCCATTCCTGGCGCACGCCCTCTGGTTGTTAGTCCTCGTCAAGCTCGTCACGCCTCCGCTGGTGCACATCCCCCTTCCATACAAGGCGATCTCGGGAAACCAAGCGGCCACGGGAAACCAAGCGGTCACCACTGTCGTAACGCAACCCGAATTCGATTCGGCGGCTGCCCCCAAGCCGCCGATCCTGCCAAGGTCGATCTTGCCTCAAGCGATCCTGCCCGAACCAATCGGGACTAAGTCAACCGTGCCCGAGTCAACTGTGCCCGAGTCAACTGTGCCCGAGTCAACTGTGCCTGAGAAGCCTGCATGGAGGCCCTCTGAAGATCTTGGAGGCATTGAGTCCGGAAACCCCGTCCCGCTGTCGCCTCCGGAATCCATTGATGGACCATCGGTGTCTCGGTCACTCGCGACAGGGCTGATGCTGGTCTGGCTGACGGGCGTGGTATGGCTTGTCTTCATCGGGTTGCGTCGACACCGGCGAATGTTACGTGTTTTTGCGGCGGCAACAGCGCCCGACGACCAGTTGAGGGCGGAGGCGAAGACTGTTGGCAAGCAGTTGGGCTTAAAAAATCTTCCGGAGATTCGCGTCACCGACGTTCGTGTCAGTCCGCTTGTTGCCTTGGTTGGTTGGCGTCCGACGGTGTTGCTTCCGGGAGAACTCTTTCGCGTGCTGAGCCGATCAGAGCGACTCTCGATCCTGGCGCATGAGTTTGCGCATCTGCAACGCGGTGATCACCTCGTTCGCGGCTTTGAGTTGTTCGTGCTGGTGGTCTATTGGTGGAATCCCGTGGCCTGGTGGGTCAGTTGCCGATTGCGGCAGGCGGAAGAAGAGTGTTGCGACAGCTGTGTGGTCAACTCGCTGCCCAACTCTCGCAGCATCTACGGTGGTGCGTTGCTTCAAGCGGTGGAATTCGTCACCGAAGAGGCCGCGGTTGCTGATCTGGCTGCAAGCCCGTTTGTGCAGTTCGGCTGGAGCAGTTCTCACTGGAGCAGTTCCCCCTTCAAACGGAGAATCGAAATGATCATGCTAGAAGAAAAGGGCCAGAAAATCCGCTGGTCGGCTGCAGCGGTCGTCGGCGTGCTGGCGTTGTTGGTCTTGCCCGTAGCTGCCCAGACAGTTGCCGAGGACGAAAGGGCCGAGGGTGGTTCCCAGCCCGGCAAGGAGAGGGTGCCCGGCGAGCTCCGGAAGTCGGCGGAGGCCCGTTCCACAAAACCCGGCTCTGCTCGGGACGATTCTTCGGCGAAGCAACAGCCTTCTGCGGAACCGGCCCGCAAGGCAGGCACAACCTCCAAGGTCAACCGTTGGCTCCGCTGTACCCTGCGACCGGTCAACGACCTTGTCGTCTCAGCTCGGTCCGACGGCGTGATCGAGTCGGTTTCTGTCACGATCGGAACCCGTGTCAAAAAAGGATCCCGACTTGCCCAGATGGATGACACCGATGCCCAGTTCGCTCTTGAACGGGCGATCTTGGAGCATCAGGAAGCCAAGCCAAATCAGTCCGACTTGGCCAAGGTTCAAGTCGAAGCCAGTTCGGCGGTCGCCCGACTTGAACAGTCGAGAAAACTGCACGAAAAGGCGATGGTGTCGCTCAAGCAGGTCAAATCGGATGAGGTGCAAGCTGATCTTGCCAAGCTGCGAGTGACCGAGGCCGAACGCAAACTCCAGCTTGCCGAGTTGCGACATCGGTTTTTGAAGTCGGCGGTGACCGTGGCCGAGCGACACCTCGAAAATTGTACTGTGGTTTCTCCCATAGATGGTGTTGTGATCGAAGTCCATCATCAGGCCGGCGAATCGGTTCGACCTGGTGATCCGCTGTTTCGCGTGATGAACCTTCGAGAACTTCACGCTGAGGGGTTCGTCGAAGGACCAGCGGACGGTCACTTGGCGGGTCGCAATGTTCGCGTTGAGGTCCAATCCAAGAGCGGCAAGACAAGGACTATCGACGGAAAGGTCATCTTCGTTTCGCCGGGCGTTGATCCTGCCAACGGCCTCTCACGTATCCTGGTGCATCTCTCCAACGTCGATCAGAAAGGCGAGCCGATTTCTGCACCGGGACTGGTCGCTCACGTCGCGCTACCGGGGACTTGACGTGTCAACCTCGAGGCCGAGAGTTCCGCGGTCAGTCAAGCTAACGCGTCCGTCAGGACGTGACCAATCACTGAGGGTGAGGAAAATCTTTGTGGGATGAGGGAGAACATTGCGGCAAGAGGCCCCAAATACGGATCGGCGGCATCGTTGCCGCCGTGATTGGCCAACCGACAACCCCCAGAGGTGGAGAATGCCCGATGAAATCATCCATCATGGGACCGTTGATTCAGATCAAGCGATTGCATCACACCCACATCCGTTGGAGGTCTGTGGGAGGCTTCCCACGCACTGAACCAGACGTTGTCAGACGATTGGGCCTCAGATGACCTACGCAAGCGCGAACACAGCAGTCAGATATAATACATATGCTGTGACTCTCCCTCGACCTGTTCCACTTGCTCGACCAAATCGGCCAAGGTCAACTTGGCCAGGATCACCTGTTGGGCCTGAGCCACTTGCCGCCAGAGGTGATTGAGCACCGTTGCTGCTGCCGACTCCCCGCCCTCTGACTCACACGCGGCAGCTTCCTGCGTTCCCTCGATGGTGGTAATCACCTCCCAGAGGGTGATCTCCTCGGGCCTGCGAGCCAGTTGATATCCCCCGCTGGTCCCTCGGGTGCTGGTGACTAATCCGGCTCCTTTGAGCTGTAATAATATCTGGACTAAAAATCGCCAAGAAATATCTTGATCTGCGGCGATCTTGCGAATGCGAACAGGCTCTCCGCTGGAATAGCGACAAGCCAGCTCCAGCATCGCTAAAAAGGCGTACTCCGTTTTTGCCGAAACACGTTCGTTGATCCGCCGTCCCTGTCGGCCTTGACGCCCTTCGTCATTCATTGCGTGGGAGCCCTCGGAAATCGGTCGAATTAAGCAATTGTAGGCTGAGTCTTTTGACCCAGCCTACAGGCTTTGATACTTAAGAAGCTGTCGCCAAGAAGGGCTCAGAGCACGACGGTCGCTTGTAGGTCATGGCCATCCAAGAGGTTTGGTCTTCCGGCTGCTCCTCTAGGCCTATGTGGGTAGGCCTATGTGGGTAGGCCTGTGTGGGTTGGCCTGTGTGGGTTGGCCTGTGTGGGTTGGTTTTTCCCTTGAGCTTTAACGGTTGGAGTCCAACGAGTGCAGTCCGCATTCAGTCTTGGCCGATCCACTCCAACGCCCCGCCCGTTCGTCTTCCCCAAAATGAACCGCCCTGGTGCAGGGCCAGCAGCCGATGCTGGGGTAGCCTTGATCATGCAGAGGATTGTACGGAATGTCCTCCTGGACGATTTGTCCCCACACATCCTTCTTCGTCCAGTTGGCCAACGGATTGATCTTTACAAGTTCAAACTTGCTGTCCCATCCAAGAATCGGGGCTTGGGCTCGGTCGGGGCTTTGGTCTCGTCGAATGGCACTCATCCAAGCATGAAAGCCAACGACCGCCCGTCGTAAGACTGTTATCTTCCTGGCAAAGCAGCATTGGTCGGGGTTGGTTTTGTACAGAGGTCCACCATGTTGGGCCTCAAACTGTTCGACGGTTTGCTCAGGCCGTTGGAACTTCACCTCAATGCCATAACGCTGGGCAATTCGGTCCCGAAGTTCGAGGGTCTCCGGGAATTGGTAGCCGGTCTCTAAGTTGAAGACATAAACCTCAGGATTGATCTGCGCGAGGAAGTGCAAAATCAGGCACCCCTCCGGACCAAAGGCCGTCGCCATGGTCAACTTGGGATGATAGTGATCCACTGCCCAGCGGATGATTTCCTGCGGGTGAGCTGCTTCCAGCTTCTGGCTCTCGGAGGCAAGCCACTGCAGAAACTCTTCACGAGGTTGCTCACCTTCTGCGGGGTGGCCTGCGCCCGGCTGCTCCAGCGTGGGTGATTGTGCCGTTGATGGGACGGGCGTCTTGCTCACGGCTGGTTGGGGGGAAGAAGGCTGCCTTATCGGTGGGGATTCACAAGCCGATGCACTTGCTGCTGGTCCACCTGCATTGGCGTGCTTGGGCTCGGCAGTCAAGCGTGACATGGTCCGGTGTTTCCCCCGACCGAGAAGCGTTGGATTGGTCAACAGCTGGATCATTGCAGGTCGCTTGAGCATGGGATCTTAGGTGAAGTTATCAACTTGGTCAACTATCCATGCCAGCATCACCCTACATCGGCTGGCAGCCAAAGGTTGCTTGAGGGTGAGGACAGGAGCACCGGTTCGGAAGATGGTCTGCCCCAACTTACGGAGGGCTCAGCTCTTTGGGCAAGCCGTGCGGATTGCCGGAGGCCTGAGGCACTCAGTTCACCCAAAGGCGGTAGCTGGCGTAGTGTGTTGGCGTCGCGTCGTGGTTTTGGCGTTAAGGACAGCCGGTGAGGACCAGCGGCCCTGAGAGGAGCACGACGAGAAGTTGTCGTGAAGACGGCAGAAACAACGCCAGACTGAGAAAAGGTCGTCTCAACCAGCAGACATCGCAGGCGGACTGACTGTTGGTACGCCAGTAGTCGGGAAGCCGTTCGCCAGTCAAGGGGGGCACTTTTTGCTGCTGAGGGAACTTAGGGCTCGGCGACGGTCTCAGGAGTGGGCAGCTGGATGTGGCCATCCTGCTGGTGCAGGGCGACCAGAATCAATCCATGCCGGTTGGCATAGTCCACGACCTCGGCTTGGTCCAGAAAGATGGTCATCCCTGCTTCCACAGCCAGGACCTTGCCCCCGGCCTGGACCATGGTCTGGAGGGTCTGCAGCCCGATGGTGGGCATGTCGAAACGCAAGTCCTGATTGGGCTTGGCGACTTTCACGACGACAAGGCCACCCCGGGGACACAGATCTCCCGCCCGGCGGATGCAGGCGTCGGTGCCTTCAATGGCCTCCACCGCCAAGGGAGCCCCATCCTTAACGACCACGCTTTGGCCGATGTCCAGTTCGCCCATCCGCTTGGCGAGTTGCCATCCGAATTCGATATCCTGTTGTTGGCGCGATGAGGGCCCGCGACGGCTGAGTTGGCCGAAGTTCACAAGCAGCTCCGGGGCAAAGCGAGTGGCCGGGAGGATGGTAATACCGGCGTTGGCAAATGTCTGACAGACCTCATGGAGGATGGGGTCGTCTTTGAGCGGCCGTCTGAGCATCCGCAGAACCATCCAGAGGGTGGTCCAATCCGGAAAGAGCCGGAAGAGTCGCTGTCGTTGGAACAGGCGGACCTTGAAGATCTTGCCTGCCAGTGTTGCCTGACGCACACCGTGTTTTTGGAAGAAGCAGATCCCGGTGCCGATGCGACTCAGGCCACACCAGCGAAAATGATGGCAAATCTGCTCCAGCTTTGGATCGGCATGTCCCTCCACGCCAGCACAGACCACTCGTTGGCCCTGGCGACGCAAAGCCTCGGCGATGACCACCGGGTAACGGCCCCACCCGGCGACCAAGCCCACTGTCTGGCTGTCTAGCTGGTTGCGATCACCATGACCGACCAGTGACAACCACCGCCTGTCAGCCGGCGGGAAATCTGTTGTGTTGGTCCCGGCCGGGCGAGTTTCAGGAGGACCCGCCCCAAGGCCTCGGGCAACGACATCCTGATCGACAAGAGATTGGCAGGGGTCAGCCTTGCTGGTCACATTCAGACCCTCGGGACCTCAAAGTTGGCACCTGGGGAGCTTTCAGCTTCGATCCTTGCCCTCTTCTGGCGCAGCTCGCGGTTGCTCGGCTTAGGCAGCTCGCGGTTGCTCGGCTTAGGCAGCTCGC
>CAZYKP010000090.1:0-19004 GCA_964648025.1 uncultured Pirellulales bacterium | reverse complement strand
CTTAGGCAGCTCGCGGTTGCTCGGCTTAGGCAGCTCGCGGTTGCTCGGCTTAGGCAGCTCGCGGTTGCTCGGCTTAGGCAGCTCGCCCTTGCTCGACAGCCGTCTTGATTTGAGCGACGGTTTGTTGGAGTTCCTTGAGTGTTTGCCGCATTTCGGGGAGTTTCCGCAGAGCGACATGGAGGATTTTCTGATCTCGCTCGGGGGTGGCGGGGATCCCGACGACGCGGCTGCCGTCGGGGATGTCGCTCATAATGCCGCTCATGGCTCCTAAAACGGCCTGGTGACCGATATTCAGGTGGTCCGCGATTCCGCACTGTCCGGCCATGACCACGTAGTCGCCGGTGGTCGAACTGCCGGCGATGCCCACCTGTGAGCACAGCAGGTTGTGCCGACCGATTTGGCAGTTGTGAGCGATCATCACCAAGTTGTCGATTTTGGTTCCCTCGCCGACGGTTGTGGGGCCGAAGGTTCCGCGGTCCACAGTAGTCAGGGCGCCGATTTCGACCTCGGCTCCGAGTTCAACCCAACCCAGCTGTGGTTTGCTGACGTGGCGTCCGCCTTCTTGTCGGTAGCCAAAGCCATATCCGCCGAGGACGGCTCCGGCGTGAATGATCGCTCGTGCCCCGATGATGGTCTCGGGGTAGAGCACCGCGTTGGGGTAGACCACCACACCCTCTCCCAGCTGGCAACCGGCCATCACATGCACGCCCGGGAAGAGGGTTACACCGTCGGCGAGGATGACGTCTTGGCCGACGGTGACAAAGGGATGGATGTTGACGTTTTGGCCGACCTTGGCTGAGGGATCAACAACCGCCTGAGGGCTGATGCCAACCTGCATTGGTTGGCGGGTCGGTCGGAACCGCTCCGCTGCTTGGAGAAAGGCGTTGTGAACATCCTTCACGCAGAGGCAGGGACGTCCATCTTGGGCGACAACCCCCGGAGGAACGACAAAAGCCGAGGCTTGGCTGAGAGCTAACTGCCCGAGGTGGGCCGGGTTCTCCAGAAAGCTCACCTCGCCCGGCTTGGCTTGGCTCAGGGTGGCTGCCCCGGAGATCTCAACGCTCGGGTCGCCGATGAGTTCGGCGCCGAGGGCTTGGGCAAGATGACCAACCCGGATGATAGGAGAAGCCAAAGAAGGTGGTTGTGACCGGGTCGACATCGTCAGGGGCGTCCTTTCCCAGAAGATCTTAGGCCGACAAGCATCAGCTCTCAAACTGCCGGTATGCTAGTGAGTCGGCCGAAGCCGGACAAGATCGGCTTTTGCTGCACAGGGTGACTCCGGGTTGCTCGATCGAAGGGGCGTTGTTCTCAGATTCTGAGAACTCAGAACCAATGGGGCCACAAGAGTAAGCGGCCTTTAGCCTGGGCCGATGAGCTCGGGGATCAGTTCCTGCAGCGAGCTGATGACTCCTGGTTGTCCTAAGTACCGCCCCTGGCGGTCGACCAGCCGAGACCGCCAGCGAAGTGTTTGGGCGGGTTCATGATCGTTCCAGAGGCTGTCGCCGATCATCAGTGTTTGCTCAGGCGACGCCTGAAAGTGTTCAGTAATAGTTGTAAAGAAATCCACCGATGGTTTGCGATAGCCAACCTCGGAGGAAATAAAGATTCCCTGGGGAGAGGGGAGCTGTCTGAGGCCTTTGAGGACTGTTCGCAGACGCGAGTCAAAATTGGAGGCCATGGCCCAGGGCAAGTTGTGCTGGTTCAGTTGGCTGGTTAACTCGACAGCGTCGGGAAAGGCTGCCCAGTTTTCGGCCTGGGAGAAATGTTCCCAGAGGGTGGCAAAGAGTTCGTTGGTTTTGGGGAGGTCGACGAAGACCTCAGCGACGATCTGTTGCCAGCGGGTCTGCTCGCGTTGCTCGCTGGTGGCCAGTCCGCCCTCGGCAAGATCCAGTTTCTCTTGATGGACAAAGGCCTTGGCCAGCCGATCCTGGATCTGCTGAGGCGAGAGCCGTGAGCCAAATTGTCGGCCCAGCTTTTGGTAGACGACTGCAGCTGGAGGCTGAGGATGAATCAGTGTCCCGACGACGTCGAGCACGATCAATTCGGCAGCATCAAGTGGGGCGGTCAAGTCGTTTACCTGCCAGTTGAACTACCTGCCAGTTGAACTACCTGCCAGTTGAACTACCTGCCAGTTGAACTACCTGCCAGTTGAACTACCTGGCAGTTGAACTACCTGGCAGTTGAACTACCCGAAGTTCCACTGCCAGAGCCACAGGCTGTCTTGCACGATGACAAAGAGCATCAGCCCGAGGATCAGGCACAGGCCCAGCGCTTGCAGGCCAACTTGCCAGGCCTCGTTGGCCGGGCGACCTCGCACCGCCTCGTAGATTAAAAAGACGATGTGGCCGCCGTCGAGGATGGGGATGGGCAGGAAGTTGACCACGGCCAAGTTGATGCTGATGATGCCGATGAAGAACAGGAATTCACCCCAACCACGTGCGGCGGTGATGCTGGCTGCTGCAGCGATCCGAATCGGGCCACCGATGAATTTGGTGCTCAACTCTCCGGTGAGGATCCGCCGCAGAAACTGGTAAGTCTCAGCCAAGGTCAAGACCACATCGTCAGCCGACCAGGCCAAGGCCTCTGTGAGGCTGCCGGTCTGCCGGATCTGCGAGAGGCCGGTCAGCACCATGCCACGCTGTGGCAGATTGTGACCATCGGCAGAAGGGTAAGTCTCCAGCGTCACTGGCTCGTCCAATTTGGCGAAGGTCAGCTTGACCTGCATGCCGTCGCCAAATTCTTGCAGGAATGTAAACAGAGACATCCAGGTGACGGCGTCTTTTCCTTCAAAGGAGAAGGTCTGCTCCTGCTGTTTTTCTCCGGCTTTCCACTGAATCGTGGCTTTGGCCAGTGTGAGGTTGCCGCGTTCTTTGAGTTCCTTTCGCAGTTGGTTGAGTGCCCGGGAGGAGGCACTTTCTTGGGAGGGAAGCTGATCCTCAGGGAGGATCCCGACGACCGTGGGCTGGACCGTGTAAGTTAGTCCCAAGGCAGGCAGTTCCATGGTTTCGTTGGGGAACCGACTGAAAAATGGGGCCAACTTCTCGGGGACGAGAGTGACTGTTTTTTCGTCGTCGCCTCTTTGGATCTTCAAGTCCACCTTTTGGCCAGCGAGTCTCCACAAGGTGTAAGGCAGGGTCATGGGATCGTCGACCGGTTGGCCGTCAACAGCCAGGATCCTGTCGCCCTGGCGGAGATCTGCCTGGGATGCCGGGGAATCGTCGCGAATATGATCGATCTGCGGCTTTGACATGATCAAGCCAAGCCGCTTCAAGGGGTTTGGTGCCAACTGAACCTCCACCGGCTGGGCAGCTGAATCTCCGGTTGGGGCACCTGGGGAGGGTTCGACCGTCAGGGTGATGGTTTGGTCAACGTGATTTAACAGCTGCCAATAATACTCGCTGTAATTCTTGACTGGCTCGCCGTTGACCTGCGTGATCCGCCCTCCGCCGCGTTCGGTGGCTACCGATAAGAGCTGGTCGGTCACTTGGTCGGCTGAAGTGTTGGGGATTGCCGGGGTCTCAGCCTGAAGTTGCAGATCAAGTGGTGAGGCGATCCCGATGAGATACTGATCGTCCTTCTTCACAGGCACCAGGCGGTGGTTGAATGTCTCGTTGGTACGCGGCCGATAGACCTCCAGCGGGATCCCTGCCTCACCATAATCGCTGAGCATCACGGTGACTTGCAGTTGCCGAAACCGCGGATCCTCGCGTGTGCCAATGGCCTGGATCCGGTCACCTGGCTCCATCCCCGCTTTCCACGCAGGACTGCCCGGACTCACCGCCGAGGCAATGCTGGGGTGGTATTTCACTCCGACAAAGTACGCCACCGCAAAAATGAGAAAAGCAAAGATGACGTTCATCACCACGCCCGCGGAGATAATGGCCATCCGTTGATAGACGCTCTTGGCCAGAAAACTCCTTGGGTCATATTCAATCGGCCCATCCACTTCTTCGCCGGAGGCCGGTTGACTTTGTTGCTGTTGGCTCTCTGGCTGATCTGCTTGCAGTGGCTGAACTGCTTGTTGCGACTGGTCGGCGGCTTGTTGGCTAGCTGCGATCGCTTGACTGCCAGTGTTTTCACTGGCAATGTTTTCACTGGCAGTGTTTTCACCGGCAGTCTGTTGAAGTCTGGCACGCTCCATTTCCTCCCGCATGGCACGGGGGTCGTCTTCCTGGCCGAGCATCTTGACGTAGCCACCCAGGGGAATGGCACCGATGCCGTATTCTGTTTCTCCCCACTGAAAGCTGTACAGCTTCCAGCCGTTGATATCGAAACCCAGATAGAACTTATCGCACCGCACCCCACACCATTTGGCCACCAAAAAGTGTCCCAGCTCGTGGACAAAGATGACCATCCCGATGCCGAAGATGACTTGCAGGACGTTGATGACCCACTGCAAGACCGACTCAAGCACCCCCGAGCTGGATGCAGAAAACAGCAGTGGCCAGGTTCCGACCAGGCCTGGGCTGACTCCGGCGGTTTTGAAATCAACAAGGAGCTGACCAAGCAGCGTTTGACAAGTGAGGATTTGGCCCAGCATGGTTTTGGCAAGGCTATCTAGGGTGCAGGCTGTCAGAGGTGCCAGGGTCCAAGGCGCAAAGTCTAAGTGCAACGCAAAACCTCCGTCCGGGCCCACCGGTCAGCGGCCAGCAGGTCCTCAAGCGATGGGGTGGGATCAAATGTATGGTGTTTCAGGACCGTGCGGCAGGCAGGCACGATGCTGGTAAACGGCAATCGTCCTGAGAGGAACTCTCCCACGGCGGCTTCGTTGGCTGCATTGACAACTGCCCCGGCGGTGCCACCGGCGGCAGCGACATCCAGGCCCAACTGGAGGGCCGGAAACCGATCGAAGTCAGGGGGTTCGAACTCCAAGGACCAAACTTGTCTCCAATCGACCGGCGTCATCGGCCCAGGATGCCGGTCTGGATAGCTGAGAGCGTATTGAATGGGCAGTTTCATATCAGGCGGGCTCAGTTGGGCCATCACTGAGCTGTCTGCAAATTCCACAAACGAATGCACAATCGACTGAGGGTGAACCACCACAGAGATCTGCTCAGGCCGCAGATCAAAAAGCCAGCGGGCCTCGATGATCTCCAGGGCCTTATTCATCATAGTGGCCGAGTCCACCGTGATCTTCGGCCCCATCTCCCAAGTGGGGTGAGCCAAGGCATCGGCCACCGAGACTGTCTGAAGTTGTTCCTTGGTATGCCGGCGAAACGGTCCTCCGCTGGCGGTCAGCACCACCCGTTTGACCTCCTCAGCTCGGCCGGCCTGCAAAGCTTGAAAAACAGCGCTGTGTTCGCTGTCAACGGGAATCAGTCGACCTCGATGTGTTCTGACCAAATCCATCATCAGAGGTCCGGCGACAACCAGTGACTCCTTGTTGGCGAGGGCGACCAATTTGCCGGCTTCGAGGGCGGCCCAAGTACTGCGGAGGCCGGCGACTCCGACGATGCCTGCCAGGACCACATCGGCTTCTGGGTGGGCTGCGACGGTCTGTAAGGCATCTGAGCCTGTCAGCAGTTGAGTCTGTGTTGTCAGGCCATCGCGGGGAAACCTGCTGGCAGCTTGTTGATTGGTTGCAACAACAAATTGCGGGCGAAATTGCAGGCATTGTCGGCTCAGCAGCTCCACCTGAGCATGGCCACTGAGGGCAAAGACCTGATACCGATGAGGGTTGGCCGCGATGACCTCAAGGGCGTTGCAGCCGATGGATCCTGTTGAACCCAACACAGCAACACGCTTGGCAGAAGCATTGCTGGAGTGATCAGTCGGCAAGGCGGCGTCGGCGGTGGAGTCCATCATCACCCACAACCAGACCCGCTCTGCGGGAGTGGGAAAGCGGAAATTGCAAAACCAGGCCCAGACGGGACCCAGACCATCAGACCTTCACAATCAGGCAAACTCTTCTGTTGGGGCTCTTTCCTGAATTGCCTGCCCAGGGGCGATTTGCTGGATACCAAGCCAAGCTCCGGCAGCAAGAAAGACTAACTCCGATCCGGCGGTCTGACATCGACGATCCACAAGATGCTTTCCGCAAACTGCTTTGCGACAGATGCTTTGGGCAAAGTGCTTTGCGACAGGTGCTTTCCGAGAGGTGACCCGTTTGGTGGGCCTGCCAATTGTTGGAAAGCGAAAAAACAAAAGATTGGGAAGATCTCGGGCCTGTCGGGATACCGTCGCAGAATTGTAAAAGTCCTCAAACGCCCCAGCAAGCCTTCCGACGCCCCCAAGTGGTCTCAGCAGAGAGCACCAGGGTCGGTGGCCCTGCGGTGTTTGTCCCTTGATTGTGGGCGGTCTAGACTCAACTGAGGAAAGCAACATTGGCTTTCTTTTCTGCTGACCTCCTGTGAGATCTTATCTCCTCGGGACCAACCCTCTTGCGAGCCAACACCCTGGCTCGCGGGGCAGGCCCGTGAAATACGTTTTCCCAAATTGATTGCTACAAAGAACCGCGGCAAGGAGCGGTGATGGATAACCAGGACCCCCAATCTGGCAAGAAACCGGAGGCCGACCAGCATCCCCCTCCGTCGGACCCTCAAAGTCACCCCAACTCAATACCTGATGCAGGCTCGGCACCTGAGGCAAGTCATCAGCAAGTTCCAGATCAGAATACGGCCTCTGAGCCTTCCCAGCTCAGTCAGCAAGACCAGCCAACGGATCACCAGTCAACGGATCAAGGTCCAAACAACCAACAGCTTGCAGCTCCCCAGCAGCACTCTGCCTCCCCGGAACTCAACCAAGACCAGCCTCAAGAACACCAGCAAGACGAACACCGGCAAAACCAGCAAGACGAACACCGGCAAAACCAGCAAGACGAACACCGGCAGGATGACCAAAAGGTGGATCATCCGACCGATGACCAGGAAGAGTCTAATGACAAGGAAGAGTCTAAAGATGGCAAGGAAAGGCGTCCTACGCCGCTGAGCAACGTCTTGTTGATCGCGTTACTGTCTGTGATGGTGGTGACCGTTCTGGCAATGGCGTTTTTCCCGACGGCTTTCCCATGGGGCAACTCCAGAGATTTGGCCTACAGTCATCTCCGTCGACTGATCGAGGCGGGGCCAGGAGGTTCTCTGGAAGTCAAGATCGGCCAGGGCAGCGCTCGCCAAACTGTCCGCTACTCCCGGCTGCATGAGCTGGCCGACGAGACACCCTTAGTCGTTGGCTCTAAGGAAATTACTGGACGAGTCGCCCGAGAGGTCCTGCCAGAAGCCTCCGCAGGAAACCCATCTGGTGCTGGCCAGTCTTCTCCGAGCCAGAGAAGTCCCTCTCCGACGAGCTCTTCCCAGGGAGATTCCTCGCCAACAGGGTCTTCTCAAAATGGCTCTTCTGAAGATGAGAAAGTCATTCGGTTCCGGACGAAGGTGGTCGGTCTGAATGTCGAAGAATTACAAAAAATCCTTGTCGACAATGAAGTGTCTTTCACCGGCGACAGCGAGAGCAGTGGTCTGGGGATGGGCTGGGTGGCGTTGTTTATGATCTTGTTGATCGTCTTGGCGATTTATTTGTTGTTTCAGCGGCTTGGGGGGGCCGGCAATCCGATGGCCTTTGGACGCAGCCGTGGCAAGCTTTACGCCCAGGAAGACATCGCCGTCACTTTTGATGATGTTGCTGGAATCGACGAAGCTGTGGAGGAACTGCGAGAGGTCGTGGAGTTTTTGAAGACTCCCGAGAAGTATCAGTTGCTTGGAGGCCGCATCCCCAAGGGCGTGCTTCTGGTGGGCCCGCCGGGAACTGGCAAGACGTTGTTGGCCAAGGCTATCGCGGGGGAGGCGGGCGTTCCATTCTTCAGTTTATCAGGCAGTGATTTTGTAGAGATGTTTGTCGGCGTGGGGGCTGCCCGCGTTCGCGATATGTTCCACCAGGCGGCATCCAAAGCTCCTTGCATTGTGTTCATCGACGAGCTTGACGCTTTGGGCAAAACCCGGGGCGGGAGTGTTGTTGGTGGGCATGATGAACGAGAACAAACGCTCAACGCCTTGCTCGTTGAGATGGATGGGTTCGACGGAAACACAGGGATCATCGTGTTGGCCGCAACCAACCGCCCAGAAACGTTGGATCCGGCCCTGTTGCGTCCTGGTCGCTTTGACCGGCACGTTCTTGTCGACAAACCTGATGTCCGCGGACGAGAACGCATCCTCAAAGTGCACACTCAGCAGGTCCGCCTGGACGAGCAAGTGGATCTGAAGTCTTTGGCTTCATTAACCAGTGGCTTTGTTGGGGCTGATCTGGCTAACCTCGTCAACGAAGCCGCTCTGCTGGCTGCTCGCAAGGGCAAATCGGCAGTCGGCATGGAAGAGTTTTATGAGGGCGTGGAGCGTGTCACCGCGGGGCTGGAAAAACGACAACGGATCATTCATGAGGATGAAAAGCAGCGTGTGGCCTACCATGAGAGCGGCCATGCGTTGTTGGCCTTGAGCTTGCCGAATACCGATCCGGTCCACAAAGTCTCCATCATCCCTCGAGGCCTCGCGGCTTTAGGCTATGTGATGCAGCGGCCTGAGCAAGATCGCTATCTGATGACCCAGAGCGAACTGGAGAGCCGCATCAAAGTTCTCCTGGCCGGGACCGTGACCGAGGAGCTTGTCTTTGGCGAGGTCAGCACCGGTGCCCAAAACGATCTGGAGCGGGCCTCCGAAATCGCTCGGAGCATGGTCATGGTCTACGGCATGAGCCGATTGGGGCGGGTCAACTACCGAGAATCCAATTCGTCACCCTTTCTCCCGGGTGACGGACAGAGCTCGCGTGAGCACAGCGAGCAGACAGCCCGGGAGATTGACCAGGAGGTCACCCGAATCATCGATGAGGCTGCCCAGGAAGTCCGCTATATCCTCGAAAATCGCCGCGCCGCCCTTGAGGCTGTGGCCAGCAGGCTGATCGAACAGGAAGTGCTCGATGCAACTGAGCTCCGCGAGATCATCCAGGCTAATAGTCCTACCCCGGTTGTTGTGCCCTCCTCGGGAAGCTCCGTCCAGACCAAGGCGCCCCTTGTCGTCCGTCCCGTGCCGACAACCCAACAAGCCGCCGAAGAACAGTAAGCCCAACAATGGCCAAAATGATGCCCTCCCCAACCCAACGAGCCCCCAGTAGACGCTAAAATGACCCTCCAATGGGGCTCGTTGGCAGCTGACCTCACTTGGCAGCTGACCTCACTTGGTAGCTGACCTCAGAAACGGCGTCGCCGACAACACACTTGGACCGCTCAAACCCCTCAACGCCTCGGAAAACGGCAAGTTGGGAACAAGCGGCACTGGACTGCCCAGTACGACTAGCCAGTACGACTAGCCAGTGCGGCTGTCCAGTTGGTCGAGGACGCTTGGGTCAGTGTGATCACCCTCCGCTCGGCTGGTTTCTGGCCTGGCAGGTCGGTCACTGGTCTTGAGTGGACGACTGGTCTTCGGTGGATTGAAGCCTGTTGGAAGAATGGGCTTCCACGTTGAATTGTGAATGGATCTGGGGCACCATCGGTAGGGATGGTGCTGTCTCTTGTTTTTTGGTAGTTTTATTGTTTATTGCAAGCTTTTGGTTCGCGGCAAGATTGTCTGAACCTTTCCTCAAGATGCCCGAACCGGAGGAACTTGTTCCTCGTTTTCCTCTAACAGTCTGTCCGAAAAGCACCGGAATCCACCTGGATCGTGTTGCACCATGACTTCGGCTCCACAACATAGTGGATTGCCGGATGCTTTTCGGAGAGTCTCTAAGCCCACCGGCTTGCTGAGGCCTCAGGTGGTTCCGAGAATTTTGAGGGTTGCCAGATGGATTGCCTGAAACCAGATGGATTGCCTGAAACCGGATGGATTGCCTGA
Organism: uncultured Pirellulales bacterium; assembly: GCA_964648025.1. Classification (GTDB taxonomy): domain Bacteria; phylum Planctomycetota; class Planctomycetia; order Pirellulales; family Pb10988; genus CAZYKP01. The sequence continues at coordinate 9,195 of CAZYKP010000090.1, read as the reverse complement.
AAAAGGGCCAGGGCGAGCCGTTTAGACCTGTGAGGCTTCTGGGAAGCTTGCTCCCGAGAGCACGAAAAAACTCGGCGGAACTCCGAAACATGTCGTCGCGGCATCGGAGACACAACAAACCAAGAGCCCAGCGGTTGGCCCAATCAGCAAATAGCGTTTTGATTTGGCCTAGTGAATTTCGATATTGGGGGTTGGATTCGGTTTTGGTGGTTTGGTGTGCCTAAAAGAGATATTTAGCAGAACCCGAAGCAATACTATTTGGCAGAAGTATCAGGTCAGACGGGAGTTCGCACAATGGAAGCCAAGCTGGCGGTGATTCAGGGCGAGGCCACCAAGAAGGAGATCACTGTACGCTCGCCCACCACAATCGGACGAGGACATGACACAGGGTTGACGATCGGGCATCCTTTGGTCAGCCGCATTCATGCCATTCTTGACGAGGTCGGCGGGGCGTTGGTGATTCGGGATGCCAACTCGGCCAATGGGACTTTCGTCAACGATCAACGGATCAGCCAGGCGGTTCTTGCTCCAGGTGATCGGCTGACCGTGGGGCCATTGACGTTTGTGGTGCTCTATCGCGGCCCCGATGACCTCTCCTCCGTCAGAAAGGCCATGGCAATCACCGGTCAGGAAGGCTCCCCCCAGCACCTTCAGGTTGCTACTCCTGCTCCAAAAGGCCAAAGCTGGGGCAAGGACTCGGCCCTGCAGGCCAACGAAGAGCCGACTTTGGCCGAACTGGAGAAGCTTGACCCCAACGACGTCGACTCAGGCCAACTCAACCAGAACCGCTGGCATGTCACCACCAACCAAGCCGCCGAGGATACCGACGTCCCTTCCGACGGGGCGACGCCGGTCAGTGAAGCAGCAACCATCTCAACCTTCTTCCAAGACTTGATTGAGGTCGACAGCGATGAGGTGGTCATTGATCCAGACTCTTGGGATAGCGAATTCGGTCATCAGTCGCCCAGTTGAGATCCCCAAAGACGATCCCCGCAAACAGGGAAAACGTTTGCAGCCAGGTAAAACTATTGCAGCCAGGTAAAACTATTACAGCCAGGTAAAACTATTACAGTCAGGTCAAGTCCCTTCGCTTCGGCGTGCCTGTTGAAATGCCGGTTTGGTAAGCCCCTGCTTGAAGTGATTGCCGGGCCAAGCTTCCTCGGGCTCAAAAGAGACTTGCCCCTCGATGAACCACAAGGCGCAAGCGTGTTTTGGCCGATTTGAGTTTGCTGTGGCTCGTGTTTGAAGAATTCTGAAGTGTGATGGGCTTGGCAACCGTTGTTGGTGACCAGGCCCTTTTCCATTGGGTGGTTGGTTTCTTGGATGAGCGGGATGAATTCTGGCCCTTCTGACAGCGGGGCCATCGATGCCGAGAAGTTCCCATCCAATCAAGCCGGGCGAGCGTGTACACTAACACGACGGTCAGACCAGACGGCCATCTGGCTACGCCCTTCGACTGCGGATGACTCGCCTGAGCATCGCTTGGCAAAAGCATCGTGAGGGGGAACGAGTGGGAGATGTTTCGCTCGTTGCGGCTGTTACCTCCGACTCTCTCATGGCAGCGTCGAGGCTTTGACAATGCAAGCCAAACTTGTCGTAATCAACGGGGATGCCACCAAGAGTGAGGTCAAACTCAACAAATTCCCCACCACTGTCGGCCGAACCACTGAGGCAGGATTGACGATCAATCATCCTATGGTCAGCCGCATTCACTGCACTCTGTACGAGGTTCAAGGCGTCCTTGTCGTTCGAGACAACAACTCCTCCAACGGGACCCTAATAAACAAGCACAAAATTACCGAAGCAGTGCTTCACCCAGGCGATCAGCTCACCATCGGCCCGCTGACGTTTGTGGCCGTCTACCGGCAGTCCGGGCCGGACCCCTCCGTTGGAGATGATCGCTTCACCGAGAGTGAGGCCAACCTCCAGGCGTTTACGGAAGCCGCTCAGAAACTGGACTACGACGATCCCACGGCGATCCAACACGGTGAGTCCCAAAGTGAGGCCGATCTGAACGCCTTGGCTGCCATCGCCCAGGGGCTGAGCTACGAGGAACCTCCCGAGGACGGCTCGGGAGAGAATGCCTTGGAGACATCCGAAGATGCGGGGTTTGGTGACTTCGGAGAAGAGACTCCTTCCTTCGAAGGCGGACACTCTGAAGAGCCGCATCAGGCTTCCGAGAGAACGATGGAGGTGCCGCCGGATATGGGAACCTTCTTCAAAGGCTTACTTGACCTCAGCTCCGAGGAGTCCATCGCTGAGATCAACGCCGGTGGGTTCTCCCAAGATCCGGATCAGGCAAATCACCCAGATCGCCCCCACGAGGACTCATCTCCTCAGACCTCCGATCAAACGGATCCCGAAGACGGTCAAGACGATCTCAATCCAGAAAAGACTAGCTAACTACACTCAAAGGGAACCGAAAACACGTCGTTCAGGCGTGCAGTTCCCAACCAGCAGCTCAACCCTTTCCTTCCGGGCGAGACAGCGAATGCGTCAGCCGAAACACTCCTCAGCAACTTCCCCCAATCCCTTTGGGCCCTTTGTACCACCCGGCCCACTCCCTGCCCCAAACACCGATCAATCAGCAACCAGCCAACCAGCAACCGGTCAATCAACAACTGGTCAATCAGCCCAGGCTGCTGAGCCATCAACTCCCCAGTTTCAGCATGTGGCTGGCTATTTATTCCGGCCAGCGACCTTTGCGGCCCTGGATTTTGAGACCGCCGATCGCGGTGCCGACAGTGCCTGTGCTCTCTCGGTGGTGCGTTGCGAGCAAGGAAGAGTGGTTTGCCAAGTCACACGGCTGCTCCGTCCTCCACGGCGAAACATTCAGTTCACCTGGATTCACGGAATTCGCTGGGCTGACGTGGCTGAAGCTCCCACCTTTGCCGACGCTTGGCGGGATTTTGCGCCTTTGATCGCTGGCGTGGAATTTCTGGCTGCCCACAATGCAGGCTTCGACAGAAAGGTACTACTAACTTGCCTTACCAAGGCAGGCTTCCCCCTGCCAGAGACACCCTTTGGCTGTACCGTCCGGCTCGCCCGTCAGGCCTGGTCGGTCCGCCCCACTCGATTGCCTGATGTCTGTCAGTTTCTGAAACTTCCCTTGCAGCACCACCAAGCCGCGAGTGATGCCGAGGCATGCGCCCGTATTGTCTTGGCCGCAGAGCCCCTGGGGCTCAAGCGGCTGAAGTGGATGCTGAAGAAGCCAAGAGACAACTCGGATTCCTTGTCCAGCGGACCTCGGCGGTCCAAAGGACGCTGGCGGTCTCGGGCTCGCTTTCGGGACTCGCCAGGAACTTCGGCAACAGGTTAGCTCTGAAAAGTCCGGCAACAAGCCGCCGATTGACCACAAGGACCCTTCGGGGATTATGTTTGTCTTCAGGGGATGAGCGAAGCAGGAGAACGTCCTGGGGACCCATGCCCTTATTGGACCGTCTTGTTTTCCGGAGGCCTCACGGGTCGGTTGATCTGGCAAGAATGGTTGCCGCCAGGATGGGGTGTCTCTTGATAGAGCTCAAGCAGAGACCAGGCTGGCGGAGCGGGCGGTCGAGTCTCTGGAGCTGTGAGATGATAGCGGAAAGGTTGAGTTCCTGAGGGGAACGCCCTTTGGTGGCAGTGCTGCAAACAGGTTGCACGACGTTGGCCAGCAAAGGCGGACGTTCTCTTGGGGTGATTATTTCCCCAAAGATGGCAGGAGACGACATCCCCGGCAGTCATCCAGGCCAGGCCAAAGACCTCGCTGATCTCCCCGGCAGCCAAAACATGCCGGAGCACTCCCTCAAACGCTGCTCCCACCTGAGCCCTGCCCGTGGGTTATGCCTGAGGTTGCAGGAGAAATGGCTTTCTGAGAACCGGGACCCCCGATCCCTCGGGGTTTGTTCTCAGGCCAGGCTAGATGAACCGGCCAGGCTAGATGAACCGGCCAGAACGAGGTTTACTTGCCGCAGTAGTCGACGATGCGAGCGATCTCGCTTTTGAGATCTTGGCGGCTGACGATCCGATCGATGAATCCGTGCTCCAGCAAGAATTCACTGGTCTGGAAGCCGAGAGGCAGTTCAATTCGAATGGTTGCTTTGATGGTCCGGGGACCAGCAAAGCCGATGAGGGCTTTGGGTTCGGCGAGGATCACGTCGCCCAGGGAGGCAAAACTTGCGGCGACCCCGCCCATGGTCGGATTGGTGAGCACAGAGATGTAAAGCCCACCGGCTTGGTCGTAGCGAGCCAAGGCTGCGGAGACCTTGGCCATTTGCATCAGTGAGAGCACGCCTTCGTGCATTCGGGCGCCGCCACCGGAACCGCTGATGATGATCAACGGGAGTTGGCCTTGGGTAGCCCGCTCGATGGCTCGGGTGAGCTTTTCGCCGACAACAGCCCCCATGCTTCCCATGATGAAGGCCGAGTCGGTCACAGCAAAGACCACACGGCGTGCTCGAATCATCCCGATACCACAGACTGCAGCGTCTTTGAGGCCGGTCCGTTGCTGCTCGGCTTTGATTCGGTCTTGGTAAGATCGCTTATCACGGAAGTTGAGGTGATCCACCGGCTCCAAATCGGCGTCCCATTCCTCAAAAGTTCCCGTGTCGATCAGTTGTTCAATCCGCTTGCGAGCTGAGACATAAAAGTGATGCCCGCATTCGGGGCAAACACTCAGCAGTTGTTCGGCTTGTTTGCGAAAGATCGTCGCCTCGCAGCCTGGGCAGCGAATCCAGAGGCCCTCGGGGACTCCCCGTTTGGCAGGGCGAACTTCCGATAGGGATAACTTGCCCGCAGTGTTGGCAGGTGCCGGAACCGCAGAGGGGGAAGCTGCTGATCCCGAGTTCGCCAGTTCCGGACTTACCTGCGGACTTGCCGCGGAGTCTGCCGAGGCAAGGGTAGCCGTCAAGGAATCGGTTGGGGATTCTTTGGTGTTTTGCTGGGAAGCAACTTGACTCGACGCCATGGTGGTGGTCCTCAGGGTCTGGGCGGTCCTTGCCATACCTGGCCACGACCAAGTCCGTTCGCCTGTTTTGGTGGTCTGATAGTTTTGTTGGCCACACGCACGGGCGGCTCAGACTTTTGGAGGTCGGTTTCGGCCTCTGGGGGACGCGTTCCCCAAAAAGTTCTGGCTCTGGCTTGTGTGAGGTTGTTCTGTGAGATTGGCCGAAGGATGCAGAATCCGGTGGCAGCATCTCACAGGGAACTCACATGGTGCCGATTCGAAAATGCGTGTTCAAAAGTGCGAGTTCGAATGGGCCAGTTGAGATGAATGTGCCGGTTGAGACAGAGGTCCTTTTGGGACAGTTGATTGATCCGAATTGTGGGGAAATCCGGAGCAGGCCAAATGATAAGTCGCAACAAATCAGCAGTTCTTGAGGGTTGCGTTCGACCAAAACCGCTGACCAACTTAAATTGATTCGGTTGCCCGAACGAGTTTCGCCCTTTAAGAGACAACGTAGCCCGTCAATGTCCAAGCGCAAAGTACGCCGTTTCCGATAATTGCCGAAGGGGTGGCCTCCAGCTCCTGGGAAAGCCCCAAAACCCCCTCGATTGTCCAAATCGCCTCTTCGGGAGTTTCTCTTTCTTTCGAAACTCTTCGCTTTTTGCAAGATCGATTTTGTTTGGCAGGCTTGTGTCTTTGCGGAGGCATGGCTGACTCAAGCGAGGGGGCATCAGTTTTCGCTGGAAGGTTGCGAGCTTGCTTCCCTCGAGTGGGCTTGCAGGGTGTGTGTGCTGTGAGCGATGGAGTTGGCTGGTTCAGCGAGAGTGGACTCCACCACCGCCCCGACGATTTCCTGCGGGGAGTTGGGATCAGGACGAGGACTGTCGCCGGCGTCGAGTTGGTGGTTCTGATTGTTCACCGATGTGACGGAAAACTCTTGCCCTGGGAGATCTGGATTGTTGCTGGGCTCTGGACGGTGGCCGGGCACTAAACGGTTGCCGGGCACTAAGCTGTGATGGTAATTCGATTGCTGGTGAACTTGAGAGGTCATCAGGTCGTCAAAAAGCAGTTCCCATTGATCGAAGGTTCGAGAGGCTCGCAGGCGGGTTCCGTTGATCCCTTGGTGGAGGCATTCTCCAATGAGCTCAATCAGTGGGCTGGGGGCGACCAAGGCGATGGTTGTTCGCCGGTGCTTCCGCAACAGACGGTTGAGGATAGGCGCAATGCGTTGACGGGCTTGTCCGAGGGTTTCTCCTTCAGGGGGGCAGACGTTTTCGGCCAACTCCTGCCATTGCCGGAAGACTTTCGGATGCTTTCGACGGACTTCGGCCGTCAGGCAGCCTTCCCACAGCCCACAGTCAACGTTGGTCAACGCCTCGACCTTTTTGGCTTTAATTCCCAGCTCTCGAGCGATCACCTCAGCAGTCGCACCGGCCGGTTCGCAGGCGGCGGCGTAGACAACCTCCAGCGGAGCCTCAGCCAATTCCAAGGCCAACTGTGAGGCAGTCGCCACAGCCTCCTCGCGCCCATCGGCTTCGGAAAGGGGCAATGAGAGTTTGCCCTGGATGCGATCCTGTTTGTCGTAATCGCTCGATCCGGGACGAATCAATGCGACTCTGGTCATAGTTGCTTCCGTTACCCCAGACCCGCTCAGGATGCCCCCGCCAGAAAGCAATCAGAAGCCCAAGTGCGACAGGATGGGTCGGTTTGACAGATTCGACAACATCACGTGTTGATCTTGGGCCAGCAAGTTTCCCTTCGATGAGTTCGAGGACAGGAGCCGCTCCCTTTGTGGAGGGGATGGGTGCCTGTGAGAAAATCGAGGGCTCAAATTGAGGGATTTGCTGATCAGGCTCTTTGGAGGGGACGGAGGTTGTGTGGGAAATTCCTTGAGAGTGTTAGGATCCCATGCTGGCCAACGCGGTGAATTCCCGGATAGCCGCCTGATAATCCTGAGCTTGGAAAATCGCTGATCCTATTACCAGTACTTCGGCTCCGGCGCTCACGCAAGAGGGGATGGTCTTCTGGTTGACCCCTCCGTCGGCTGCCAAGATCACCCGATCTCCGCACAAGGCACGGACCTGGCGGAGCTTCTCCAGGGCAACCGTTTGGAACGATTGTCCGCCAAAGCCGGGATTGACGCTCATGACCAACAGCAGATCACAGAGGTGGAGGTAAGGCTCTACTCGTTCCAGGGGGGTCCCCGGATTGAGCGCCAGACCGACACCGCAACCGGCCTTGCTGATCGCTGTGAGACACTCCGTTGGTTTGGAAGCTTCCGGTTTGGAAGCTTCCGGTTTGGAGGCTTCCGGTTTGGAAGCTTCCGGTTTGGATGCTTCCGGTTTGGATGCTATCGGTTTGGAGTCGAAGGAGGAATCACCGCTGCCACAGCCGCCCGCAGACTCCGCCAACCGGGCCACGCCCGTGTTTGTTGGATGATGAGGTTCCAAAGCCTCGATGTGGACAGTTAACAAATCCGCCCCGGCTTCCGCAAACCGCGCGACCTGATCGTCGGGTGATTCGATCATCAGGTGGACATCGAGCACCAGGTCGGAGAGGCGGCGACAGGTCTCGACAATGGTCAGTCCGTAGGTAAAGTTTTTGACGAACTGGCCGTCCATCACGTCCAGGTGCAGGACCTCGACCCCCGCCTCTTCCAGGCTGCGGATCTCGCGTTCGAGATTTCCAAAATCGCACATCAACATCGACGGGGCGATTGTTGGCTTACTTTGCCGGATTCGGTGCACAGCTTGACCTCGTCCAGCTTGGTCACGCTGTTGGTTGGATGTGTTGGTTGGATCGTTTGAGGGACCGCTCACTTGGTGGACCGTTGGAAATTACGGTGACATGGGATGAGGGTTTCGGGATTGGCTTGCTGAAAATTGCCAGCTCGCTCTGGGTGTTGCATCCAGCACATAGCCACTTAGCCTACGCAGGCGTTCAACATGTGTCCAGCCTCTTCAGCTGAATGCCAGCCACTTCGCCACTTCAGCCCTTGAGGACCCAATGCGGTCCTCCCAAAAACCAATACGTTTTTGCGGGCCTTGGCTAAGCGGGGCGAAAAGCTTGGGATGTTTTAGCTATGCTGAAGGTTGCTTAGTTATTTGAATTTATGGATAAAGCAAGTTTTGTTGCCGGGGTGGGTTCCTGTTTTCCTTTGCCCGCACTGGCAGAGGTCACTTACAATACTCAGCTATCCAAGAAGTTTGATCCGTCCAGCGTTTCTCGATCCCGTGGGTGTCACTGAGGCTGGAAACGGACAGGGCGAAACGGACAGGGCGAAACGGACAGGGCGGAGATGAACGAGGCCAACGTGACTCGGGGTCCGTTGTGGGGCATAATCAAAGAGATATGATCCACCTTAGATCCTCTCCAAACTCAAACCCTTCGCGAGTTGGGGAGTTCAGCAGTCCTGACGGATGGATTGCAGCAGTTTGGATTGCGCCATCTTGAACTGAAACGACCTGGAAGACTGGCGACCTGGAAGACTGGCGACCTGGAAGACTGGCCGAAGGTGCTGTCGGCGGCTTCATCCTGAGGATCCTGTGGGATGAATCCAAGAATCCCCTCAACACGATTGATTCCAATGAATCCCGGTTCGGCTGGAAAGCGATTGCAGGTCATAAGAGAAGGTTTTTAAAAGCCACCCTTTTAAAGTGCCGAAACACCAGCAGACAAAACACCAGCAGACAAAACACCAGCAGACAAAACACCCAGAGACGAGCTTTCTGAGTTCCGGGGATACCCTCAATAACGATCAGGGACTTCGTCCCCTGCCGAGAATCAATAGCTTGCAACGATTGATTCCCGCCAACCCAAACTATTGTCTGCACAATTTGTAACCAGACAATTCGTCATCGGACAATCGATCACCTGGATGCCCAAATCATTCGCTTTGCGATCCTCCGGGCGTTGCAGTCTCCTCCTGCCAAGGTTTGCGTTTGTAATGCCACATCATTTTGCTGCCCCATACTTTCGCTGGCTCGCTCTGGTTTTCACCAGCTTTGTTATGGGCCTGCTAGGTGTTTCTGTCTCAGGCGGTGCCAAGCAGGTTGTTGGTTCCGAACGAGGCCGGGACTCTCAGCTGCAGAGTCAACAGCCAGGCAGCCAACAGCCAGGCAGCCAACAGCCAGGGAGTCAGCAGCCAGGGAGTCAGCAGCCAGTGAGTCAGCAGCAGGGGAGTCAGAAGCCAGGGAGTAAGAAGACAGAATCTGAAGTGCTGATCACTGTGCGGAAGCAGGAGGCTAAGCCAAAGCAGATTAACTCTAACG
>CAZYKP010000089.1:24717-37058 GCA_964648025.1 uncultured Pirellulales bacterium | reverse complement strand
TTCTCAGCCGCCCAGTCCAACTTCAACCGCATCTCCGCCGTGGGGCCAAGTTTGAAATCCTTGGTCAGCTTGCCGCCTGGACCAAAAACCATCTGCCCCTTCTCCCAACTGACATCCCCTGCAACCTCATAGTTGTCACGGGTATCGCTGGAAAAATCGTCGAAGAATCTTACCTGCTTCGAGTCATTGGCATCTTGAGGCGCCTTGGCACCTACTCCCGAGACTGCCAGAGAACAGAGAACGCTCAGAAGAACCAGTTGTTTGCAATGCATAAGACCTCACCAGGTAAAGGTGGGAAGCAGAGGACGGGGATTGAGCAGAACAGCAACTTACCTGTGACGACCAAGGACCGATACCAAACCAGGCTCCCCTTTGCAGAAGAAAACCAATATTATCCAGATTAAACTTGCCAGTTGCCGGAATCAATCATTTCGCTTGTGGCGAGACCAGATCTGCCGAATCCTGGCTAGTTTCCGTTCGACGTTCCGGGTACAGACGCCCAGCCGGTCGGCGATCTCGACCACTGAGTAGCCCTCCAAACGCCACTGGGCGACCTCTCGGAGGACCTCCTCAGGGAGAACTTCCAGCCACTCCTGAACACGCTGATTGTGGTCCGGCTGGGTCTGAGCCGCAGGGGCCTCAACCACCACCGGGCAGGCCTCAGAACTCCACACCGAATCTCCGCGAACTCGGCCTCCGCCTCTCTTGGCGGCTCGCCGGGCTCGCCGATACATTGAAGCTTTGAATCCAACAAGTCTCAGCAAGCACGCTTTCAATCCTTGGCTCTCCAACGTCCAGCCGTATTTGCCAGCACGCAAAATGCGGACGAAGGAGGCAAAAGCCTCCTGGACGACATCCTCCACCCCAACGAACCGCCGATCAGCAGGCGACAGCTTCCGGGCAGCACACGCAAGCATCTGTCCCACATGCCGACTGTGCAGATGAGCAACTGCTGAGTCGTCCCCTTGACGTGTACGGAAGACCAGTCGGCTGACCGTGCCGATCATAATGGTGCTTATCTGGGAAAAGGTTGATGGAGCCATGATGGTCAAGAGTCCTGAGGATTGCGATGTCGGGCCGACGCCTCACTGAGAAAGTGGTCATCCAGGGACCACGCCCGACACGAAAACTGCAAAACTTCGGTGACAATCAGGACCGCGTCTGGGGTGCCTGTGCGAGGAAGGAACAGAGGGGGCGGTAAAGTCACCCCTCTTTGAGGAAGTCGGGCGATGGACTGATTCCTCGTTTCGGGGAGGTTGAGACTTCTGGCACCGAGGGCCGGATTGCCTCTTTGAGCAGTTTGCCAATCACTTGTGGGACGGCCTCATCGAACTCACGCCAGCAAGAAGCCGGCTCCGCTGGTCAGGTCTTGGAAGGAGTCCAATGACTCTCGAAAACAGCTTGACCCCAAGGCTCGCTCAAAGACATCGCAGCCCAAGAGAGAGGCGACAGCTGCTTCCCCGGCAGAGCAATTGGTTGTGGCTCGCTGGGATTCGCGGACACGGGGTCCTCAGTGTTGAGTTTCTTGATGCCACCAAGCGATTCGGCATCAGCTCGGGACTTGATGGATTGGAGAAGATTTCTGCTACGCGAAGCATCGCTGGCGGAGCTTCCGGCAAAGCCTCAAGCTTTGTTGTTTTTCGATGGCAGAGGTTCTTGGAAAACCGCACCATCAAAGCCCGAATCGATGAACCAGAAAAGATGCCGGATTCTTTGGAGACAGCTGATTCCTACGGTGTTTCCACATAGGGCTGAATTCGCTGCCAAACCCACGAGGCTTCCAGCCCGGTGTTGGACTGCACGACCGTCCACAGGAACCGGTTCTGTCCAAAGGATTGGCCAGCATCCCAAGATTCGTGCTGCCCAAGGTCCCAGAGACTATTTCCAAAGAGAGAGTGCTGAGATTGGAAATGAACGTGCCAAAAGGTCTGATCGATGATCTCACCGAAGATGTGATAGAGGCTGTATTCTGTCCAACCTCGGCAGGACAACAAAAACTCTTGCCAGTTGCCACACCCGTTCGCCTGAGCCTTGGCACGCAGAGTTAAGTGTTGGTGAAGCTTTTTGACAAGAGCTGTCTGAAAAAGAAACGGTGTCACCATCACGGCCTTGCGGGGCCGTTGAGTGACAGCAAGAACCTGTTTGGAGACCTCGTACCACTGAGGGTGATTCTTTCCCTCGGTCAACTCGACGATGCCCCGGTCGTGCTGAATCAGCTCCGCCTGGCTCACATCTCGGACACACAGGCAGTCGGCATCCAGCGTCAGATAGAAAGGGGTCGTCACCAGGTCGGCAGCGGCCAATTTGATCAGTTGCTGGCGCCACCAGCCAGGGGCAGTCGCTGCAACCGGTTGAGCCAATGAGGACACCAGATGTTCTTCGGCAACCACTTGGTACGAAGGAGGACCAGCCAACGATCGGATGTCTTCAAGGTGGTCTGTCGGAGTGACCACCCAGATCTTTGCAAAGGGATGCGAGAATCTTTTCAGGGTTCGATCGAGGTTTTTAAACCGTTCCCGATCACGGGAAACCAATGGGAGCACCGCTTCGATCATCGCATCGACTGTCCCGCTTTTGGTCCCAAAGCCCAAAGCGTCCAGTCAGGATCCGGTGGGATAAGCCTGACCCGACTGGCCGATCTTGTTAGTCGATCGGGTTGGCAGGATTGCTTTGCCCTTGGCTTTGAGCGGGCAGAAGAGCCACCCTGCCTTCGTCTGGGGGTTGGAACTCAGGAGTTGGCTCTTGGGCTGGCTGGCCGGGATCGCCCCAATCACGGAGAAAGTCCCACCAGCGCCATTCTGCGGAGGGCCACACAAGGGTCCTGCCATCTTTGCTGGAGGTCATCACCAGGCGTCCGTTCTTGGAGACGCTGACGGAGGTGACCCCTTGGGTATGCTCCTTCAAACGTAAAATCTCACGGCCTGTTTCGGCGTTCCACAGTTTCACGGTACTGTCGTCGCTGGCAGTGAGGATCCGTTTGCCATCCGGGGTAAAGGCGGCGTCGGTGACAAAGGCTGTGTGGCCGGTGAGGACCTGAAGTTCCTCTCCGGTCTCGGCGTTCCACAGCCGGGCGGTGTAATCAGCTCCGGTTGTGATCACCTGTTTCCCGTCGGGTGAGAAGGTCGCCGAGAGGACCCACCAACGATGGCCCACATCAGGCCGATCGGCATCCCCGGCGCCGAGTTGTCCGTCGCCGAGTTGTTGCAGCAGGGTCCCATCCACAGTGTAGATCTTGGCCGTCAAATCGCTGCTGGCCACAACGATTCTGTCTCCCTCTGGCGAGAAGGAAACGTCCTGAATCTGCACTTGGTCGCCTGCGGAGGTGTCAATGGCCACCTTCAACTTGGCGGAGTCCCGCTCCCACAGCTTGACGATCTCATTGGCTCCGTAGGTCGCCACGGTCTGCCCATCTGGGCTGACTGCCACACCACGAGCCTGTTCATCTGGGGTGTTTTGGTAACGCAGGACCGCTTGTTTTGTACGAGTGTCCCACAGTTTGGCAGGTTGCTGATAGTTCACAGCAACGACATAACGCGGCGGTTCTCTGGTGTTCCCTGGTCCGGTGGCTCGGCCTCCCGGCACAAACACAGCCTCCAGAGCAGGACTTTGACCTCCCAGCGATCCGACAACCTGACCTTGGGTATTCCAGAAGGTGGCGGTTTTTTCGCCGCCAACGAGAATCCACCGACCGTTGGGATGAAAGGCCAAACTCAAGATCGCCCGGTCCTGGGCAGGCCAACTTCGCATCGGCCTGGTCATTCTGGGGGCACCGCAATCCCAGAGGTGAACTTGCCCGTCACTGGTTCCCACGGCCAAGTGGCGTCCCTGGGGATGAAACGCCAAGGCGGTGACGTTGGTTTCCCCGTGGGGCAGGATGGCCTTGGGCTTGCCCTTCTGTGGCCCTCTGCGATCCCAGAGCATCGCCGCCATCCGGGAGCTGCGAAGTTCCCGACCGCCGAGGGTCCTGGTGAAGCCCCGCAGGGAACGAGTCGCAATCATGCTGCCGTCGGGACTGACCGCTAAACCCAGCACATCCTTTTCGTGAGGTAACGTCTGCCGTAGCCTCTGGCCGGAGCTCAGATCCCAGAGGGTTGTGGTGTTGTCGTTGCTGGAACTGACCGCTCGGGGTCCTGAGGAGCTCGGGAGAAACGAGACATAGGTGACTTCCTTGGTGTGTCCGTTGAGCCGCCGCAGGAGCTGCCCGTTGGTGGTCTCAAAGAGCAACACATCGCGGCTTCGTGTGCCAGCGAGCAGTTGGGATCCGTCGGCAGACAGAGCGACACTCCGTACAGACCTGCGGTCGTTGAGGCTCTCAGGCACGGTGATCATCAGCGGCTTGACCTGAGCGTTTGGGTTTTGGCGAATGGCGTCTAAGTCCCAGACACAAATGTTCCCATCATCTCCACCACTGGCGACCTTGGAACTGTCGTCGCTGAAGACGACTTGTCGGACCGTCCCGGTGTGGTTGGAGAATTGCTGGATCTCATAGCCCCAAACCAGTTCCTGGCCCTCTTGCTGGTGTTGAGCCTTCGCTCCGCCCGGCCGTTGGCCTTGCCAGTTCACTTGCCAGATTGCTTGACCCTGCCTTGGCTCTGTTTTGTCTGAGTTCCAGCTCAGCCGCCACAAGCGGACTGTGCGGTCGGTGCCTGCGGTGACAGCAAATCGCCCATCTGGTGAGAGATCGGCTGTTTGAATCGGGCGTGTGTGACCCTCGTTGAGCGTAAGAAACTCTCGTTGATTGTTCAGTTGGTAGATCCGGGTGGCTCGATCTCGGCTGGCCACCACAGCCCAATGCCCATCACCAGAGAGCGAGGCCTGAAAAACCTGCGGACGCGCCACGCCAGAGGCCAGCGGACGCACCGCGGCATAAGCCTCGCGATCCCAGATTCGGGCAGTCGCATCGTGGCTGCCGGTGAGTAATCGGTTGGCATCAGGAGAAAAGGCGACGCTGCTGACCCGGCCGGAATGCCCCAAAAACGTCTTGATCGCACGTCCCAATTCCAGATCCCACAGGCGGATGGTGTTGTCGGCTCCACCTGTGAGGATCAACTGCTGCGGGGAACCGCCGGCACGTCGCACCACTGCCACATCAATGCTGTCGACGGTCCCACGGTGGCCGGTCAATAGTTGAACCCGTTCTTCAGTTGGATAGTGCCAAACCGAAATCACCCCGTCGTCCCCACTGCTGATGACCTGCTGGCCATCGACGGGAATCAGCCTCTGGCTGGTCGAACGCAGCTCTAAGCCAGCCACAGGCTCCGTAAAGGCTAACGCCCGAACCGCCCCTGTATGACCGAGAAAGACCCGGATATCACCGGACCGGCCAGCTTGAGACCGGCCAGCTTGAGACCGGCCAGCTTGAGACCGGCTCTGAGAGGCTTGTGCGATTTGTCCGGCGGTTGGCCCGGCGGATCGAGATGCTCCTGGCACGGGACCGACCACAACGCTTCCACGCTGGTCGGCACTGGCAAACAGCCGAGGGGGTCCACTTGAAGAAGTTGATTGAGTGGAAAAAGCGACGGCCAACACAGCGGCATTGTGTTGATCGGTAATTGTATCCTGCAAGTCATAAGACGGCTGAATACTGCCAGCGGGGCTGGACCGTTTCCAAAACCGCACGGCCCGGTCGTCACCGCCGGAAATCAACCAGCTCCCGTCTGCGGAGAGAGCCAATGCGTTGACGCCGCCAGGGTGAGCCAAGGGGCTGGCGGGAGTGCGGATCTCCCCGAGCAATCGAGCAGGTTTCTCTTGAGCACCCTCTTGACCAGCGATTTTGGTTGGTTGCTTGACGAGGTGTTCTCGGACATCCCAGATTTGAATGCGTCCTTTGTTGTCACCGATGAGGACCTGATCGTTCTTCAGAAATGCCGCGGTGAAGATGTAGGCCCCGACGGGCAACAAAATGCGTCGTCTCGGCCGCTGAAGGGTTGCGCCAGAGGGAGGGACTTCCCAGATCGCTGCAGTGCCATCCCAAGCAACGGTGAGGGCTCGGGTGCCATCGGGGCTGAAGGCAACTGCGTCGATCCGCTGATCGTGACGCCCGGCGACTGGGCCGGCCTGTTCCAGGAGGTAGCTCAGGCGGCCATATTCCCAGTTGCGATAGGCCGCCGGGGCGCTGCTGAGCAGGCTGGCGACACCTTGGAAGTTGAATTCTTCGGTTGCTTTGTTGACTGCCAGGGCCAGCTGGGTGTCGTAGCGGCCGCGTTCTTCTTCGCGTTGGGCGTCTCGGGCGGCTTGGGCGTTTTGTTCGGCCCGGATTTTTGCCTCATCGGCCGATTGTTTGGCTTGCTGGGCCAGTCGTGTTTGACTTTGGGCCCGCTTGCGTTGTTTTTCGGCGGCTTGGGCGTTTTGCTCGGCAACTTGGGCGTTTTGTTCAGCGGCCTGGCGTTGGGTTTCGGCTTCCTGCCGTGCGTCCTCGGCGGCTTGGGCCTGTGCCACGGCGTTGGCCTTTTGGTCTTTGGCCTGTCTTTCGGCCGAGCGGGCCCTCTGCTGCTCCTGCCAAATCCAGGAGATGCTTCCGGCCATCAGCAACAGAATCGCCGCCAGGGCAATCTGCAGCGAGCGGCCTAGTTGCTTGTACCGACGTGCCCGCAGCTGGCGATCTTCAATTTGCGATTGGACCTGCACCCTCAGGTCTACATGAACGGGGTCGCGGTTGCTCAGCAACGACAGCGCCAAATCCAAGTCGCCCCGCTGACGCGCCGAATTGGCATATTTGAAAGCCGCTTGACTGGCTCCTCGGGAAGCCGAGGTGTTGCCTGACCATAACTCGGCTGCTTCCCGGAAGGCGAACATCGCCTGGGCATAATGGTTGTAGTCGTTGCTCTGGCAAGCCCGGGCCAACTGTTGGGTGGCCTTGGTAGAGAGCAGGATGCTTTCGGAGTGCGACTCATACTCTCGAATGGCCGCCTGAAAGTCCGCGACGGTCTTGTAGCGGTCCTCGGCCCTGGTGGCCATCGCTTTTTGGGCGATGTGCAGCAGCTCCCCTGTTTTGTCCGTCGAGACGATCTTGTTCTGCCCAGCGTTGAACAAACAGGCCATCACATTGGGGCCATCGTGTGGCGGCCGGCCGGTGACGATCTCAAACAGGGTCGCCCCGAGCAGATAGATATCACTGGCAAAGCTCAACTGATCGATGGTCCCCGAGGCCATCTCGGGCGCCATATAAGCAGGCGTTCCCGCCATCGCATCGGTCGGGTCGATCAACCGGGCCTTGCCGCCGGGGGTCACCGAGTAAGCCAACCCCCAGTCCATCACCAGGACTTCGCCGAAGTCGCCGAGCATGACGTTTTCGGGCTTGATATCGCGGTGCAGGATGTTGTGGCTGTGAGCGAAGGCGATCGCATCGCACAGGCTGAGAAGAATATCCAGGTTCTCAGCCTGCGACTTGATGGCGATCACCTGCGACCAAGGGGTCCCGCGGACCCGCTTCATCGAATAGAAGAGATGCCCCTGATCGTTACATCCCAAATCGTGAATGGGCACGATGTTGGGGTGGTCGAGCTCCCCGGTGACCGCCGCCTCAGCCAAAAATCGCGCTCGAGTTTGATCATCCTTGGCCAATTCCGGCTTGAGCATCTTGACGGCGATCTGCCGGTCGATCGATGTCTGACGAGCCAGATACACAATCCCCATGCCGCCCTCGCCGAGCTTTTCCTGCAGCTCGTAATCCGGCGGCATCAACCCTTCCTCGCCCACTCCACCTTCACCGCTGACCCCGCGTGCGGCAACAGTGGTGTTGGTCAGCTGGGTATCCGACATCACCCGAGGGCGGACCACAAACTGGCTGGTCGCCCGGAGCGTTTGACGGAGACGACCGCGAATGGTCGCCTGCGGCACTTGGTCCTCAGCCATTTCTGCCCAGATGCCAGTGATCTTGGCAAGCAGCATCCGGTCGTCTTGTTTGACGCTCATCGTCTTGAGTTCACCAATCTGGCGTTATCGGCACCACAGTCAAAATCCTGTCCCTGGTCTCGTACATCAGCATCCTAGGTGTCAATCGGGTGGCCAGCATCCGCTTCAGGCTCAATTCAACTTCCGGCTCCGGCCCCACCGCCGGCTCATTTCAATCTGAGCCAAGTTCGACTCCCCTCCAAACAGAGGCAGCCGTCTTGGGTTCCTCGTGCTCGTTGACTCGTGCTCGTTGACTCGCGTTCGGTTGTTCCAAGACGAGGCCGAAGGACCTTCTGGCCGTCTAAGAGTCTTCTGGCCATTGTGGCACACTTGTGCCCTCGACCGAGGCGACGGCCTGGGAAGGATTTCCTACCCTGCCTGTCGCAGCGGTCCTCCTCGGGCAGAGTTCGAAGCGTTGGTTGTTTTGGCAACAAGCCCGGCGGCGACCACCAGAGCGCCGACTGCACCAATGGTCGGGGAGGTTGGATCAGGGTCTTCGCTTGGCCTGGAGTTGAGTTGGTCTTCCTGCCACGGTTGATCAGCAGTTGATGTCTCTGCAGGAATGTTCCCATTGCGATGGCCGTCGAAGTCGGAAAGGGCATCCCAAGTCGTCCCCAACTGGTCGGGCAACGCAGCAAACAGGGCATCTCGAGATCGTAGCTCGGCCGCACCCAAGTTGTTGTCCGCGGCCTGATGTTCTACCTCGGCGGCTTGCTGAGGCAGGGTTTCGGGGTTTTGGGTTTGTTCGTTCTGGGCTTGTTGGTCTTCTTCAGCCTCAGTTGTCTCCTGCTGGTTGTCGGAGGCTTCTTGGATGTCGCCCTCGGCAGGCAGGGCAGCGAAGGTGGGGGGAGGGATCAAGTCCAGGTCGTCGTCGAAGTCGTCCTCTCGATTACGCAACCCGCTGAGGAGTCCTTTGAGGACGGACTCGAGCTGGTCACGGTTGGCTTCGGTCAGTTCCACCCAAATTTGTTCGCTGGTTCCGTCTTCGGCAGTTGCGGTCAGCCGGTACACGCCAGGAGGTTGGTTGGCCAGCACAAATAAGGCCGCGTCGAGTTGCTCTGTGGCAATCTGATCGGTCAAAACATTGCGTTTGAAGGCCCCGTTCAGGCCGTTCATCTCGTCGACCTGCAACAAGGCATCAGCCTCCGAATCGGAGTCGCTTGAGCCCGGGTTGCCGCCTCCGGGGCCGGCAAAGGCTGTCTGGCTGAGCAGCGCCGCGGTCGTTGTGAAAACCTGCTGTGTCAATTGTGTCGTGTCATTATTATTGTTAGTAAGAATTGTTGTGGGGATTTCTACAGTTGTCATTTCCAAAGAAAATCCTTCCACGTCAGTGACGGTGACCACGACTTCTAACGTGGTGGTGGCCGAGTCATCATCGGTCACGCTTGCCCGAATTGTGAACGTGCCTGGGCTGAATCCCAAGACATCCAGATTTCCTTCCATCAGCGCTGTGGTGATATTGTTGGCAAAGCTCGTCGTCAGCACAGCAGGGGTGGTATTGGAACTCAGCGGGATCCCACCGCCGGTGCCGGTGACGTCCCACTCGATATTCAGTCCGGTGAAGTCACCGCTTCCTTTTTGAGTGCTGCCGAAATCCGTGATCTGGAAGGCCTTGTCGAAGGAGAGTGTATCGCCCTCGGCAACGGAGTTGGTTCCTAAAAAGGTCAGAGTGGGAGGGGCATTGTCGACCTGGAGATCGAACTCCCAGACTTCCTCTCCTCCGTCGTTCAGATTGTCGTCCACATTGATCTGGACGGCATAGGTGCCCTGATCCAGGAAGGGCAGCTCGACTTCAAAGGGGCCATCGTTGGTCAAGCTGTTTGTCAGAAGCCCTCCGCCGCCCAGGTCGACTTCGTAGCTGAAGTTGCTTTCGTTGGCATCTGTAAAATCGATGGTGAACTTGACCGTTTGACCTTCCACAGCGACAACGGTTGCGCCTGAGGCTGGATCGGTCAGCGTGGTGGTGGTTTGGTCGATTTGAACCGCCACGGAGGTCACATCGGGGTTCAGATTCATCGTGAAATCGGCAGTGCGGCCCGCTGTCAGCGGGTTGCCATTGTCATCGGTGATGCTGGTCGTTGGAGACAGCGTATAGGTGCCGTCACGCGTGGTGACCGCCGATAAGTCAAATGAGAACGTGATGTTATCGGTTGTCGAGAATGTTGCGGTGCTTAAGTCGATGTTGGTGGTGCTCCCAGCGTCCACCACGGTCAACTGAAAATCTCCGATGCCAGTCACGTTGACCGGTTCGCCGAAGGTGATGGTGACATCGCCATTTTGAACAACTGCCACAGTTCCCGGCGGCACGTTGACGCTGCTGACGGTGGGATTTTCGGTATCCACCCCGAACGCACCCGAGGCGGTGAAGGGGCTTTGTGTGTTGCTCGCGGCATCTGCGGCTGAGCTCACCTGAACGTTGATGCTGTCGAAATCCACGTTACTATCAGTAACGCTATAGCTGGCCGTGTAAATGGTGTTGCCAGCCGACCAAGTTCCGCCAGTCAGTGTCAGCGTTGTGGAGAGATCCGGGCTGAAGGTGAGAGCCGGCGAGGCGCTGGTGTTCATCGCTTCACTGAAGGTCACCGCGATGGTGAAGGTGCCCGAGGCAGCGGTGGCATCGGTGACTGTCGCAGCACTCACCGAGACACTCGTGACGGTAGGATTGAGAGTGTCGACATCAAAGACGCCCGTGGTTGTCGAGGGCGCCTGAAGGTTGCCGTCGGCATTGCGTGCTCCCGAGACGGTGATATCGATCTCGGTAGACTCCGTATTGGCATCCGAAACGCTATAGGTTGCTGTGTAGGTATCGTTGGCTGTGTTGGTAGCTGACCAAGCTCCGGAAGTGAAGTTCAAGGTCGAGCTCAAGTCGTCACTGAACGTGATCATCGGGTTGGTCACGGTACGCATCGCCCCATCGAAGACTACCGTGACGGTGAACGTGCCAACGCCCGCAGTCGCGTCGGAAATCGTCATATCGCTGACGCTGACACCGCTGACCTCGGGATTGACGGTGTTAATACTGAAGGCGTCCAGGGATGTGGAAGCCACCTGGGTATTGCCTAGGGCATCCTGGGCACCGGTGACGGTGATGTCAATGCCAACGGTCACAACATTGCTATCGGTGACCGCATAAGACGCCGTGTACACAGTATTGCCATTGGACCAAACACCCGAAGTGAAAGTGAGCGTCGAAGAAACATCCTGGTCGAAGCTCAGTGAAGGGGCAGCCCCGGTGTTCATCGCCTCGTTGAAAGTCACCGCCACCGTGAACGTGCCCGCTGAGGCCGTCGCGTCGGTGATGATCAGATTGCTGACGCTGAGATCGGCAACGGTCGGGTTTTGCGTGTCAACGCTGAACTCGGCAACAGGTGTATAGTCTTGCTGGGGATTGCCAGCGGCATCCAGAGCGTTCTCGACGTCGATGGTGACATTCGTGAGCGTCTCATTGCCATCGGCGACATCATAGGTGGCTGTATAGATGGTATTGCCGCTGGACCAAGCACCGCTTGTGAACGTCAGTGTGGAGCTAACAGTCTGACCGAAAACCAGCGTGGGACTGACGCTCGTGTTCATGGCTGCGTCGAAGGTCACCGCAACCGAGAAAGTTGCCCCAACATCGGCATCAGTGATCTGCGTATCACTGACACTCACGTCGGTGACACTCGGATTGAAGGTGCTGATGCTGAAGGACTCAGTCGAGGTGTGGGCCTGCTGGGCATTGCCGGCTGCGTCCTGGGCACCGTCAACCTGAAGCGTGACATTGCTGGCGATGGCGTTGCCATCAGCCACAGCATACGAGGCGGTGTAGACGGTATTTCCGCTGGACCAAGAGCCCGAGGTGAAAGTCAGCGTGGAACTGACATCCTGAGTGAAGCTGAGCGAGGGAGCGACCGAGGAGTCCATGGCCTCACTGAAGGTGACCGCCACGGTGAAGGGAGTGGTGATGGGATCGTCTGTGATCGTCGTTTGGCTGAAGGCCACGCCTGTGACTGTTGGATTGAGCGTGTCGATGCTGAACTCAGCGACAGGCGTATAGTCTTGCTGGGCATTGCCAACGGCATCTAGAGCGTTCTCGACGTCGATGGTGACATTTGTGAGCGTCTCATTGGCATCGGCGATGCTATAAGAGGCTGTATAGACGGTATCGCCGCTGGACCAAACACCTCCGGTGAAAGTCAGCGTGGAGCTGACAGTCTGACCGAAAAGGATGTTGGGAGTGGCGGTGATATCCATCGCCTCGCCGAAGGTCACCACCACCGAGAAGGTGGCCCCAGCATCCGCTTTACTGATCAGCGTATCGCTGACGCTGACGTCCGAGACGGTTGGGTTGAGCGTGTCAACGCTAAACTCGGCAACAGGTGTATAGTCTTGCTGGGGATTGCCAGCGGCATCCAGAGCGTTCTCGACGTCGATGGTGACATTTGTGAGCGTCTCATTGGCATCGGCGA
>CAZYKP010000089.1:0-24617 GCA_964648025.1 uncultured Pirellulales bacterium | reverse complement strand
CGACAGGCGTATAGTCTTGCTGGGCATTGCCAACGGCATCTAGAGCGTTCTCGACATCGATGGTGACGTTCGTGAGCGTCTCATTGCCATCGGCGACATCATAGGTGGCTGTATAGACGGTATCGCCGCTGGACCAAACACCGCCTGTGAACGTCAGCGTCGCGCTGACATCGTCACCAAAGACGATGGTGGGACTGACACTGGTGTCCATAGCCTCGTCAAAGGTCACCACCACAGTGAAGTTGCCGCTTCCGACCTGGGCGTCGGTGATGGTGGTCGGACTGGCGGTCACATCGGTCACCGACGGGGCCGTCGTGTCAGCGGTCGCGATACTGAACTCAGCGACGGGCGTATAGTCTTGCTGGGCATTGCCAACGGCATCCAGAGCGTTCTCGACATCGATGGTGACGTTCGTGAGCGTCTCATTGCCATCGGCGACATCATAGGTGGCTGTATAGACGGTATCGCCGCTGGACCAAACACCGCCTGTGAACGTCAGCGTCGCGCTGACATCGTCACCAAAGACGATGGTGGGACTGACACTGGTGTCCATAGCCTCGTCAAAGGTCACCACCACAGTGAAGTTGCCGCTTCCGACCTGGGCGTCGGTGATGGTGGTCGGACTGGCGGTCACATCGGTCACCGACGGGGCCGTCGTGTCAGCGGTCGCGATACTGAACTCAGCGACAGGCGTATAGTCTTGCTGAGCGTTGCCCGCCAGATCTTGGGCACCTTCGACATCGATGGTCACGTCGGTCAGCGTTTCGCTGGAATTTGCGATGGCATACGAGGCCGTGTAGACAGTATTGCCGCTGGACCACGCGTCGGAGCTGAAGGTCAAAGTGGCGCTGACATCGCTCCCGAAAACGATGGTGGGAGTGGACGCGGTGTCCATCACTTCGTCGAAAGTCACCGCCACAGTGAAGGTGTTTCCCACCTCGGAGTCAGTGATGGTGGTGGGGCTGGTGGTGACGTCGGTCACTGACGGGTCATTTGCCTCGATTGTGATCAGTCCGAGGCTTGGCGTGATGGATGGATCGGAGGCAGCACCGGCGGCATCAGAAAAACTGGCGGCGCCGGTGGTCAGCCGGTACGTTCCATCAGCGGTGGCCGAGAAGTTGACCGTGAAGAGCCCGTCAGTGCTGGGACCGGAAATCGTCTGGTCCGTATCGCTATTGTTCTGCGTGACCGTCAGGGGCGATCCACTGGAGTTGACAGTCCCTGAGAGCAGAGGAGCGGTGGTCGCCGAGCCCACACTATCGATGCTGAGCGTCCCCGGCCCGCTGACCGCTTCAGTGCTCAGGTCCTGGATTTCATACTCTTCCACCGCGACGGTGGAACCTGCGGATGTGTCTAGGGTAATTTCCAGCGAGCCGCTGGTCGCGTCGAAGGTTGTGTCTGCGTAGCCGTAACTCAGCGCCAGCAGGATCCGCTGCTCAAGCGACTCCACTCGCAGGGGCTGCGTAGCTGCTCTCCTCGGTCGATCCTTGCGGGAATGCCGCATGGGGTGTTCTCGAGAAGACCGGCTGGGCTGGCCAGAAAGCACATACCTGTGTGCCCGTCGACTTAGAGAACCCAAAAGCCGGTAAACCGCAGGACGCTGCGAGGCTCCCGCTGAGCGTTGCTGATTTTGGGAGTCCCCATCAGTGGTAGGACAGACAAGCCTCTCAAGATCAACCGGAGAATGATTAGAGGGATCGGAGCTCTGCCGATGCACAGAAGATGAGGTGGGATCCAGGGAAGCCAAATGGGAGGGGCGACATCCGCTTTGGTCGATCTGGGGATTGTGGTTCATCAGCGGGAGTTCCCAAGAGAGTCCGCAAAATATCCGTCACGATGGCCCTCAAATTCCACCGCCGCTGAGCTCGCTCCGCCTGCTGTGCTCAGCAGAAACGTCTGACAATCAGAGGTTTCTCAAGGTGGACTTCAGGACAGCCGAATCAGTGGGGGAGCATCGTTTCTACGTGGACTTCACCAGAGGGGTTGGCAGTTGTTCGCCTAATGTGTGTTCTCTGGTTGCCTGTTTTTTCGCTGGCATGGTCTCTGCAGGGCCAGTGGTGGTCAGGTTTTCTGATAGCCGGTTCTTCCAAAGCTTGTTTCATCGTTTGGACGAAGTTTCCGTCGATTGATGATCAAGCAGATGACCTGTCCGCCAAAGACTTCCTCCATAACGTTTTTCGCAGGATTTTGGATTGCAGTGACCGAAGTGAAAGCCACTGATCAATCAGGTCATCCTCCAACCAACGTGAGACCATCATCCGGTAGGATTGAGGGTGTGGATGATTGATCTGGGAAAGCCTTTCTTCAAGCACCTTGGGGCCCAAATGCGTTCAGCCGAGCGAGAACTCCTCAGACAGCTTTCAGAGTGCTGGAGGCTCTTGAAAGGCTGTCTGGCAAACCGAGGTTTTGGCTAGGGCATGACCCTAATTCAACTCGGGCTGGATGAAACAGTCCTGCTCAGGATAGTTCGGGCCAGAGTGCGATCGTCGAAAAACCCGGGAGATCACCTGCGTCAACCGTGGAAACTTTTTCTTCAGTGGCAACGAAGGTTTTTGTGGGGCCGGCAGGCTGGGAAGCTCTCTCTGACCCTTCTTTGAGGTTGAGAATCCTTGCCGGGATCGTGAATCGGCCTTCACAAAGACTTCTAGGATGTCGTGCCCTGACTGGACTAAACCTATTAACTTTACCGCCAAGGAGGGCACAGCGTCTACTCTCCAGGTCCACTGGTGAACGCTGCCGCACTTCAGAGGCCAGACTTATTGATTCCCGAAAAAAACCTTCGACTACGTTCCCAAGGAACGATCGGCAATCTGGACTCCCGCTGTCTCTCTGGTTGACCCTCGCTCAGCGCCAGATCAACCTGGGGCAGACGGAAATCCCTAGGTCGAGAGCTGATCTGGGCCTCCCAAGGGGGCCAAGATCCGCTAGGGACCCAGCGCAGCGATGTTGTTGGTGATCTGGAATTGGTTCCAGGTCTACTTCTTGTCATCGCATCGCAAGGGCCTTTCCCTTCATACCAAACAGTTGAACTTGTTGCAGGCGGCAAAGTCAGCCCAGCTGGCACGCCTTGACAACAGGCTCAACCAATCGCCCATACGACCGAACGCTTGTGGCCTTTTGTGGGACAGTTTGTGGGACAGTCTGCCGGCAAGAGTGATCCGGTTTCTGGGGTGGGCGGGGACATCGGCATTGGAGTTTTGCCACGCAGGATCCTTTCTCACTACCCCCTCGTGCTCGCTCAGATGTGACCTGAAAACCAAACTCCGTCTTGACAAAAATTTGTGAGTTTTCCTCGTCATGAAGTGATTGGATTGGGAAATACCAGTTCCAGGCCGTTCTTGGGGGCAAGGAAGGAGTTCAGGCAACAAAACTTCAGCTATCGATCAACGGACCGATCGTCGAGGCTGTTTGGTCGAGCCGGCCTGCGGGCGTGCTTGTGACGACAGACTTGGAGAACGTAGTGGAACGTGTTTTTGGTGGGCTCTGGCCTGGCAGCTTCTCAAGAGAGTCCGTCAGGGCAGTTTGGCGACTGGTCAAGGGATCAAAAAAACTCCCGGAAACAAGTGGTCCCAGGGGGGCAAAGGACCTCTTGAAACCGGGAGTAATTGGGCTCAAGCACTCGGCGGCTGTGTTTCCGAGACCGCTGGGGTAACCCGAGCTGCCCCGGTTGAGCTGCAGGGACATTAGGCGACGGTTCGCCTGCCGGTCAACGTCACTTGAGCCAAATTGTCGCCAAAATGTTGCGAGTACACCCGACTCCCCATTGCCCAACTTCCGTTGTGTGCGAAGTCGGGAAACGTGTCCCGGCTCAGCATCCATAGCACGAGCATCGCCCAAAGAGGAGAACTCGGCAGAAGGACCATCTGGACAGCATCTGGGCAGACAGAGCATCTGGGCAGACAGAGCATCTGGGCAGACAGAGCATCTGGGCAGACTGACTTCTCTGGCCGTCTCCGACGGCACGCCTGGTTCGTCACTCCCGTGTGACGAACTCATCCAAGTTGAGCAACACCCGAGCCGTGCTCACCCAAGCTGCCGCCTCAACCGGATCGATTTCTAAGGGGAGATCCTTGGGTGCCAGCTTTTGTGCCTCTTGGGGAGTCTTGGCAAAGGCTGCCCTCTGGGTCTGCAAGAACTCTCGGAGCCGGCGGATTTCCTGCGGCGTGGGGCTGCGGACCAGGCATCGGCAAAAGGCACGAGTCAGCCGAGCGTGATCCTGGTCCTTCAGGCTTCTGGCGGGTGTGTGGGAGGAAGGCTCCGACGATTGCCAGCCGACGGTCTTGGCAGAAGTCCCGGCCGCCTGATCGAGTTGAGCTGAGGCCGTTTTACGGCCAGGGACCTCATGCAGGACACGCAACGCCAACCCTTGTGCGAATTCCAGGAATGCCTGGTCGTTGGCCAAGGTCAGTGCTTGCAGAGGGGTGTTGGACCTGAGACGCCGGGTGCAGGTGGTATTCGCGTTGGGCGAATCAAAGGTCGTCAAAAAGGGGTAGGGGCTGCTCCGCCAGTAATAGATATACAGGCCTCGACGATAGCGAGCCGGCCCTTGACTTGTTGGCCAGGATTTCCTGTTCTGAGTAAAACGGTCCAAGCCCGGCGGCTGTGGGGGGTACACGCTGGGGCCACCAAGGGCAGGGTGGAGCAGGCCGCTGGCCACCAGGGCGGAATCGCGGATGATTTCTGCGGAAAGCCGGAGCCGATTCTGTCTGCCTAAGAGTTTGTTCTGAGGGTCAGCCTTGGTCAGCTTCGCCCGAAAACGTGATGACTGCCGATAGGTCGCGCTGGTGACGATCAACTTGTGCAGCTTTTTCAAGCTCCAACCTTCGCGGATGAACTCACCAGCCAGCCAGTCCAACAACTCAGGGTGTGTCGGAAGCTCCCCTTGTGTTCCCAAGTCGTTCTCGGTTGCCACGAGGCCCTTTCCGAAGTACCGCATCCAAACGCGGTTGACCGTGACTCGCGGGGTTAACGGATTGTCGGCTTGGACCAGCCAGGTCGCCAAATCCAGCCGATCCGGCTGCCCTGAGGAGTTCTCCGCACGCAGGCGAATCGGCGGCAGCACGCTGGGAGTGCCTGGTTGTACGGGCGTCCCCTCTCGGGTGAAGTCGCCACGGATGTGGACGAACGTTTTCCGCGGCTTGCTCCGCTCTTTCAGAACCATGGTTGTTGCCACCGAGCGTCCAAGTTGGTGACGCCGGGCCTCGATCTCTTCGACTCGTCGCTGCAACTGGGCCCTTTGTGGATCGCCCGCCCGAAAGGCATCCACCAGCAGTTGTTCCTGTGCGGGTTCCAGCTCGTCTGCAGGCGTTTTGGCCGCTGTGAGCACCCCAGCAGAGACCTCGACAACCTCCGCCGGGGCGGTCGTGAAGGACAGCCGGAATCGGCCAATCGTGGAGCCGCCCCCCGGGAGGTGATGCTGCACCAGCCTGATTTGCAGCTGATCCCCCGCCGCGAGCTGGAGGGGTCTGGCAAGAACGAAGGTCGCCCCTCGATCAACATTCAGCTTGCCTTTCCCATTGGTGTTGATCGCCCAGCCGGTCTTCAGATCCCCATCAATTACCCCCTTAACAGGGTAGTTCGGCTGCGAGTGATCTGCGATGGCGTTGCGGATTGTCAGCTGTGCCGATCCGTTTTTGAATCCTTTGGGTTGTTCTGGCTTGTGATGGTCGAGCTCGCGTTGCTGTGTCTTGTTCTGGGAGATCTTGTTCTGGGATGTCTTGGGTTGGCCGGGCTGAGATCTGGTTGACTTGGCTGGGGGGTGCACAGGAGAGACTGTCAGCTCACTGAGCACGAAATTTCCGTTGGGGGCTCGCCCGGGGCCCTGATGAGGCAAGCTGGGGTCTGTCAAGACCTCCAGGCGGATGGCGGTGATGGTCTTCTGGCCAGGCTGAACCCGCACCGTGTACGTCTCTTTTGGGGGATTGGGGCCTTGGGCGAGGACGGAGTGATCGGCCAGTGTGGTCAGCTTGGATTTTGCTGCGGAGGCAACCATCAGCGGCTGCAGGACCCTCCAGGAGGCCGGCTGAGCCTGGGCAAGCCGTTCAATCCAGGCCTCCAGGTCATCCAGCCGAGCATTGTCATGCTTTGCCAGAGTCTGGTGGGCAGCCGCTAATTCGCGGCCGAGTTTCTCAAACTGTTCTTGTTGCTGGCGGCTGGGAACTCGGATGGTCGGTTCCTCACAGTTATTCAGCAGCGAGAAGAACTGGTAATATTCCCTCTGAGAGAGAGGGTCATATTTGTGATCATGACAACGGGCGCATCCCAAGGTCAGGCCCAGCCAGACTGTTGCGGTGGTGTTGACGCGGTCGGCAACGGCCTCAACCCGGAACTGTTCACCGTCGGTGCCGCCTTCTTGGTTGATGAGTGTGTTGCGGTGAAAGCCCGTGGCGATCACCGAATCGGTGCTTGCCCCGGGGAGCATGTCACCGGCGATCTGCTCGATGGTAAAGCGATCAAACGGCATATCGTCATTGAGGGCCTTGATCACCCAGTCCCGCCACAGCCAGATGCTGCGAGGGCCATCAATGGTGTAGCCATGGCTGTCCGCATAACGGGCCAAATCCAGCCAATGCCGTGCCCAGCGTTCCCCATAGTGCGGCGAGGCCAGCAATCGGTCGATGACTTTTTCGTAGGCCTCCGCTGAGGGGTTTTGGCAAAAGGCCTGCACTTGCTCCGGCCTAGGGGGAAGGCCGGTCAAATCCAAAGACGCCCTGCGGATCAACGTCTCTGGTGCGGCCGGTACGCTGGGGCTGAGGCCCTGCTCCTCCAATCGGGCTAAGACGAATAAGTCAATAGGATTGCGGACCCAAGCCGAATGGCGCAGAGTCGAGCGGTCAGGCAGGACAGACTGCAGAGGTCGAAAGGACCAATGGTTCGCCCCAGAGCGGACCGCCGGCGGAAGTTTTTCTCCAGATGGGAAAAACGCTCCGTCGGCCACCCAACTTCGTAAGTCGGCAACCTGCTGCTGGGAAAGCGGCTTCCCCTCAGGAGGCATCCGCGAGAGAAACCCTTCTCCGGTGACCGCTTCTATCAACAAGCTCTCACCTGGTTTGCCCGGCTTGACCGCTGGTCCGCTATGACCGCCGGTCAGCACCGCCTGACCGGCATCAAGTCGAAGCCCTGCCTTCTGTGTCGTCGCCCCGTGGCAACGGACACAATGCTGACCAAGCAGCGGCTTGATCCGGGACTGATAGAAGGCTTCCTGCTGGGAGCCGTTTCGTTTCCGGCTCTCTTCTTTTGGCCCAGTGTCTTTTGGCCCAGTGTCTTTTGGCCCAGAGTCTTTTGGCCCAGTGTCTTTTGGCCCAGTGTCTTTTGGACCAGTGTCTTTTGGACCAGTATCTTTTGGACCAGTGTCTTTCCGGTTTGTTGGACTGAGTTCTTGGTGGGCTGCGGGTTGTGGGTCAGGCCTCGCAGAGGTTGACGGAGTCAAGTTCCAGACGCTGAGCATCAGGGTCAGGCCTGCCACAGCTCGCCACAACTTCGGGAAAGATAACCTGGGAGAGGACATAGAAGGTGTCGGGTCTGGGAGTTTGTGGTGAGAAAGCAACAGGCCCCCAATGAGGGTGCGACAAAATTTCGAAGCAGAAAGCGAACCATGGGGAGTTTTTGCCCAACAGACTCATAAGGGATTGTGATTGAATGGTTTGCACTGCGTCAATGCACCAGCCTACTGTCCCCATCTCAGAGGCTTGATCTCGGTTGACAAAGAGCACCGCAGGGAGCTCAGCCTGGCAGGGTTCGACCTCGAGGGAATTGACCTGCCGGTCGTGGACTGGCCCGGACGTAACTGGCCCGGAAGTAACTGGCCCGGACGTAACTGGCCCGGACAGGCTGGGTTGCCGCGGACGACTGGCCGACCTAACCGGATTGATTGGACCGAAGGGGGGAGACTGGGAGGTTGAATTCCGGTCAGCCCAGAGTTGCAGGGCGGCGCCGGGCAGTTCATAGTTGGGATGGTTTTGAAGAAGAAGTGAGAGATTCTAAGCGATCTCGCCCTGCACCCAGCGATGGCTAAGATGCCACAAGAGAGGCGTCTGAACCAGCTTGGAAAGCGTCTTCACACGGCCAGTCCACCCCAAGAGTCAAGACAACAAAGTCATCTGGATAAGAGTGAGTTGGGGAGTCTGGTGGTTTTGTGGTGACGATCAACCAACCAAAACCTAAACATCATCCGAACAACCTGAACAACACCGGGGCCAACTGTGACGCCGACCAGGCGCCTGCACCTGCCCTGCAGCCAGGCAGAAACCGCTCTGCCTGACGGGTTTGCTGCTCCCCCGACCGAACATGCCGCTTGCTGGTCTCCCTCACCGGCAATTAAGCATCGCGGCCGATCGCCCCCGTCGAGACCCTTGCTCTTGAGTCTTGGCCAGTCACCTTAGAATCTGAGCCCAGAGCTTCAAGCAGCGTTGCCCGACGGAGCGAGACTCGTTTCACCCTCGTTCAGCGCCACCTTCGTTCAGCGTTACCTTCGTTCAGCGTTACCTTCGTTCAGCGTTACCCTGGGTCAGCGTCACCCTCGGTCGCCGCAATCCTGGTCAGCACCACCCAGGATCATCGCTAGCCTGGAATCGCCGTCCTGAAAGCGGCATCCCCCATAGACACTCTTCTGAGTGGAATGAACCCAGCGATCAAACTGATCCCGAGTTGCTTGACCCATCCACCAACAGGACGAAGCGATGGCGCCGTGATCTGGAGCAGATGAGTGAGGCCAACACTCGAGAAGAAGGACCGTTTGGGTCCTTGGCGCGACACAAAACTCGGCTCTGTCTCAAAACGCTGGTCGGCCGTAGAACGCGACAGGCGAGTTACTGGCCAAGAGCGTAGCAGGCAAATCGGGGAGATTCGTCGATAGCGGCGCGAAGCTAGGCCGCCTGAAGCCCAAGCCGCCCGAAGTGAAATTGTTGTTTTGTGACAGAGGTTAGTTTGGCCGATGCTTCCGGTTCTTCCCCCTCACCCGAAACTGAGGCACCAAAGGGCACTCAAAAGCACTCAGCAACAACGCTCAACAAAAACATAATGTCGCAGCGAAGAAACCATAGCTGGTCAACAGCCAAAACTAGCTTGCCACGAAGACTGTGACATTGGGTTTTGAGATCCTGAGGCTTGTGGGCTCCAGGTTCAGCCTCCGGGAAATCCCCCGGTTGTTCTCATGGCTATTCTTTTTATCGCACCCTTACCCCGACGGGTCACTCACTACGACCTAGTTCGCTGGGTTTGTGAGCAAGGGGGCATTCGATCTCGTGATGTCGGCCGGGTGCATTGTCAGGGCCGGCAGGGCTCGCTGGAAATTCCCGACCGTTGGGAAGCTCCTTTGGTCCGATCGCTCGATGGGGCTCGCCTACACGGCAAGCGGATGCGAGCTTGGTCGGGGTTGGATCTTTCCGAAGACGAGACGGACCATTTTCAGGTGCTGGCGCGACTCGTTCAGGTGGAGGCTCAAGCGGAGGCGCGTCAAGCCTGGGTTCGGGCCCAGCGGCTCAGTCCCAGTCAGGCCGAAAAGCGTGGCCAAAGTTTGCTAGGACTTTCCGTGGAGTCTGCCGAGGAGGGACTGGGAGGGCGTTTCATTCTCAAGCTCCGCAAACGCAAGCGAGCTCATCCGCTTCCTTGGACGCGGCTGGGAATTGGTTCCCCGGTGGCCCTGACCAGCGAGGCTTCGCATGAGCGACCAACCTACCGCGGCATCATCAGCGGCACCGACAGCCGCTTTGTCTGGGTAGCCCTCGACGAGCTGCCCGTCGGCTCGCGAGATCGGCTCACCTGGCGGATTGATCTTGCCCATGACGAGGCCGCCACTCAACGCCAACTGGCCGCCTTACAGCGGGCTCGACACAGCGCTGGCGATCGGCTTGCCGAACTGCGAGATGTGCTGATGGGCCGGAAGGCCCCTGCTTTTGCCAATCATCCCGGACCGATCGACTTCGATACGCGACTGAACCCCTTTCAGCAGGACGCCGTCCGCCACGCCTTGGCCGCTCAGGACGTCGCCCTGATCCACGGTCCGCCCGGAACAGGCAAGACCACGACCATCGTGGAAGTCATCCGACAATGCCTGAAACGTGGTCAACGAGTGCTGGCCTCTGCCCCAAGCAACCGGGCGACTGATAACTTGCTTGAGAGGCTGCTGCCCTTGGGCTTTCCCGTGGTACGATTGGGACACCCGGCACGTGTGCTGCCTGAACTGCGAAAGGCCACTCTGGACTTGCAAGTGGAGGCCCATGCGTCCTTTGCCCACGCTCAGAACCTGCAAGCTCAAGCCAAATCGCTACGCCGACGAGCCGAACGGCAGCCCAATAGCCGCAACGCCCGACGTATCCGGCAACTGCTCAGGCAGGATGCCCAGCGGTTGGAGACACAAGCTCGTCGCCTACAGGCGGGAATTGCCGAGGATGTGTTGGATCATGCTCAGGTGGTCTGCACAACCACCACGGGCCTCGATGCTGACGTGCTGGGCAACCAACAGTTCGATCTGGCGGTCATCGATGAGGCCTGCCAAGGAACCGAGCCAGGCTGTTGGATCCCTCTGCTGAGAAGTCGCAAGGTTGTGCTGGCAGGAGACCATTGCCAGCTCAGCCCCACGGTCCTTTCCAAGGAGGCCGAGGAAGCTGGCTTTGGCATCAGCCTTTTTGAGCGTGTGCATGGATTGTTTGGTCCGACGATCACACGGCGCTTAGAAGTCCAATACCGCATGAACGAGCAGATCATGAGATTCTCCTCGTTGGAATTTTACGAGAACGCCTTGGTGTCGCACCCGAGTGTCTCAGAGCACCGGCTGGCTGGCCTTCCTGGGCTTAACTCCAGTGGTCTGACTCAGGCGGCTGTGGACTATCATGACACAGCGGGCTTGAACTACCGGGAGGAGCAGGAGACAGCGGGCGATAGCCGCTACAACACTGCCGAGGCGGTTTTGGTGACACGCCAGGTGCGGCACTTGGTCGAGGCTGGTTTGCCGCCTCAGGATATTGGAGTGATTACACCTTACTCAGCACAGGTCCGGCTGATCCGGCGTTTGTTGCCTGATCCGCTGATTGCAGGCGGATTGGAAGTCAACAGCGTCGATGGATTTCAGGGGCGTGAAAAAGAAGCCATTGTGATCTCGCTGGTTCGCAGTAATGAGGATCAGCAGATTGGCTTCTTAAGTGAAATCCGCCGAACCAATGTGGCCCTCACACGCGCTCGGCGAAAACTGATCGTCATCGGCGACAGCGAGACACTCGGGGCCGATCCGTTCTATGCTCGTCTGTTCGCTTACTTTGCTGAACTGGGAGCCGCGGGCTCAGCGGAACGACTGGATGAATCACTGACCCGCGGGTTTCTTCGGGCCTTCCCGGAGGAAGTGGAGATGGCTGCCTTCCCCTCGGTCTGGCCGGTTGGCACCGAGCCGGTTCCCAAATAGACATCCGCTGCCTTCTCAAGACCAGCGGACAAGCCCCACCTTCGGGCAACACAACGAGGGCCAACGTTGGCTGAGGGCTGCCGGTTGCTCAACCCCAACAACGGTTGCCGAGGGTGATTCTGGCAGGGCGTTTGGTCGAGCGTTTGGTAGGGCGTTTGGTCGAGCGTTTGAAAGCGCGTTGGGAAAGGTGTTTGCCCAAAGCGTTTGCCCTTAGGGCTTGGAGTTCTTATTCCTCGAGGCTGACGACCTGGCCGTCTCGTCGATTGGCCAAATTTTGATGGGTGATCAGCTCGATGCCGTAGGGGATCGTCCGCACAGAGCCGTCGCAGAATGCCATATTCATGTTGCTGAAATGCGCGCTGCCAAATCCAAAGGTCTCACTCACGCCCGGCCTGTCGGCTTGGGGACGCACGTAGCCGAATCGCATCGAATCTCGTTCGTCCGAAACGAAGGGGCCTTGGTCATCACCGGCATCCTGACCGCCGTCGTAGTTGTCGGGGTTGAGGTATTTTTCCCCAACCATGTAGGTATTGCTGCTGCCGTCTTTGATGGCGGACATCTTCGTCCGGCTTCGCACATGGCAGATGCCTGTTGCCCCTGCTGAGGAGGGAAATCCCTGGTCTTGATCGCCCTGAGCTAAGCTGTCTGGGCCAGCGCCGATTGAGACGAACGTATGCCCCCCGTTGATGGCGTAATCATTTCTTGCCGACTCAGTGAGTTGGCCTGTAAGCATCGGTTGCTGCACAAAGTTAATGTCGGTGCGAACCGGCAGGGTCTCCGGGCTTCGCCGACTGGGACAATAATACACAGGTACCGGGAATTCCATCCGTTGCACGTTGCTGTCAAGCAACTGCTGGCTGCTTTCGTCGTTTCGCTGGACGGTGTTGCCCAAATCGTAGACGGCTTGCTGCTCGATGAACGGAAGGACCGCGTACATCCATCCCCCAGGTTGGGCTATGCCAGATCCGCGAGCTGGGTGTGGTCCCCATTTGTACCCCCATCCTGCTGAGGGGAAGCTTTTGAAGGTGGTCTCGCTGTTGAGCAGGCCCAGGGAGAGTTGCTTCAGGTGGTTTTTACATTGAAGCTGGCGAGCGGCGGCTCGGATCTGCTGGACTGCTGGAAGCAGCAGGCTCATGAGGATCCCGATGATCGTGATGACCACCAGCAGCTCGACAAGGGTAAACCCCCGCCTGGGCTGGGGAGCCTGCTGAGATGACCCGGATTTGTTCGTAGGGCCAGATTTCGGAAGAGTCTGGTTGAGCATCTGAGATTCCTTGGATCCTTCAAGCAAGATTAGGGTCTCAAGCAAAGAACAGAGGTGACTGCCGCGTTGCCCGAAGAACCGCGGCTGAAGGCTTCGACTTTCTGGCGAGGTTACCCCGAAACCGCTTGAGTCGCTAGTTACCTGGTCATTGCGGGATCGCAGGCAAAAACTCGGTATCGCAGGGGATGCATTGGACCGAGCTCGACTGGCCTGCACAACCACTACAGATTAAGGTAGCGATTTTCTGGATAACCAACAGTAAGAACTGTTTTCTCAATCACCCTGCAGCGTCTGTTCGGGCTGTTTCGACAACCGGTCACCCGACTGTGGCAAGTGGTGGGGGAAGCTCACGCTGTTGGCAGCGGAAAAAGCCAAGGCAACAACCTTGGGATGGGCACACGGTCTTAGGGGGGGGAATGGCACCATCGTGAGTCCACTCGACCACAGGATATTGGTGGTCTCTTAGGAAAAACGCAGCCACATGTTGTGGAGAACTACGAGACGACAGTGCCATTCGTCTCAGGGGGCACAAGATTTGGGGAGGCACGGGCCACATCTGGGACTGTCCAATAAGGCAGTTGCGATCCAGAGAGCATAGGCCATGCTGTACAGAGAGGGCGAACCAGCGCTGCGGGGCATCATAACTCGGCCAACAAACAACTGGCTCGAAAGAGCGGATGAACTCAGCGACTCTCGCCGAGTGCAAGAGAGATCGGGCTGGACGTTCTGAAACTCTTCGTGTTCCTTGCTCGTCTCAAAAGCAGGATTCTCCCAAATCGCTAGCGATCTGCCGGACGACGATCTACTAGCTTTTCCGCTGAGCCGAGATCCTACTCAACCTCATGAGGGCGTTGTGAGGGTCACGAGGAGTTCATCTCGGAAACCTTTGGAGGCCGAGTTTGGCTGAGGGCTGTCTTTTGTTGACTCCCACCAAAGGTTTCGGCTGGTGATTCTAGCTGGTCATCCTGGCCGGCAGACTAAACTGGGCAATCTAAGCTCAGCAGCTTATTGATTCCTGGAAAAGCTTTTGACGAGCTCGTTACGAACCGACCGAGGATTCGGGCTTCCGTTGGTCGCCCTTGGGATCGAAAACGGATCTGAGGCTTATTGATTCCCGGAAAAGCTTTTGACGAGCTCGTTACGAACCGACCGAGGATTCGGGCTTCCGTTGGTCGCCCTTGGGATCGAAAACGGATCTCAAGTCCGCAGCTTGGGTTTCGGGCTCTTTTATTCCTCGAGGCTAACGACCTGGCCGTCTCGTCGATTGGACAAGTTTTGATGGACCAGCGGCTCGATGCCGTAGGGGATCGTCCGGACAGAGCCGTCGCAGAACGCCATATTCATGTTGCTGAAATGGGAGCTGCCGAATCCGACGTCCAAGATCACGCCTGGCCTGTCTGCCTGCGGGGCGACGTAGCCGTATCGGATCATATCTTTGTCGTCTGAAACGTAGGGGCCTTGGTCATCACCTTCATTCTGACCGCCGTCGTAGTTGTCGGGGTTGAGGTACTTTTCCCCGACCATGTAGGTGTTGCTGCTGCCATCCTTGATCGCGGACATTTTCACCCGGCTCCGCACAAAGACGATGCCCGTCGTCCCTGCTGAGTTGGGAAAGCCCTGGTCTTGATCTCCATCTTGTAAGCTCTGCGGGCCTTGGCCGAACTGGATGAACGTGTGCCCCCCGTTGATCGCATAATCAGTTCGGGCCGACTCCTCGATGTTGCCACACAACCTGGGTTGCCCCGCAGTGGAGTTAAACGGCAGAACTTCTGGACTGCGTCGGCTGGGGCAGTGGTAAACAGGTATCGGGAACGCCAGCCGCTGGACGTTGCTGTTTTGCAAATCGTTGCTGTTCTCGTCGTTTCGCTGGACAGTGTTGCCCAAGTCGTAGACGGCCTGCTGCTCGATGAAGGGAAGGATCGCGTACCCCCATCCCCCTGGTTGAGCTCGACCAGACCCGCGAGCTGGGTGAGGTGCCCAACCATTCCCCCATCCTGCCGAGGGGAAGCTTTTGAAGGTGGTCTCGCTGTTGAGCAGGCCCAGGGAGAGTTGCTTCAGGTGGTTTTTACATTGAAGCTGGCGAGCGGCGGCTCGGATCTGCTGGACTGCTGGAAGCAGCAGGCTCATGAGGATCCCGATGATCGTGATGACCACCAGCAGCTCGACAAGGGTAAAGCCCCGCCTTCGCTGAGGCGACCTCTGAAGGAGACAAGACCCTTTCGGGGGACCAGAGTGTTTCAGAGGCAGGGTTTGGGCGAGCATCGGAGACTCCTTGGGTCTTTTAGACCAAGATAAGATTGTTCGTGAAGAAGTGACAGCCGCGTTGCTAAAAGCACTCCAGCTTAAGCAAATCCATTCCTAGCGAGGTTACCTCGAAACAGTCTGCATGGCTAGTTGCCTCGGCTTTGCAGTCTGCCATCAAAGAGCCTGCAATCACCCACGCGACGGGACTGCGGATGTGACTCCGTGACCACTGTTCGAGAAACCGCTGTTCGAGAAACTACCCTTCGAGCAACCTCCCAAGCGGTTGCTCCTGAGGCAGGGACGGACTCGATCAGGGCTGTTGCAGATCGTGGCAGAGGCTCATCTCACTGGGGACCGGAAAAGCCAACGCAACAACCCAAAGGGCGTTGGCCACAGCTGGGACAGTCCAACGACTGAACCTCAGAGACGTCTAGAAAAGTGTCCGACTCAGAGCCTTCGGGCTGCCCTCCTTCTGATCCCGTACGAAGTGGACGCACTCAGAAGCCCCACCGGGAAGTCGGATTGCCAGTTGTTTCTCTGAAACGGGGCCTGGGACTTTTCCGGGAATCGATCAACAAGGAACTCTCTTGAGAGAGAACTGACTTGTCTTGGAACCGTGTCTTGGGGCAAACGGTCCCCAGGTGAAAAGTACGCTGCCAAGCAGTCAAGAGTCTTCCCATCGTCGGAGCGGCCCTCAGTCGAGCGACCATCAAGCGGTGAGGCATTCACTTCCGCGTGAGGTCGTTGGTGCCAACAGCCTGAAGCTTTGAGGTCAACTTGGTACGAAACGCCTCCAGGATTGGGCGATATTCCTGCTGCGCTGCCAAATTTGTGTATTGGCCGGGATCACGGTGCATATCAAAAAGCTCGATTCCCCGAGAGGCATCCCGGCGGTATTGGATGTAAGCCCAGCGATCCTCACGCAATAAAAAACCCTGTCCGTTGACGCAAAAGGCGGCCTCTCTGACTGTTTTCTTGGGGTCATCCAACAGCGGCGAAAGATCGTGTCCTTGAAGCCGAGGGGGAACCTCCAGGCCACACAAAGCAGCGGTGGTGGGAAACAGGTCCAACAGCTCCACCAACGAGTCGCACACAGCCGGTTGCTGACCTGGCACACAGATGATCAGCGGCACCCGAGCTGACTCCTCGTGCAAGCTGACTTTGGCCCAAAAATCATGTTCGCCCAGATGGTATCCATGATCGCTGGTGAAAATGATCATTGTCTTGTCCCGCAGGCCGGACGCTTCCAGAGTCTGAATCACCTTGCCAACTTGCCGATCCATAAAGGCGACTGAGGAGTAGTAACTGCCCAGAGCTTTCTTCTGCTTGACAAGATCCATCTTCATGTTTTTGCTGGTCTTATAGTTGATTCCAGCTGGCGGGATATCGTCCCAGTCGCCCTCGATTTTCTCCGGCAAGACCATCTGATCAAAAGGATACGACGCAAAGTCTGCTGACGGTGCCACAAAGGGCACATGGGGTCGGACAAACCCTACCCCCAGCCAGAAAGGTTTGTCCATCTGGCTGAATCGTTTGAGCAACCGGCAGGCTTGGGCAGCGGTTTTCCCGTCTGAGTGCACCAAGTCATCGCCTTCCGCTTTGACGTAGACAAAAGTATTACCACCAACCGGCCTGGGGTCTTGGGGGTTTCCTTCCAGGGTTTCTCCTGAACCAGGGGCTTTCCACTCGGGACCCTGGCTGTTGTATCGTTCGACCCAACAGCGAGGATCATCGGCTCCGTTGGTCCCTTTCTCGATGCCGCCGGGCACGCCCATGTGAAAGATCTTGCTGACACGGGCGGTGTGATAACCATTGTTTTTGAAATGCTCAGCCCACATCGCCCGGGAGCCGATGGCCGGCCGCGGGCTCTGATAACCGAGCATGCCAGTTGCATGAGGATAGTAGCCGGACATCAAGGATGCCCGGGATGGCCCACAGTAGGTCCCCTGGCAGTAAGCTCGGGTAAACCGGGTGCCTCGTTGGGCCAGCCGATCGATGTTCGGCGTTCGGCAAACAGGATTGCCATAACAAGACAACGCTGTGGCGGTCAGATCATCGGAGATAAGAAACAGCACATGATAGGGCTTGGTCGGCTGGCCGCCTTCAGCCATGGCCGCCAACAACATCCAAACCACAAGCAGCAGATTGATCAGCCGAGAACAAAAATCCATCAGCTCGCTCGCAAAAAGACGGTGTCAAAGGCTCGACTCGACCAAACGCCAGCAGTCCCGAGTGCCTGAGCTCTCATGCTGCCTGAGCTCCTTCCAGTCACCCCAGAGGGGGAACGTTTCTGAGCCTTTGGATTCTCAAAAAAGCTCTGGACACGTTGGCAGGTGGACAATTGATGGCTTGAGGGCGGCCCAAGCTTTTGTGGACCACCCGAACTGGGCAGTGTTCCTTGCCATCAAGCGGCGGCCGATGGGGCAACCCGGCCAAGAAATCCCCCAGCAGGAAATCCCCCAGCAGGAAATCTCCGGCAGGAAATCTCCAGCAAGAAATCTCCAGCAAGAAATCTCCAGCAAGAAATCTCCCAGCAGGAAATCTCCGGGCAAGAAATCTTTCTGTCAGAGAAGGTAGCAAGGCTGGCGGAGGCCCAGCAAGTGGCGGCCTTTTGAGTGCGGGATCGCGTCTCGTTGGTCGAGGTTTCTCAAAGATCTGCGTGAGAAGCAGGACGCGATGCGTCTCAGCATTTCGACCAACGAAGCAATTCTCAACGATCCCTCGGAAAGTCCGATGGCCATTCCGAAGCGGTAGCCAAAACTGACCAGCGGTCGACAACGCATCGAAGCCCCACGAAGACAAATTGGTTGAACCGGATCGGCAGCCCGAAGCTATGGATTGCCCGAAAAGTTCTCGACGAGGTCTTTGGCCAACGACCGACTTGTCGAACGACTGAGGATCCGGGCTTCCGGTGGTGCCTCCCGCTGCCTCACTTCTGGTCAGCACAAACGAGGGCAGACGGTCGCCCTGGGTCGACTACTTCTCTGGGGCTTTGTCGTAGGCCTCGCCATTGAGGGATGAGGCAAGGTCGGAAGCTCTCGGCCAGTTGGTAACGATGAGGCCGGTTGGATCCCTTTGTGGGATCTTCAGGAAAAACGGTCTCTCGGTCCTGCGAGTATCAGTTCTATCGGGGTCCGGCGTGGGAGCATTGGGCGTGTGAGCACTGGGCGTGTGAGCATCAGTGGTGTGAGCATCAGTGGTGTGAGTAGACGAGGAACTGCTCGATATCGCGATACTGCTGCGGGGTCACCTGGGTGACCTTGTTGATTTGAAGAACGCGTACGGCGTTTCGAATCTTCCGACCGTCGAGTTCCTGCTGGGCGAGAAACTCCAAGGCGTCCTCAGAGAACTGGATCTTGGCTTGAAG
Source organism: uncultured Pirellulales bacterium (assembly GCA_964648025.1). GTDB lineage: Bacteria > Planctomycetota > Planctomycetia > Pirellulales > Pb10988 > CAZYKP01. The sequence goes on along the minus strand of CAZYKP010000089.1, from coordinate 6,347 downwards.
TAGAAGAGTCTGCCAAATCACCTTCCGTTTATCCGCATTCAGATCGGGATAGTGAAACCGGAAAGCGATCCGGGAATCGACAGCATGGTCGATCACCGGTGAGCGATTGGTCGTCAGAAACAGAGTTCCGTTGTAGTAGTCCAGGAGCCTGAGGAACATGCCGACGACTGCGGCTTGATTGAGATCGTCACCGCGTCTGGAGAGAAAGATATCACACTCATCAAAGAGAAGGACTGCATTCCACCGTTCAACTCGGGTGAACACACGTTGAAGGTTGTTTTCGATTTCGGTGGGGTTGACCCCAATTTCTGAAACGGACAGAGCATACAACGGACGCTGCTTGATCTCCGCGTAGACTTCGGCGGTGAGAGTTTTTCCTGTCCCGGAATTCCCATAGGCCAGCACGCAAATCCCGCCGGTTTTTCCGGGGATCAGATCCTTGATGGTGTCACCGCCGACCTCAAAGATCTTTTGCAGCATGGAGCGATGCAGCGAGTCCAGAACGATCTGTTTGTCGATGCCTTCCTGGTACTGGTAGGGGGTCAGATTGCGAATGTCGGTGTAGAGGTAAGTTCGGGTGCGGAGGGAAAACACTCGAACAAAGGGCAGGGTGCCATGAGGATCTTCGTCACGGCCTGTGTAGGTAAATCGGCTATCTTGCCGCTCCCCTGGCAATTCCAGCTCGGGTTCGACGACGCACTTCTCCGGTTCAAAGACCTGTTTGTGGGTCACCCAAGACCGGTCACCTCCGTAGTACGAGTACGTCATATCGACCTTGGATTCAAAAACGGCGCCGGAGACCAACACCTGATCGCCGTAGTGTTCGGAGGCTGAGAGGGCACGCCCTACTAAGACATTGGGAAGATGCTCCGGGTTCTCGGGCTTTTGATACGGCCGAATCAGGTGATCGTCGAGGATCTCCCGCAATGTCTTCTCAGCGTAGACCTGTCCAAAACCCTGCCGATAGATCGTAAAGCCTACTTCGTGGGTTTCTCGGACCATCTGGAAGACGATCCGAATCCCAAAGCCGATCACTTTCTTGCGATCTTGCATCTGGACAACGGTCGGGAACGTAAAGAGATACCACCTCCCTTGAATCTGGATCTCAAAATCCTTTCCCTTCAATCGCTGGATGGCATCAACGCAGACTGTGAAGTCGAGCATCGGTTGATCTAACACCTCCAGAGCGGGAAGATTCTGGATCTTCACACCATGCAGGAAAGTTGACAGTTTCGCCCGGTTCGTCTTAGCCAGCTTGAGTTTGCTCAGTTCCTCCAGAATCGGGCGATTCTCCGGCTTGAGTTCTAGGGAAACCGGTGAATGATCCTCAGGCACCATCTCCCGAAATCCTTGACGCTGCTGCGTCGGGGCCGCCAAATTTTCCAGAGCGGTAAGAAACGTTGAGGCGGGGACTCGGATTTTTGCGGCCATGATATGCTTCTAAAAAATTTCATTTGTGAAATCATCGACAAGCTCTGAATCCTTCGATGAAGACTGCAAGAATAATTGGACCGGGTCGGACCGTCTCTTCTGGAGGGTAAACGGACTCCCGTGGCCCAAAAACTTTTGTGAGTCTCAGCAATTCGCTTGGTCCAACACCTCTTGGAAAAGAAATAGGTGCGGCATTGGATCGGAACCAAGTAGCAAGATCCAGCTGAAGAGGTGTTCATTTTGCCAACAGGCAGCTCCAGAATCAACTGACTGCTGATGTCCCTGCACCGACCGAGAGTTGGCAGTGTTTCCTATTGAGGGCGAGAGTCTGAAAGAGAACCCCGTTGTGATCACCACAGAATCGATCTGCAAATCTTGTTCACTCTGGTAAGCACCTCATCAACCACTATGCATGTCATTCGTATTGAGATTCGGCGGCAATGACTATTCTATCTTTCCGAAAATCTCAGTCCTCTGGGTCCGCCAGTGTCTGCTCCTGGACAACCAGAGGCACCAGAACCGCAGATCCTGCCGCAACTTCCCTTCCAGGATGACACCTCCTGAAGGATCACGTTTCTCAAGGAACCACTTCTCTTGAGTCTCTTCCGATGCCATATCCTCTGAAGGGACCCTCCTCTTGGGGGGTGTCACATCTCTTGAGGGGTTACATCTCTTGAGGGACCCTATCTTCTGGGGGTTCCGATAGAGTTCTCGTCACCTCTTCGCCTCCCTTGAGGTTTGTTCTTGATTTGTTCTTGAAATCCAAAAGGGGGTCTACTAGTATGTCAGCTAAGAGTCCTCTGTGAGCCTGCCCCGTTTCATCACGCCTTCTGTGTCGGATGTCGCCGTGTTTTGCCCGCCGATGATCATCCACACTCCACCCGGTGAAGCATGCATCGAAAGGTTTTTGGTGCCTTTCTTCACCACCCCCCTTATTGGAGACCCTTGTGCAAACGAAAAACCAACGCGTCCTCCTTGCTGTTTTGGCAGCAAGCTTGTTCTTGACTTGCAGTGCGGCCAATGCTGATGTGATCGCTGGCGTCGATTTCGAAGGGGCGAGTCCCTCAGAGTTTGACCGCAATCCGGACGATCTGGATTTAACTGACGGGATTAGCGTCTCTTCGGGCACGGGAAACGGCATGTTCGACGGCTGGACCCTGACGCGCGGAAGTGACGGCGCGATGTTCAGTGGTCTGCTCAGAAACGACGACGGTGCCAATGCCGCTGGCGCCACGACCCCCGACTTCCCAGCACGGCTTGAAGGGGCCGGCACTGGTTCCTGGTCGATCACCATTCCTGAGGGAATCAAACTGGATCTGGAGAAGATTGAGTTCGACGTCCGTGCTGCAACGGGCGGTTCGGGTCGCGATGGTCAGTTCAACACGAGCTTGGACGGCTCGAACTTCTTGTGGGAAGATTTCAATCTTCCGGGACGCAACACAGGTTGGCTGAGCGTCAGCGTTGATCTGACTGGCGACCTTTACCAGAACCTGACCGATCAGACCGTCTCATTCATTTGGACGACCACACCGTCAGGTGCTATTGACCTCGACAGCATCCAAGTTTTTGGGACAGCAAGTATCATCCCCGAGCCCACCTCGATCTCCGTCTGGGCGGTCCTCGGTTTGGGCCTGGCCAGCTCCGGAGTCTCCCGCGGCCGTCGGCGCCCCTCTTAAGGCAAAGAGAGGTTCTCCGCCGAGAGTTTTCCGTCTGCGCCAGTCGATCCCGCACTCTGTCGGGCGTCGGAGGCCACCGAAAGCCTGGGAGGCCAAGACTCTCAGCCTTCGATCTGTCAAGCAGCTCGCTGAAAAGCAAAAACCTTTCGCAGGGCCTGACACATGCCCTTGGTTCCCAACAGGAAACCAGGGGCGTTTTTCTTTTCCCGCCTCAGATGATCTTGGGAGTCGCTCCCATCCCCGGGGCAAAGCTGGAACTTTTCGGACCCCCAGTCGTCCATCCTCTGGCTATCACCTTGCATGTCGATCCGAACTCGTTGGGTGTCCGATCATGCGGTGTCTTCTTGCGTAACCAACTCAGGGGTGCGTTGCTTTCTTGTTGGTGGTTCTTTTGCTCACCGTCGCGCGATCGGATCGGCCGCACCCCAAAAAGGCCCTGCGGATGCTGTTAGGCCTTCCCATACACGGACATCGATGCCAAGGTCGTCCTCCCGAGGAAGGATCCCGGCCCCGGAGACCAAGGCTCCCACAGTGGAGTTGTGGATCCCCAGGCGATTGCTCAAACACAAAGAGTGCGAACTCCGAGCGATGACAACTTGGGGGCGTCTTGTTGAACCAGGGTCAGAAGGCTACTCGCTGTTGCAGCGCCACCGTCGATGGCAAAGGGTGGGGCGATCCGGTGGTCGGGGGGGTGATGCGGCCGACTGGCCAGGACCAGCTGACCTTAAAACTCTCGGGTTGCTCGCCCCCGGAGCCTCAGGGAAATCTGGCTCAGGGAGACTTCGAAGTCCTGAGAAGTCGACTTCGGCCGATCGTGCGTTCTTTGCAAGTGATGGGATAAGTTGGTCTGCCAAGAACAGTCCAAAAGGCAACGCTGCTCGGCGAAGCGGAAATATACTCAAGCTCTGGTTCGCTGTTGACCCCAGAGGCGTGACCTCAGGGGACGTCTTTGCCAGCAAAACTCGACCCACCAGACACTGGCTAACGGACAGCGACCAGGCCTGTTGGTGCGTCGTTCAGGAGTATCCGTGCTCAGGGTGCCTCTTCACTTTCCTTGTGAACTACTGTCGATGATTCGCGCGCTTGGCTTTCAACTTCGCCTAACACTGTTGTTCTTCCGCAGCCTCTTTGTGGCTCTGGTCTATCAGTGGCGCCGGGCCAGATTGCCTGAGTCTTGGCTGTTGGTGCGTGAGCTCAAGCTCATCTGTCGATATTGGTCAGACGAGACCGCGCTGACCTTCGTCAAGTCCGCCGGACGAACACTCCCCATGGATCAGCAGTTTCATCTGAGTGATCCCAGGCATTACCAAGGCCTGGTCCCTACTGGGGACGAGTACCGACTGACCGAGGAGGAAATCGAGGGGTTTTATCGGCAGGGTTTTCTGGAACCAATTCAGGTGTGGCCTGAAGAAATGATGGAGGCCTTTGGTGACCAGTTGATGGCACACCTTGAGTCCCCTTCGCAAACTTACGGCTTTCCCACCCGTCGAGACCGGCACCTCGACGGGGGTTTTTTCCTGCAGATGATGACTCATCCTGCGATCGTGGAGAGAGTTGCTCAGCTGTTGGGTCCAGATCTCAAACTCTGGCGGTCTTATGTGTTCCACAAGCCGCCGGGTGGCAAACGGGTCACTTGGCATCAGGAAAGCTCGTACATGTACGAGAACAAATTCGTCCATCCGATTGTGTTGCCGGTCGATCCCCAATCGTTGTTTCAACTCACCGTGTGGGTTGCAGTGACCGAAACGACCCTGGCCAACGGCTGCCTCCAGGTCGTTCCCGGCACACATCGGTCGATCCACAACCTGAGACTGGGAGGTGGAGAGGGCTATGAGTCGGCAGCTTTCCAGTTGGATTTTCAGGTGGACTCAGCAACGGTTCGACCTCTGGAGATGCGTCCCGGCCAGGCGATTATCCTCTCAGAACGGGTGATCCACGGATCGGAGGTCAACACCACACGAGCTCCACGAACCGCTTTTAATTTCCGGTTCGTCCGCGGGGATGCCACAGTGCATCCCCATGTGCAACGAAACCACTACGCAGCTCAGCTCAAGCAAACCTTTGATATGTCTCGCTGGCGAGAAGTGGTCATTCGCGGCGAGAACCTCGCCCCCAATCTCCCTTCCATCCGAGTGGACGATCTGCTGCAGGAACTGGGAACGCCACCGGTGGGCTCACAACCTCACGACCCTGCAGAGGCCATCAGACCTCCCAAGAGGCTCGGCTGCCTGGAGCCCGCTTGCCAACACACCGATCGATAGGGTTGTGAACTTGCCAGCAGCGTTTCGGTCGCTTTTTCTCTTGGTCGTTTCCCACCGTGCCGCGTTGGGACCGATCTCATTGAAAGACCAATTTGTCAAGAACAGAAAAATAGACCCTCAAACCGGATCTCTTGCTTGCCTCACCTGAGGGTCTCGAAAGAAAGTATTCTCTGGGCAAGCACTTGGCGAAAAAACTGTTGCGTTTTGCTCGATTTCTCGTTGATGTCTTCGTCGTTGTGCGTCATACTGCTTGCGGAGTTGCCCGACTCCCTCTCATAAGCCCCCCTAAAAAACCAACCTCCGTTGTTCTCGGCTTCAACAGTTTGGGTAGTGTGTCTTCGTCAAGACTAGACGAAGTTTTAACCTCACGCCCGAGCACCCACCGTCGAAGCCCTTGAACTACCGTACCGTTGCCCTTCCTGGGCCCCACCCCAAAGGACTTTACATTGATGACTACCATCTCTCGTCCCGTCTCCCAAAATGGAAGCCCACGACCCACCAACGTTCGGACAACGGGAAGTTGGAAGCACACCGTTGTGGTGGCGTAGATCCTCTTGTTGGCGAATTTCCAAGCCTGTCAATCGGCCCCAGCTGGGTTTTGGTGCTGACATTTGACCCACGATCGATCCGAAGGCGTGATCGCCTCGGTCTCAGGAAGTGGCATGGTCGGCGACGCCAATTTGCCACCAACTGAGCCACGAACACGGCTGTTGATTGATGAATTCGGCACTGCTCCCTTGAACAGTCACCTCAACTTCGCAAGGTTTCTGCTGGACACGCCCTTGATCGAGACTGGTTGGCTGAAAGCCATACCCATCGTAGCCTACGGGCAACGCCCTAGGTGCTCGGGCTGGCATTTTCTGTCAGCCTCTCGATCGATTGATTTGGGGTGATGGCCTCCGTCGGTTTGGCCCCTGATCCCGGTCGAGACTGGTTGGCTGAAAGCCATACCCATCGTAGCCTACGGGCAACGCCTTAG
>CAZYKP010000088.1:23926-37326 GCA_964648025.1 uncultured Pirellulales bacterium | reverse complement strand
TGGTCTTCCACACGCCCGGCAAGGACGCGGAGACCGACTACAGCAAGATGAAGGATGATGTCAAAGCCATCATCGAAAAGTCCTTCCGGCCTGAGTTCCTCAACCGGATCGACGATATCATCGTCTTCCGCAAGTTGACCAACGAGGATCTCAAAGAGGTCATTGATATCGAACTGGCCAAAGTGCGAGAACGACTGGCAGAACGCGGGTTCGCCTTGGAACTCTCCGACGACGCCAAAGACTACATCATCAAGAAGGGAAGCAGCCTGGAATACGGAGCTCGTCCTCTCCGCCGCTCGATCGAACAATACATCGAAGACCCACTCTCGGAGGAACTGCTCCGCGGAGAGTTCACAGGTAAGAACACCATTACGGTGGATCGCGTGGAGACCGACGGCCGCAAGCACCTCAAATTCACAGGCGTGCTCCGCGAAAACTCCGTTGAGGCAGAGCCGGCACCCTCCGGCAATCCGGCTGAGTGATCTGCCTATCGTTTCAAGACTTGCCGAATCAAGCTGAAAGGAATGCCTGTTCCCTGGGCCGCTCCCTTGTTTGGCAAGCTCGTTGCGACCACTTGCTCGGTTAGCCTGGCTCGTTCTGCTCGGCTCATTCTGGTTGGCTCGCTCGCTCGTTTCGGTTCGCTCGGTTCGCTCGCGCGGTTCGGTTCGCTCGGTTCGCTCGCGCGGTTCGGTTCGGTTCGCTCGGCTCGCGCGTTTCGGTTCGCTCGCTCGGTTCGGTTCGCTCGCGCGTTTCGGTTCGCTCAAGCGTCGATCCGAAGGATGGCGAGATCAGCAGGATCTGGCCATCTGTCGGGAACGTCCTCTGGAGCGTTCCGACCTGCTGCCCGAGGGAGCAAGGTCTTCTCCTTCAGGCAGAGCTTACCCAGAAGCGTGCCCCCGAAAGGCCAAAGCCAACGCGCCTGCCGTGAGGCCAAACGACCAACAAAACACCAGCCAGAACCCGAACGCCTCCAAGAACCCGAACGCCTCCCAGGACGTTCTTGACAAAAAATTGCTCCAACTTCGCGCCATCCTCTTGGAGAGTCAATCTCGATTGATGGAGCGTTTGACTGACAACCGGCTTCATCTGCGTACTCTCCCTCTGCGTGGCCTCCACTCAGGTCTTGCTGGGCTGGTTGTTCTGGGCTGGTTGTTCTGGGCTGGTTGGGTAAGGGCCAGGCGAGGCTGGAGTCGTCGCTGCGTTTTGCATCTTCTCAGGCTTAGCGTGCGGTGAGGTCCCCATGGGCCAAGGATACTCGATTGGGGCCTTACTGGGGCTGGTTGTCCTTCCGGCGGGTGTGCTCTCTTGGGCTCTTGGTTGGCTGGTGCGGCGATGGGCCCCACGGCTTGGGTTGGTCGACCGTCCGGCTGGTCACAAAGCCCATGCCCAAGCGACTCCTCTGGGTGGAGGGCTTGCGATCTGGATCGGTGTGCTGCTGCCACTGGGCACCCTGCAGGCTCTTTCAGTTTTCCCTGGCTGGGAATCCCGCTTTCTCTTGAGCGGTTGGTCTCAAGCAGCTCCTTTGCTGTGGCAGGTGGCCCTTGGGAGCACCTTGCTGATGATCCTTGGCCTGGTGGACGACTGGATCCCGCTGAATTGGCGGTGGCGGTTAGGGGCTCAGGTTCTTGTTGCCGGGGCGCTGGTTTCTCAGGGTCTCACAATCACGGTGTTTCTGAATTTGCCCTGGCTGACCGCAGTGCTGACAACTCTTTGGATTGTGGCGTTGGTCAACTCCCTGAACATGCTCGATAACATGGATGGACTCTCCGGGGGTGTTGCCGCGATTGCAGCCGCAATGCTGGCTTTGGCCTTGCACACACGCGGAGAAGCCGACGGGACGCAGTTGCCCGTGATCATCGGACTGCTGCTCTTAGCAGGGTCTTTGGCGGGATTCTTATATCATAACCTCACACCCGCCCGGCTGTTTATGGGTGACGCCGGGAGCTACTTCATTGGGTTCTGGATGGCTGCTTTGACGGTCATGGCCACGTTTAGTTCCAGTGATGGCTCCTCACCACCAAGAACGATCCTTGCTCCGCTGTGCGTGCTGGCAGTGCCACTTTACGATTTGACAACTGTGGTGCTGATTCGCTTACGCGCAGGGCAGAGCCCTTTTCAGCCCGATCACAACCATGTCTCTCACCGCCTGGTTCGACTGGGCCTGAGCCGCTCAGCATCCGTCAGCACCATCCACGTGTTGACTCTCGCCACAAGCCTGGGTGGGCTGGTGCTTTATGATCTCAAGTCCGATTACGGAGCCGCGCTTGTCTTGGGCATGATTGTTTGCCTTCTCTACGCCGTTTATCAATTGGAGCAAGCCGCTGGTCTGAAGGACCAATGAGGGGGAGTCTTTCCATCGAGGGCGTCCGTTTCGACTCAATCGGCAGCGAGGCCGGCCTGCAGCGCAGCGCGGAGGCTTGCAAGCGACTCGATGCCGACTGACAGACGGATCAGCCCAGGGGTGATTCCCCGTTGGTGTTGCTCGGCAGGCGAAAGCCCTCGATGGCTGGTGGAGGCAGGATGGGAAAGGGTCGTGCTCACATCCGCCAAAGAAGGACAGAAGGGAATCTGCTGGCGAATCCGTGCGATGAATGCTTCGGCCCCAGCAAGGCCTCCGACTAAGTCAAAGCTCACCATACAGCCAAACTGGGCTGGCTCCGGTTGCGGCTTGGGCCGTTGCGGAAACCGGCTTTCTTGGATTTGACCAACACTGGAGAGATCGCTGGCTGATTCATCGACGAGAGTAAACTGCCGCCGGGCGGTCAGATGATGAGGATGGCTGGCCAGTCCCGGGTAATAAAGCGTTTTCACCGAGAGGTGCTCCTGAAGAAAGGCAGCGACTTGCTGAGCATTCCGAGACGCCTTTTCTGCCCGCACAGCCAGCGTGGCCAAACCTCGAGTGGCCAACCAACAATCAAAGGGACCGGCAGTAAACCCCCAAGCACTTTGGACTCTGGCTACACGCTCCCAGTTGTCACGGCGTCCACCGAGAAATCCGAGCATCACATCGCTGTGACCGTTGATGATCTTGCTGAGGCTTTCCATCACCAAATCCGCACCATGGTCCAGCGGCCGACAGACTGTTGGTCCGGCAAAGGTGTTGTCCACCAACAGCAAAGCTCCCGCTTGGTGGGCGGTCTGAGAGAGGCTATTCAGATCGGCCACCTTGAGCAGAGGATTGGAGATGGTCTCCACCACCAGCAGCCGAGTTTGGCTGCGGCAGGCGTTTTCGGTCGCCAGCGGGTCGGTGGTATCGACGGTGGTCGACTCAATCCCCAGCCGAGCCAGCTCTTGAAGAATCAGTTGTAACGTCTTGCCATAAAGGTCTTGGCTGAGCACAACATGATCACCGGCTGACAATTGAGAGAGAAACGCCAAGGAAAGGGCTGCCATTCCTGAGGAGCAGACAATGCCTTGTTCCGCGTGGTGGAGCTGGCGGCACTTCTCAGCCAACAGGGCTGCGTTGGGGTGTCCATCTCTTGAGTAAACGTATCCGTCAGCAGAGCCTCCCAGCAGCTGGTCCGCTTGTGTCGGGCTCTCGCAGCGATAAACCACCGTCGGATAAATCGGCGGAGCCAAAGGCTGCGTGAGGCCAGCTTGGAGGGCATCAGGACGAGGACACAAATCATCTGGTTTCATACAGTTCACTGGTCAATCGAGTGACCACTGTTGAGCCTTAAAGACTTTTATGACCCAGGACGACCAACGGAAGCCCGGACAGTCAGGGGGCTGCGATCTGCTCCTGGTGAACACTTCGCGGGAATCAAACAAATCAAGCGGTCGATTCGTTCAATCTCGCACCAGCTGGGCCGCAACGATATCCTACGCAGGAGTTTGACCCCTTTTTCGTCCGCTCACAATCCCACGAGATCATCTCGGTGTCTGCCGATCCTTCCAAGACTAGTTCGACCTCTCGTTCTTCAGAGGCAGGCGATCCCAACCGGGGCCGGGCCAATGATGAGCCCGTTGCAGAGAACCCCTACTCTGTCCCTGGCGACCACAGCTGGGATCACCGGTTGCCTGAGGTCGGTGCAGGGGGAACCTCTGGTGAGCGCCTGCAGGGTGTGTTGGGAACTTGGTCGGCGATCATGCTGGTGATGGGCGCCGTCATCGGCTCAGGGATCTTTCTGAAGCCCAATGTTGTGGCGCAGGCGACCAGCGGACATTTAGGTTTGATTTTGTTGCTGTGGGTTGGCTGTGGGCTGGTGAATCTGTGTGGGGCGTTGACCCTGGCTGAGCTGGCTACGCTGATGCCTCATGCTGGGGGCACCTATGTTTACTTGCGTCAGGCCTATGGGCGTTTATGGGCTTTTCTGTGGGGTTGGAGCGAGCTGTTGATCATACGCAGCGGGTCCATTGCGGCCTTGGCGGCGGCAATGGTCATCAGCATTCGCAGCTTGCTTGAGTTCTCCCAGGGCATCACGCTCTCGCACGGTCAGGAAACCGCAATCGCCATTGCCACCGTGGTATTGCTGGCGGTGGTCAACGCTGTTGGGACCACCTGGGGAGGGGCCGTGCAGAACGTGACGACTGTTGTCAAAGCAGGCTTTGTCTTGGTCTTGGCGGTGTTGCCATTTCTGGCGGCCAGCGGGCAATCGGTGGCGATGCCGGCGGCCTTTCCTCAATTCGCAGAGAGCACCATTTGGGTGGGGCTGGGGACGGCGCTCTTTGGGATCATGTGGGCCTACGATGGTTGGGGGAACTTAGGGGTGGTCGCTGAAGATCTGCATCAGCCGGCACGCTCGATCCCAGTGGCTTTGATTGTTGGCGTTGTGGTGCTGATCGTGCTTTACACCGGGGTCAATCTGGCCTTCCACTTGACCTTGCCCTGGCAGGAGATCGCCAAGAGCCCTGTGCCGGCTATCACCGTCACCGAGCGGATCTCTGAGAATTTGGGTTGGCAGCCTGGGTATGGCTATGTGCTGATGAATATGATTCTGCTTATCAGCGTTTTTGGGGCGTTAAACGCCAACGTTTTGGCCGGTCCCCGGGTCCTCTTTGCAATGGCTCGAGACCGTGTCTTTTTGGGCATCTTTGGACGCATCAGCCAGCAGTTCCGAACTCCTGCTGTCGCCATTGTCGGCCTAAGCCTGTGGTCGATTGTGCTGATCATGCTGGCGGAGTGGACCTATCAACTGCAACCCTGGCTCACTCAGCAAGGATGGCTTAGCCAACCCATCTTCGATGCCAACAATCATTTGTTTAACGTCATGGTCCGGTATTGTTTGTTTGGAGGCTCCATCTTTTATCTCTCGGCTGTAGCGGCTGTCTTTATCTTGCGACGGAGCCAACCTCACACCCCGCGGCCTTATCGGACCTGGGGCTATCCACTTGTCCCAGCCGTATTCGTCGTGGCCTATGTGTTGTTATTGGGATTCATGTTGGCCAGCGAGCCCCTGGAATGTTTGGTCGGCCTGGGATTGATCGCCCTGGGGGCGGGGGTGTACTTCCTCATGCCCAGCAGCATGAAATCAGAAGCCACTCAACCAGAAGCCAATCCACCACAATCTCCTTGAGGGACTTCTGACAGGAGACAGCCAAGGAGGATTCGTCGTGGCCATCTTCGTCATTGCGACCCTGGATACCAAAGGTCAGGAGGCCGCCTTCGTCTGCAAGCGTCTCCGAGCGCATGGAGCAGCGGTCCGGCTGGTTGACTGTGGATGTCTTGGGGAGCCAACGGTGACCCCTGATCTGTCTCGAGAACTGGTCTATCAGACGGCAGGAAGGACACTCCAAGAAGTCCAAGCTGCTGGAGATCGGGGTCAGGCGGTTGCCCTGGCTGCTGAGGGTGTCAGCCGGTTGATGCAAGAAGCCTATGCCGACGGGGAACTGACCGGGATTTTCGGCTTAGGCGGATCTGCGGGAACGACCATCGGCACTGCTGCGATGCAAGTGCTCCCCTTCGCTGTTCCCAAGGTGATGGTCAGCACACTGGCCAGCGGTCAAGTTCGCCAGTATGTCGGCCAGAAAAACATCTTGATGATGAATTCGGTGGTGGATCTCGCTGGAATCAATCGAGTCAGCCGGATTGTCCTCTGGCAGGCCGCAGCCGCCATGGCCGGAATGAGCGGTGCTGGGATGGTCCGCGTGGCGGACTCCGCGGATGAATCCAAGGACGATCGCCCCCTCGTTGCCGCCACAATGTTCGGTGTGACAACGCCCTGTGTGGAGGCCGCGCGTCAGCGACTTCAAGAAGCTGGCTATGAGGTGCTGGTCTTTCACGCCACCGGCACCGGCGGTCAGGTGATGGAAACACTCATCCAAGACGGCCTCATCAGCGGGGTTTTCGATGTGACCACAACGGAGCTGGCCGACGAACTCGTCGGAGGGATCCTCTCGGCTGGCCCCGATCGGCTGACAGCAGCCGGACGTCAAGGCGTGCCCCAGGTCATCTCAGTCGGTGCTCTGGATATGGTCAATTTCGGACCACCAGAAACCGTCCCGGATCGGTTCCGAGACCGCAGATTTTATCAACACAATCCCCATGTCACCTTGATGAGGACAACTCCTGAGGAAAACCAACAGCTCGGCGCACTCATTGCCCAAAAAGTGAAGTCAGCAACCGGACCGACGAAAGTGATCTTTCCACTGGCTGGGGTCTCAGCGATCGATCGGCAAGAGCAGCCTTTTGATGACCCTGCAGCGCGGACGGCGCTGCTGATGGCCCTCCGAGAAGGCCTTCAGCCAGGCCAGCTGGTGGAACGCCCTGAACACATCAATGACCCAAAATTCGCAGAGGTTTTGGCTGATATCCTCCTCTCGTTGATGGCTCAATCTCAGGTAGAGAAAACTGATCCCTCCTGATACGGCCAGACACGCCAAGATTTTCCCCAACCTCAGGAGTCGGACTGTCCCAGTTATGGCCGTTGCCCACCCATATGTTCTTGCATGAACCTGCTGAGCGCCCGACAGGTTGGGCCTCTGCCACAATCTGGAACAGTCGAAGTAGGAGTCTGTCGGGAGGTGACCGCTGCCTGTTTTGTCAGAAGTCGGTTTCTTCGGGAGTCTACTGGCCGCCTTGGCTCGAGTTCGGCTCGGTCGGCTCCTCTGGGCCTTCTCCGTCCCGAGTCTTGTCCGGTGGTGGAGATTGAGGATCTTGCTGTCCTTTTGGCGGGGTTCCTGCCTCTTCCGGGTGACTCTTCCCTTGCTGCTGAGCTGTGAGTTGCTCAGGGGAGTGCTGCTGTGTTGGAGTTTCGTGGCTTTGGCTTGGGTGAGTCAAACGCTGAGAGGATGCATCATCGGCCGATGGGGCGGAGTGCTGTGCAGCGGAACTCTCATCGATCGGCTCATGGCCCGCTCCGATTCGGGCGGTCAAGCCAAAATCTTCTAGCACTAGATAAAAGCAAGGAATGACCAACAGCACCAACACAGTTGAGGCCATCAGACCAAAGGCGATACTGACGGCCAACGGGATGAGGACTTGAGCTTGGAGGCTTCGTTCAAAAACGAGCGGGAACAAGCCAGCGATGGTTGTCACCGAAGTGATCATGATGGCCCGAAAGCGTTCCCGGCTGGCTCGGCCGGCTGCCTCGCTGGCCGGCAACCCTTGACCACGACGCATTTTGAGAAACAGCACCAGCAAGATGGAGTCGTTGACGACGATGCCAGCCAGCGAGATAAACCCCAAAACGCTGGGCATGCTCAGATCCAGGCCCATCGCCAGGTGACCCCAGATGACGCCGATGAAGGCAAAGGGAATGGCGATCATCACAATCAGTGGCTCAAGAAAACTGCGAAACTGAAACGACAGCAGCACAAAGACACCGATCAGCCCGATGATCCCCGCTTGAACCATCGAGGCCTGGGCCACCGATGCCTCATAGATCTCGCCGCGAATTTCTACCTCTTGAAGTTCTGGGTGTTGATCCCGCAATTCAGGCAACAACTCCGCCTGAAGAAGGCCAATCAGTTGACTGGTATTGGCCCGACGTGAGTCGATATCCCCTTGCAGGGTGACCGTTGGTAGGCGGTCGATTCGAGCGATCCGACCCCAGCCGCGCCCGGGGACGATCTGGGCGATAGTCACTAGAGGGACACGCTGGCCGCCTGGCAGCTGAATGCGAAATTCATTCAGATCGGCAAGGCTGTCCCTTCCTTGGGGATTGAGGCGGATATCAATCTCGTAGTTCTCGTCATCAACCTGAATCTCGTCGGCGGTCACGCCCAAAAAGGCCGCTCGCAGTTGCGCGGCAACAGTTTGGGCATCCACATCCAAACCATAAGTCCCTTCCCGCAGGCGGATCCGCAGCTCGGGTTTGCCCGCCCGGAGGTCGTCTGCCAAGTTGAAGACCCCTTGAAACCCATCCAGCCACTCTCGGATTTTGGTGGCGGCTTGCTTGAGGACCAGCAGGTCCTGACCCCTCAGCCGGATCTCCAGGTTTCTCCCGGCCGGGCCGAGTGTCGGCTCGGTGAAGGTCACCGCCACCGCATCAGGCAAAGTTCCTGCTTCGTCTCGCCAGGCTGAGAGCACATCGTCGATCCGGCCTTCTCGGAGGTCAGCGCTGAGCAGGTCCAGATACACCGTGGCCACATGAGGGCCGGTCTCAAAGGCATCGACATTGGTGTTGAACTCTGTATAGATCAGCCTGACCAGATCTTGTCCTTGCGGTTGGCTGCCGCGGAACTGGTCATTGACTCGCGCGGCCGCCGTGGTGATCCGCTCAACGAGTTGTTCGGTTCGCGCAAGAGGTGTGCCCTGAGGAAGCAAGACCCGCGCGACAACCACATCGCCCTCCAAATCAGGAAGTGCTTGAAACTTCAGGATTCCTCCGGCGAGCATCCCGGCCGAGATGAAGAAAGCTCCCAGCACACATCCAATCCACAGGTAACGCCAGCGGATCAGGCGGTCGATGGTCTGGCCCATCAGCTGATCGCGAAACCACAACAGCCGGGTGTCCAGTTCCCGCCGCAGCCAGCCGGGTTGGTGGTCGGCTGGGTTGAGCGAATGGCCCAAATGCGACGGCAGAATGAAAAAGGCCTCGATGAGACTCACCCCCATCACCAAGAGCAAGATGATGGGCACTGCCTCCAAGACTCGTCCGATGTTTCCGGAAAGGGCCACCAGTGGGCCGAGCACGCAGACGGTGGTCAAGAATGAGGAGAGCACGCCGGCACGCACCTGGGTGACCCCATCGATGGCCGCCTGCATCGGCGGCTTCCCGCTGGCAGCATGGGTGCCGATGTTCTCGGCAATGACGATGCCGTCGTCCATCAACAACCCCAATGCCAGCAGG
Source organism: uncultured Pirellulales bacterium (assembly GCA_964648025.1). Classification (GTDB taxonomy): domain Bacteria; phylum Planctomycetota; class Planctomycetia; order Pirellulales; family Pb10988; genus CAZYKP01. The sequence continues at coordinate 28,093 of CAZYKP010000088.1, read as the reverse complement.
AGCCCAACCATCGAGAGCATATTAATCGTCAATCCCACGTAGGGGACCAGAAAGAAGGCTCCCAGGAAGGAAACCGGCAGGCTCATCACCACCCAGAAAGAAAGCTTGAAGTTGAAAAACAGCCACATGGCCAAAAAGACCAGCACCATGCCCTGCCCACCGTTTTTGACCAGCATCCACAGGCGATCCCTCACCAGCTTCGAGGTATCCTGGGTGATCTCCAGCGTCAGATGAGTCTTCTCTTGAGGAAGACGCTGGCGTTCCTGCTGCACAAACTCCTTGACCGTCTGAGCAACGCGAATGGTGTCTTGCTCTTTGGTTTTGCTGATCGCCAACAGGCCAGCTCTGTAAGTTGTCAACTCACCTTCCCCAGGCCCATCAGCCGGGCTAGTTGGAGCCGGGCTAGTTGGAGCCGGGCTAGTTGGAGCCGGGCTGATTCGGGGCGGGCTGGATTGTTGATTCGGGGGGGCTCTTGGCTGCAGTTGGTGGATGAGGATTTGGTCTTCGTCGAACTCGAAGCGGTCGGAGATTTGGGCGATATCTCCCAGCCGGATTTCGGCACCTCCCAAGCCGGCAACCACGATCAGGTCTTCCAACTGACGAGCGGTTTTGCGTTCTTCCATCAGCCGCACCAGCACCTCGGTGCCTTGGGCTTGGATGATCCCGGCAGGGGTGTCGACCGCCTGGCGTTCGATGATCTCGGCGACCTGGGCGGTGCTGAGGTTGTAGCGTTTGAGGGCTTCTTCGGAGAGTTCCACCCGGAATTGATGATCAGAGAATCCCTTGATGGTGATCAGGGAGATTCCCGGGAGTTGCTGCAGGCGGTCTTTGAGATCCTCACAATAGGCCTTCAGACTTGGCACGCTCATCGGCCCGGCGACCAGCAGACTGAGCACTGGGCTGGTTTGATGGAGCCGGCGAATGACCGGCTCCTCGACCTCGGGAGGAAAGTCGTCGATGGAGTCGATTCCCGTATCGATCTCATCTTTGAAGTCACGGTAGCTGCCGCCCTCTTCCATCCGGACGGTGATCACCCCCAAACCTTCTTGCGCCTCGCACCGGAGTTCCTCCACATCGCGGACTTCCTGAAGTGCGTTTTCCACTCGTTGGCAGACGCTTTCGTTGACCTCCTCAGCGGTGGCGCCTGGGTAGGGAACGCGGATCTCCACTTCCTCAGGCTGAAAATCGGGAAACGTTTCTCGACGCAGGCCACCCAGGTTCATGATTCCTGCAACCAGGAAGATCACCATCAGCAGATTGGCTGCTGTGGGGTGCCGTGCAAAAAAAGCAATCACAACGTGCCTCAGGTGATCTTCTTCTCAGGATCTCCTTGAGATTCCTGCTGTGCGTTTGCTGTCTCATCTGCCGTCTCATCTTCGGCAACGTCCTGTTCGCCCGGCTGCGGTTGAGCTCGCTGTTGGTCCTGTTGGTCGAGCTCGTGCTCTTCCTCTTCATACTCCTCGTAATCTCCCTCTTCATACTCTCCTTCTTCGTACTCTCCCTCTTCAAACTCTTCGTCCTGCTCCTCTTTGTCTTCTTGGGGAGGCGGCTCGCGAAGGCCGGCGAGAATTTGGTCGTCTTCGATGTGATCCTCAATGGTCCGCAAAATGTCTTCGGTGGGCTTACGCTCGTACTTCCAGTCATCCAGGATCAGTCGCCGCTGCCGCTCATCTTGCTTGTAGTCGACGTGGACAACGCCTTTGGTCTTCCAAAGCTTTTTGTTGATGGAGGCAATCTGATCGAATTCCAGTTGTTCTCCCCAACTGGTTCGGATCCCTGTTTCGGTCAACTCAATCCAGCGTCCTTGGAACAGAAAAAAGCGGAAGGCGTAGATGAGGCCCGGAACAGCAAAGACCACACTGAGGGTATACTGAATATAAATATCCGCAGCAGTCTTGGGCTTGCCGGGATCCCCCACAGGCCATCCTTGTTCTTGAGCATACGCCTCCCACTCCTCCAGGCGATCTTCCTCGTCGAGCTTCTTGTAGGCCAGTGCTCGTTCACGCTGAGCTGGGTAACCAATGGTCGCGTCGTAGAGAAACCATAAGGATAAACCCAGACAAAAGGCGGCGATCACCGCCAACCTCCAGAAGAACCATTTGTCAACGCTTGCTCGGACCAACATCGCTGAAATACTCTTTTTCTGAAAATGTGGGGAGGGCCCTGATGGCGTTGACCTGTCAGCCGATCAGGGGTCACCGGGGAAAGAAACCAAACACCCAACGCTTCCCTGGGCTTTGGCCCAACCCAGTCGCCCTGCTTTCAAGGAAAACTGACACCATTGACCGAACGCCGATCAAACGTAGCAGTTTTTCTCGTCAGTGGGACCGTCCCAGGTCAGGCTGCCTTTATCGTACTGTCCCAGATGCTACCGTCCCAGGTCGTGCTGGCCCAGGTCGTGCTGGCCCAGGTCGTGCCGGCCCAGGTCGTGCTGGCCCAGGTCAGACTCGTCAAGGTTAGACTCGTCAAGGATGCTCGGCCGTTGGTTGTCAGTCACGCCGGGCTTTCCAGCGTGTCGGGGGAGCGATCAACCAACCCTCGTGGCACTGTTTTTTATGGTTATTGCAAGCGCTACAGCTGTAGTTGTGGGGCTGCACTCTTGGCAATGGTGGTCTCCGGGCGTGGTCTGTTCGGGTGGTCACTTGCGGGGGGGGCTTGTCACTTTGTGGAAGCTGTCACTTCGGGGAGTTTCTCTGGTGTGACGAGGGTAGCCTCAGCTGTCAAGCTGGCCAACCGTTGCTGATCGACGATTGGCTTGATCAAAGTACCTTCGATGCCTGGCGTGGGGTCGGCAACAACCAGAGTCTCACCGCCTTCCAGGCCGCCAGCGACGGCCACAAAATCCCCTTGAGCGAAGTCAACGACGACTTCTCGCCGACGCAGCCGGTTTTGTGCATCCAGAAGGTAGACGGTCTCACCCCAGAGAGCCTCCCGGGGAATCACCACGGTGTTCGGGCGAGTTTGGCCGCGAATTTCTACTTCGCAAAAAGCCCCTTGCACCAAAGGCGGCCGCTTGCCAGGAATAGCCTTTTTGAAAGGATGATCAACAGCCACCACCAGGGCCAGGGTCCGGGTCTGGGGGTCGATCTGCTCGCGAACCCGATCGAAACGGGCGGACCACTGAGCGACCAAATCACCCAGCCGTTGCCGAACGAGGATCTCCTGGAAGTTGAAAATCCGACGCATCTGCGCCCGTTGGAAGGGAATCGGAAACGGACGAGTCTCGCCCTGAGGAGGGGGAGGCAGGAGATCTTTGAGTTGGCCCAAGGTCAGCTGAGCCTGGACCTCCATAACAGCCACACTTTGGACTTCAAAGAGGACTTCGCCCACACCGACAAACTGGCCGACCTCCACACTGACCGGACCCACCCGGCCATCAAAAGGGGCCAATAACTGGGTCTTCTTGCGGTCACGCTCAGCTTGTTGCAGTCGAGCCTGCTTGGCTTGTTGGGCCGCGGTGAGGGCGTCGCTCTGGGCGGGGATCAAATCCAACGAGTTTTGCAGCTGTTGCACAAGCTGTCGCTGACTGAGCACCTCCCGTCGTTTGGAGTCGAGCACCGCTTGGGTGATGGCGTCTCGGGCTCGCAGGCGTTCATGCCGCTGCAGATCCGAGTTGGCCAATGCCAGCGAGGCTTTTTCGATTTCCAGCGATTTGCCGTCGTTGATCTTGCGAAATTCAAGTTCCCGCAGTTCGGCCTCGATCTGGGCGATTTCGGCTTGAAGTTGCTTGATGGTCAGGTCGTATTCGGTTGGGTCGATCTCGACCAACAACGTCTTGGCAGGGATCATGGCCCCGCTTTCCAGATCGTCATTGACGGTGATCAAACGGCCTTTGACCTCGGCGACCGCCCGCCATGTCGTCCCCGGCTCAGCGGTTCCATAACCAATCGCTCGGGGAACGACATCCAGCCGAGCAACAGGCAACACCCGCATCGGGCGGCCCACTTCCGCAACCAGCTCCTTCTGGGGGTCGGCCTTCAAGGCCAACAGCGACCCCAGGACAACGCCCCCGACGATCAGCGGCGGCAGCAACAGCAATTTTCGTGACCAGGAAATCCACGCAGGCAATTTCATCTGTCAACAGTTTCAGATCGCGAATACTAAGTTGCCCGAAGAGTCGTTGGCTCAAACAACCAAGAGCCAAAACAACCGAGAGCCAAAACAACC
>CAZYKP010000088.1:11692-23826 GCA_964648025.1 uncultured Pirellulales bacterium | reverse complement strand
AGAGCCAAAACAACCGAGAGCCAAAACAACCAGGAGCCAAAACAACCGAGAGCCAAAACAACCAGGAGCCAAAACAACCAGGAGCCAAAAATTTCAGCCAGATCTACCAGCTACTAAGAAGAGATCGCTGGCAGAGTGTTCAGCTCCAAGCAGTTCCGCCGTTGACGCCGAGGGTTTGTCCGGTCACGAAGGACGCCTCTTGGCTGGCCAAGTAGACCACCGCCGGTCCGACATCCTGGGGCAGACCCCAACGACCTGCGGGGATACTGGCCAGATACCGATCCTTGGCCTCCTGGGGATCGTCCTGGTGGCGTTCAACAGGGATCCACCCGGGTGAGACCATATTCACGGTGATTCCCTCGGGGGCAAGCTCTTTGGCGAGGCTGCGGCACAAGCCGATTTGGCCTCCCTTGGCAGCCACGTAAGCGCTGAAGGGAGCGGCCCCGGCGTGAAAGACTTCACTGGTGATGTTGATGATACGCCCCCAACGCCGCTGACGCATCCAGGGCAGACAGGCTCGGGTCAGCAGAAAGGGACTTTTGACGAAGAAATCCAGCATCCGTTGGCAAAAGGCCCAGTCGTACTCCTCCACGGGCAACAGCGGCTGTTCGCAGGTGGCATTGACCACCAGGATCTCCACCGGGCCCAAGGACTGAGCGATGTGCTGATAAAGTCGGTTGACCTCTTGTTCGTCGGTGACATCCCCGCGAACTAATTCCCCACGACAGCCGGCAGCGTGGAAGCTTGCCAAGGCTTCTTGAGCGGTTTCGCTGTTGTTCGCGTAGTTCAATGCCACCGTGGCGCCTGCTTGGCCGAGGCTGATGGCGATCGCTCGCCCCAGCCCCCGGGTGGCTCCGGTGACCAAGGCCACTCGGCCCTCGAGTTGGAAGGGGCTGTGCTGGCCTGGCTGGATGTCGGACATGGCAACATCAAAGGGCGTCGGCGGGGATTTCCTGTCAGAAGTTTCTGGCAAGACTCTCGGCAAGAGTGTTCCTCGTGAGCCGGAGAACGGTTTCCAAACCGGGTACGGAGAACAAGCAGCACGAAAACCCAGACAGCAACAATTTCTGGCCCTCGCTTGCTCAAGAACCCCTTTGGGAAATCGAGGATTGGGAATTCAGGATTCTGGAATCAAGAGATCGAGAACAGGTGCGACCTTACCGTTGCGTGGAGAGTTGGTCCAGGACCGAATCCAACAACTGAATCTCTTGTTGGGCTTCGCTTGGGGCCTCAGCTGGCTGGTGAGGATGTCTCTCCTGGGGATCGCTCTGGAGATCGAACAGGTTGCCGTCCTGGTAGAGTTTCCAACGTCGATTGCGGACCCATCGGCGGCCTTTGTGTTCGGCAAAAACCCAACGGCGACCCTCCCAGGACTCACCCCTCAGGCGAGCCGCAAAACTGACTCCGTCCAATGGCATGGCTGCTGGCTTTTTGGCTTGTGTTGCCCGCTGAGCAGAGTTTGCTTGGCCAGGTTGCGTGTGGCCAGGTTGCCTTGTGTTGAGCTGTCTTTGGCTGGCGCCGGCCAGATCGATCAAGGTGGGGAAGAAATCACTCAGATCGATCAGATCCTGAGCGACTTGGCCCTGGGGGGTTGTTCCGGGCCAGTTGACAATCAGCGGGACCCGAGTTCCGGCATCCCGGAGGGTGCCCTTGCCGCCGGGGATGGCCTGGTCTCCAAATTGCGAGACGACCGGATCGCGGATGTACCGGTATTTGTTTTGGCCTGATTGAGTGGCCCGGATGATCGATCTGGACGCGGTTCCGTTGTCGCCGGTGAACAGGATGATCGTCCGATTCCGTAGGCCGAGTCTGTCGAGGGCAGCTACCAAACGCCCCACAGCTTGATCCATGGATTGGACCATTTCCTGGTAATTCAGGTAACGGTTTTTGCCCGGCGGGTAAGGCACAGGAGCCTTCAAATCGTCGGTGACATCATGGCAGAGGGCCATCGGATAATAAACCAGAAACGGTTGACCCTTGTGGCGGCTAATGAAATCAATGAGAAACTCCACATACAGATCGGGCCCAAAACGTCCTTGGGTGTCCTGCCGGAGTTTTCCGTTCTGCCAGATCAATGGATCATGGTAACGTGGCCCTTCGTGCCAGCCGAAGAGGGCATACTCGTCAAATCCCAGACGATGAGGATGCTCTGGGTCTTTTCCCAGAAGTGTCAGTTGCCACTTTCCGGCTACCGCTGTTGCGTAACCAGCTTTTTTCAAAGCCCAGGCAAATGTTTGGCTTTCAGCGTTTTTGGGAAACGTTCCCCAACGAGGATGGCCCATCCGGAAGGGATAACGGCCAGTCAGCAGGCACACTCGTGTGGGGTGGCAGACGGGCATCGCATAACAGTGCTCAAAACGCATCCCGTCGCGGGCCAGTCGGTCCAGATGGGGTGTCTGATACGAGGTCCCCCCATAGCAACCCAACGTTTCCTGCCCTAGGTCGTCGGCCATGATCAACACGATGTTCCGGCGGCTGGCAGGCTGAGCGTGAGACTGAACACCTGACTGGGCAACCGCACCGGAGGCCCCAACGACCGACCACAACAAAAAGCCAGCGATCACCTCCAGCATCGTCACCCCGGCGACTCGCGAGCCGGCAACTGGATGGTCACAAGAAAGCTGGCCATAACCAGGGTCATTGAAGGCAAGAAATCCAATCATACAGGCCTCGGCTTAGACGTGGGCTCGTTTTTGGTCCCAGTGAGGGCCGTAAGTCGCACCGAGAGGATGACGATCCCTCAGTGTCACGATCCCTCAGTGTCACGATCCCTCAGTGTCACGATCCCTGGCTTGCTGCATTCTCTTGGCCCGACTTCCGCCGGTCAAATCCCCACAGAAGGTAGCAGACGCAAGCCGAGTGAGAAGACCACTTCAGGTCCTTCGTTTCTCGGACAGGGTGCGGTTTGTGATCGCCTCAGGACCTTCTCGACCGAGCGAGGGTCCAAAGAAAAGCACCAACCCAGCGGCGAGTTGGGCCGCTGGGCTGGTGTCTTGCGGGCTGGTGTCTTGCGGGCCGGTGTCTTGGGGCCCTGGTGTCACGTGCAAAGAGAGCGATCGGCCACCAAGACGAGAAAGACGTCCTTCGAGAGAGCGAGAATGCCGAAGACGACTCCCGGAGGCCAGTCAGTCATCAGGGGTTTTCTTGGACGATCTTGTATTCTTGATAACTGGTTACCCAACTCCCTGGTCGGATCACCAAACTCAGAGGTCGATTGTTCAGTCCGGTCAGAGCCAGCAGCTGCTCCAGCGGGCTCGCGTTGGAGCGGACGCTTCTTCCGTGGATGAGTAGCGGGGCAATTGTGTCCAGCTTTTGTTCTGTGGCAACCAGCAGCATTCCTTCCAGGGTGCTTCGCTGAGTCTCTTGCAACTCGGCGGTGACCGGCAGAGAGTGAGAGTCTCCCGGCTCAAGTGAGTACCGAAGCGTTGGATCGCCCGCCAATGCATCGGTCGTTCCATCTGGCAGGACACTGACCAGGTAGCAGTGGACGGTTTTCTGACTATCGTTGGTCATGGTCAGCGTGAGCTGTTGTCCTGTGTAGATCTTGAGTTCGGGGTCACCGGGCTCTCGTGCGGGAACTCGAGTCGCCTCGAGGGGTTCCAGCTTCAAACTCACTCTCAGGGTGGCTGCCTGGTTGCGGAGGTTTTTGATGCGGAACCAACGACCCCACTGAGCCAGCCGACGCTTGGCGAGAAACGTCCAGTTACCGGTGGTCTCCTGCTCCCAAACAGGCGACTCCCCAGCACGAGACAAGGTGACCCAAGTCCTGTTACCTTCCGTCCGAGTGGCCAGGATGATTCTGGCGTAGCCTGCCCTCTTGAACTCAAAATGCCCCTGGAGAACAGGGTCTGCTTCGATCTCATCTCGAAGTTGCCTCAGAGGCTGAGGCAACGTGGTGCTTTGGCCAGCGTCGAGGTAAACCGGCAGCCTCGCCACCTCGGGATCGTAGCGATGGAGCCGCTCCACAGCAGGATAAACCGGTTCGCTTCCAGGCTCGCTCAGATTGTCGGGATCAATAATCTGCTGGACAACAGCACGGGATTCCAGAGGATCGACCTGGTCGATTTTGACTTGGGCTAACAACTCGCTGTCAGGAAACGTCGAAGAGTTTTTATCATAGATGTGATAGACCGAGCCTTTGGTGACCCCCACACTGGCCCCAGCCAAGAGCTTGAATGTATTGGCTGCTGTTCTCTCAGCCGAGACGGAGGGTTCACCGGCTGCCCAATCAGTCAGGCCGAACACCGGCGTGTTGATGATCGACGCGGGTCCATGGATTTCTGGATTTTGCCGGGCGTCATTCATGATGCGCGGTCGAATCTGGCGAAAGAGAGTTTGATAAGTCGGCGTGACTCGTTGTGGTTCCCTGAGAGTGCGGAGCAGGTGGTAGCTCAGGGCACCGCGGGGGCTGTTCAGTCCTTCGGGTTGAATCTCGTAGGAGCTTTGCGTCGGCCCGCACCCACTGATGAGCACGTAGTCGGCGCCAGAAAAGAAATCTTCACCCTGAGGATTTCCGAGATCGAACTGTCGCTGGGAACGGTGATCGACCCCTGTACGCGTCAGCAACCGCGGAGTTCGTGGCTTGAGCATCCCTCGAGCCGCTTGCCCTGAGTGGCAGGAGTCAAAGACCAACACAACGTGGTTGGCTCTTCTGGAAAGCTCCTGGCTAAATCCATAGATCTGGTCGTCGATGATATCGTTGTCCGCGTCTTGGCCGCTGTTGAAAGTACACAGCGATTCATCCCATCGGTCTGCCTCATCTCCAGAACGGTCCTTGACGCGATCTCCGTGCGTGCTGAAGTGGACGAAGACCACGGCTTTCTCACGTTGCTGGTCAGTCAGAGCATCCAGCTTGTCCAGCAAACCCTGCATCGCAGAGAGGATTCCTTCGTAGGTCGCCTGGCCGTCGACCAGTTTGACCACCTGAAAGCCCCGGTTTTCCAAAAAGGCGGTCATGTCCTCGGCGTCGGCCACACACCCGTTGAGATCCCGGTTTCCCCCTTGAGGGTCTTGAAACTGCGGAAAACGATTGATCCCGACCACCAAGGCCAGCAAATGATTCTGCCCCGTTTCCCCAGAATCGAGAGGCTCTGGCTGAGGGAAGGTCCCGCCGGATGGTTCTGACCTCGCGGGCCAGAGACGCGAGGATTGAGCTTCTTTGCTGATGAGCTGTTCTGGAGATTCTTGAGGGCTTTGGCCTTCGGCGGTGCGAGCGGGGAAGGCTTGAATCAACATCGTCCCCGAGCCAAAGGTGAGATTTCCTTGGAGCACTTTGACCTTCCAAGTCAGGGTGTAAGTCCCTGCCTCCAAGCGTTGAGCGTGGGTTGTGCCGAAGTATTTCCACTGATTGTCAGCCAAGGAGACCCTTCGTTGGGAAGCCTCCCAGAGACGAAACTGAGGAGTTGCTCTCCCGTCTTCATCCGTGTTGTGGAAACCAGTGATGATGGTGCCAGGCTGATCAACCCCGTTGGACTCTTGGTCGTCATCGTCCACGCTGATTGCGCTGGTGTCGGCTCGGAGATGAACGTCCATGGCCACAGGCAAGTCAATCTTGACCTTGGCCAATTGTGTGTGCGCGGTCACATTCTCCCAACGGCCCCCGTTGAACTCGGCACTCCAGACCAATGGCCCTGAGCCTTCGGCAACCTCAGGAGGATCGCCCTGCTCCCAAGAAAACGCCTCTGTCCCGTCATTGTAGGTGAAAGTCATCGTGGCTCCGGCCGCAGAGACGTTGCTGAACTTGGGCCAGTTGCCGCCAGCCCCATCATCACTGGCTCCATCCTCACTGGGCTCATCATCACTGGGTTCATTATCACTGGGCTCATCACTGGCCCCATCATCACTGGCCCCATCATCACTGGCTCCATCCTCACTGGGCTGATGTGTTTTCTGTGCATAGGGCTTTGTGCTTGGGACGGTTTCTCCATCCAAGAGGTCGAAGTCACCTTGCCGGTACAAATCGTCTCCATCTCCGCCGTTGCCAGCATCAGCATCAGCGCCTCTTGGTTTTTCTAAGTGATATTGTCCATCGGCTTGCAGCAGCGCAACCATGTAGTGATCATCAGGCCAACCTGCGTGGCCTGGATAACTCGCCCGGGAATTGCCGTCGGCTTCTTGTCGCAAATCGATGTGCCAGATGGCTAAGCCGCCAGCAACTCCGTCGCTTCCTGCAGGGATTTGCCGGTCGAACTGGACTGGCTGGCGATTTTCGATGAGCAAATACTCTTGACGATCTGAGGACAAATCGATGCGCCAAGCTGCGGGGACTTGTTCGGCATGAGGGACCTGGTAGATCCCGGGTTGCGTGAGCCTTTTCGGTTTGACCCAACCTAAAAATTCTTTGCTGTAGGCAGAAAAGTGAGGCGGTTGAAGTTGGTCTCCCTCAAAGCCCCAGGAGTTGCCCATCAGCCCCCAGGCTCCGATGCCAGCGGCGGTGCCGGAGGTATCGTACAAATCCGGCAGGCCGAAGAAGTGACCTGTCTCGTGGCAGACAACGCCGATTCGTGTGGGCTGAGAGCCTCGGACGTTCCACAGGCCGGGGCTGATGTGGTAATCCCGGACGTGGACCCCTTGGCCCAACGGCTCGTTTTGGGCTAACACCCAGCGGTGCGACCAGATCCGATCACGATAGTCCGTTCCAAAGTCGTCATCGCGCATCCATTCTGCCCCATAGCCGGAGTGCAAGAAGGCAATCGCGTCGATGTGCCCGTTGCCGTCGCGATCAAAATCGCTCAGATCGATCCGTTGATCGGGAGGAAGAGCGTCGTTTCTGGCTTTCCAGGCGGCCAGGCCGTCGCGGATCAGTTCGCGTACGCGGAAAGTCAGCCCGGAGTTTCCATCAGCGTAGTAGGCCTCAGTTCGGGGAAGGTCGACCCAGGATTCCACCTGAGAGTCGAGGCTGAATTGCCCATAGGAGTTTTCCAGATAAAACTCCTTCACGCTGCCGCTGCGAACGCCTTGGGAATTCTGATGGTCCGGGTGGCCGCCGGTGGCGTTAAAGACCTGCTGGAGATCCTCCGCAGTTGGCAACTCCCGATTTTGGTGATCACTAAAACGCAAGGGAATGACCAAGTTCCGGATCTCGACGCCTTGCACCGCACGGCCTCGCGGAGCCGTTGGGTGAGCGGCGGTGCGGTCGCCGCCCTGGTGAGCTTGAGGAAGCCGCTGGGTGATATGCTCTGGGCTTTGCCCACGGGGTGTGTCCGCTTCCTGAAGATACACCGTGTTCGGAATAGGCGCCGAGCGGAGGGCGCCGTCCGGCGGTGAGTCCAGGCCAACACGCCGTTGCGAGGCCCAGTCTCCAACCGACCTCGCTCCGGGAGCCCCCTGACGGTCGCGAACATACACATAGTAGGCCTTTTGGGGCTGACCCCGAGTGGCCTGTCGCTCTTGCCGAGTCTGCGGCCGGACCACCGTGTACCCGTCATCGGTTTCCAACCAGTGCTGATATTCATTGCCTCGGGCTCGGAGCCGGATCTTGGTTTTGCCGTCCGGCTGCACGACCACAAAGGGACGTGGGTTGGCCTCGACACCTCGAGCTGACTTCGTCGCCAAGACTCCAAACAAGAAAATCCCCAGCGGTAAGCTGAGGCCTAATCCGGCCAGCAGAAACCTTGGGTGAGTCAACCTCAGCTGCGCAGACATTTTGGGGCTCCAGAAACGAGTGACAAGAATTCCTCACGCTAGCAGAGCAGCAGAAAGCACTGCCCAGCTCCGGCACAAAAGCCTACCTGGCCACACCGACGGAACGACACTTGGCTTTGAGAAAAGTGGAGACAGCCGATCATGGCCGACCCCGGGGGCCATCTTTTTCAGGTGAGATTGGTCTTCAAGATTTCTCGAGGACCCATCAGCTTCCCTTGATCAGGGATGCCACTTGTGACCTTTGCCTATCGACTGCTGGGGTCACGTTCGAGGCCGGAATCGGCCGGAGGAAATTGCCCGACAGTGAGATCTGTCGGCACCAAACGCTTGTCCTTGCTGATGACGGCATAAACATAGCGACCCGGGACCCTCACCACAGTGAAGTTCTGCCGATCGCTGTACCACTCATAACTGCCTGTGCCCGCAAAGGTGAGCTCTGCTGTTGAGCCATCGGGTTGTTTGACCGCCACTGGCTTGCCCAGACGCAAGCCCTTGGGGGGAGGAGGAGTTTTCCCAGCAGTCCGCAGGGCTTCTCTCCGCTTCAAAAATTCAGCCGTCGGTCGGATGTGGACTTCCAGGATGTCTGGGGTGGGTTGGAATTGTCCCACCAGCAAGCCCGTGGGGCGGAGTCCGCCTTGCGGACCAGCCACAGCGTATTCGTACCGGTCGCGTCTTTTGATGATGGCATACCCTCGGTGGAGCAGACGCGGCGGTCTCACCAAACCGTTGTCACGTTGCGGACCAACGGCCATCACAGTCAGCTTCGTGCCGTCGGGTTGCATCACCTCAAACGGTTTTTGCGGCGGAGGAACACCACCGACGCTGCTCTTGGTCCCAACAGCCAGAAGCAGCAGTCCCAACCCGTACAAGCCCAAAACCAACTGACCCAGAGGCCGCTCTTGTCCACAAGCCAACGACCGTTTTGAGCTGCCAGGCAAATTCTCCTTCGAGTTGCCAGGCAGATTCTCCTTCGAGTTGCCAGGCAGATTCTCCTTCGAGTTGCCAGGCAGATTCTCCTTCGAGTTGCCAGGCAGATTCGCTGGGATAGTTGAGTGTCCCAAGAAACGGATGCCAAGCATTGCAGGCAATACCCTACTTTGGGGGGATAGCCATATACACCATCCAATTCACCTATCCCTCCCTGGTGCCCTCAAGCTAGCAAGCCAAAGCAATCTCGTCAACGGATTATTTTGGGTTTCTCCTGGGTCAAAGTTGACCAACGGCGGTCTGATCGCAAAGAGGGGTCCTCATCAGTTGTCGTGTTCTGGCAACCTGATCTCGCCGCGGGTGGACTGCTGTGATTGGGCAACCACATCGTAGACGGCAGTCCGTGTGGTCCATTGTCGGACGGGCACCTGAGCTGCGCGACCTCTTCGCTTGGGAAGGACCCTTCCTTGAAGGATCGTGGTCGCAAAAGTCTGCTGGGCTGCTCGGGGGGCTTGGAGTTCAGCCTGGTTCAGGATCATCTCGGGTTTCTGTGTAACAAACGAGAAATCCAACTCCTGTGTTGAGGCCACCAATTTGAGCATCTCCTGGCTGCCCGACGAAAAGCCTGAGCCACGGCTTGCTCGCTCTCCGGGGGCACGACCAGGCTCCGGGGCAATCGGCGTCCAAACTCTCACACCGGTTTCCCGAACGCCTCGGGTGACTCCCTCGGCAGAGAGCATTCTGACCTTGGCTTCGTTTTCCCAAGTTTCGCCAGGCTTGAGCTTTGCGGCAGGATTGTCCCGGGAACCGAGGAGCACTTCGACTGAGCCATCGGCATGGAGTCCTAACAGGGCAACGAAGACCGTTTGTTGTGATCGATTGGTCACTTTCAAGCTGACCCGTTGTCCTTCTTGCAGGGTCAGCCCGGCAGCAACCGCAGCGCCGCGTTGCCGAGTGGCTTCTCGAGAAGAGTCCGCTTGAAGGGACAGCTCCACGTCCAGGCCGTCCCCTGGGTTCTCCAGGTCCACAAGCGCAGCCCAATTGGCCCAGTAGAAGAAGGCAGCACGAACTTTCCTCAATCGCTGTTGCCAAGACTCCTGCGGGTCAATCCTGATAATCGCGAGGTCACGATCCCCATCGGAAAGCGCCAAATTGGCTTCGCGTAGCTCGGAAAGATAAAAGTGAGCTTCGCTAGGCCGTCCCGTTCTGGGAAAGCGTCTGGCAAAGCGAAGGTCTTCTTCCCAAGAAGCCACCACCCTCGCCAGAAGAGTCGACCCGGCAACCGCGTCTTGGCGGGTTGACCCGTTGGTATCCACAAACACCCGAAAAGAGTCGTCACCGGGGACATGATAGGTTTCTACCGCCTGAGAATCAGGGAGGACTTTTTCCCCTTCGAGAAGCTGGGCGATCTGGGCTAAAGCAAAGTTTGGGGTCAGCTCGGTGATCTCGGCCTCGGCGATACGGTGTTTGGGCTGTGAGAGACGCTGTTCGTTTGGCCGAAAGATGTCATAGCGGGACCCAACGGTCATTCCTCGAAGGATCCCTCCGGCCAAGCGGACGGCGTCCCCTTCGGGTTGGGCAAGGACGATTGGCCTTTGTGCGAGAGGTTGCAGGTGAAAGACCAGTTCTTGGGCTTTGGCCCCGAGCAGCTGTGGCATCTGGTCACGCCGGGCGCGGACTGCTGGCCGCACGCGATCCATGAGTTCTTGATAAGTGATCGGCAAATTGGCGGAGCGACGCAGTTCGCGAAGAAAGTAATAGGTTAAAGCGCCGTTGTGGCCGATCCGATTGTTATAGACCTCGTAGGCTAGCTCTTCTTCTCGACAGGCAGTGATGAACACATAGTCGTCACGGCCTCGATCTGCCAATCCGTCGATATCCTCTGCGGCAGACCTCGCCCGAGGGCGAATTCGAACTGGGATCGTTTTTGCCGTTGCCCCTAAAGCTCGATTGGCACCACCGGAATGACAGCTATCAACCACGAAGACGACGTGTCCGGCTCTCCTGGAGAGCTGCCGGAGGATCAATCCGATTTCATCGTCCAGAATGTCATCCCGATTGCCCACACGGCTGTCGTAGGCAACCAGTGTTTCGTCATAACGCTCATCGCCGGAGCCCCTTCGATACTGTGAACCGTGGCCGCTGAAGAAAAAAATCACCAAGGTGTTCGGATCAGCCCGTTGGACGAGTCCCTCCAACTCAGCCAGGATTTGCCTTCGGGTGGCCTGTTGGTCTTCCAGAATGCGGACATCTTGTTCATTGAAGCCAAGAGAGCCGAGCAGCAGCCCACGCATGGCCCGAACGTCGTTGACACAGCCACGCAGGTCGGGGACCGAGGAGGACTGATAATCGTTGATTCCAACAAGCAGAGCTTCTTTGCGGATGGCCCCTCCAGTCCCGGAAGCCGGTCCGACAGGGACCGCCAGGGCGGTGAGGTTGCCTGCGTCAAAGACAACCGATCCGCCTCGGACGTCGCCAACGGCGAAGTCGATGGTGTGCGATCCCGCCGGCAGTTGGACCACCGCGGATGTCCCGCAGGGAACCCACTGCCCCTGAGCAGGAACAGTCACAAACCGGCCTGATTGCGGCCACCCGAGCCTGCGAATATCTGGTGGCGGACCGCCAGAGCTTAAAGCCAAAGCAAAAGTGACTGCCCCGCGAGGCGAGGTCGCGCTTGTGTGCGCCTGGAGGCTGACCAGCGATGCAGTCGGAAGCCTGAGCGTCAACCGGGCTAAAGTCCTGGCCTCCCCTCCAACCACCGCCCGTTCTCGAAACTGAAAACTGTTTTCCCGCAGAATCACCCCGGATTGCCCCAAGGGCAAAGCTTGGGCCAAACAGACCGAGGGCACCAAGAAGACCAGCAACGGTCCCCACAGGAGACTCCGCATGAGCAAAGGGGTTGCCATCTGAATCCTCAACCAATGCGAGTGTGACTTCAACGAATCTTGTCAATTGCCCGAAGCGTGTTCGACCACCCCAACGACTGAGGCTTGCGAAACGTCCTCGACCCGGAATTGATCAACCCAGCACTCCGAGCTTCCGTTGTGAACTCTTCTCCAGCGGACACCCTCTGGCAGCATCGACAAACTCTGGTTTGTCCAAGTAGCCGGTTTGGTCGAACCTTTTGATAGAAGGTGAGCCTTGGTTTGTCAATTTTCCGCGCGTGGTTTGCTTCACTGCTCCTCTGGGTGGAGCCGATCTTGGCTAAAGAAGCAAACATGACAACGGCTGAGGCTTGCGAAAAGTTTCCGACTTATTGAGGCCTGGAACAGTTTCCCACGTAGCGCGAGCCTTTGGCCTCCAGATAGATCACCTTGAGTAGGGCAGCCGGAGGGCCCACCGGGAGCCCGGATTGTCGATCATCGCCCTCGGGTCTATCTCGACTGTTCCAGATTATGGCAAAGCCCCAACCTGTCCGGCCCTCAACAGTTCCATGCAACAACACATTGGTGGGCAATGGCCACATCTGGGACAGTCCAACGACCTCGACTGTTCCAGATTGTGGCAGAGCCCCAACCTGTCCGGCCCTCAACAGTTCCATGCAACAACACATTGGTGGGCAA
>CAZYKP010000088.1:0-11592 GCA_964648025.1 uncultured Pirellulales bacterium | reverse complement strand
TGGCCACATCTGGGACAGTCCAACAACTGAGTTTGAGGAACATCTTGGCTCGTCCGGCACAGCGGAAAGGCTGGTCAATCAACAGCTGGCTGATCACTGGTCGTTCCGGCGGCTTGCGTGTTCTGGACGAGCAAGAATTTGCCTCAAGAGCAGTAGTCAAAGACTTTGTAGGAAATCACCAGTGGAGTTCTCAGGGAGGGACCCATGAAAACCTCAGGCGGCCGAGAAACTGACGTGGGGACCACCCTGAGTGGAGCCAACTTGTTGAGGATTGATGGCTTTTTTGGTGTGAGGTTCCTGAATGTGGGCTTCCTGGCCGTAAGCTTTTTGTCTGTGAGTTTTATTGGTGTGTGCTTCGTTGGGGTCGGCCTGGTGGTGATCGGTGGTTGTCATGTTCGGCCGCATTCCCCCTCGGTGACGGCCTTACCTGCTTCTCCGCAAAACAAAGGGGAGCCGCCGGGGATGGCCTATTACCTGCCCAAGCCATTGCTGGTCGTCTCCAAGAATTTTCATCATCTTGAGACGCCTACTGTGGGACTGACCGACAGCGTACCGATCCCGACTGGCTTTGACGAGCAGGAGACCTACGCGGCGCTGGATTTTGACGCCAACTACCAGCGACAGTCTGCTTCTGCGAGTAACGTCAGCTTTCCTCCCCGAGAGGGCGAGGAAGGCGAATCCGGCGAGCCAAAGGTGGCCAACAGCGTGTCCTCCCCTCCCCGGCGACATTCTGGTGGAGCGCCGATCTCCCCGGGCCCCTTGCAGATTCCCAAAGATGGTCTCGCTCCGCATACGTTCTTTACCTACGAGATCATCTTCGTTCCCGACTTGACCCAAAAGTATGTGCTGCAAGTGCAGGGGGGAGCTGGGGAAATGCGTGCGGCGATCAATTTGGTCAATGGCTGGATGTTCACGGGTTTGGGGCCGTATTATCTCAAGGATAGCTCGACTGCGCAGAATCTGATGGCCCGAGGGTTGGCGATCAACTTAGGCTTGGCGGGTGCCTCCGATGTGATCACCAGTTTGGCTCAACTGCGTGGTGCCGCCGGAAAAGGGCTTGATGCCCGAGACCTTGTGGACTTCGCCCAGGAAATTGCCGCGTTCTCTGAGGCCAACCAGGCGGAAGTCGTCGATCTGAACTGCATCGGGCCCGGAGTCATCGAGCGTTATGCCGAGGTCTTGGTCTATGAGCCTACGGTGACCCCAGAGGGCACCATGCAGTGGCAACAAATCGTCGGACCTGCCGACCCCCAAACCGGCCTGCCTGTTGGGTTGCAGTTCCAGCGTGAATTCCTTGGCGCCTTTCAGCAGCGTTCCGATCAAGGTGCCCCGGCGATGCCAGCGGGCGCAAGTGGCGACCCAGAAGATTAAGTTCCAGTCCCGGGGGCCTTGGTTGTTGGCCCCCAGAGCTGGTCTTTTGCCTTGACGATTTTTTTGGGCTGAATTGATTGCCTTCAAAGGCTTCGACCACATCAGGCAGCAACGCCCACAATCCGGGCTTCCGGTGAGGGCGCTGGCTGTCCCTCTGAGTGCGAGGTCAATGTAGGAGCAGGCGGAGAGCCCTGAGTCAAGAACTTTTCGCAAGCCGCAACAGGGCGAACTTCGCCAATGGTGAAGATCTTCTGCCAAAGAACACCAGAACTGGGGTTGGGAGCCATGACGCAGCCGTCCAGGAAGACATCGGTGGGGACCCCAACACGGACTGCAGCGGGAAGAGCGGCAGCGCGGATCGTCGCCGGTCTGAGCCTTTGCGTCGCGTTATGCTCGTTCTTGGGCGGCTGTCATGTTCGCCCTCACTCCCCTGGAGTGACTGCCCTGCCGGCATCGCCCTGGAATCATGGGGAGCCTCCGGGGATCCCGTATTATCTTCCCAAGCCCCTGCTGGTGATTTCCAAGAATTTTCATCATGTTGAGACGCCGACTGTAGGATTGACAGACTCTGCACCGATTCCCACCACCTTTGATGAGCAGGAAACCTACGCTGGGTTGAATTTCAACGCGAACTACCAGCGGCAGTCGCAATCGGGCTCAAGCATCACCACCAAGGGTGACCCTCAAGAGCCTCAGATCAACAGCGTGTCCTCCCCTCCCCGGCGACATTCCGATGGAGCGCCGATCTCCCCGGGCCCCTTGCAGATTCCCAAAGATGGTCTCGCTCCGCATACGTTCTTTACCTACGAGATCATCTTCGTTCCCGACTTGACCCAAAAGTATGTGCTGCAAGTGCAGGGGGGAGCTGGGGAAATGCGTGCGGCGATCAATTTGGTCAATGGCTGGATGTTCACGGGTTTGGGGCCGTATTATCTCAAGGATAGCTCGACTGCGCAGAATCTGATGGCCCGAGGGTTGGCGATCAACTTAGGCTTGGCGGGTGCCTCTGATGTGATCACCAGCGTTGCCCAATTGCGTGCCGCTGGAGGCAAGGGGCTTGATGCCAGGGATGTTGGCCAACTCGCTGAACAGTTAGTGAAGTTGGAGCAGGCCCAGCAAGCTGAAGTAGTCGATTTCAGTTGCATTGGTCCCGGCCGCATCGAGCGGTACGCCGAGATTTACGTCTACGAGCCATACGTGGCCAAAGACGGCACCATGCAATGGCGGCAACTGGTCGGACCCCACGACCCACACACCGGCTTGCCCGTCGGGCTGCAGTTTCACCGCGACTACTTAGGGGCCATCCATCGCGTGCCAGCGCCCGACAAGTCCGTCGAAGAAGGAGACAAAAGCGCCACTGGGGTGTTGTCGCGGCTGCTCGAGGCAGCTCGGGACACGCCTCCCTCCCGAGAAGGGGGACTGCGAGATCCCTTGGCCATTGGCCCAGGACTGGACGCTCCTCAGCCTGGGCTTGTTGAGGACATTGTGGAACGGACGCTGGAGACGGCTCAGCCACGCGAGAAGAAACATGGTTGGTTCCGACCCATCTTCCCCTGGAAAAGGAGCCAACGAGTGGAACGTGTCATCGATGCCGATGTCGCCCCCTACTGACAATCCGGGCTTCCGTTGGTCGCCCTGGGGCGAAAACTTCTCCGAGGGTCAGTAGCGTTTTGGAAGAGCAAGAGCTCTCCCCAATCGCAGTCAAGCAGGCCCAATGAGCCTCCGCCGCAATCAATCGACGGGCCGCGTTGAGATCGCAGCCCGCTCTGGGGGTCGTCGACTGCCGTTGGTCTGCACTGGTCATTTGTCTGCGATACATCCGAATCGTCAGCCTGCGGCCAATCCGGTCCATGGTTGGGAAACGTTCCCAATCAAGCTCACCAGCAGATCACCAGACGATGACCAATCGTGTGGCCGCGGGCCACAGTTTTGGAGAGAGCATCTCAATGCGGGGCGGCCTCCAGCCTCAAGCAGTGATCGGGCTGATGTCGCAGGCGGTCGAATCCCTGCAGCTCTGAGAGAATGCCGCAAGGGTTGAAGATTTTTCTGCAGGGATCACCACCCAGGACGTCACTCCAGACATCCGGTCCTCTGATCCCCTGACTTCCACCTGATCTTCGCTCTGGCTACACCGACGCCAACCTGTGAGAATTCCCTGGCAGCTGGGCAATAAGACCATGCCATAAACAGCAAGGGGGCGACCATTGGGAAATGATCGCCCTCCTTGATGATGGGCAGCTGGCTCAGTGGATCCGGTTGCTGCGGATCAATCAACGCCGCCCTTTGGTCTCAATGCACTCGGGCAGGCGCAACTCTGAGGTATTGAGCAGACTTTCAGCAAGGGTGACCCGTGAGCTTAGGGGACGGACGCTGCAACGCCCGGCCTTCGCGGGGCTGACTCATGAGAACCAAGAGGTGAACAAGCTGGGCAGGACAATTCCCGGCGGTGCTTTCATCTTCCACTCGTAGCGATCCATTTCCATTCCCAGGGCGACACAGCCTAGGATCAACGCCACCAAAGCCACCATCAGCATCGTGGAGTACACATCCCACTTAGGTTTTTTGACCTCTTGTGGTTGGTAGGGATCGTAATCTGCCATGGTTTTGCTATTGCTCCCACAAGAAAGAAAAACTGGTGTGTCCTGAAGTAGGACAGTCTCCCAGCAGCCCTGTGTTGAGATCTTGTGTTGATTCAGCAGTAGGAATTCTGTTGGGCCAATTGTTGTGTTGGTCGTGATCGACAGTGAGGAAGCTTTCGCGGGCTCAGACTGATTGATTCTCAAACAAATCTTCAACCATATCGTCAAGCAGCGACCGACACCCTGGGTTTCCGCTAGTCAGCCTTGGCCGAAAAATTAGTGAACCTCTCGCTGGGGGAGACAGCTCATCTGTCAGCCCCCGGGGAACCTGCCATCCAGAGACCACAATCGGCCACCTACTCAGCCAAGACATTCTGTGGACGATTGTTGCGCGAGGTCCCTGCCGATTCATTGTGCGTATTTGCTTGCCGAGGGGATGGCCAGCCTCGTGCCTTTTTGGGCTAGGTTTTCCTTTAGCGTAAGGAAGAGGCAACTCGGTCGTCTCGACGCAGAGCGGCTTTGAGGGTGCCGGGCACGATGGAGGCAACGGCGCGATCACGGCTGGTGCTGACGACTTTGATCTGGCCGAGGTATTTGGTTTGTGGGCCGGTGCGGAAGACCTGCAACTCGTGGCCTCGCAGGATTCCGTCGTCGCTGCCGATGGAGATCTCGACCATCTTTCGGCTGTTGTTCAGCCCTAGGATTCGACCTTCGACTTTCGGTGGTTGTTGGCCACGGTCGTTTTCCAGAATGCCGTGGTAGGCGATGAGCTGTTGTTGTTGGCCGAGTTGCTGGGTCAGTTGGATTTCTCGTTCTTTGAGCCGATCAACTTCCGCCAAGGCTTGATTGAGTTGGTCGGTCATCTCAACGACCGTTTTGACCGCCTCATCTCGAGCTCGATTGAAGTCTGCGGTTTCCTTGCGGAGGGTCTTCAGCTCGACCAAATGCGCTTGCAGGTCGTTTTGGCTGGTCATCAGCTCTTCGCTTTTGGTGCGAAGTTCGGCTTCCTTGGCGGCGACTTGGCTCTGCAATTCGGCTTTTTTGGCCAGTGCGCCGGTCTTCCCGTCGCCGTCGCCCCGCAGTTCCGTTTCTAACTTGGCGACTTGGATGGCTCGGTCGTTCCTCTCGGTTTCCAAAGCCTCTTGAAGCCGGAAGATCTCCTGAACAAGATCCTGATTCTCCGTCTTAGACTCGTTCAACTTGGTCTGCAGGTTCTGAGTCGCCTCCCGCCAGTTCTGTTGGGTGGAGGTGACTGCCACCGTGAAGCTCATCAGCCCAATTGCCAAGATGAAAATCAAAAAGATAAACATCTTCCCGGTGAAGTTCATACCTCGACTCCCGTCTCAGTCATCAGGACCTGCAAGTTCTCGGAATGGTCCAACACCACAATCGACAACTTGGGTCCGGTGTTCTGTTGCACTTGGCCTGCGAAATTGGGAACCACGTTGCTTCCCAGAAAATCGATGAGGATTCACTCCTCAAACTCGTCCTTGGTCGGACTCCACGATGGTCGGAGTTGATCGACTGGGAAATTCCAGCAATCAGGGGCGAAAGGCTTTTGAGTGACTCTTGGACGTCTCTGACCCCGTTCCCAAAAGAAACCTATCGCCGAAGGAACTTGTTGCTAGAGGAACTTGTTGCTAGAGGAACTTGTCGCTACAGAAACTGGTACGGTTGGTGACGAGGAGGTCGAGTTGTCTGGTTGGAACCTGGCATCGGATGGGGAGCACCCTTTGCTGGACCAGCACCTCCACGTTTCAGTCATGACAGTTAGTTCCCAAAGGCTGAGGACAGCCTCCTACACTCTGTATCGGAAGAGCGATCCAATATAGAACCGCTGAAAATCTGGTGTCAAACCGAAAGCACTCGCCGAAGAGTCGCCCTAACTGGGATAACCGCTCCAGGTCACGAGCATCTTGCGACAGGAGTCCTCTCGGCCAGCTCTTTCTGGACCAGCTCTTTCTGGACCAGCTCTTTCTGGACCAGCTCTTTCTGAACTGGCCCCTGCAACAGATCCAAGTTCGTCGGGAGATGCCCTGATCAGCTTTGGTCGGGCGAATCCTGCCTGGGATTGACTTGTCTATTTTGGGGATGCCTCAAGAGGAGGCTGCCCATCAAGAGGGGCTCTATTGGCAAGGGTCTCTTCAACAAACAGGTTGAGTTTAGCAGGCTCTGCCAAGCGGACCCCATGGCGCGCCATGCTGAAATGAGGGGGCTGGCTAGGCGGTTGCCCAGATGGCCCGAGTTGTTGCTCAAGGCCCACATTTGTGGTCTGCCAAGAAATCTCCTCTGCTGGTTGTACGGTTCATCGAGAGGATTGTTGTCGGAGTCAACGGAATCTTGTGCGAGGTTTGCTGAGCTTGGCTCGATCACTTCGCTGATGAGGGCTTTTGGGCGGGCTTTGGTTGCAAGAGATCGCTGGGCCTGCGGGGGCTTAGCCTGGGCAGAGTCGCTGGAAGACGACATCCTCCAGAGAGAGCGCCACGTTGCCCTGAGGGTCGATGAATTTCTCAGCGCTGTCTCCAGCAAAGCCGATCAAATCGACCGGTCCGCTGCGGCGAATCCCCTCCAAAGCCTTGCTGATCACAAGTTGGTGGGGGCGGAGATTCGTGGTCCACTTTGCGATCACTAGGTGAGTCTGCTTAAACCGTTTGGCCAAGGAGCGGATCTTGTTGAGGTTGACCTGTCCGGACTCACCCCAAAAGATGGGCGCGTCGGTCTCGTCGAGCATGACGACATCGGGTTTGTAGCGGTCGCCGATCTTCCGTTCGATGACCAAACGTGGGTATGTGGGCAAGTAGAGCGCCCAGAGGAAGGCTTTCATCAAGACGTGAGTTGTCCGTTCGTTGGAGCCTTTGACCACAACGACTTGCTGGCCGTGTGCCTTCAGAGTCCACTTCCGTCGCAGATCAAGCTCGTCAGTCATCCAAACCTCCTGGGACAAAAGCAGCCAATTCGGCCAAGACGGCCAGGACTTCTCTGAGAATTCCCTCGACCTGCTTCTCGTCCCGATTTTGGTTTCTTGACGGGTTGGCCTGGCGAGTCCCTGAGAGCCCAATCTCTCCCATCGCGGCTTTGCCCGTTCAACTTCGGCTTGCCACCTTCGCGAAGGCTTCTCTCCGCAGACCGTTTTCTCTGGGATGGGTTCGCCGTTGCCCGCCTTGATCACTGGAGCCGGAAAGTATTCTTGTGGTTCGCGTTTTGTTTTGCGTTTTGGTATGCGCTTGAGTTCGACTGTTCCAGATTGTGGCAGAGTTCCAACCTGGAGGGCCCTCAACAGGTCAAGGCAACAACCTATGGGTGGGCAACGGCCACATCTGGGACAGTCCAATGAGTTCGCGTTTGGATTTGCGCTCTGGTTTGCGTTGCTCAGCCTCAGTTTAGTCTGTGGTCGTAGGCTTTTTGTGAGGGGTTGTGTTGGTTAGTCATCCAGTCCAACGTATTCGCCAGGGATTGTGCGGAGGATTTCTTCGACGGTGGTTTCTCCGTTGGCAACTTTGAGCAGGGCGGCATGTCGCAGAGGGATCATGCCGTGCTCCAACGCTGCTTGTTGGATCTCACCGGCGGGACGGCCATTGGCGATGGTCTGCCGGAGGTCGCTGTGGACGGTCATCAGCTCGAACACGCCACTGCGACCTCGGTAGCCGTCACTGGCAGGCCGATGGGGATCTCGGCCTGGACTATAAAGGGTGAATCCTTGGTCGGGCTTGAGCAGATGGCGAATGTCAGCAAAGGCGGCTGCTGCCTCGGGAACTTCGATGGCCACTCGAGAAGCGGGGTCCAGCGTCCTTACAAGACGTTGGGAGAGCGATCCCAAGAGGCTTGTTGCCACAAAATGGGGGGCGACGCCGAGGTTCAGCAGGCTCTGCACAGCTGTGGCAGCAGTCGGCGCATGCAGGGTGGCAAAGACCAGATGCCCGCTATTGGCTGCTCGCACCGCCGTGTCGGCGGTGACTTCGTCCCGCACCTCTCCAATCATGACCACGTCAGGACCCTGACGCAGCACACCTTTGAGCAGAGCGGGAAAGCCCAGGCCGATTTTCTCCTGAACTTGTGACTGGCGAATCCCCTCCAAGGCGTACTCAATGGGGTCCTCGATGGTGTTGATCTTTCGAGTCGTGCCTGCTAGGGCCTGCAGGCAAGCGTATTGCGTGGTGGTTTTCCCGCAACCGGTTGGCCCGGTGACCAAGATCAACCCACCAGGGCTGTTGATCCACAACTGAAGTTCGTTGAGCTGCTTGTGTAACATGCCTAACTGCTGCAGTTCCAGCCGATGGGCATCTCGATGCAGCAGACGTAAGGCCACATCTTCCCCGTGGAGCGTGGGAAGGCAGCTGACTCGCAGGTCAACGATGTCCTCGACAGCGTCCGGTCGGTCGGACGCGGGGTTTCGGTAGATCCAACGGCCGTCTTGAGGCCGCCGACGTTCCGCGATGTCCAACTGGGCGCCAGTTTTAATAAAGTTGATAAGATGGATTCCCTGGTCACGGCTGGCTTGAGCCAGTGGCTTGATGAGCCCGACCACTCGGAGTGAAACCTCCAGTCCATCCTCAACACTGGCCAGAAAGACGTCGCTGGCATCCAGGCTGAGCGCCTCGTTGAGCAGCGCGACAAACATTTCCTCTGGACTCAAATTGTCCAAGCTCAGCAAAAATGTCGGGCTCTGATTCATCGTCTCTGCCAGACTGTCACTCGATTGGTTTGTCGGAAAGTCCCGAACCGCTTGAGTTCGGTCCAGAAGTTCTGGCCCCCAGCATCCCTCGTTTCAAGCTCGCCCGGACTCCAGGTCTCCGGACTCCAGGTCTCCGGACTCCAGGTCTCCGGACTCCAGGTCTGCGGACTCCAGGTCTGCGGACTCCAGGTCTCCGGACTCCCGGACGAAGGGCATTCTTAGAAAACGCTTTCCGAGAAAGTTCCCAAGGGTTTGCTTCAGCGGCCCTCAGGCGAACAAAGCCACCAGGCTGGGATACTTGTCTCCGAGCACAGCAGATGCCCCGACCAGAGCCGATGGTCCTCCAAGCCGGGATCGCTGTTGCTGGTGGGTGCCAGTTATTGAGTCAAAGTATACAATCCTGCCGCCGAGCCAAACCGCCCTCAGAGAAGTGTCGGGAAACTCAACAGGCTCAGTTTGCCTCAGTCGTGCCTGGGTGGATTGTCTGATGCTTGGGGCGGGCTCGGGCTGGAGGCCTGAGCTTTGGCCGTGGACTTATCCTCAGCCAACGATAAGACTTGTTCTAGTTTGAGCAATCGCAGCACCTGAGAAATGGTGGGGGGAATTGAGTGGAGGACCAGAGACCCACCTTGCTGGTTGAATTGTTTGTTACTTTTGATGAGCCAGCCGATCCCGCTGGAGTCCAGGAAGGTTGCGTCGCTGAAGTCTAAGAGCACCTTGCACGAGTAGGCTCCCTGCCCCAACAGTGCAATTAGCGGATCCTCGTCGCTAGGGAGGCGTTGTTCGGAAATCTCCCCTTGGATCATGAGCTCAATGAATCCCTCTTCGTGATTGACCAGGGTGATCTTCATAAGGCACAACTCCCGACTGGTGGGAGATTCCGGATAAGGGGAGGTTTTGGGCACCTGAGGCCCACCGACCGACCCGACAAGTTGTCCAGCATACACCACCGCCACGACTGGCCACCAGCAGGACGGTTGTCACTGGCTGCCGGGACTGCCGGCTGAGGCGTCCGCCGGAGAAGTCACTGTTTGCGAGGCAGCCAAGTGTGTTGCTGGCGTTCCAGCAAGGAAAAGAGCGATGATCCGAAGGGCGTTGATTGCCGTGATTATTTTGGTCGCTGTGCCGGTGTTGTTCTTTGCGTTTCGCAGCTTGACGAGTCGCAGACCGACCAACTTAGGGCTGACAGATACCAATGAGTTGAGGTTATGTCCCAACAAGCCCAATTGTGTTTGTTCGTTGGATCAGAGACCCCGCCATCAGGTGGAGCCCTTTCCCTTGACTGGCCCTCCCCAAGAAGACTGGAAACGTCTTGGTGAGGTGATTGCGTCGCAACCTCGGGCCCAGATCATCACACAAGATGAACGCTACTTGCATGCTGAGTTTACCACGCCGGTGTTCCGGTTTGTTGATGATGTGGAGTTTCTCTTGGATGAAGCAGGTGGCCAAATACACGTCCGCAGCGCTAGTCGAGTTGGTTACTCCGATTTTGGCGTGAACCGGAGCAGGATCAAACAAATCCGCCAGGCATTTCTTGAGACTGCCCCGCAAGACTAGTGGTTGGTTTCCTTCTGATTTGGCAGTTGGTTCTCGTGCAATCGGGGGATTCACGTCCCACCGACTGCCAAAATCAACCGACTGCCAAAATCAACCGACTGCCAAAATCAACCGACTGCCAAAATCCTAGGAAACAAGGCACTCGTGCTCCGACACATCTGGTGGCTGAGGTTCTCTCCAGCGGGCCTTGCGGTGGTGGAACGTGAGTCAGTTCAGCTGGAACTGATCTTCGAGTTGTTCTCGGAATCGTTTGTTGACGTCTTCGGGAAAGCGTTGTTCCATTTCTTCGTCAAAGCGTTCCTCGAGTTTTTCGTCCTCGGCGGCGTTGAACGTTCGCCGGAGATCGTCAGCGGTGCCAAACTGACCGTCCTGACCGGCGTCAACGAGGACGTAAGCATCATCGTTCTGACGTTGGTATTGAAACGGTTGATCTTCGGGGAAAGTCCGGAATTGTTGAAGCACTTGTTTTGCGGTTGGTTCATCGGGAATCTGACCGTGTTCCTCCCAATGATCACGAATTGCTTGTCGAGGGGCACGGAACTGCATCTCTTTGACGAAGGCTGCCATTTCTTCGGCCAGGGCGTTGACGAAGGTCATGCCGAGGATGACACCGATGACCAGCAAGACGGTCGCCAGCCCGCTGATGAAGGTGCCCAACACAGCTGCCGTTCGTGGTGTTCGATTCAAGGCGATCAGGCAAATGATCAAGGCAACAGGTGCCAGCAAGCCGAAGGTGCACAAGCTTAAAAGGGCACAAACGAAACCCACGATTCCCAACGGGTTGCTTTCCGGCGGACGCGGTCGAGGATCGGTGGGGTCGTAATGGCTCCGGGGGTCGGAGGGGCTCGGATCGTCGAAGGTAAATGTGGGAGAGCTCATAGTCGATCACACAAGGCCTTGGGGCACAGCCGTTTGGCCGGACCCAGAGTTGGTTGACTGGTGCCCCTCACCGCAAGCAGACGGGAGTGGCGAAATCCTTCGTTGGCATATCCTAGCTGCCCGACCGGACGATTGGCAGATGTGCTCCCAAGGGAGGGCCGTTGCCCAAATAAGCGTCGCAGAGTCGCACACCGCAAAGAGCTCATACTGCACAAGCGTAAACCGCGGAGTCGCAGTCAGCGTTGTTGAGGCAGTCATTGTCTGCTGTGCGGAGCACACAACACAAAAGCACATCACGCAGCAAAGTGGACAAGCGGATGGCAAGAGCCGGAGCGTGACAACAGAGTGAGGCGCAAAGAAGAACCCGACTGGGGTGGCAATCCCAGCCGGGTCTTTATCTTTGCAATTTGGTAGTTTAATAACCTGGAGCTAACCAGAAGGTTGTGCCCGATTCCTGAGCGATGTTTCCATCGTCCAGGCAAATCCTTAGAAAGGAGGTGATCCAGCCGCAGGTTCCCCTACGGCTACCTTGTT
>CAZYKP010000087.1:0-37346 GCA_964648025.1 uncultured Pirellulales bacterium | reverse complement strand
AGTTGGTTCTCGTGCAATCGGGGGATTCACGTCCAACCGACTGCCAAAATCAACCAACTGCCAAAATCCTAGGAAACAAGGCACTAGCAGATCGGCAAGCGGACGTTTTGGGGATCTCCTTCGAGCAGTCATACCAGTCAGCCAACAGCAACCGCAGCTTGTCGATCCCAGGATCGGCCAGGCAGGATCGGCCAGGCAGGATCGGCCAGGCAAGATCGGCCTGGCAAGATCGGCCTGGATCGCCTCCAGGAGGTCTTCGTCGGTTGTCATCACAGATTCCCGAAGGCCAGATCGGCATGTCTCCCCATCCATCATTTAAAGCAACTTTTAGCAGCCTTTTGCTGTCGGGACTTAGAACAGTGTTCGACCCAGGGGGACCAACCGAAGCTCGGATTGCCGATGGTTTGTTGCTGAGCTCGTGAGGGACTTTTTTGAGAAGCACAAGGATCGTCTCAGTTTCTGACCGATCGTGCGTGACCGGGACTGGGTTTCTGCTGATTGGTCATCGATGGAGGAATTGAGGCATTCATCGGCTCGGGCCATTGCGGCAAAGCAGCGAGGAATTCGCTATGCTGCAAGAAGAAGGCTGATCCATCTCCGTCCTCGAATCTTTGTGGGAGGCCACCGATGTCCAGATTTTTCTCTCTGGTTGGGGATGTTTCACTCCCGCCGAACTTACCCTGGTTGCAGGATCTGGGGCTGGAGTCTCCGTTGGTCGTCATCGGGGCGGGTGTCGGCCTGGCGATTCTGGCAGCGGCTCTGTTGTTTTTGGTGCGTCGGGGCAAGAAAGTCCGCAAGGCGGCCCAACCGTCGGTGCCCGAAATTCACCTGCCCTCCCTAGCCGCCAACGCCCCGCCGAGTGTGCCGGCAGATGCCCCTTCTCTCAGTTGCTATCACGTGCCGATGAGACTGGCGTTGGTGGTCTTAGCGCGACGCGGACGATCAGCAGCCTTGGAGACCGGCGGAAGCGTGGGAGCGTTGGTCGATCACTTGGTACCTGGCCTGGGAAAAACCTTTGAAGGGCATGCCGCGCAATTCCAACTCTGGCCAGCGCAAATGTCAGCAGAAGGGTTTACGCACGCCTTCTTCCATGCCGCCGGGCTGCCTGGCGAACACGGCAAGGGAAGCCCCTGGGCAGCCCTTGCGGGCCCCATAGAAGTCAATGGCCAGCACATGCTTGTTGGGCTGGTTTTACATGCGGACAAGCCGGTCAATGTGGGACAAGTCACCGTTCCCAACGAACACGCCTGGCGTGATATTCTCGATATTCGGCCCAACGAGTAAGATCACGATCCAGCTTCTGGCACTGCCTCGCCCGTGTACGCTTTGTTCGACCCCACAGGCGTAGGCGTGTATAGTTTGGCAGAGGACTTGGCCAGGCTCAGCCCTTAGAACAGCTTCTCTCCGCGATTGCTCTCAAGGAGCGTCTCATGCGTTCGCTTGTCATTCCGTCACGCTGTTTCGCAAGAATTCTTCTGCTGTTGCCAGCCATCACTCTACTATCTGCCTCGGC
Organism: uncultured Pirellulales bacterium; assembly: GCA_964648025.1. GTDB lineage: Bacteria > Planctomycetota > Planctomycetia > Pirellulales > Pb10988 > CAZYKP01. Next base: position 35,833 of record CAZYKP010000087.1, on the reverse strand, counting down.
CGTGTTGGCGCAGGAGCAGGACGAGTTCGATCCACCCCCACCTGTTCCCGCTCCTCCCCCGGCTCCGATGCCCCAGCCTATGCTGGAAGAACCTGAGCCGGCCATCCCAGACCAACCCAGTCAGGTCGGGCTGCCCCAGCCTGTCCTCGAGGAAGAGGCCGAGCCCAAAAAGCCCAACTCCAAGGACGTTTCCCAAGCCATCCGACGCCCGGCACGAGAAGTTCCTGGCATTCGACGTCCTGCCAGGGAAACTCCGGAAATCAGGCGTCCGTCCAAGAAAATCCCAGGGCTTGGACAATCCCGGTGGGATGATGTGTATATTCTGCGTCCTTACCGCCCTGGAAAGGACTTGCGAGGTCCTCGAAGCACCGATCGGGTTCGGGATCTGGCGGACCAGCCCCGTTCAGAAATCATTGAGATCGACGGCGTCGCCATTCGCCGGGTGGGCGGTCGGAACACACCGCCTATGGTTGTGCCAGCCCCGCCAGCCCCGCCAGCGTCACAGATACCTGAGGCTGACCGCTATGCGCGGGGGCCCGGCGGCGTGGTCTTCGATCGAGAGACCAATGCCTTTTCGACTCCCAATGCCACCTTTGATCTGAGCAGCGGTCGTGTTGAGGTCTTCAGTCGTCAGCCCAACGGAGTCGTTTCCCAGCGACCGGTGACCTACAACAAACTGACCGGGGCGTTCTCCGGGAGTGGGGTGAGCTACGACCCCCGCTCGGGCATTTTCCGAGACCGCCGCAATAACGTGACCTTCAATACCAAGACCGGCGACCTCAAGGTGATCAAGCGGAATCCTTACACAGACATTTACTACCCAGTAACAACCAACCTCTACAACCGAAACCGCTAACAAACGCTCACCACCGAGTGCAAGCCCGGCCATGCTCGCGTGGACGCGACAAGCAGTGCCAACTTCGGTGTTTTCTGGTCTTTTGCCTTGTTGGTGCCAGGATGTCTCACCAGCAAAACTCATCCCCGCCCGATCTCCTGGACTCTGCGGTGATCTCCAGTTTGATCTGAATCCCCCAAGGGGCACATGAGCATGCCCGATGGCCGAGCCCCTGTTGCCCTGGCCAAAGAACAGCCCGGGTTTCTCAGCGTCGGATCGTTCGGCAACCTCGAGAGGGTCGGTGTGAGCATGTCTTCCTGACGCGACCGGGTTGCCCGAAGGTGAGGGCAAACAAGGTGGCATGCCTCTGACTGCATCGGCATCCCTTCGGGTGGAAGAGGAAACGTTTCGGGAACATCAGACGGCTGTTCGAGGGCAACGTTCTGAAGGCTCAGGAGAGTTTCCGACTCAGGCCAGCCATGGGCAGCTAGTGGTCCGTTTCCTTCGGATTTGGCAGTTGGGTTTTCGTTTGATTGGGAGATTCACGTCCAACCGGCTGCCAAAACCAACCGGCTGCCAAAATCAACCGGCTGCCAAAATCATAGGAAACAAGGCTCTACTGATTCCCTGAAAAGTCTTCGACGAAGCGGGGCGTTTCGTTCGGCAATCCGGGCTTGCTGTGGTGCCTCAGGCTGCCTCCTTGAGGTCATCACAAACAAGGGCAGACGGAAAGCCCTGGGTCGAAAACATCTCCGAAGGTCAGTAGGACCTTCAGCCTTCGATGTCTTCAGACGCTTCCCCGAGGAACTTTCAACTGGCCGGCCTAATCGGACGACCCGGCTCAGGTTGGCCTCTTTCGCCTGTTCCTTTTGCCTTCAGGGGATCATCCTTCTGGCCTTGGTCCGTTTTTGCCTTTCGGGGTATGGTAGGCTAAGGATGGGTTCTCTGTATTGGTCTGGCAGAGTTCTCGCCCTGGAGAACTTTGGAAAGGCTGCCGACTGAGGGTGACTCACACAAGCTCGACGGGTCAACGACTTTTCGACTTGGATCCCTCAAGAAGCTTTCTAGGAACGAATACGCCGACACGATCTCCCGAGTCTGCTTGCCAGCGGCTGGGAGCGGACTGAAAGTGTGTATGTACCACTCATCCACCTCCACGACTCTCAATCAACCCAACGTCGAGGTTCCGGTGAACCCGCTGGCGAAACAGCCTCCGGACTCGCCTGCTGGGGAAGATGCGCAAGCAGACCCCGGCAATTCGAATCTGGACACCTCAGACCGGAACAATCCTTTCCAGCGACGTGCTGGAAAGAGCCAGGAGAACTCACCCGGTTCTTCTGAGGAGAGGTCTCAGTCACGGGGTTGGCAGGATTGGTTGCCGGCGATGCCCTCGGCCCATTTCATGGCTCTGGCCCCGTTGGATGTGTGGATCCGAGTGCTGTTCTTCCCCATGGTCCGCATTCCGTTGCGATTCTACCCGCGGTTGTTTGCGCTGTTGGTGTCCTCAACTTTTGCCACCATCATCACCTTGCCGGAGCGGCTGGTGATGGCCTTGTGGTTCCGTTTGCGGCCGCTGGACCCAGCCAAGCTCCCGGGACCTGTGTTTGTGCTCGGCTACTACCGCTCGGGGACCACTCATCTGCAGTATCTGCTCAACTGCGACCCCCAAATGATGACACCGCGGTGGTATCATACGCTAGCGCCACAGGGGTTCGTGCTCACATGGGGGTTCTTCCGGGCCTTGATGATCCCGTTTATGAGCGGCAGCCGGCCGATGGACGGTGTCGGCATTGGGCCGGAATACCCCGCCGAAGACCATTTCGGAGTCCATAACTGGTCCGGTGCCTGTCCCCTCATGGGCAAGGCGGTCTTGCCAGAACAATACAGTTACTACAATCGCTACAATACACTTCAGGATTTAACCCCTCAGCAACGCAAACGCTGGCGTTATTTCCAATGGGCGTTGATCTGCAAATTGGCGTTGGTTGCCGGGAAGAGGCGACTGTTGTTGAAGAGTCCCAGTCACACAGCCCATGTTGACGAGCTCTTGGAGATGTTCGCCGATGTGCCGGGCGTGAAGTTCATTCACATCACGCGACACCCGCATAAAGTCGTTCAGTCCAATGTGTGGCTGCACGAAGTCTTTCAGACGATTTGGAATCTTCAAGATCGTCGCTCCCAAGAAACGCTTGAGGATTGGGTGGTCGCTGATTACGTGGAGACTGAGCAGCGTTATTTGGCCGTTCGCCAGCGGATTCCCCCGGGGCAGCTTGCCGAAGTGCGGATTCAGGACCTCCATGCTGATCCTCTGGGCGAGCTGCAACGGATCTATCAGCAACTTGGACTTGAGATCACCCCGCAGTTCCGGCAACGCGTTCTGGACTACCTGCATGCCAACCGCGCTTACAGGCCCAACAAACACCGACAGTGGACTCAACAGCAGCACGCTCGGCTAAGTGGAGCCGTTGAGCCGCTGATTGAGCAGTTTGGCCATCATCAGCCGCCGATTGAGAAAGTGCCACTTCCGGAGGTGGCTGAACCAACCGCAGCCAGCCGGTCGCGGCAAGAGTGGATCGCCCGAGGCGGCATGCTGTTAGTCGGCGGCCTTTGTGCGACGGTCTGGTCATTGTTGAGCAGCTTGGTCCCAGGCTACGGCCCGGAACTGAACCGGCTGATCTTTCCCACTGCGTTTGCGGTTGGCTCGGCCGCCCTTGCTCTGGCCCCACACGGGTCGATCAGTTTAGGCCTGTGGTCCTTGGCAGTCACCTCACTAACTTTGCTTGGGGCCAATGCTGCACAAATTGGCCTCGGATTTTCGCCTGACCCCTCAGCCCCGATTGCTCAGCAGTTCTCGACCCATTTGATCAACCTTCCCACCATTTTCTGGTCGGCCTTTGCCTTCCCGATGGTGTACTTGATCGCCTCCCGTCCTCGGGTGATCTAATGCCGAGATCGAATCAACGTCGCAATCAACCACCTGCCCACAAGTTTTGGCGGCAAGCGAAAGCGGACACCCGCCCCCCCCCCGGGCGTTCCCTGCCAGCAAATTTCATTGCCAGAAAAGCTTATTGCTAAGAAAGTTTATTGCCAAGAAATGCCCTTACCAAGAAAATCCTCTAACTTTGCGCCAGCTTCTCTTTGTGTCGATTCCGATCGATGGAGTTTTTGACCGACTGCCCTCTGACCGAGGGCTGCTCTCGGCGTGAACTGACAGCTGGCGCTGGGCTCATGGCAAGTTGACCCAAGTTCCAATTCAACTCCAATGGGCCGCCAGCTGCATGAGCTGGCGATGGACACCCTGAGGGCGAAGCCAACCGAAACCGCGATTTTGGAAGGTGGACATCAACCGCCGAAAGTCGCTCTCGGTTCAAGCTCGGGGTCCGTCGGGGGTCAGGGCGGGTTGTCCGCCTGCGGTCAAAACAGCGAGAAACTGCTGGAGGAAGGATGTGGCCCCCTCGTGCCAATCGGCCCAGCCGGGAAACTCGTAGTCCCACTCCAGCTCCCAGACCTCCAGGGTGTGATCGTCGCCACCGGAGATGGCCCACTGGCTGTCGTTGCTCAGAGCGATGCAGTGCATTTTGGCCTGGCGTCGGGGCAGAGTCCGCAGGCACTGACCGGTCTGCACGTCCCAAAACCGCAGGGTCCGGTCCTCGCTAAGCCCTCCGGCAGCTGAGAACGCCCGGCGGTCATCGGGGCTGATCGCCACACAGCTGACCTTAGCTTGATGGCCCTCAAAAACTCGCTTGCAAGGTTCCCTAAGCGGAGTGTGAGATCGTCGCTGGCTGAGAGAGCACAGGTGCCCAGACGGATCCTGGCGGGATGGGCCCGAAGAATCACCTCGAACGAATGCGTCCTGTCGGTGAAACCCCACCGGTGAGTCGCTGCTCCAGAATCGGTTGGAGAGGATCTTGCCAATCTGGCGGGCGAAACTCCAAGGGATCAGGACGCTTCAGTCTTATTGATTCCCCCAAAAGTGGCGAAGGTTTCCCTGAGAAGTGTTCACCCCCAGCTGCCCACCCCGGCAATCCAGGCCTCCGGTCAGCCCCACTCCTCAATGCGACCCACCTGTATCCAGGGCAACAGCTTTGGTCCAAGGACCGGATCATTGAAGAAAAGAGCCCACGTAACGATCATAGGAGCTGGGCCGAACCCGAGCACACGCAACACAGAACCAACATCCCTTAGGCCACTGATGACCGATGACCAAAGACGAGGTGTGTGGAAGCCGGCGACGATCTGCGTGCTGTTTCTTGTCAGTGGGGCCACAGGGCTCATTTACGAGGTGGTGTGGTCACGTCAGCTGGGTGCCTTGTTTGGATACACCACCCAAGCAGCGGCCGTTGTTCTGGGCAGCTACTTTGCGGGATTGGCCCTCGGAACAGCCCTGGCCGGACGCCTGACCCACCAAAAAACGAACCGAACACTCTTGCTGGGCTACGGAATCGCTGAGCTTGTGATCGCCTTCTGGGCCCTGCTGACGCCGAGCTTGATCGGTGCGTTGGACGACGGACCGCTGATCCACAGCGATCAGCTGGCTCTTCGCACCGCCGCCCGAGGGCTTTGGTCCTTTTTGCTGCTGTTGCCAGCGACAACTGCCCTGGGGGCCACCTTTCCGCTGCTTGCGCAGTATCTGACCAATCAATCCAAGCCAACGGAACAAAACACCTCCAGAGGGCCGAGTTCGGCAAGTCGCTCAAGCTTAGTCAGTCGCTCGACTTCGTTGCGACTGGCCACAGTCGCTTATGGGCTCAACACAGCGGGGGCTTTTCTGGGAGTCGTTTTGGCAACCTTTGTGTTTTTGTTGGCCTTCGGTGGGCGTTTCTCCGGTTGGCTTGCTGCCCTCGGCAGTGGAGGCGTCGGCGTGGTCGCTGTGCTGTTGGCCCTGAGCGAACGTCGCGGACCGACAGTCCAGCGGCCTGCGCTGGAAGTCCCCTCGGATGATCAGTTTGCCACGGCGTCTGCTGAGGATCCCGGTTTTGGCCGCTGGTTGTTGTTGGCAGGAATTTCAGGAGCCGCGACACTGGGCTTGCAGGTGCTTTATACTGGTATGTTCTCCTTGGTGTTTCATAATAGCTCTTATACCTTTGGCTTGGTGGTTGCGGTGTTCTTGCTGAGTCTCTCTCTGGGGACTTGGCTGTCAGCAACACTTGCCGGCCAACTGCAGCCACAGAAGGTTGCCGGGGGCTGCTTAATCCTTGGCGGCGCTTTGGTTTGTATTTCGGTGTTAAGCTTTGTTCAGATCACCAACTTAGAATACTTTCCTCTGCCGGGAACTTTTCTGGGTTACGTCGCCAGGGCGTCCGCCTTTGTCGGGGCTATCGTCGGCCCCAGCGTGATCACCCTCGGCGTTCTCTTGCCGACCGTCTGGCGAGCGGCCCTGCCCGATCGGGCGTCGGCTGGGGCGACCGTTGGCTGGCTGACAGCGGTCAACTCCGTGGCTGCTGCCCTTGGGTCGTTGGGCACAAGCTTCCTGCTTGTGCCAACAGTTGGCCTGTGGAACGCTTTTGCTGTGCTGGCCGCGGTGGTCATGGCTGCCGGAATGTGGATGCTCCAAGCCGGCCAAACGCGACGCCGGTCCCTGTGGCCGTTGACGATCCTCGTGCCGGGCGGTGCCTTGATCTTGCTAACGCAGTTCCTTCCTCAGGGGGTTCAGGGCTTGCGGGAAAACGAGCACCTTCTCAAACGATGGAATAGCTCTTACGGCTGGATCGATGTTGTGCAGAACCAGCAAACGGGCAACCGCCGGCTCATCCAAAACGTACACTACGGCATGGGATCGACCGCCACTGCGATCACCGAACGTCGCCAGGCCCGTCTCCCGTTGCTGTTGCATCAGCAGCCCCGAGAAGTCCTCTTTCTCGGCCTGGCCACTGGGGTCACCGCTGGCGAGTCCCTGAATCACCCGGAGATCGAGCGGATCGCCATTGCTGAGCTCATCCCAGAGATTGTCTCGGCCGCACGACTCTTTGACGATGCCAACGGAGGGCTGTTAGATGATCCGCGGGTCAGCGTCCGGGTCAACGACGCGCGGTATGTGCTCAAGAACGATGTCTCATACTATGATGTGATCATCGCCGACCTGTTTGTGCCCTGGGAAAGTCAGACTGGCTATCTCTACACTGTCGAACACTACCGGCGAGTTCGGGACCGGCTGAAGCGGGGAGGGCTGTTCTGCCAGTGGATCCCCAGCTGGCAGGTTGGCTCGCAGGAGCTGGAGATCATCGCCAACAGCCTGGCGGAGGTCTTCCCGCATGTCACATTTTGGTGGGGACGACTCGACCGCCGCTACAGTCTGATCGCTTTGGTGGGAAGCAATGATTCGATCGTCCTGAATGCAGCTGAGCTGCAACAGCGAATCGAGCGTTTGCAGAAGAGCCCAAATCCCGACTCAACGATCCGTGCGCCAGGCGACCTGTTGGCCCTGTACTCAGGCGACTGGCCGCGTCGGCAAAACGTGCCCCTGAATACCGACGATCGCCCACGATTGGAGTTCTTGGCACCAGTGACGCATGCTCAGCGACGCCTTCTCAAAGGGCAACGTTTAATTGATTTCTACGACTCCCGCCTGGTGAGCTTACCTGCCGAAGCGGTCATTTTCCCCAAGCAACCGAGCCAGACCGAGCCCTCCATCAACGAAATCCGCCAACGACAGCGAGAGTGGCTCGGCCAGACCACTCGCGACTGAGCAAAGACCAAAGCTAACACTTGTGCTGAGCTGCCAGGTTGGTAAATTCATACAGGAATACCCAGAAAGAGGGGGCTCTCTTCAAGGGGGTGCCGGGCTTTGTGGGTGGGAGTTGTTGGTGGGCCCCTGGGTCAAGCCAAAGCCGACATCGTCGACAGATTCGCGTTGTTGTCCTGGGGGTGTCTTACTGGTCTTCTCTTGGGCTGACTGGTCCAATCGGCTGACTGGTCCAATCGGCTGAGTGCTCGAATTGGAGGTGCGTGATGCCCATGTCTGGAAAAATCGTGTTGTGCATCGGGTTGCTATTGAGTTTCGCCCAGATGCAGTCTGTCGCTGAGCAGAACGCCCTAACCTATCAGGTTTTTGTTCGATCGTTTGCCGACAGCAACAGCGACGGGATTGGTGACCTCAAGGGGTTGGTTCAGAAGCTCGACTATCTCAATGACGGAAAGCCAGAAACCGACGAGGACCTGGAAGTGGGGATCATCTGGTTGATGCCCATTTTTCCCAGCGACAGTTACCACGGCTACGACATTTTAGACTATCGAACGATCCATGCTGATTACGGGACCCTCGAGGATTTTAAGACGCTGATTGAGCAAGCCGACAAGCGGGGAATCAAGATCATCCTCGATGTCGCCTTCAACCACACATCCAACAATCATCCCTGGTTCCAGGCCGCCAGCACAGACCCAAATTCTCGGTTTCGTGACTATTACCACTTTCGCAGGGCACAAGGACCCGCTCACGGAAAATGGCGGCAAGTTCCTGGCCAGGAATTGCATTACCTGGGGTTATTTAGCCACAAGATGCCCGATCTGAACATTCAGAATCAAACAGTTCAGAACGAGATCCAAGAGATCGCCAAATTCTGGCTCGATCTGGGAGTGGCCGGGTTCCGCCTTGACGCTGCCAAGCATGTCTATGGAGATACATTCGATCGGATCGAAGAGGAGGACATCCTTCGAAACAACGATTTCTGGCTGGATTTCTCTCGCTTTTGCTATAGACAGAACAACCAGGCTATTTTGGTGGGCGAGGTCCTGGGAGACCGAGAGCTCTTGCGTCGCCATTCTTATGGGCTGGACGCACTGTTGGATGAGCCATTCATGGAAGGCCTGCGAGCTCAAGTCAGCCACCCAAGGTGGAATTTTCTGAGAGACCACAAGCGGTTTCTTGACGCCGCACGGGAACTGAACCGCAAAGCCTACGACCCGAGCTCTCCCTTCCCTGACCTTCCGTTTCAGTCGTTCACGTTCGCAGCCAGCCACGATAAGAGTCCACGATTGGCATCGGAACTGGAACTGCGAGAGCTGCAAGGCATGAAGCCCACGGCAGACCAAGCCTACCGCATCGCTATGTATTATCTCCTACTCGGTTCCAGTCACCCTATTTTGTATTGTGGCGACGAAATCAAACAAAGAGGGTGGAAGTGGAAAGGCAACCAGCCAACTCACCCCTTCGAACCAGGCGATGGAAGCGGTATTTTCGACGAAACCCTGAGAGAACCGTTCCCATGGTCCAAGACAGCAACGGATCCCCATCAAACGACATGGTTCCCACCAAGATTCGACCATCCCAATGACGGCGTCTCGGTGGAGGAACAATCCGTCGAAGGCGGCATGCTCCACCTCATCCGCGGACTGACCAACCTCCGCTCAAAGCACCCTCGATTGGCCCACGGTCCGATCGGCAAGATCCTCAACGACTCCGACGAGTGGACGGTCTTTGAGCGAGGACAGGGACCCGACACCTATCTCGTGCTGATCAATCTGACCGAGCAGGGACACGATTATCGGTTCGATCGGAACTGGCATCCGGAGTACATCGGGGCAAAAGTCGTCTTCTGGAGTGACACCCATCAAAGAAAGTGGAAGGATGTCACCGGCCAAAACCAACGGATACAATTGAAAGTCTTTGTCCCTCCGCATGGCCTCGTGGTGCTGCAAAAGTCAGTCCGTGACGGAAGATAGTCTGAACTTTTCCAACTTCGATTCGTCAACACGCTTTGAGAAAACCTCTGATGCATCGCTGCTGTTTCGGTCTCTCTTGGTTCGGCCTGGCATGGTTCAGTCTCACGTGGTTTGGTCTCATGTGGTTGGGTCTGCTTGGTTTTGGTTTGGCTGCCGAGGGTCCGCAAGGGGTCTGGCAAGCGGCCTCAGGACCACTGATGACCCGCTGGGCGAAGGAGGTTTCTCCTCAGGACGTTCATCGGCAGTACCCGCGTCCTCAGATGGTCCGCAAGAACTGGGTCAACCTCAATGGACTGTGGCATTATGCCATCACACCTCGCCGGCGTGAGCGTGCGCCCGACCGATGGGACGGACAGATCTTGGTTCCCTTTGCCATTGAGTCGGCCCTCTCGGGCGTGAAGAAGAAGGTTGGGCCAGAAAACCGCCTTTGGTACCAGCGGAAGTTCGTCGCTCCGAGGCTTCCCCCGGAAAGCCGGTTGCTGCTGCACTTCGAGGCGGTCGATTGGCAAACAACTGTTTGGGTCAATGGATTCCAAGTTGGCCAACACAAGGGCGGCTATGATCCGTTGACCTGCGACATCACGGAGGCCCTCTACACACGGAAATCTCCAACCGAAGAGCTAGTTGTTTCCGTTTGGGATCCCACTGATGCTGGTTATCAGCCCCGTGGCAAGCAAGTTCAGAATCCTCATGGTATCTGGTACACCAGCGTCACAGGGATCTGGCAGACGGTCTGGCTGGAGGTGGTCCCTGCCACCAGCATCGCCTCAGTGACCGTCACGACGCTGGACTGGAAGTCGGGCCAAGCAGCGGCCACGGTGACTCTCCGCGGACAGGCACAAGACCAAGCGGAACTGGTTCTGGAAGTGCTTGATGACCAGCAGACAAGCCTCTCCCGCACGGTTGCCAAGGCAGGGCCCGATCAACGAGTTGACAGGTTGGATCCTCAACAACTGCAGGTGAAGTTGACGATCCCCCGGCCGAGGCCCTGGTCTCCTAAGGATCCTTATCTTTATGGCCTCAGAGTTGCCCTGAAAGTCGATGGTCAGATCGTCGATCAAGTGGAGAGTTACTTGGGGCTTCGCCAGATCGAAATGAAGAAAGCGAAGGATGGTTTCAATCGGATCTTTCTCAACGGAGAAGCTTTGTTCCTCTATGGTCCGTTGGATCAAGGTTGGTGGCCGGATGGGCTTTATACGGCGCCGACCGATGAGGCGCTTCGCTACGATCTTGAGGTCACCAAGAAGCTGGGCATGAACATGTGCCGCAAGCATGTCAAAGTCGAGCCCCGGCGGTGGTACTACTGGGCCGACAAGCTCGGTTTGCTCGTCTGGCAAGATATGCCCAATGGCGATCGGCACATCCGGGCAGACCAGGCCGATCTCAATCGGTCCCCTGAGTCGGCTGCCAACTTCCGCCGTGAATGGAAGGCCATCATTCAGAACCTGCGTGGTCATCCTTCCATTATTGTTTGGGTGCCTTTTAATGAAGGTTGGGGCCAGTTCCAGACCGACCGGATCCTTGAGCAAACCAAACAGTGGGACCCCACGCGACTGGTCGATGGCCCCAGCGGATGGACTGACCGCGGAACCGGCCAGTTGCACGATATTCATCGGTATCCCGGGCCGGCAATGCCTGAGCCAGAAGAACACCGAGCCGCAGTGCTCGGAGAATTCGGCGGGCTCGGGTGGCCTGTTGAGGGACACCTGTGGTGGAAGAAACGAAACTGGGGCTACCGCACTTACCAATCCCAGCAGGAGTTGCAACGGAACTACGAACTGCTCATGGATCGTTTACGTCCGCTCATTGGACGGGGACTCGCCGCTGCCATCTACACTCAGACCACCGACGTCGAAGGGGAAGTCAACGGACTGATGACCTACGATCGTGCCTTGACCAAGTTTGATGCTCAACGCCTTCAAGCCATTCACAAAAAGTTTTCCGGCCCTCCTGTCATCATTGAGACAACGAGCTTAGTTCCCACCAGCGAGCAGGAACCACAGATCTGGCGGTCCACAACCAACCAACCACAAGGCGATTGGACGGCCAAAAGTTTCGACGACTCAAGCTGGCAGGAGATGCCTGGAGGATTTGGAGAAAAGACCACGCCCGGGGCGGTGGTCCGCACATCCTGGAAGACCAACGATCTCTGGTTGCGGCGAAAGTTTGTGCTCAACAACCCAACAGGAGAGATTCGGTTACGGGTGCACCACGATGAAGATGCCCAGATTTACATCAACGGCAAGAAAGTCGCCAGTTTGACCGGCTATGTGACGCAGTACCAAAACCTCCCCTTCCCTCAGGCCGCCGAGGTGCTTGTCTCGGGAACAAACACCCTGGCTGTTCATTGCCGGCAAACTCAAGGCGGACAGTATATCGACGTGGGGATTGTGGCTCTCACGGAGCTCGCCACTCCCAAAAAGTTAACCTCTTCAAAAGACCAGTGATCCTAGAGGTTCGATCCTAGAGGTTCGATCCTAGAGGTTCGGTGCTGGAGGTTCGGTGCTCCGCCTGTGGGCTGCCCTCAGCGATCAGCCCATTGCCTCAAGCGGAGCGGGGCTGAGCTTACCCGCGGATCATCACAACTGGTTCTCCCAGCACATCGTCCTTCGGCGAGATGCCCAGCCCTGGCTCGGTCGAGGCAGCGAGTCTGCCATTCTCCCGCTGGGGTGCCCCATCGGCGATGCTCTTGGTGACGTAGCTATTAAAATCTGTGGATGTGAACAACAGCTCAGGCGGTGTGCTATGGGCCAGATGGGCAATGGCCGCGGTGACGATATCGCCGCCCCAGCTATCCTCCAGAGTCATGGCGATGCCCAAGTCCACACACAAGTTGCGAGCCTGAACCGCTTTGGTCAGCCCGCCGAACTTACTGATTTTGATGTTGACCACATCGGCAGCGCCCTCGGCAGCCGCTCGGAGCAACGCAGGCAAACCGTCGATGCACTCATCCAAAACGAAGGGATGATCGGTACGGCGGCGAATGGTCAGGCACTCTTCATAGGAGAGACAGGGCTGCTCAATATAGACATCGACGTCGCGGACCCCTCGAACCACCCGTGCCGCCTCGTGCATCAGCCAGCCGGTGTTAGCATCAGCGATCAGCTTGTCCCCAGCCTGAAGGACCGAAGCAACCGCGTGAATCCGGGCGATGTCCTCTTCGGGGTTGCCACCGACTTTCAGTTGAAAACGCCGGTAACCTTCTTGGCGATAACTGCTGACGTTAGCAGCCATTTGTTCAGCAGGTTGCTGGCTGATGGCTCGGTAGAGCACAAAATCCTCGCCGTAGCGTCCCCCGAGAAGCAGGCAGACGGGCAACTCAGCAACCTGTCCCAGGATATCCCAGCTAGCCATATCTACAGCACTTTTGACGGAGGGATGGCCTTTGAGGGCAGCATCCATGGTACGGTTAAGCTGACCCAGTTGCCTGGGGTCGTGCCCCAACAGGTGTGGGCCCAGTTCATTGAGTCCCGCTCGGACTCCGGCGGCATAAGCTGGCAAGTAAGCGGGGCCCAGCGGACAGGCCTCTCCGTAGCCAACGATCCCGAGATCGGTCTGGATCCGGACAACGGTGCTGTCAAAGACCGAGACGCTCTTGCCGCCGCTCCAGTTGTAGTTGCCCTCACGCAACGGCAATTCCACGCGGTAGGCACTCAATTGGACGATCTTCATGATTCACGCTTCTCAGAGGCGATGGCCCAGGAAGGAACTGTCTGTCTGACTCCGTCGGTGGGTCGGATCTCCGGCCACAAGCAATCAAAGCCAGAAACAACCAAGGCCCAGAAACAACCAAGGCCCAGAAACAACCAAGGCCCAGAAACAACCAAGGCCGGGAACTGAGGAGATCTTCGCAACGTCAACCAGCCCTGCCAAGCACACCGACAGCCCAGGTTCCCGAAGAACGAGCAAGGCTTGTTGAGACCGCAAATTCAGCAGAGTTCAAGCGTCGAGAAAGACGCGCCACTGAGCAAAGTTCCAGATCAAGCAACGCTTCAGATCAAGGGAAGCTTCAGGGTGAGGTCGTTTCCCGAGTATAACAGCAGAGAGGCCTTTTCACGTTGCCCCCAAGAAGAGCGGACGATGTCCACCGAAGCTGCTCTGCTGGCTGCTATCCGCCGGGATCCCGATGAGGATCGCCCTCGCTTGTTGTACGCTGATTGGCTTCAGCAGCATGGCCAGCCAGCGCGTGCCGAACTTGTTCGGATTCAATGCCATCTGGCGCAGCTGCCCCGCTATGCTCCCCAAGCTTGGCCCTTGCGGCAACGGGAGCTGGACCTTTCGGCCCAACTCACTCTGAGGTCCCGTCTGCCAAGTGTCCCGGGCCTGCGATGGGGGTTCTCCCGATCCGAGGTCATGTGGGGCTTTGGGGGATCGCCCCACCCAGAAAGATCTCTTCAGCCAACGCACCCACCTCAGTTGTTGACTCGGGGGGTCGTCGAAGGGATCACCTTGCGGCGAAATCACCGGGGCCCCTTACAAGAAGGTTGCACCGCCGAGGACTTCGACTGGCTTGTGGACCGAGTGGTCTCGCCAGTGGGGTGCTTACGCCGCGTGGATGTCGATGAGCCGCTGGCCCGAGTGGTGGTGGAGAGCCGGTCGATGGCGGAGGTGATCGCGCTGGCCGGGCAATTTCAGGAGGACACCGTTGCTCGTCTGGCAGCCGACCCTCAAATCACCAAGCTGCAAGAACTCGTGTTGGAGGCTCCCGAGGCGGCCCATCTGCATTTGCTCCGCAGTGCCGATCTGTCAAGCCTGCGGCGTCTGGATGTCCAGGTACCAGAGGGATTCAACCGTGGTGAGGCTGTCGTCAGACAGCTGGCGGACTGTGCCTCTTTGGCGGGGTTGTCTGATTTGACCGTTGGGATCAACCGCATCGAGGCCAGCGGCTTCTTGGCTTTGGCGAACTCGTCTGTGTTGACTCGCCTCAGGCAGTTGTCCTTAAGCGGATATGGAGTGCTCACAGCCGCCACAGCGGCCCTGCTGACTTCGCCCAACGTGATCCGCCTTCAGAAGCTCGATCTGCACAACGACGCCGGAGGGCGTGCGATGCTGCAGGCGTTGGCCGATTCCCCCTATCTTTCCTCCTTGCGTGCGCTCTCATTGAACTTCACGCGAGTTGGCGAAGTCGGTGCGGAGATCCTGGCTGGATCGGCCAACCTCCAGGATTTGGCCTGCCTCGATTTGGCCCACGGTCGCATCGCCCAGGCTGGAGTGGAGGCGCTGGCTCGTTCGCCTTATTTACGCAGCTTGCTCGTTCTGAATTTAGCCCACAACCAAGTCGGCGGTGGCCTTGAGGCGATTGCCAACAGCGAGCAACTCTCGTCTCTGCGAGCGCTGAATCTGGCAGGCAGCCAATATTCCGGTGAAGAACTGCTTCCCTTGGCCGAAACCCCTTGCCTGCGGAACCTTGAGCAACTGGTTGTCACCATCGCCCGTTCCCCCCTGCCTGCCACCATCGCCCAGGCCATGGTCAGCAACCCAGCCCTGAAAAACTTGCGGCGGTTGCATCTGTTGGGAAATCACCCAGCGACCGCCCCGGCCTTGCGTTTGCTGCGAGATCACTTCGGGCGTCACGCAGTGACGGTGGGTTCTTGTTGGTAAGGCTTTCGGATCTCAGGGACCTTTGGGCGTTTCCTTCTCAAAAAGTTCTGCTTGGGATTCAAGCTTGTCACTTGAGGGGGAGTCTTGCTTGTTTGATTCAGGCGACGTGTTGGGCTGGGACAGGCCACGAACCACTGATCTGGGCTTCCGTGGGTGGCCCTGAGTCGAAAACTTCTCGAAGGCTCACCAGTGAAGTCGAATCGACCTTCCGGCATGGGTGGCTTTCTGCTACACCCGCTGGCCGCGAAGGAAGACCCAAGATTTCATTGTCCCAAGGCATCGATCTTGGAAGTTCCTTCTCAACGATGCTGGGGCCATTGCTGTTGGGGCCTGACGGTCTTTCGTTCTTGCACCCTTTGAGGAGGGTGGTGCTATGAAACGTCCTGTGGGAAAGTTTTTTGCGTTCATCATGCTGGCTGCTGGTGGCTTGGGGATGATCGCTGCAGCCCAGCGGTATGCCCAACAGACAGCCTCCGCTCAACCGCCGAGCAACCAAGCCGACAGCCCAGTGGCGTCGACGCCGGCCCCCCCTGAAGACTTACAGCCTCCCAGCCTCTCAGCCCCCCCTCACTCAGTCGCCTCTCCCGAAAGCGGCAGTTCAACAAGCACAAGTTCAGTGAACATTCAGCCAGCTGGAGATTCAGGTGGCCAACAGCCAAGTCCCCCAGGCCCACCGCAGCCTCCTTTCTTTGGCTCTCCCTTCGATCCCCCCAGTTCTCAGGGCTCCCCCGAGCCGGCCCCGCTCCTCAGCGCTGCGGACCAGGCTACCATCTCGGCAGTTCCAGTCTCGCCAGCTTCAGTCTCGCCAGCTTCAGTCTCGCCAGCTTCAGTCTCGCCAGCTTCAGTTTCAACGGAATCGACCTCAACAGCTGCCAACGCAGGGGGTTCCGGCATCACGGATCCTCGGGTGGGTCCGCAGAGCGTGCCGCCGGCAAGCTTCCCAACGGATACAGACTCGGAGCCTCTGAAGACGCCCCAGGCGGACTCAGAGCCGTTAGCCGCGACTGCGATCAACCCGCCGGGAGCGGGTGAAACAGGTCCAGTTCCCAGCAAGGCTCAACTGTCCCAGGCGCAACTGTCCCAGGAGCGACTGTCCCAGGAGCAACTATCCCAGGAGCAACTGTCCCAGGCGAGACCGGGGCGGCGGGAGGCTCCGGCAATCATGTTGTCGGCTGGTGGGAACGGTCCCTCACAGCTGGAACCGGACAACCTGACGACCAACTCAGACCAAGCGAGCGAAGCAACCAGTCCAACGGAACGAAGCCCTGGGGCTGTTTTGTCGAAACAGTCTTCTGGCTCCGTCGCACCGCCTTTGGACTCAGCAGCAACACCTGCTCAAGAAAGCCAGCGTCAGGGTGAGCAGTCTCCGCTGCCTCTGCAAGCCGCCTCGAGGGCAGAGCAATTGGTCGCCTTGCAGGATGGGCGATCCCCAGAGACAGATCGTCTGGGCGAGAATCCGGGCAGACCAGGTCCCAGCAGAGCGTCCTGGCCAGGGACATCGCGGTCAGCGGTCTCGATTCAGATTCGCCCTCAAGATAGTTCGCAGGCTGAGAGTTCTGATCCACCTCGGCCTCTGGCTCCAGGCTCCTCCGCCTTGTCACCAGGGCCAGCCGGGCCAAGGACGAGAACGCCTCCGAGCTACGCTCGGCCAACTCCTGCAGCGGCTCTCTCAGTGCGAACTGATGCCAGTTCGGGATTTCCTCGCTCGGCAAGCGTTGGCTCACAAGAGACGATCAGCCCGGATGAGCCGACTCGGTTAACTCCCTCAGATGTCTCCGGAGAGCCGCTGAGAGACCAAATGGTCATTCGCAGCGGAGAAGGCGTTCCTGGAGCCAAGCAACTTGAGGGCCCGCAAGAGGCACGGGTGATCTTGCATCGCCAGGCGCCAGCCGAAGTCCAGGTGAACCAGCCATTGACCGTGGAGTTAATCCTCTCCAACGTGGGGCAGACAGCCGCCGAGAACGTGGAACTCTGGGACGAGATTCCTCGGGGCAGCCAACTGATCAATGCCACACCGGCAGCCGACACCCAAGCCGGCGGCAGGCTGTTCTGGCGTTTGGGGTCCCTGGCCCCCGGCGAGGAAACAACCATCCGTCTGTCGTTTCTGCCTGCCTTCGAGGGCACCATCGGCAGCGTGGCCCGGGTCACGTACTCCACCGAAGCCACAAGCGCAACGACGGTCACTCGCCCCCGGCTCTCTGTCGAAGTTCAGGCGCCCAAAACCGTCCTGATTGACGAAGAGGTGACCTTGGTGATCAAGGTCTCCAACACAGGCACCGGCACCGCCAAAGCAGTCACCATCCGTGAGATCATCCCCCCGGGCTTACGACATCCGGCTGGCGAAGAATTGGAGTATACTGTCGGCGATCTCAAACCCGGTGAAATTCGGGAGGCCAAACTCACTCTGCGAGCTGTCCAGCCAGGCCGAGCGACCAATCAACTTTTAGCCAGCGGAGCGAACAACCTTCAAGCGGACCCCGAAGAGACCGAAATCGAAATCCTGGCTCCTGGTTTGGCTGTCGCCATCGATGGGCCCAAGCGGCGGTTTCTGGAGCGGCCGGCCAAATACCAGCTGACCGTCAGCAACCCCGGCACGGCCTCCGCTCGTCAGGTGAAGCTCCGGGCGCTTTTGCCTGAAGGGACCGAGTTTGCCGATGCCAATGCCAATGGACGTTACGACCCGGCGACCCGCACGGTTCGCTGGCGGTTGGAGGAGTTGCCGCCGAAACGCAACGGAACGGTGACGCTTTCAGTCGTTCCCAGAGCCATTGGCATCCAATCGGTCCGAGCCGAGGTCTCTGCCGATCGCGGGCTTTCGGATCGGGCGGTCCATGAGACTGCCGTCGAAGGTGTCGCTGCTGTGCTCTTTCAGGTCGCTGATGTGGCCGATCCCATTGAGGTCGGCGGTCAAACGGTCTATGAGATCCGAGTGACCAACCAAGGGACCAAAGCCGCCGAGGATATCCAAATTGTGGCCACCTTGCCACCTGAGATGATGTTGGTTGCTGCCGAAGGCCAGACCCAATTTCGCGAAGGGGCCGGACGAATCTTCTTTGAGCCGATCCCGCGTTTGGCCCCCAAAGCAGATATCGCCTATCGCCTGCGAGTGCGAGGAAAGCAGCCAGGCGACGCTCGGCTGCGAGTGGAGCTGACAACCAAAGAAATCACTGAGCCTGTCACCAAAGAAGAAAGCACCCGGATCTTCGGCGACGAGTAGCGTTGCTGAGGCAAGTTTCTTGGACCTCAGAAGCCCTGTCGAATCCCTGTTCTTGATTCCCATGAGCCCGCAAGCGTTGGTCGATGGCGAGGCGGCGGCCTTCTGGTGCTGCACTGAAAGCATGTGCCCCCTGGCGAACGACGCAGCGTCAGCCCGCCGGTGCGCCCAGGCAGAGGTCAGCTGAAGGGTTCACCGGAGCCACCAACCCGCTGAAGCAGCCAGTTCGCCGAGGACCGTTCCCAACCCGACCACAATTCCCAACCACTTCTACGCTCACACGACAACTCGGCAAGGCACCAAAGTCGGGGCGGACCAGCAGAGGGACACTTTTTTCTTGACACGCGCTTACCAACTGCTAATATAGCACGCCGGAGCTCAGCGTCGAGAAACATCTTGCTCATCCATCGAGGAATATGGCTGACGTGACAATCAACGTGGCCAACCAAAACCCTCAGCTCCCATAAGCAAGGATTTCTCAAACTCACTAAGCCGGTCATCGGCGATCCCACCAACCACAAACAGCACACCAACCACAAACAGCACACCAACACCCCAAATCTTCAACGAGACAGATTGCTCAGCAAGCCGATCTGTGATGCATTCCCCATGCATCTGCAGTTGCATGAATCTCCCCACAGGTTGACCTTCAGACACAAGAACATCCAAACAGTCTCGGAGATCAGCCGGGGGTTGCCCCTTGGATTGGCGGCATCGGATCCGGAACACCCGCAGGATGTCAGCCCACCAATAGCTCTTGTGTGATCAATCTCAAGTGACGTTTTGGTAGTTTCCTACTTTCGTGCCTCACAACGCTTGAACCCATGACGACCCCGCATACTCTCTCCGCGCGTCGTACCGTCACGAAACTGATCCCCCTGGCCTGCTTCGCCCTGGCTGCTATCACTGCACCCAGCTCGGCAGCTCCGGTGGGGCTGTACGAGTTTGAAGGCAACGGTGACGATAGCAGTGGTTTTGGAAACGACGCGACGTCGCTGACAGCAGGATTTGTGCCAGGAGGTGTTCAGGGACAAGCGGCCGACTTCACACCAAACCAATTTGTTGAACTGCCTTTGAACATCAACCCGGGCGTTGCACCCCGAGTGACCATCGGTGCTTGGGTGAACGTGGATGTGGTGGGCACCCGAGGGACGATCCTCTCCAGCGATAACGGCGGCTTCGACCGTGGCCTGAACATCGACGACCGCGACGGAGGCGGCGGAACAGGAACTTCAACTTACTCGACCTTCACCGGAAGCGGCGGGGTGCTCCCCGGAACTCCAGCAAGCCCCGCTGATGGGTTTGTCTTTGTGGCAGCGACCTACAATCAGTTGACCGGACAGGTGGACCTGAACGTCGATGGGAGCACCTTCTCTCGAGCGGCGACCTCCGGAGTCAGCGATACGATCACCCGGGTCGGCCTTCGCCCGGCCAACAACGAACCACTCGACGGCCAAGTCGATAACGTCTTCTTCTTCAATACTGCTCTGAGCAGCAGCGAAGTCGAGGCCATCCGCTCTGGCGGAAGCACCG
This sequence comes from uncultured Pirellulales bacterium, assembly GCA_964648025.1. Lineage (GTDB taxonomy): Bacteria > Planctomycetota > Planctomycetia > Pirellulales > Pb10988 > CAZYKP01. The sequence continues at coordinate 15,992 of CAZYKP010000087.1, read as the reverse complement.
CCGCCCTGAGCGCCGGCGTCGGCCCTGGTCAGATGTGGTCAGCCGATCTCCAGGTTGGCCCCGGTGGGATCTTCGGCTCGGCCAATCCCCTTACCAACCCGGGCATCGGCAACGGTGATGTGTGGAACGACCTTCAGATCGACGCGGTGATGGGCGTCAACCCCGTTCCCAACCCGGCCTCCAACCCATCGTTCAACCTGGTCGACAGCACCGGAGCAGCCTCCCCGGTGACCTTCTCGATCACCGGAGATGTTTCCGGCTTCAATAACGGCGATGCCAGCAACCCCATCAGCACCGACTATTTCTTCTGGGGCATCAGCGGAACATCCAGCTCCATTGGATTCGAGCTCTCGGGCCTCACACCAGGCGCCGAATACGAGTTCGCCGCTTTCGGCGGAGCCATCAGCCCAGCGCGTGCCTTCGATATGCGGGTCGACACCGATGCCGACGGCGACTTGTCTGACGAAATCGCTCAATCGGTGACCAACGGCGGCCTGATTCCAGGGACGATTTTCACCAGCGTGATTGCTGACGCCTCCGGCCGCATCATTGGAGATGGCGTGAGTTCTGGCGAAGCCAATTGGGGTGGCTTCCAACTCCGATTGGTGCAAGACAACACATCGATCATTCCCGAACCTGCCACGCTGATCAGCATGTTGGGCCTGGGCCTGCTCGGCCTTCGCCGACAACGCCGCTGAGCACTGGCAAGACTGCGGAATCATCCGCAACGTGACTGACAAGAACGTTGCCTCACTCACACCAGCCTCGGCAGAAGCCGGGGCTTGTTGTTTTGCAGCTTGCCAAAACAAGGCGGCTATTAGGGCTGCTGAGGTTGAGGAAAACCTTGGCTCGTCCGGCTTTTGGAAAGACTGCCAGAGGAGTGGTTCTTCCGGCGGCTGCCGTGTTTTGAGAGAGCAAGAGTTCCTTTGACGAGCAAATCTGCTATTCTGACTATGGAATTTGCCAATTCCGAACACCTCAGAATGACCAACGGCCCGAGTACGGCCATGAGAATTTACCAGACGAATCGATTTCCCACACACTTGAACGCATGCGTTCACACGTACTCGGCAATCCTCCACCTCAGGGTTACAAGTTCCCCGACTGTCACTCTCTCATTCTCTTCGGACCTCCGGGAACGGAAACGACGACTCTCATCGAATCGCTGGCTTTAACAATCAAAAACATTTCGTTGAGGTGACACCCAGCGATTTTTTGGAGTCAGATGGGGGCTTGATTGAGCGTCGTTCACGACATGTGATGCTTGCCTTATCGTTTCTCACGCAGACGGTGGTCCTCTTCGACGAGTGCGCTCCTATTGTCTGCTGGCGGAAACTTTCGAGAGATTTGCTTCCGAGAGATTTGCTTCCGCTTCATGAGTTGGCCTTGTCACTCCGGGAATGCTTTCCAAGCTACTGATTCCCTGAAAAGTCTTCGACGAAGCGGGGCGTTTCGTTCGGCAATCCGGGCTTGCTGTGGTGCCTCAGGCTGCCCTCTTGAGGTCATCACAAATAAGGGCAGACGGAAAGCCCTGGGTCGAAAACTTCTCCGAAGGTCAGTAAAACGCCTCCATGATTACGCCAAAACGCTTCAATTGGCTGACTGCATGATTACGAATTGCATTGGAATGTGAGATGAGGCGGCGATCCGCTTCAGTCGCTTTGACTACAAGATCGGTGTCTCCCCCCCCGATCTCCTCTCGCGAACAGGGCGTTTGGTCAAGGTCGCGTTGCAACTTCATCAGTGGGGTGATTTGCCCCAGGAGGTCCTTGACTGCATCGCAAGTGCGGTTGAAGGATCTCAAAGGAGAGGATGACCGACCTGGCGGGCCGATTGTGTTGCCGCCAATCTCAACAGGAGAGTGCCCGACGAGGGTGTCCTTGTGGAGGCCGCACTTGCCTGGCAAGCCAATCAGGGCGTCATTCCTTACAAGGATGACGAACGTGTGCTGCTCCCACAGAGCAATCACAACCACCCAATATTTTGAGCAGTCAAATCATCGACTGCTAACTCGTCCAGAGGTAACCATCCTCCATAAAACATCACGGATTGGAATATAAACAGACACTTCAATTGATCCAGCGTCTGGGAGTACTCAGAATAATAATCATCAGCTCCAAACAAATGCAGTAGCTCATGGACATAAGCGGAGGGAAGTGATTGGTATGGTACTACGCAATACTCAATCTGCATACTTCCCCGTTGCTTCCCGACATAATCGGGTACCGCATAGGCTCTGATTGGACTGAGCACATGGACAAACAAGCAGACATTTCCCTTACGTTATTGCGGTATTGTTGCCGCAAGCGCGAATCATTGGCTGACGAGATCGCATTTCGGTGTTTCGACCAACTTGGCAATGTCTGAGTTGACAACCAGGGAATACTCCCTCACTGGAGACGGAATTGCTAGACTGACTTGATGATTTACCGGTACAACTGTCACCAGAGTCGACGGAGACGCATATTTTGAGGCGTCAGGGAAACCAAACCCGATGCTGGAATATTCATGAGCTCTGGCAAAGCTTCCGACTGAAGGCGACCAACGGGAGTCTGGCAAGCCCAGCGGAACCGAGGCTCGATCCGTCGAGCCACTCCTCAGACATCAGTAACACCGAAATACCAAGGCAGCCAATTCCGTGGGGTTGATTCTAGGTACTGATGAGGCGGGCTACGGTCCCAACCTTGGACCGTTGGTGATTGCGGCCACCCTTTGGCGTGTGCCCGGCGATCCCCTCGCTTTCGATCTCTCGGCAGCCCTGGCCCCAACGGTCTCCTCCGACCCAACCGTTGCCGGCCAACCTGATGGGCCTTTGGTCTTTGCCGACTCCAAACAACTCTATCAATCCGGCGGCAGCACCCGTTTGCTGGAACGCGGCCTCTGGGCAGCTGCCGGGGTTTTGGGGGTCACCCCGGGCAATGTCTCGGCTCTCTGGCAGCGGCTGGCACCTGAGGCCGCCGCCCAGGCCAAGCAGTTGGCCGATTATCCAGGGTTAAGTGACGATCAGTCCCCAAGTCATCAGCAGACCCTCAAAGATGTGACTGGTCTGCAAACAGCTTTGACCAAGGCTTCCGTGGAGCTATTGGATATCCGAGCACTTCTGATCTTTCCCAGGGAATTGAACCAACTTATGGCAGAAACCGGCACCAAGGGCGGATGTCTTTCTGCTGCGACTGTGCAACTGATCGCCCAGATGCTTACCGAGGCCCCCAAGCCGGCCACCGAGGATCCCGCAGGCGAGACGGTGCTGATCGTCTGCGACAAGCACGGTGGGCGAAACAAGTACCAGGCGATCCTGCAGCGACAGTTCCCCGACCCGCTGATTCAGATTCGTGCTGAAGCACGCGTACTGAGCGAGTATTGGTGGCAAGACGGCAGCCGCAACTTCATTGCTCGCTTTGGCGTGGGAGCAGATCGCTTGATGCCTCCGGCGCTGGCCTCGATGGCCGCCAAAACCTTCCGCCAACGTTGTATGCAAGCCTTGAACGATTTCTGGGCCTCTCACGTCCCCGGCCTCAAGCCAACCGCTGGCTATCCCGCTGATGCTAAACGCTTCTTCGCAGAAATCGACGAGGCCAGGCAGAAGCTGGGGATTCCCGTAGAAGATATCTGGCGCAACCGCTGATCGGGCCGGGTGAAAACGCTTAGGCGAACAGCTGCTTGCTGGCCGGTGGGATCACGCCGACGGGCACGTTGACGGACTTGAGGGACACCCCTACACTCGCAGGCGATTCGCCCAAGTCTGAGGACCCGCTCCCGCTGCGGGGCTGGCACTGACGAACCCACCTCTGACCGGAACCGAGCAACTGATGTCGCAGGCGACAGTGAGCATCGAGCAACTGGCAATTAACACGATCCGCACCCTCTCGATGGATGCGGTCCAGGCAGCCAACAGCGGGCACCCGGGCACACCGATGGCCCTCGCCCCGGTCGCCTACGCACTCTGGCAGAGGCAGTTGCGATACGACCCACAGCACCCTTTGTGGCCCAACCGCGACCGGTTTGTTCTTAGCTGCGGACACGCCTCGATGCTGATTTACTCGATGCTCCATCTGACGAGCGTCAAGCAAGTCGATGCCCAAGGGCAGCCCACCGACGAGTTGGCCGTCTCGCTCGATGAGATCAAACAGTTCCGCCAACTGCACAGCAAGACGCCCGGCCACCCCGAGTTCGGCCACACCAGCGGCGTGGAGACCACAACCGGCCCACTAGGACAAGGGGTGGGCAATAGTGTGGGCATGGCCATTGCCAGTCGGTATCTGGCGGCTCGCTACAATCGGCCGGATTTTGAGCTGTTCAACTTTGACACTTACGCGTTGTGCAGCGACGGGGATCTGATGGAGGGGGTCGGCGGCGAGGCGGCGAGTTTGGCCGGCCACCTCAAGTTGGCCAACCTGTGTTGGATCTACGACGATAACAGCATCACCATTGAGGGGAACACCTCGCTAGCTTACAGCGAAGATGTGGCTCTGCGGTTTCAAGGCTACCGCTGGCATACAATCTCGCTGACAGACGCCAACGATACCGAAGCTCTTACTGCGGCTCTTGAGGAGTTTAAGAAAGTCCAGGACAGGCCGACGATCATCATCGTCAAGAGCCACATTGCCTGGGGAGCCCCGAACAAGCAAGACACTCACGGAGCTCACGGGGCTCCCTTGGGAGCCGATGAGATCAAGGCCACCAAACAGGTCTACGGGTGGCCCGAGGAAGAGAACTTTTTGGTGCCGCCGGAAGTGCCCGAGCATTTCTCCGAAGGAATCGGCCAGCGAGGCCGCGAGCTGCGACAGGCCTGGGAGGCCAAGTTCGCTGAGTATCAGAGCCGCTTCCCAGAACTGGCCCAGCAGCTTCAGCAGATGCAGCAGGGCGAACTGCCCGACAATTGGCACCAAGGGATTCCCACCTTTCCAACGGACATGGAAAAGGGAATGGCCAGTCGTTCCAGTGGCGGCAAAGTCATGCAGGCCGTTGGTCAGGGCGTCCCCTGGCTGATCGGAGGGTCCGCGGATTTGGCCCCTTCCACCAAAACACTGTTGGAATTTGAGGACGCCGGCGGCAGCTTTGCTGCTGGCAACTACGCCGGACGAAACCTGCACTTTGGCGTGCGGGAACATGCCATGGCCGCCGCGGTCAACGGGATGACTCTCTGCGGTCTGCGAGGGTACGGCAGCACGTTTTTGGTCTTTAGCGACTACTGCCGGCCTAGCCTTCGCTTGGCGGCCATTATGCGAATCCCTAGCCTCTTCATCTTCACCCATGACTCGATCGGTGTTGGCGAAGACGGACCCACACACCAACCCATCGAGCATGTCGCCGCTCTTCGCACCATCCCTGATCTGCTGGTCTTTCGTCCTGGTGACGCCAACGAGGTGGCCGAATGCTGGAAAGCGATGCTCAACAGCAAAGACCGTCCTTCTTCGTTGGTGTTGACCCGTCAGAACATCCCGACTTTGGACCGAGAGAAGTATCATGCGGCCTCGGGCGTTGCCCAAGGAGGGTACATTCTGGCCGGGGATCCGGGGGTCACTCCCCAGGTGATCCTCATTGGCACCGGCAGTGAGGTCTCGCTGTGTGTGAAAGCCTACGAGACGCTCATGGCCGAGGGAATCACCGCTCGTGTGGTCAGCATGCCCTGCCGAGAACTCTTTGAATTGCAGAGCGAAGATTATCGCCAGCAAGTGCTGCCAGACTCGGTGATCGCCCGGGTGGTCGTGGAGATGGCCACGCCGTTTGGCTGGGATCGCTACGTTGGCATGCAAGGCAAGACTCTCTGCATCGATCACTACGGTGCCAGCGCCCCGGGCGGTCAAGTCGCCAAGGAATTTGGCTTCACCCCCGAGCGTGTCGTCGAGCTGGCCAAGAGCCTGCTGAGTTAAGGCCTCAGCTTCTCCCCTGGCCAGTCCGCCTGAGTCGGCCTGCCAAGCCACAAAGCCCCACCATCACCAGCCAACTGCTTGGCTCAGGAATGATCGGGGCTGGTGAAGCGGTGAGGATCGGTTCTGGTGAAAAGGCCCCCAAGCCGGCCGGCGAGGGAAAAGTCGGCCCCAGGTAGTTGATGATGTAGAACATCCCATCCTGCAGCGGGGCGTCGATCCCAGCAAAGGTGAACCCTTCTGGCTGAGGCTCGCTAAATTGGTTGGCTGTAGGGAACGACTGGCCGTCGAAGTTGAAGCCCAGGAGAAAATTGCCGAAATTGTTGACCTGGACGGCTTCATGAAACTCAGCCTCACCAGGCGAAGCATCCTCATAGTCCACATCCTGCAGGGCAAAGGACCCAAACAGCCCGAAGAACTCAACCTCAGCAGTCAGTCCTCCCGGCCCATCCTCGGCAGCCAAATCCAATAACGCATCCCCAGCCGTGGGAGCATCTCCATCCCAGCGGTAGCCAAAGGCATGAGTCCGGCTGGTGTAAGTTGAGATCGGCTGTCCATCGGGCCCGAACTCGGGGAAGTGCCAGTCGATGAGGATCAGCGCGGTTTGCGAGCCTTGGCCGGCAAAGAACTCGACATCGACGTCGAAGTCTCCAAACCGCGTCACCGCAGCGACGGCTGTCGTCTGTCCAACAACGACCAGAGTCAACAAGGAGAGTAACAAACGAGTGATCATCTGAGAAATCCTCAATAAAGCGTTTCGAGAGGGTCTGTGAGAACGTGAGTTTGTCGGAGAATAGATTGGTGCAAGAAGAACATGGAATTCGGCAAGATAAGGACAGAGGCAGCACGTAGTTTTGACGACCACTGGCTGGTGAGATCTCTCGGAGGAGATCCTTGAACTCAGACAGCGCAGAGTAGGAGAAGCTTTGCTGCTTATCCTGCAGAAGATCTCGGAGGGTTACTGATTGCTGGACCCTCTGCCTCATAGGGGGCAGGCGAAAAAGCCCCCGGTCAAAGGCTTTCCCAGGTCCACAGGGGATTTCAGGATGGCAAGCCCACCAAGCGGCCTGCCGCAGCGTCAACAGTCTGTGTGGACAGAACGGGAGCCTCTGGCCGCACTCGCCTAAGCTTTTTGCGCAGGTCTCAGGTTACTGATTCCCGGAAAAGTCTTCGACCAAGCGGGGCGTTTCGTCCGGCAATTCGGGCTTCCGTTGTGGGTCGAAGGCTTATCTGAGCCTCAGTAGCACAGCCTCTTGCCTGTCGTACTGTCGACAGAGGTTGAATGTGGGGGTTGTCTGGCGCCCGTCTGGCCCTCGCAAACGGCGGCGCATGGTTTGGTGCTGGTAGGTCTTCTGACTGACGAGCTCACGGGGCGTCAGGCCTTCTCGCCTGCGAGCAGGCAATGGCCAATTGGGAGGAGTTTGACGCCCGGTCTTCGCCCGATCACAGCGGCGGGGCCGTCCCGGAGTATGCACCGGAGTTCCCTGTTTGTTGGCTCAAAGCCCAAGCGAGGTGAGCCAACCACCAGCACGCGTTGATCGTGGGATCAAAACAATAGGAGAGTATCTGTCGCGAAAGGCCCGGTCAAGTCAACGACGAGTATTTTCCGAGCTTCCTGAAAATTCTTAGAATCTTCTTTGGCTGGGCTCATCCCAGCTGTTCTCGGAACCACTTCTGAGGACCATGCTGGCCTTGTTTTGATCACCCTCTGCCGCAGACATTGGAGACGTGATGCGGTTAGCTGGTTCGCTGGCTGATCTGCCCGGCGTGGAGTTTCCAGAGATCGTCGAAGAAGCTTTCAATGAGGGTCGATTGGTTGAGATTTCGGCCGATGTGGACGATGGCCTCATCACATCGATCGGCGGCCTCAGCGGCTCGTTCTGGGTCGGGCCAGTAGGGGAGGGCTTGTTGGATCGCCTGGCTGAGGTCCTGATCGGAGCCGAGTTCGGCCCCGCAGGCTGCGCGAAGCAGTTGCCGGTAGAAATCACAGAGAAAGGAGAGGACCAACCGCAGCCGGACCCTGCGAGGTGGAGCGTCCCGACCTGCAGTATCCACAAAGGCCGATGTCTGCCGGGCTAAAGCGACGGTATCGGGTTGCCTGGCGGACAAACCCTCCAAGAGCGATCGACGAAACTCCCACAACTGCGGATCGGCCAGTTCCTTGGCCCGACCTAAACTCCCCTGGCTGTAAGCGGCCAAACGAGCCGCCTCCGGATCGGTTTTCGCCAAGCCCATCTGCAAGAGCAGCTCAGAGACCACTTCCTGAGAAAGTCCACCAAAGCGGATGAGCTGGCAACGGGAGCGGATGGTTGGCAATTGACGCTCGGCGCTGGTGCTAATCAGGATCAGCAAAGAATGAGGAGGCGGCTCTTCCAAGGTTTTGAGCAAGCTATTGGCACCCTCGATGTTGAGGTAATCGGCGTCGTCAAGCAGGGCGATTTTGCGTCCGCCCATGTAAGGACGCAGGCCGATATCATGGCAGAGCCCTTCTTGCATGCGTTTGTCGTCAGGGCCGATCAACAGCGACAAGGGGATGAAGCTGCGGTCTTCTGGTTTGCCCACGAGGATCAAATCAGGATGGGTCTGGGCTTTGACCTGGCGGCAAGCGGGACATTGGCCGCAGGGATCCATCTGCACAGGAGGACGGATGGGGCATAACAGCGTCTGGGCCAGTTTGAGAGCAAACAGCTTCTTGCCCACACCCTCGGGGCCGACGAACAAAAAGGTACTGGCCAACCGGTTTCGCTCAATCGCTGTACGAAACCGCTGAACCAACTGGTCGTGTCCTTCGATTCCTTGCCAACTCATACACTTCCTTGCACGTTATCTGGATCTCTTACCGATTGCCTTGGGTCTAACTTCGGCAGACTCTTTGCTAGTGAGGGAATGCTCAGCGGGGCATCTGCTGCTCCTGCTGGGGCTGAGTTCCTTGGTGGCCAAGCGATAGCCGAACCAACGTAAAAGGCCAAGCATCACGACCAGCAAGATCGTCAGCGCGATAGCGTTGGCGAAAATCTTGGAAGCAAGCTCTTTAAGAATATCGCGAGCAGCGTACCTTGGGACAATGTCATAGGCGGTCCACAGGAGAGGGACCTGGGTCGCCAGCCAACCAGCAGCAGACAAAGCCACCCCCGCCCAAACGGCCTTGGCAGAGAGAGTTGGGCTGAGGATCCTCCGGCTCAGCAACCACAGATTCCCCACTGCCAGCCCTGTGTGGATCAGAGCGATCGGCCAACATGCAAGCAGCTCGCGAACCCAAGCCTCAAGAAATTGGCGAAGCCCTTCGGTATGGGGTGCCACCCAACGCCCGAGGCTCAAGCCCATGGCAACCGCAGTGGTGACCACCAGAACATGCCAGATGCCAAAACGGATTTCCGGGCTCTGGGGGTTGGCTGACTCCATCACAACCAAGCCAGGGCTCTGATATCCCGAGCTTCCGCTTGTCGGAATCTCATTTGTTGAGCTTTCCTGTGTTGAGCTTTCCTGTGTTGAGCTTTCCTGTGTTGAGCTTTCCTGTGTTGAGCTTTTCTTTGGCGGCCGGCCCTTAGCGACCAAGACAAGACGCCAGCGGAACGATTGAGCTACTAAGATCACCGCCGTTGGAATCCAGGGAAGAAGGAACATGGTCAGCCAAAGTGTCGACAGGGTGACCTCCATTATGCCTGAGCCCAGCACAAGGCTGGCGAAGATCGCCAAAGAACACAGGATCCGGACTGCGATGTCCTCCGGGCCGGCCGCAAGCCATAGGGAAATTACCAGCACAAAAATGGTATAAAACTGAGCCCAGAAAAACGGCCACGAAAGATGTGGCCCAGCAGAGCGGTCGAGCAGATTTAAGGACATCCCAACCACGAAGGCCAGGCAAATCACATAGGACATACCGACGACGAAGAAGCGACGCCTGGCAGCCTCAGATGAGTCAGTCATTGGTCAGCAAACCCTTCTCCCAGGAATCGATCTGTCTCTGCAGCTCGGTTTGAACTCGCTCAACGGGTTGATCCGCATTGATAACGCGAATGAGCTGCTGATTTCGTGCCGCCTCAGCTAAAAATCCCTGGCGAAGCTTGCGGCGAAATTCGAGTCCCCGGCTTTCCATCTGATCCAGCGGTCGCTGCAGCCGCTCGGTCGCCTGCTGGACAGGCATGTCCAAAACCAACATCAAGTCAGGCCGAATACCTCCACAAGCAACCCGACCGACTTCCCACACATGCTCTGGCGGCAACTCCCCAGCGTGACCCTGATAGACCACATTGGAAAGCAGAAACCGATCCGAAAGAACGTCTTCCCCTCGCTGCAGAGCCGGTTGGATCACCTCAGAAACCAACTGCGCTCGAGCCGCCATATACAAAAGCATCTCCGCCGGTTGGTTGACCGGCTGCACCGTTGCGTGCAGAAGGATCTCCCTGATGGCATTGCCTAAAGCCGTCGATCCAGGATCCCGGCAGGTGGTCACCTTTCGCCCTTTGGACCGCAACCACTCAGCCAACAACGGTAATTGCGTGCTCTTGCCCGTGCCGTCGATTCCCTCCAAGGTGATAAACATAGCGATCTCAGTAAGCCATAAGCCGATTACAAGTTCTGCTGGTTAAAGAGACTCAACATCATTGTTCCTTTGGTTTTTCAAGCACAGACAGGAGCTGTTTCCGGAGAAATGTTGCCTGAGCTAAAGTTTGCCAGATCCACTACCTACTGATTCCCTGAAAAGTCTTCGACGAAGCGGGCACCTTGGGTCCGGCCATCCGGGCTTCCGTTGGTCGCCCTGGGTCGAATACTTCTCCCGAGGTCAGTAACACACAAAATCGATGCTCAACGCGACATCGGGGAGGGTTGTTCGCAGCCATCGGACTCCTCGTTCGGTCACCAGGGTATCGCATAAGTGCAGTTCGCGGAGTGAGTGCAGACCGGCCAAGTGAACCAATCCGACGTCGCTGATCGGAGTACCGGTTAGGTTGAGCACTTGAAGACGCAGCAGGCCAGCCAGCTCCGACAAAGCTGCGCCGCGGACGGTCGTTTCGGCCAGATGGATTTCGGTCACCAAGGGGCAAGCCGAGCAGACCGAGAGTTCCCGCCGACCCACCGAGGCGAGTTTGGCCACCGCCCTTCCCACAAATCCACGGCTCCAGGTCAGCTCCCAGCCCCAGAGCAGCTCATCGTGGGCCAGCCCAAGCCAGTCAAGCTGATGGGCTGCCAACAACTCCTGCTCACGAGCCCTCAGCAAGGCCGCCTGAGGGCCTGCCTGATCCAGTTTGGCAAGGTCGCACTGCAGCCGGATGAACTCACCCTGATGACGCTGAGCTTCTAACGCAGACCGCTCCAGCCAATCCGCGTAAACAAGCCTGGGAGTATCATCGGTCGCATTGGCCAAAATGGCCTCCAAGAAGGCAGCCTGAATCGACATTCTGCCACTCACAAATCAATCACCCGAATATGGCTCTGAAAAGCTGGTTCCCCAAGATTGGTGACTCAAGGATGGCCTCCCCACCAACAATCGAAACGACCGTGGCTTATGAGGGATCGTAATCATAGGACCAGCGAACGGTGAGGTCTGGCCGGGCGTTGCGTAACCAGCGGACTCCGTCAGGACTGACCCTTGTATAGCTGACGTCGGTGGTGCGGAGGTTTTTCATTTCGGCCAGATGCTCAAGCCCTGAGTCGGTCATCCGAGTGGCAACCAGAGAGAGTGTGCGAAGCCGCCCAAGTAAGCTGAGTTTCTTGAGGGCCTCATCGGTGAGGCTGATCAGGTTGGAGAGATCAAGTTGGGTGAGTTTGGTCATCTGGGCAATGCAAGCGAACCCGGCGGCGGTGATCAACTCATCAAAGCAGAACTTGGGTGGGCTGATGGAGAGTTGCTGGAGGTTGGCGAAGGCCGCCACATGGCGTAGGCCGGCATCGCCGATGGCTGTCTCCTGAAGTTTCAGAACCGCAAGGTGAGAAAGTCCGCTCAACCAGGCCAAGGATTGGTCAGTCACCCCGGTTGCTGAGAGATCCAGTTCGTTCAGACCTGCCAGCTTCTTCAGATGGGCCAGGCCTACCTCGGTTGAGCGTGTCTGGCTCAGATTCAAGGCGTTGAGTTGCTTGAGTTTTCCCAATTGGGCGAACCCCGCGATGGTTAGCTTGGCGGTCTTCAGTTCCAGCCGTCTGAGAGGGGCACACTCGGACAACCGGCTCAAGTCCTCCGCCTCGACTGTCCGTCGGTCAATTCTCACCGTATGGAGGTGAGCAACGGCCGCCAGATGGCGGAACTCCGCCCCCCCGTAATACCAAGGCCCCACATCCAGCTGTCGGAGATCCTCCAGGCCCACGAACAACTCAAAATCTTCTCCCAAGACCCCAAAGCCCGGCCTGACCACCGGTAAGCCCCGATCCCAGCGGATCTCAAATCGAGGTCGATCCGAAACAGGGTTGTTGCTGTCCCAACCGCCCCAAGGCCACCATCGTGCGCGACGACGATGCGTCCGCAGTTTCACCAAATCGCCACACCAGAGATCCTCCCACTGCCTCAACAGCTCTCCTTCCCGTTTGTGCAGCACCACCCGACGTAGGTCGTAGGGCGACATTTTCGCCAGATGGCATTGCAGACGGATAAACTCGGCATGAGCCAGGTGCTCTTCTCGTTGGCTGCTTTCCTGCCAGTCGGCGTAAACCAATCGCGGGACATCGTTGCCAGGATCAGCCAAGACGGCGTCGACAAACGGTTTGTGCGTGGACATCAGCTCAGTCCCTCATCGGGCCAACCTCAATCTCATGAGTGTACCACTCCTGCAGGCCCATCACACCCGGTGGAGGTTGCTCTCTGGGAATCAACCGATCCAGGCTCACTCTGGAAATTTCATAATAAATACCGGTCTTTTTAACTAATTTATGCGTTCCAAAAGATTTGCGAGACAATCGGCTCGGCAAAGAAATCATCTCCGGAATCTCCTGAGCTTTCTGGGATCTCCTGAGCTTTCTGGGATGTCCCATCTCTGGGGGCAAGCAAGATCTCTGCCTTTGATCTTCGTGATTCTCATACTCATTGAAGGGTCCTCTGGTAAGAATCGACGGGAGAACATTCCTGAGGCCTCCTGAAGGATAAGCGATTTCCAGCCAGGGACCCGCCTCAAGGTGACTCACAAAACCGGGTTAGCAAATCAGGCGAGTTCTGATCGGCGTCACACAATTTCTTCACAATGCTCAGTCGCTGTCCTTCATCAGCACAGGGCACTCCAACAGCAACCAAAGAAATGGCTGTTGATCTCTCAATTGTGGCCGATTGGCCGTCAATGACTGCTCACCGCTGGCTGGTTGATGGTGGGAATCAAAATCAACTAAAAGTCAAAATTCATCATCTTTTCATTAACAGTTTGGCAGAGATTGCTTTATGATGCTGGCGAGGTCATGGGCCCCAGATAACACAACCTTGTCCCCCACTTCTTGCCCCTCCAAATTCAGAAAAGACTTCCATGAAATTTCACATTGCATCCGCTTTCGTGTTGGTGCTGGCGATGGCCAACACCTCCTTCGCTGCACTCGAGATGACCATTGTTCGGGTCAGCGACACTGTTGCGGACATCCTCGTCACAGGCACCTCAGAGATCGCTCGTCAGGGTGGCGTGCGAAGTTCTCGCTTGCGAACCAGCGTGGGTGTCTTTGGGACCGCTGAGCAAAACCAAGATCTGTTCGATAGCGATTTTGACAATCCGACTCTGCCCATCGGCAACTGGAGCAACTTGGTCAACGGACCCGGCGCGACCATCCAAATGCGAATCCCAGGTGTTGAGTCGACTGAGTTTGGTGTGACGAACTTTGCCGACTCGATGAGCCCACCCAACTCGGGGCAGCCCGGCAACTTCGGTGGATTCTCAACACCGGTCAACGGTCGGATTCTGCAGGTGGACTTCAACGACCTCTTCGATACCGGTGACGTCTTCGACTCCTCGATTCGTGCTGAACTGACCAGTGGTCAATGGGCACCAGTCGGGTCCAGTGGCATCCTGGGACTCGGGAACACCAACAGCGGTGCGATTGCTTTTGAAGAAAACGTCGGCACCTGGACCATCGTCGGTGAGACCACCGGCACGGTCATCCCCGAGCCTTCCAGCTTGGCCATCTTCGGTCTGGTCGCTGGCGTTGTGGCCGCTCGTCGCCGCAAGTAATTTTATGGCCTTCTGACAACACACGAGTTCGACAGCCGTGCCAGAGGGCTCTCATGATGGCCCTCAAAGCTGTTTGACTTCTGCTCTGAGCGAAAACAAGCTACAGTAAACCCGCGGTGCATCCTCTCAGCTGACTGAGGTGCACCGCGGGTTTTCTTGTTGGCTGCGTGGGAGCACTCCAGCTCTGGCAAACCCCCAAAAAGCACCGGCAAGTCATCGCGAGGATTTCTGCATGAGGACAACCGCCCAGGCCCAAAGGATGAAGGACCGATCCTCTGCCGGCGGATCCTCTGCCGGCCGATCCTCTGCCGGCCGGTCTTCTGCAAGTCGGTCTTCTGTTGGCCGATCTTCCCAGAGTCGCCCTGAAACGGCGGATTCCCCAACCCGCTCGGCTCGTCAGTTTCCTGGCCGAGTGGGCCTTTGGGGTGGTCTTGTGGTGACCGGCTCCGTCGTTGTCCTTGTTGTTGCCGGGGTGTTGCTGATGTTGCCCGACACCCAGAACGACCCCCCGACCTCTTACAGTTACGAAATCGTCAATACCTTTCCTCATGACCCGCAAGCGTTTTGCCAGGGGCTCTTGTTCCAGGATGGTTCTCTTTACGAGAGCACGGGGCTTTACGGGCGATCGACGCTCCGCAAGGTGGACCTGAAAACGGGCAAACCGGAGAAGGTTCATCAACTCGACCAGCGTCTCTTCGGAGAGGGCTTGGCGTTGGTCAATGGGTCACTTGTGCAGGTCACCTGGAAAAACCGGATAGCTATCATTTACGACCTTGACACCTTTCAAGAGCAAGGCCGCCGTCGGCTGTATGGGCGAGGTGGGCAATCCTGGGGGCTGACTTATGATGGCAAGCAACTGATTCTCAGCGATGGCTCGGACCGGCTGCGATTTGTCGACCCCCGTACCTTCAAGATCGTTCGGTCGGTTGTTGTGCGAGCCAACGGTCGTTCAGTTTCCAATCTCAATGAGTTGGAGTGGATCAACGGCGAGGTTTATGCCAACGTCTGGAAAGAGGACGTGATTGTGCGAATCGATCCCCGGAGTGGCCGGGTCACGGGAATCATCAACTTAGAAAACCTGCATGGGGGGCATCGCCCTGAGGACGTTCTCAACGGAATCGCTTACGACGCTGAGAACGATCGGTTGTTTGTCACCGGAAAGAATTGGCCCAACCTGTTTGAGATCAAACTGGTCGGACAAGACAGATGAGAGATCTCAGCGTCCAGATCTCCCGGAATCCGAGCCCTTTGACTTGACTGGACTTGTTGATCAGAGTCACCGACAATCCCTCACCTTGCCCGAAAGTCGAAACCAAGAACCTTCCCAACCAAACCGCAGAAGACAACCGTTTTCTCGGTCCCACAGAAACTCACGGTTCTCAGCTGCGGGTTCTCGGCTGCGGGTTCTCGGCTGCGGGTTCTCGGCTGCGGGTTCTCAGGGCAACATCCCCAGCTTGCGAACCCTCCAGGTCATTTGCTGAGACAGTTCAGGCGGGCTGAGACAGTTCACATGTGCTGAAAATGCGATCTCCGGCAGGGAGGCTGGTCAACGACTCCTCAGGATGTCAACATGCTTACCAAAGGGTTGAGCAACCGAGGCCCTTTGTCAAACAATCCCGCCCTCGTGGATTTCACAACAAAACGGCAACGTTTCTTGAATGTTCTGCACTCTGTCAAGGCCACCGGTCGCTCTGCGGCGGTACTTCTGGTAGACCCCAGCAACCTTCGTGGTTGATTCTTGGGGGGTCACCGGGCTACACAAGTGTTGTCCTGAGTTTTAGCACCCCACGGAGCGGCTCACCCAATGGCCGACCAACCCAACCAGGCTGCGCAGTCCAACCAGCCTCATCCTCACGCCTCTGGCAACCACTCCCCGACCCACCTGCCTGCTGGACACCTGCCTGCTGGACACCTGTCTTATGGAACACTACCAGGTGGAACACTCCCAGATTGACCGCAGGCTGAAGGCAACCAGGAGTTATACCAC
>CAZYKP010000086.1:0-38008 GCA_964648025.1 uncultured Pirellulales bacterium | reverse complement strand
CGCCGGGCACACCTCCGCCGGGCACTCATCCGCCGGGCACTCATCCGCCGGGCACTCATCCGCCGGGCACGCAAGCAACCGGCACGATGGTCCAGGGTCACCATCCGTCGGGCTCCCAAATCGCGGGAGGCTTGGCATCAGCGACCCATCCAACGGGTCACTTACCGCCGAGTGTGCCTTCTGGACCTGCTTCTGGGTCGGCGGGCTCAGCAGGAACCGCGGCGAGCTCCTGGACGGGGGGTGCTTCAGTCCCTGAGGGCAGTGGATCACCTAACCATCAGGGGGTATCCGGCCAGCCGAGTGCGGAGCAAATGGGAAGCGGGGCTTCTGGGCCAACCCCCAAGAAGAGTTCTTCGGGGATGGGGCTGCTCACTTATGTTGTGCTGATCACCTTGGCAGTGATGGTGGGGTACTATATCTCGGTTTGGTTGTGGCCGTCTGTGAACGTTTTGAACCTCAATTTGCCAGGACTCCGTCGGCTTGAGGATCAGCCAAACCAACAGCAATAGCAGGATCAATCGCCAGAGGGAGACGTAAACGGGCGGGTGATCGCTAAGGATCGCGTGTGTCTCTCAGCGGTCTTCCGGCTCTCACGGCAAGGGCTTCTCAGTGATGGGGCTTCGTGCTAGCTTACTGCGATGGGCGAAGGTCATCACCGGTGGCCAACATCCCCAACATTCCAGAGTTGGGCACTTCTCAACAACCCACCTGGAGACTTCCCCAACAGGGAGCAACGACCCGGATGAGTTCGGCCTCCCAACCCTCCAATCCATCAATCCCAGAACAGCCTGCCCCAGAACAGCCTGCTGTCGGGATCGACTTGGGAACGACTTTCTCAGCCGTCGCCCACCTCGACGAGCACGGTCGTCCGGTCACCTTGGTCAACGCCGAAGGGGACTTGTTGACTCCTAGTGTCGTGTTGTTTGACGCTGGTGACATCATCGTCGGCAAAGAGGCCGTCAAGGCCATGGGGACCGAGACCGCCCGGATTGCCGATATGGCCAAGCGGGATATGGGCCGTGTGGTCTATCACAAGACCATCGATGGCTTTCAGTATCCGCCGGAGGTCATCATGGCTTGCATCCTCAAAAAGCTCAAAGACGACGCAACCAAGAGGATCGGGCCGTTCACCCAATGCGCAATCACCGTCCCGGCGTTCTTTGACGAGGTTCGCCGGAAGGCCACCCAAGACGCCGGCGCCATCGCCGGGCTTGAGGTCTTGGACATCATCAACGAGCCGACCTCCGCGGCAGTTTCCTTCGGATTTCGGCAGGGATTTCTCAACACCCAAGGCGTCAGCACTGGGGACTTACGGGTGTTGGTCTACGACTTGGGCGGCGGGACCTTCGACGTGACGGTCATGGAGATCAAAGGCACCCAATTCAAGGCCATCGCCACCGACGGGGATGTCGAACTGGGAGGCCGTGATTGGGATATGCGGCTGGTCAACTATGTGGCTGAGCAATTCTTAGCTCAACATGGTCTGGACCCCCGTGAGGACCACGACATCAGTTCCAAGCTGTGGCGGGACTGTGAGGATGCCAAGCGGACTCTCTCGGCCCGCAGTCGCTGCTCAATTACCTGCGACTATCATGGCCATGCCACTCGGGTGGAGGTGACCCGGGATCAGTTCGAGGACATGACACGGGACCTGCTGGACCGCACAGAGTTCACCACACGTCATGTGTTGCGAACCGCAGGACTCGACTGGGCGGCGATCGACCGGATCCTGATGGTTGGTGGCTCCAGTCGCATGCCGATGGTCCGCAAGATGCTGAAAAACCTCTCAGGGAAGGACCCCGACGATAGCGTTTCAGCTGACGAGGCGGTCGCACATGGAGCTGCTCTCCGGGCTCGACTTGTTCAGGTCGAAGCTCGGGGACAACAAGCCGGTTTCCGAGTTAAGAACGTGAACTCTCACAGTTTGGGAGTCGTCGGCAAGAGTCGCAGCACCGGCCTGAGGCGCAACGTCGTGCTCATCCCCCGAAACACCCCACTGCCGGCTGCTGCCAAGCGTACCTTCAAGACCAGCGAACCTAACCAAAAATCCCTCAAAGTCACGATTCTCGAAGGCGAAAGCCAAAACCCCGATGATTGCACCACCATTGGGCAGTGCGTCATCGACACCCTTCCCCCAGACCTCCCCGCTCTTAGCCCTGTCGAGGTCTACTATCGCTACGGCGAAGATGGCCGCCTGAGCGTCAGCGTGATCTTGCCAGGAACTGACACACGCATCGATCAGGAAATCCAACGCGAAAGCGGTCTGACCCCTGAGCAGATTGAAGCCTGGAAAGAGTGGGTCGAAGGCGAGTGAGCCCCAGCACTCCCCGAAGAATCCCCGCCTCACAATCCCCGTCTCAAGAATCACCGTCTCAAGAATCCCCGTCTCAAGAATCACCGTGATCCAGACGAAGGCGTGCATGTTCTCTGCACGAGCTTCTCTCGCTGGTCCGCTAGCGACGTGAGAGCAAGCGTGGATCAAAGGCCAGCGGGGAATCCAGCCGACGCAAATCGACAGCCAAATCCCGGTAGTGCTCGACTTCGGTGATCTCTCCATCAGCCTCGATCGATCGGCTTGCCACCGGGAGTCCCGAGTCGGGCTCAAAGTAGTATTCCTTTCGGCTTTCGGCAATCTCATCGACGACCACAACACGATGCATCAATGCCGTTTCTCGTGAGAGAGGTTTGAGGCCATCGTAATGGACGCTTAAGCGATCACGCCCGCGAGATTGGGAGTTAGCTGCCGCCTGCTCCAGCTCCTTGATCAGCGGCTCGATGCCCCATCGATTCACCGGCTTGGGCCGGACCGCCAGAACCACCGCATCGTCAACGGGCACTTGGCGTTTGAGCCAACCATAGGACGTCTCCTCGCGGACCAACAAAGTGTTCTCCCCGCTTGCTGCGGCGCTGCTGGTGGAGCGGTCCTTTCCTGAGGTAGCCTTCGCAAGAGGAGCGTAAAGCCACTGTCGTCCCTGCTTGGGATCGGGGTCCCAGCCGATCTGCAAGGCGTTGCCGGCGGTGCGGCAGCGGAAGGCAACATGATTGTGGGGCCCTAGTTGACCACCCTGGGAGTTTTGCCAAACCAGATGGGCCTCGTAGTTGCGGACCTTGGCATATTTCGCGCGAGCTTGTTGAATAAGGGCCAACACAAAGTCAAAGCCATATTCGATTTGGGGATCATGGCCTGAACCGGCAGTGTCGGGCTGGCCAGCCACACGCCACCCTTGGTGAGAAGGCCGGCTGGTTGAACCTGCTTGAGCAATTTGCTCAGCTTCTTCTGCAGATTCTCCCCACTGGCTCTTCTTGGCAGGACTGTCCTTGACCTGCGAGTCAGCCAGCTGCGAACTCTTCTCAGCCTTGGTGCTTTGGCTCCCGGCGGCTTGCTCGCCGGCAGACGAATCCCGGCTCGAAGCCATCTTGCCGGAAAGGTCTTCCCCATCAGGCCGATCGTCGGCTGACTTGTCAGCTAACTGACTTGCTGGCTTGGGAGAGGCTGTTTCAGCCAGCTCGGCAGATCGCCTGCCTTGTGTTGAGCTGTTCGAGGGTCTTGAGGCGTTGCTGGCGGCAACTTGAGTCTCCGACTTGTCCTGAGCGGACTTCTCTTGAACGGATGCGTCCTTAGCTGGTGCGTTTGAAGCCAGCTGGTTGTTGGTTGGACCTTTTGTTTGTTTGGTCTCCGCTTGGCTCTTCGCTGAAGCCGTGGACTGCACACTTGGGGAATCGGCACTGTGGGTTGACTGAGTGGAAGTGACCGGACTGGAGGCAACCGTATTGGAGGATGTCTTGGCCGACTCTCCCCGACGAGCGGGCACAATAAAAGGCACACGCGGCTGGATCGTCTCCGGGGTCACTGGGTAACGAAGTCTCTTTTTTGAGGAAACCGTCGTCCCGATCATCCCACCGGTTGACGGCGAGCTTTTTGAGGCCTTTGAACGGGTCGAAGCCACCGGCCGACTGGATGTTTTTTGCGAACGAGCTGCGACTGTCGAACGGGCGGAGGCCGTTGAGCGTCTCGAGCGTGTGCTGGCTGCAGTCGTTTGCTTCGCTGAACTTACCTGGCGCGAAGAGCCAGACCCAAAAAGCTCTGTGTAAGGCACCTTGTCTTGGGAAGATTTTGTGGAACGGCTTGCTTGAGCGGTCTGAGATGTTGCCGGTTTTGAGGAAGGCTGTGGGTCAACTTTGACAACGGGAGCTGACGGGCTAGCTTGAGTCCGTCGTTGCTGAGGTTTCGTCTGGGTGTTTGCTGTTTGGGAAGCATGCCCAGAAGAAGTCAAACCAGCCACCTGGGCTTGTCCGGCCGGTTGGCTCTTCAAATCGGCCTGCTTCTTGGAGCTGGCCAAAGCCTTCGCTTCAGGCTGGCTCTTGTCTTGCGATTGGCTCTTGGAAGAAGGCGGGGCTTGAGTGCCCACTAGCGTTGTCGATTTGGGTTCTTTGGTGGATTGGGATTGTTTCTTTGGATTAGCCGCGTCGGCTCCAAACAAGCCTGAGAAGTTGGAGAAAAGTGTTTTCGATGGGTTTGACGTGGTGGGTTTGGAGGCACAGCCACCGATCAAGGTGACCACCCCGACGAGGGCGGCTATGGTCATCCAACTCCAGATTGCGCCTTTGCGTTTGCCCATAGGTCGCCTCCCTGCTCTCTGTGCGGCGAAGCTGCAGTTGGGAATTGCGCTGCTTCTCTCCGGCCGCCGTTGGTCGGATCCTCCGACCGTGTGGACTTTGGTGGACTAGCCCGGTTGATCCCATCGCTTGTCGATCATTGGCGGCTCATCTCGTTCATCGGACACGGGGGTGCTCCAACTCAAGTCCTGAACTTGAGACTGAGACAGGAACCCTTTCGCCAGAGACGCACCCACTGGCCATTCGGCCGTTGAATTTCCCTGTTGAGAGGGAGTTTTCTTGTTGCAAGCGAGTTTTCTTGTTGCAAGCGAGTTTTCTTCCGACAGTTAAGTTTTCCTGTTGGTTTCGTTTGCCTGTTGGAGGCGAGTTTCTTGGTGAGGGGGAATTTCAAAATCCTCGGGCTGCCTGGATGTCGCTGAAATCGCGGAGTTGGTAGTCGATGCCCACATAATCGAGCACATTGCACAGCGAGCGTAGGGCGACGCCCATGCCGTCGGGGCCACTAAAACCCCCAAATTGCCCGCCACCTTTGACGTGAGGCTCCAAGTCAAGAAAGACGCCAGGGACACCTCGAGCTTGGAGTTTCTCTGTCAAACTGGGGATGATGCCCCGAAAATCCCGGAGGACGGCTTCGTGGCCGGACCCGCCAGAATCGGCGGGGACAAAGTGGGCAAGCGCGTCTTCGTCGACATGGCCCTTGGGCGTGCCCGCGTCAGGCCGTTGTGGAGGGAGGTAATCCTTGATATGCAACCAGCCCAACCCAGGCTTGCAAGCCAAATACTGATCGTACAACTCGGCAGAGGTGTACCCCTGACAGAGGACGTTTGCTGCATCAAAGATCAGCATCAGCGCTGGATGGTTCACCTGCCGGTGGATCTCGGCCAACAACTGTCCAGTGCGTCCAGTGAGGTTGGCCTCCAACTCCAGCCCAAAGGTCAGGCCTGACTCATCACAAGCCTGGGCGATTTGGGCAATTTGCTCGACCACCAGGGGAAGATGCTTCTCAGGCTCATCTTGACGGGGTGGGTAAAAGGAGAACCCGCGGATGAGCTTCGTTTCAAATCGCGTGGCCAGCTCAATCGCTCGGCGGACGTCCTCTTTCAAGTACTGCTGAAAGGGGAGGTATCGATTGGAGGAACCGTCGTCGACATCAAGCAACTTGACTTTGCCGATCGGGCTGCCCAGCGAAGAGACCTGCAAGCCGTAGTCCGCCGTCAGCGAGCGAACATGGTCAATCTCCCCAGGGGAAAGTTGCATCGCGTTCTTGATGCCTTCTCCGGCGTCAATAAAGCGGATGCTGAAGTACCGCAGACCCAAGGCAGCAAAGACCGCAAATTGCTCGACTGCGGTCTTCTGATTGGCTGCCTCATCAGCAAAGCCGGAAAGCAATATCGACGGATTGGTGGTCATGAAAATGCCATACCGGAGTTTCGAAAGACGCTTGAAGGAGGCGTCTAGAAAAAGAAATCCTGTGCCGCATTCTGGAGTTCGCCTCTGCCGGCATCAAGAGCCGCTCAGGCAACTCACATGGCCCGACCAACCAGGCCAACGGCCGAACCGGGGAAAGTCGGTCTTCCTCGGCCCCATCAAGCAAACCACAACGCCAGACCAGAACTGGCCTGAGGGAGGCCTTGCATGAGCGTGAGGCAAGTGGTTGGGATGAGGAGTCGAATTGGGCAACGGTCCTCGGCGAACTGCCCACGTCAGTTGCTGGGTCTCTGGGCCGGTTGTTCTCTGGGCCGGTTGTTCTCTGGGCCGGTTGGTCTCTGGGCCGGTTGGTCTCTGGGCTGAACCCTTCAACCGGACTCGGCCGCACAGGCGGGCTGACGCCTCGGCGTTGGCCGCCACATACTCTGCGTGCCTCTGAGAACCTTCAGGCATTAAGGTTTGAGGGTGGTAATCCAGAGAAACGGCTTGCCAGCTTCATCCAGACGCAGTTCATGCTTCAGCTGGGCCTGTCGCAGCAAATGACGCAACAAAGCCTGGTACCAAGTTTTCTTGGAGGGATGGCTCACTTTGACTTGAGAGATGTCGACTCTGTGTTTGACTAATTGATTTTGATCAATCAGAAACGGAACTTTCACTCGCCCCTGGATGACCGGGAGAACTTCTGCTAGGGGGGTGGGCTCGATTTCCACCTTCAAGAACTCCAGCAACACAGGAAGGATCTCGCTGTCTCGTTGTTCCGGAGCAACGCCAATGCTCCAGGGTTTTTCCACTTGATTGCTTGGTTGAACCAAGAGCCGAATCTCTCCGGAGGGGAGACGCTGGGGTCGAAAGACCAGCCCGCTGGGGCGTAACACGTAGGCCAGGGCTGTTCCGCTGGCCAGCCCTTGCAACTCGACGCCGACGGTCCTGGAGTGACGCAGGGAGCCTGCGGTGGCACGATCGAGTTCGACGGGGACCTGCAGCTTGCCAACGATCTGATCGAAAGCCTTAGCCTCTTGCAAAGAGCTGGTGGAGACAACAACCGGTTGGCTGAGATCCTTCAGCAAGGTGCTTAACTGCTCTGCGTTGAGACCGTAGGCCGGTTGCCCTTGGGGTGCTCCCTGAGGGCCCCAGGTTTTGAGCTCCTCAACCCACTGGCGGAGCTTGCTCCGGTCCCCCTGCTGAAAACGCCCTCCCGGGAGATTGAGGGTGCCACGTGAGTCCAGCGATCCCATCACTTGGTAGACCGGTCGCCTGTCCGTCCCGGCGGTGGTGACTTGGACTTTGTCACCGCGGCGGCTGGCGCGAATCCGTACCCGAGAGACGCCCGACTGACTCAGCACCGCCGTCCATCGCTGGGCCACCAAAGCGGACGAACGCGGGTCGGTGACAATTTCCATTTCCACGATCCCTGCCGCCTGAACCGAGTCGGTCCATCCAACGCCTTGCATCAGAAGAACCAAAACCACAACACGAGCAGGGACGGACAACCAAAGCATGGATCGCTCCCCTCGAACTGAACTGACAAACACATTCCCAGACGGATGTTCCCTCAGCAGATCGAGCGTTTGTCGAGCTCTCGCTTGGATCTGCGAACCCATCTTAACGTGAGGCAGCAGGAGGGAAGAACATGAGAGTCACCGACAACACGCGAAGTACGCGTCTGCCTGATGTGGCCTGCCTGATGGGACCTGCCGGATGGGGATCCGCCTGGTGTGGGTCTGCCAGGTGTGTCTCTGCTGAGCTGGCCTCAGTTGAACAAGGCGATCTGCTGAAGCGGGCACGGACAACAGGGCAAGACAGCTTGTTCAGGGCAAGCTTTTGATGGGTATTGGTGGGGGAAATGCGGAAGTTGACCAAGGTTGGCGTTCTGAGACCGCCTTGCAACGCAGGGGGGGTATGACAGAATATCCGCACACTTGTCGGATTCCCTTCAGATCTGACCATGAAGCGACTGTCGCAGAACTGTCCCGTCCCACTCTCGATTGGCCGGGCGTTGCAGCCTCCTGTTCTGACGGGGGATGGTCGCGAGGGAGAGCTGAGAGTAGGTACGCCGAGGCGGTCTTAGCCCAGCAGTTGTGGCCCAGCCGCACTTGTGGCAGGCTCGAAGAGACTCCCCAGGCACGGAAACTCTCAGAGAGGCACAGACACTTTGGCCGGGCCGGGAAACGCTCGGGCAGGGAAACGCTCGGGCAGGGAAACGCTCGGGCCGGGAAACGCTCGGGCCGGGAAACGCTCGGGCAGCCTTTGGTAGTCTCGAGTCGGCTGGAAATTCTTGGCCAGATCATTTGACCCATCATCGAATCTGAGGATCGCAACATGGCACGACCGATTACGTTGTTCACCGGCCAATGGGCCGACTTGCCCTTGGACACTTTGGCTCGGATGGCGGCAGAGGATTTTGGCTATGAAGGCTTGGAGTTAGCTTGTTGGGGCGATCACTTTGAGGTGCAAAAAGCCGTCAATGAGTCGGACTACTGCCAGAAAAAACGAGAGCAACTGGAGCGTCATGGGCTGCAGTGCCATGCCATCAGTGCGCACCTGGTTGGCCAGGCCGTGCTGGATCGCATTGACAGGCGGCACAAGGCGATCTTGCCGGAGGCTGTCTGGGGGGATGGTGTGCCCGAGGGGGTCAACCAACGTGCTGCTGAGGAACTGAAAGATACTGCCAGGGCGGCCCAGAAATTCGACGTCTCGGTGGTCAACGGCTTCACCGGCAGCAGCATCTGGCACTTGGTGTACGACTTCCCGCCGACCGATCCGGCGATGATCGATGAAGGATTTCAACTCTTTGCCGATCGGTTCAATCCGATTCTCGATGTCTTTGGGGAATGCGGGGTCAAGTTTGCCTTGGAGGTTCACCCTGGAGAGATCGCTTACGATTTTTACACAGCTGAGCGAACCCTGGAGGCGATCAACAACCGCCCTGAGTTCGGCTTCAACTTCGACCCCAGCCACCTTCTCTGGCAGATGGTTGATCCGGTCGAATTCATCTATCGCTTCGGCGAACGGATCTATCACGTTCACATTAAGGACGCGGCAATCACCACCAACGGCCGCACCGGCATCTTGTCCAGCCACCTTCCTTGGGGCCATCGCAATCGCGGCTGGGATTTCCGCTCCCCTGGTCGAGGAGATGTCGCCTTTGACGATATCATCCGCGCTCTCAACCAGATCGGCTACGACGGGCCTCTGAGCGTGGAATGGGAGGATACCAACATGGCCCGAGAACAGGGCGCCAAGGAAGCCGCTCAGTACATCAAAGACGATCTCTCCTTCAGCCCCAGCCAGACGTCTTTCGATTCCGCCTTCGCCAAAGAGTGATGCTCACCGCTTGAAAGCGGAGTGCTGGTGTTGTGGGAACTTGGCCAAACGCTCCGTCGATCCGAACGGACACTCCGAGGCAATGGCATCACATTGGAGATACTTCCCGAGAACCAGAACGCCACGGAGGGCGTTCCCTCCAGGTAATTGCTCTGACTTCGTGCCAGCTTCTTCCTGAGCCCCAGAAAACCATTCGACCCAGGGCGACCAACGCAAGCCCGGATTGTCGGTGGAACGTGCACGATGTGGTCGAGAACTTGCCAGGGAATTCATAGAATCTGCCTTGCAATCAAAGGGTCTTTTTGCGTGGCACACAAAAAAGCCCCCTGCGTATTTCGCAGAGGGCGGCTGAGGCACTTGGCAATCATCTGAGGCGAAAGCCATGATCGCCGAGTGACCAACTGGTCTGTCGGCGATCGTGGCAGAACGGCTGACTACTTGCGAAGCTCGATGAGGTATTTGATCAAGTCATCGAATTCGCGTCGACTCTTCAGTTGCCTGGTGAGATTCGCGGGCATCAGCGATGTGCGAGATTCAAAGACCTCTTCGACATCATCTTTGGAGATCGTCATCGGTTTGGGTTGCGCTAGGTTTCGCAAAATAAGTTGCTTGTCGTTCTCCTGCACCCGAAGGCCTGTGTAAATCTTGCCCTCAGCGGTGACGACGCTCACCTGGGCATATTCCTTTTCGATTAACTTCGACGGCCGCAGGATCGACTCGACCAAATCCTCGTTGGTACGAGTTCTTTTGATCTTCGACAGATCGGGGCCGAGGCGAGTCGCGCCAGCCGGTGGGTGGTGACAGGCGAAGCACCCGGCTGCTGACTTGTAAAAGACCTCTTTGCCCCTCTGGGCATCGCCGCGGGTCAAGGCGACTCTTGCCAGTTCTGAGGCCGAGGTGCCGAGCAGTTCATCTTCCAGGGCCTTATTCGAGAATCCCTCAGGATCGATGCCGATATCCCGCAATTGAAGCGACGCCTCCAACGGGTGTTCAGCAAGCAAATCCTCAGGTCTCCAAAACGTGGTGCGGTCAATTGTTTCGGCGCGAACTCTCCGCACGGTCTCGGGGCTGATCGGCGAGGACCGGTTGTCCCATGTGTTGCGAACGAAGGTCAACACAGCTGCGAGCTCTTCGTCTTTGAGGAGAGAACGAAACGCCGTCATCGGGGGCGTGCCTCGGGAGGGATCGTACGTCTTGCCATTGACGACGATTTTGCCCCACATCCCGTGCAGCGTCAGCTTGACCAAACGCTCCTCGCTCCCGTTGACCCAGGGGCTTCCCACCAGAGACGGATAGGTATTGCCCAGTCCTTTACCGTGGGCCTGGTGGCAGGTCATGCAATGAGAATGCCGCTGGTAGATCTCGGCTCCGAGTTTGTATGCCTTTTGGTCGTCAAAACTGAGATGCTTGGGGACTTGGAAGTCAACGAACTCCACTTCTGGTTCGGCCACAAACTCGCCAGCGCCGGTGATGTCCACTGTGTGCCAGAAGTGCTTGACCGTCTTGGCGGCGACAACAGCGTGCTTGACCTTCGAATCCAACAGCCTGTTGAGTAACTCCTCGTTTCGCACATTGTGTTGCTGGTGCATCCAAAGTGCTTCCAGAAGATGGTGAGCTTCTTTCTCGTCGTTGGCGTCGAAATCCTTGATCCACTTTTGAGTTGCGGCAATCACTTCTGCAGAATCCCGAGCGCTTAACTCAACGCGAGTTCTGTGACGAACTCCGTTGACCGGATGCTTCAGGTTCTCCAACAACGCCTCGATGGGTTGCCCGTGGATCTTGACTGCCTTTTGCAGTGGTCGTCCTTTGACAGTCAGACGAAGGATTCGGCCGTGGGAATGGTCGCGGTTGGGATCGCGAATGTTGTGCTGCATGTGCCCGATAATCATATTGTGCCAGTCGGCAACATACAACGCCCCATCCTCGCCAACGATCGCATCACTAGGACGGAAGTTTCGATCCTTGCTGTTGATCAGTTCCTTCCCCGGTGTGCCCCAAACCTCACCGAAGGCCCGTTTCTTGCCGTCCCCATCTCGGTCGAGATCGTACTGCTTGACACCCAAGAACCCGATGACATTGCAGATCAAAAAGTCGTTCTGCATCTCTTCGGGGAAGTGTTCCGACGAGAGGATGGCATTGGCGGCCACCGGGCGGAACTCTTTCTGCAACAAGGTGAACATCTTGAAGCCATTCCCGTGCGGACGCACTTGGTAAGATCGTCCGCCAGTGCCGTCGTTGGCATAGCAATAGCCCCAGTAGTCGAAGCTTGTCCCGTGAGGGTTCGGGTTGTTGCCGGCAATCGGGGTGATCGCGAAAGTCCGAGGATCAAATCGGTACATGCCCGAAGCACCGATGTTCAGATTCTGCTTCCAGGGCGTCTCATGGTTATGCACCAGAAAGATACCGCTTTGCCAATAAATCCCTCCGTCAGGGCCGTAGATGAGATTATTCGCCGCATGGTGTGTGTCAGCTGTGCCTAGCCCTTGCAGGATGGGGTATCGCACATCCGCTTTGTCATCGCCATCGGTGTCTTTCAAAAACAGAAGGTCAGGCCCGGAGGTGACAAGCACGCCACCACCCCAAAACTCAAACCCCAACGGGTTGTGGACATAGGCAAAGATCTTCCGTTTGTCGGCTCGACCATCCCGATCGGTATCCTCAAAAATCATGAGGCTATCGTTCATCTCTTTGCCGGGTTCCCACTTGGGGTAGGTGTTCCAGCTTGCCGCCCAGAGGCGACCTTTGCTATCGACTTGCAGCTGCACTGGGTTAGCAAGATCCGGGAACTGAACCTCCGAGGCAAACACATTCAGTTCAAACCCCTCGGGGACCTGCATCTTGGCGATGCTATCCTCAGGGCTGAGGTACCGAAGGCTTCCTTCCTTTTTGGCGCTGGAACTTCTGCTCTTGCCCCCAACGTTGGATTTCACCTCCACAGGGGGAGGAACGTTGCTGTCATCAACCTGAAAACTCCTGCCTTCGGCGGCAGCCCAAATCGCTGCGTCACGGTTGGCAGTCATCACATCCAGCATGACCAGTTCGTGCTTGAGCACATCCGCATTGCTCTGGCCGCCAACAAAACGAAGCCCCGAACGGCCGCCCCAAATGTCGTTCCCGTCAGTCGCCCGGTAGCGGTTGTGCCAGTGCCAGTTCTTCTCTTGTACAGCTGAGTAAATCCCAGCCAGCTGATCCCCTAGTGGAATCGTTTTGCCCAGCAAAGACTTGGAGACGACCTCAGCAAGCTGTTTGTAGCCTTCTTCGTTGAGGTGAGCGCCGTTGATGGTGAAGCGCTCTGGGCTGGATTGAAACAGCTGGAAGGTCGGGGAGTAGAGGTCAACGTAGGTCACTCCAGCCTGCTGGGCGGCTTGCCGGGTGGCTTCGGTGAAGGCGGCTAGGTTGGCATTCTGCTGGATGCCATCGGGAAGGTTCGGATCGCCCGTCTCCTCAAAGGCGATGGGGCTGAAGAGGACAAACCGGAGATCTTTGCCGTTTTTCCGTCCCACCACTTGGTATCGATCGACCAGCTTCACCAACTCCTGCTGATAGGCAGCGGCTTTGGTGGGCCCACCAAAGGATTCGTTGTATCCGTAGAAAACGAACACAACATTGGCCCCAACATGGGCGAGATACTGCTCATCATTGGTGAAGCCTTTATTCCGGGGCCTTTTGTTGACCATATCCCCGGAGAAGCTCATGTTGCGAAAACGAACGTTTTTCCCTTTCAACTGACTCTGCAGCACCGTCTCCACCCAAGGGAAGTGCTGCATTCGATCCGCTAGACCATTGCCGACAATGGCCACGATATCATTTTGTTGAAAGTGAAACGTGTCCGCCGCTTTCCGGGACTGGGCTTGCGCCAATCCCGCAAAGCCCCCCATCATCAACAAGAGGAATGAAACGCGTTTCCAGATCACATCGTACGTTCGTGTCATAGTGTCTCGCTCGGTGAGCCGTATTATTATTGACCACAAGAAGGTCTCTCACTGACAGACCTTCTGACAGGATGGAGCACTGCCGCCGATAGCTCAAGGCCAACGGCAGAGGCGACCTCAAAGGCGGCAGGTCACAAGGCGACAGGTTACAAGGCGACAGGTCACAAGGCGACAGGTCACAAGGCGGCAGGTCACAAGGAGTGTCGGCTGACCAGCAGCCGAGTTGCCTCCCAAAATCCTTCTGGGCCAACGGCGCGGGGCTTGCTGCTGCCATGCTTCTCATCCTAAAGCAGCATGGGGCTCACCTCAATCCGCCCCTTCGGCGATGGGGGCTGCCGAGTGAAGATCAGGAAAGTAGGTGAGAAGGATCCTCGAGTTGGGAAACGGCCTGGAGCGAACTGTCGAGGTCGATCGACTGGTGCCTCAACCAGCTGGTGGCTGCAGGGTCCGGTGGGCTGAGGCCCTGCCGTTGGCCGGCGATTGTGGGCTGACCACCCACTTCTCTACGCTCACACGGGAAGCTGCCTTGGTGGAGCGTTGCTTGAGCTTCCTGCTGACTCATTGGCCTCAGGCCAAACCGTCGGGCCCCTGAAAATCGTTCCAGCCCGGGAAAATCGTTCCAGCCCCTGAAAATCAGAACCACCCAACGGACTGGAGAGACCAACCGATCGCGATTCGGAACATCCAGCAGAGTGGCTGGAAACGAGAGATCATCTCGAACCCCCCAATGGCCAGAGAAACGAGATCGTCCCTAACGTTCAACAGAGTCCAGGTGGTCCGCAGACGATCGTCGCGGCCCAGAGAACGTGCCAAGAAATGACCTCTGGCGAACCCTCGAAAAGATGGAGGTGGTTGCGGAATCTGGAACAGTCGAGTTCGGATCTGCTAGGCTGACCTGTCGCGGGCCTACAATTAAGCGACTAAGCCTGGAGGCTTCTCACCGAGGCTTTGCCAGTAGGTTTCGACGAAGACGACACACTGGACTTGCAAAAACGGGCCTTGCACATAAGGAAGTGCCTCATGCTTTTTGACCGTTGGGGGATGTGGCTGGGTTGTCTTGCCGTGAGTTGTTTCTTCGGCTTGGCGGCCCCCGGGATAGCCCTGGAGACCTTAACTCTCAAGGGGGGTTACTCGCTGCGGGGAGAGGTTCTCAAAGAGCGATCCAACGAGCTCATCGTCGACGTTGGCGTCGATATCCTCCGAGTGCCCGTCTCACAGATCCTCAGCCGCCGACAATCCTCCGAAGAAGCTCCCGTCAATCCAAAGCCAGAACAAGACTCTGGCGGGTTTTATTCTGTATCAAACTTGCCGCCGAGCACTGTTCGGGATCTGGCGGCTCAATTTGGCGAGGCGGCTGTACTGATTCGCACCCCTGGGGGCTTGGGGTCCGGATTCATCATCAATCAGAAGGGATACTGCGTGACCAACCATCACGTGATCGACGGCGAAACCGAGATCACCGTGACGATCTTTCGCCAGAAGGACGACGATTTTCAGAAAATGCAGATCGAAAACGTCAAAATCGTGGCCCTCAACCCCTTCTTCGACCTGGCCTTATTGAAGCTCCCTCCGCAAAAGAACTATCAGTTCCAAAGCGTCGTGCTGGCTGGCACCGATGGGGGACGGGTAGGTGATACTGTTTTCGCTATTGGAAATCCCTTGGGGCTGGAACGGACGGTCTCTCAGGGTATCATTAGCGCCAATCGCAACGGCGCCGGCAAGTTATTCCTGCAGACCACCGCTCAGATTAACCCAGGCAATTCAGGGGGACCACTGTTTAATCTCCGCGGGCAGGTTGTTGGTGTTCCCAGCCTCAAGCGGGTCGATGCCGAGGGATTGGGCTTTGCCATCCCTGTGCGGTATGTTAAGCACTTCCTCGATAACCGCGACGCCTTTGCCTACGATCGCAACAACCCCAATGCAGGTTATCGCTATCTGGATCCCCCGCGCCGACGCAACGCCCGAGAGAAATCGGTAAGCTCCTCGAGTTCCCAAGAGCCAGGCCAAAACCAGCAACCTGAGCAACCCTCAGCTCAAAACAGCTCAGCCGACCAACAGTCTCCAACATCCGCCCAGACTCAGCCCTGAACACTTCATTGTGCTAACAAGCGATTCAGCCTGGACATCCCTGCAACTGGACACTGCGGCAACTGGACACTGCGGCAACTGGCCAGGCCAGCAATCAGGCGGTTCACCAATTCTCTAACCAGGAAACTCATCCCCAAACTCAGCTTCTCATGCGAGGGGACAGCTTCTGGAGCTAAGCTCTGCAAAGGACGCTAGCTCTTCAGGAGTCTTGTTGAAGAATAACCTTTGCAATGACACACAAGAATTTCTTGCAATCGACAGCGTTTATGTGACCAACATTTGCTGTTCAGTCAGATCGATTCGCAACACGAACGCCGAAAACAGAGTTGCGGGAAGCAGCCGATCCAATCCCAACGGCAACGGAAGCCCCACAGCGAAAAATTCCAAAATACCGGAACGAGAAGTGCTGCATGGGTTACTGCTGCAACCGCAAGCACCTGAGAGGCGGATACTGAACTGGCTAGCTGAGCAGACCCGAGCTAGAATCCGTCGCTTGCGAAGAACGTGGATTATAGTTTTGCCAAAGCGAGCTTGTTTCACCGTCGGAGCATTGGTCAAAGCGGCTGCCACCAACTGGCCCCTCGAGAATCATCTCAGCATGAAGACACTCTTGAAAAGAGGATGCTCTTAACAAGTGAGTGCTCCTACTGAGGTTGGGGAAAATCTTGGCTCGTCCGGTTGGTGGAAAGGCTACGAACTCAGCGGTTTGTTGTGCCTATCCAGCGTTTTGGACGAGCAAGACTTTTCCCCAACAGCAGGAGTTGGTTGGACTGTCCCAGATGTCGCCCGGCCGGATCAAGCGACCGGAATGGAAAGCCCAGCGAAGCGAGCAGACTGAGCCGAGAGATTCTTCAGAACATTTCGCTGCCGAGGAGGCAACCGATGACAGCCGCCCAGGCCGGGAACATCCCAACCACCCGGCGTCAGTCCGAGCGTTGGGTTGGTGATTTCGAGTCTCTCCCAACTGATGGCCTCAATATGGTTCTTAATGAATCCCTGGAAAGTATTCGAAGACGCCTACTGCTCAGCCCGGCGATCCGGGCGTCCGATAGGCCACAGGTTGCCGGACTGAGTGCGCAGACAAGAAGGCCAGACGGCTATCCTGGGCCAAGAACATTTCGGATTCTCATTGGCCTGACCTTGTTGCTGCTCAGTTTCCTCTTGGCCCCCCAGGTTGCCTTCTCGCAACAACCTGCCGCGCGACCGGCTCAGCAACTGCCCAACGCGCTGGGGGTTTTGCCCAGCGATGCTGTGTTGATGGTGGGCACGCCCAACTTGCAGCGTCTGCGAGAACATTGGAATCGATGCCAGTTGGGTCAGGCCCTCAACGATCGGCTGATGTGGGCTTTTAGTAAGCACTTTCGTGAACTGATCGCTGAGCATTGGACCAACTTTGGGATCGACCTGGGGGTGACCTGGCAACAGCTTTTGGACCTCCCGACCGGTGAGGCCTACGTGGCTGTGTGCCGTGTGCCTCGGGCCAATCCCAATGATCGTGCGCCAGTTGTGGGCAGATCTTCGGTGGTGATTGTGGCCAATATCCGCAACAACCTCGTTCAGGCCCAACAAACACTCGCCACGATCGATCGGTCCTTGCGACAGCAAAACAGCCGAGTGACACAAGGGGGCTTTCCCGATGAACCTCGTCTCGACCAAGCCAAAACGAGATTTGCCGTTTACCAAGTTCCTCAAGTTGCCAAGAAGCAACGGCCGCGGATGTTCCGCCAACGCACGGAGTTCTGCTACTTCATCCGCGATGGGCTCTTGGTGATCGGCACCGACTGGCGGACGCTCAAGCGAATCATCCTTAGTTGGCCCGATCTCCCCCAAAGGCCCCGCCTGGGGGCTTTGGACAAATCGCCTGTCTTCCAGGGCGTCATGCGTCGCATCCAACAAGACATCGGCGTCGCGCCTCCTCGACATGATCTGGCCGTCTTTGCTCGGATCGTTCCGCTGTTGGCGCTGCGAAGGGCGGATTTCCCCAATGATAAACCAGCAGAAGATGAGATCGATGTGCTCCGCCTGGCCCGTAATCAGGGCTTTGACGCGGTCCAGGGCCTAGGGGGAACGATCGAACTTGTGCCTGGCAAAACGGATACAATCATCCGGGCAGCTGCTTACGCTCCGAAATTGCCTGTCGATAAAGGGGTACGCATCTTAACGCTGCCGAATTCCCCCAACCACCAGCCCCCCTCCTTCGCCCCTGGTTCACTTAGCGGCTTCGTCTCGGCCAACTGGGATACTCAAAAGGCCTTTCAGTCCTTCGGTCAGCTCTTTGACGAGGCCCTCCAGGATCCAGGAGGCTGGGAGGATACCATCCAAGGGATCGAAGAAGCCCCCAATGGTCCTGGAATCAACCTGGGCCGCGACTTGGTTCGTTTGGTGGGAAATCAGGTTGAAACGCTATCGCTGGTAGAAACACCGATCACCGTCAAGAGCCGACAGTCGGTGATGGCCTTGCCCTCGAATAACCCCAGGTTGCTGGCCCAAAATATCGCCCGCAGTGTGCGAGACGACCCGAACGTCAAAGTCAAGCGATTCGGTCAGTATACCGCCTATGAGTTTCATGAGGCTCCTGCCGAGGTCCGCCGGCGAGCCCGGGCAGGCAAATCCGCCAAGCCTCGGCCCCCGCGTATCATTTGCGTGGCCCACGACCATCTGCTGATTGCCTCTCAGACAGGGCTGTTGCAGCAAGTGCTCGCCAACCCCGTGGCTGCACAGCCGCTGGCCGACAACCCCGCTTTTCTCCAAGTGTGGAATCAACTGCAGCAGATGCACAACGGCCCAGCGGCAATCCGTGCCTTTATTAATACACGAGAGGGAATGCGGCTCACCTTCGGTTTGGCCCGACAAGGAAAGCTTCAGGAGGAAGATTCTTTCTTTGGACTCTTTCTCCGCACCCTTATTGGGGCCAACCGGGAACAAGTCCGCCTCAACGGAAAACTCCTTCCTCCCTTCAACGCGATCCAAGGCTACTTCGGCATGGCAGGCGTCTATGTCATCACCGAGCCCGGCTCTGGTTGGTTCGCCAAGGCGGTTTTTCTGCGACCACAAAACCAAAACCTGTCCGCCGGAGCAGCCGCTGCGGCAGGAGGCCCCCAGCTCGGACCCAGACCACCAGTGAGCTCGGAACCGGTAAGCTCAGAACCGGTAAGCTCAGAACCGGTGAGCTCAAAACCGGTGAGCTCGGAATGATCTCTCCAGGGACACTACCCCCGGGCCGCTGGGCAGGACCTTACGATTGAGGCTTTTTGGAAGAGAGATCGTAAAGGCGAATGGTGCCATCGACCAGGGCCACGGCCAGATGGATCCCATCCGGGTGCATGCTCTGGTCACGGGCGACGGTGGGAAGCTTGAACTGGAATGTCGGCTCGGACTTCTTGTTGTCTTTTCGCTGGGGATCCCAGAAGCACAAGCTGCCGCCGGAGGAACCACCTACAGCCGAGATCACCATTCCGCCAGGGTGCAGATCCACACCCCAGGCGACGCCTCGGTAGTTGCCCGCTGGCTTGAAAAGGTGTGTTTGCTCGCCGGTCTCCCATTCGAAGAGCACGACGGCGGGATTGCCGATGCCAGCAAAGGCGTTGCTGACATTGGTGATCCCCGAGCAAGCCAGCCGCTTGCCATCCCATGAGAACGTCATCCCGCGGGCGCCGCCGATATCGGCGCGAAACGTTTTGTCGTATTTGTGCAGATCTTTGGCGACGAACTGACGCTGCTGGCGACCGCTGGGCAGATCCCAATGTTTGATCACGCCCTTGAGGTCGGCTGTCACCAAACTTTGGCCATCAGGAGAAAAGGCCACATTGTAGATGTGAGCCTCGTGACCCAAGAGCTTGGTTTGCAGTTGGGGCGGGCCCTCTGTCAACGACCAGAGGCGAACGACTTGATCGTTGCCCACACTCGCTGCGGTCTTGCCGTCGGGACTGACAGCAAGCGCCCGAAGCCAACCATCGTGTGCCTCTAACGAAAACAGCGGCTTGCTGAAATCCTCGGCAGCATAATCCCAACCCATCAACCGCCCTGCATAGTCGCCACTGAGCAGCACGCCCGGGGCAAAGGCCAACGCTTTGACCCAACTCTCATGGCCAGAGAAGGTCATCTTGTCCCCGCTGGCAAGGTCCCATCTCTGCAAGAGAGCGTCTTGGGCCCCGGCGAAGAGGAAACGCCCTGTCGGATCAATCCGGCAGGAGAGCTGCGGCCGGTTGTGTTTGAACGATCGGACCTCGCGGGCATCTTGAGGCTTGAGCTGAGCGATCACCGTCGGTGACATCGTTCCCCAAGGACCAGCCTTGGCCTCTTGGGCTGTTGCGGTTGAGGATTCATCGGGCATCGGGGGGAACTCCGTAGCATCAGCGGGGTGGAAACTAGCGGCCGGGCATTGTGTGGGTGCGTGACTGTTGAGGGGCGAAGAGGCCGGATTCTTCGAGTTGTGCCAGGAGTTCCCTCACACGAGCGGCTCGAGCGGCCTTGGTGACGCCGTGCTCAAGATACTCTGGGGCGGCCTGGCAACGATCTTGCAGAACGCATTGGTGGCATAAAGGGCGACGGGCCTTGCAGAGCTGTCGCCCGTGGCGGATCGACTGCACATGAAAATCGATGACCTGCTCGTTGGCAAGCTGGCTCTGCAGGAGTTGGTGTGCTTGGTCGGCGGTGGTCTTCTGGGGAATCAACGTCAGCCGCATGGCCAAACGATGAACATGCGTATCAACCGGCAGAACAGGCCGTCGCGAGGCGAACATCAACACACAGGCTGCTGTCTTCGGTCCGACCCCATCAAAGGAGGTAAGATACTCCACAGCCTGGGTGTCGGTCATCTGATCGAGATGGTCCAGCGAGAGCGTTCCCCGGCTGAGGTAGATTTGTTGCAGGATGTTCTTGATCCGTGGGGCTTTCTGCTCGGCCAGCCCCCCTGAGCGAATGGTATTGACGATCGTTTTAACCCGTGCACGGCGTACGCGATCCCAATCGCCAAACCGCTTTCGCAATGCAGCAAATGCCGAAGAGCTATTGGCATCGCTGGTGTTTTGGCTGAGTATGGTTAAAACCAATTCACTCAGCGGGTCCAGCGGTTCCCCCAGCTCGACCGGTCCATAGAGTCTTTGCAGTCGGGAAATCACCTCCGTGGGTGTCAACGCGTCTGGGTAACTGTCCGTGGTGTGACTGTCCGTGGTGTGCCTGTCCGTGGTGTGCCTGTCCGTGGTGTGCCTGTCCGTGGTGTGGCTGTCCGTGGTGTGACTGCCTGTGGTGTGGCTGTCCGTTGGATCACTGGCGGTTGAGGCAAGACTGCTTGGGTCAGGCCTGGGCAGCTCGCTGCTGGCTTGCTGAGAAGCCGGTGAGTTTGAGGTGTCCTGGTTCTGGGTGAGTTGACTGTTTGAATCGCTTTCCATGCACCGCCCCGAGCGTTGTCTCCCTAGAAAGGCTGGTCTGCCAAGAGTTGTCTGGCTCAAAGTCCTGCAGGGCCTGAGCACTGTCCGGTCTGAAGGTTCCGGTTGCCGCTTCAGTCCAGCCAAGCGGAGGGGCCGGTTTGGAGAAGCTCGGGGACGTAAGTCTCGGTGACGTAACTGATATCTTTGCTGATGAGGGCCTCAACTTCCAACTTGAAGTCGTTTTGCAGCATTTGCTCGATTTCCCTCTGCCAGGGTTTTTTGTCGGCAAACCAAGGATAACTGGCGATCTGCTTGGCCCGTTTCTTGTCGGTGTCGGTGAGCTTGATTTTGACGCTGTCACTGAGTTCACAACGTTCAAAATCTCCGCTTCTCAGGCCCAAATACTTGGCATCGGGCACAGCCATCCGCTGACTTTCAAAGGCCAAATTGATCGAGCCTTGTTTGATGACGCTGTAGATATAGTATCCCCACGGGTCATTATCCAGCAGACAGTAAATCGGCAAGTTCAATTCGTGATGCAAACGGTGCAGCAGCCGCCGGGCGCCGCGGGCTGGTTGCCCACCACCATGGGTGACCAGGCAATTATGTCGTCGCCAAAACCGGTCTTCGTTGAACCGCCGCCAGACAGTGCCTTTTTCGACGTGCAGCACAAAGTCGGCTGTGCAGTTGCGAAATTGGATGATCTCGGGCTCGACGATGCTGGGGATGCTGTAGCCTGCTGAGCCGAGCTGAGCGCAGTTGATCGCATCACCGGTGTCGACGATCGTCAGCGGCCCGGCCAGGTTGCCCCGGTTATCGGCAAAGACATGAAGCTCCTCGCGCAAAGCGTTCAGCAGCACCTCGACGTCTTCCAAGATTGGGTCGCTGTCATCCTGAGTGTCAAAGGTCTCCTCCTTGGTTCCAGCAATGGTTCCCTTGACCATATAGAACAATCCCCGCACGCTGAGGGTCTTTCCCTGATCGATCAGCTTTCTAACACCGCTGGCGATCAACATGGTCTGCATAAAGGCCTTGGCCTGGCCGAGATTGAACAACTGCCTGCGGTTGGTCCCTTCTCCAAGCTCGATAAATCGTCGTTTTTTGTTGAAGCTCACATTCGAGAGAGTGCGGCTAGGGATATCCACGAATGGATCCTGCTGCCCATCGGCGGCCGCACAGACAGCATCGGCCACCCGGGCAATCGACTGGGCCGTCTTCAGATCGGCCTCAGACAGCTTAGGTTTCTTCGTGCTTGCCGCCTGATCACTGCCCTTTTTGCTGCCCGCCTTCTTGGCACCGGCCTTCTTTGGGCTCGCTTTTTTTGTACCGGCTTGAGTACCAGGGGAAGCTTTGGAAGCTTTTTTGCTGGTTGAAGTCCCGGAGGCAGCTTTCCTGCCGTTCGCCTGGGCATCGAGTTTGTTGCTCGCGGCTTTCTTCTTGGCCATAAAGATCAGTGAAAGTTAGAAAAGGGTCGAATGTACCGGTGAGTTCCTTGAGGACGCCCGTGCCGTTTTCGAGCCAGCCAAGTACTTTGCCAAGGACGAGCAATCGAAAGGACGATTGGGCGGACGATCCGGCCGTGAAGCTTGGCTGATTGCTGCGAGTTCGACTGTTCCAGATTGTGCCAGAGGCCCAATCTGGAGGGCCCTCAACAGGTCCATGCAAGAACATAGGGCTGGGCAATGGCCACATCTGGGCAGTCCAACTAAAAGCTTTCGCCAGAGGGATGTCCATTTTGTGAGTGAGTGGGCTGTGACAGGTCGGCCTGTGGCTGAGTCTGGCCTTCGTGAGAGACGATCAACACAGAGCTGTCTCCATCCAGATCGTCCTGAGGTTGCTGGATCACCTGACCGCTCTCATCGAAGGTCATATCGGCGGCAGCGGTCTTCCCCTTGGCCACCTCCAAGAGCTGCTTGTAAAGGGTCTCCTGATCGGAGCCGTTGATTTCGCTGACAGCCTCGGCGACTTTGCCGAGATACCTCAAGAACACGCTCCGCCTTTCGCCTTCTTGTTTGACACGTTGACGGCGGTTGAGGAAAGTGGCGAGTTTCCGACCCACGCCTTGGAGGGCCAGCCGGAGTTCTTTTTCGATTTCCGGGTAACTGGCGACAGCTTCCTTAGCCTCGCTGGTAAAGGGCACCCAGACGCTGGCGATGTGAGCCATAATCGTCACCGGACCGCTGGGCAAGGCCCCGCGGCTTTGGCTGAGCCCGTAAGCTCGCCAGTTGAGTTTGCTGACAGCCTGAGTCATCGCACAAGCGCCCGGCTGAAAAAGCAGAGGAACCCGGTTGGCATATCTCAGGACATTGGCCGACTGGCCTTCGTCGAAGTTGATATGCTGCAGGCATTCGAAAAGCCGATCGACTTCTTTGGTGCTCAATTTGGAAGGGGCACTGCGGGAGCCTAGTTTGGACTCCTTGATGATACGTCCGGCCCCGTCGCTGCCGATTCCCTGAAAGGTTGTCGTGAGAAACTGACGCACTGTTCGCGCATCGCTTTCGCCAAGCAGCTCGAGGAGTTTCTCTCGGCTGACTTTATGCTGCGGGGGAGGCCCGCCGAAGGCCAGCGCGACCTCGATCACGAAGGGGTTTCCGCGATAGACCGCCGGCGGTCGAGTTTGGGCGGCGTAGAACTCCGCCTGCACAACATGGTGAAGCCCGGCCAGCAACAGCTCCTCACCGATGGGGCTGATGCAATCGGTCGAGGGTGGCTGGATATTGGTTTGTTGGAGAGCTTGATAGAGTTTTTCGGCCTCATGGCGACCGATCTTCTTGATCGAGCTGCGGGAACTCAGACCAGCGGTGGCACAGACCTCTTGGGCGACTTTGGAGCTGACTCTGGAGAAGGATTCGCCCAAAAACTGCCCAAGCCCACCGGTGCCGGCCTGTTTGAGCATGTTGATCAGCATACCCAGCTCGATGCCATGCGGATGCGGCTTGATCTCTTGAGGCTCAGGGGGCAACACCGTGGTGGCACGCAGAAGGCTCCTCGTCTCCCCCTTGGGATCGGTAAAGTGAACGGTCACATGGGGATTGGCAATGGCCGTCTCCTCCAGGTACTCATCCACACTCCCGCGGCCAGACTGGTACCGAGCTTCCAGTTCGATGGCCACCCTGGTGCCGTGATCAACCGGGACCCAGTCGATCCCCCGTTTTTGCAGCAACTGCAGACCAGCATCTCCTGGCGGGATTTCCAAACCGTTGCCGTTCTCGTTGAGGATCTCGGGGATGTTCCGTTTGGTGTCGATCTGCAGCTCGTAGTAATACCCTGGGCGGCCCTTGCTCACTTTGGAGAGGATTCGCACAGGCCTCCCGGTGGTCAACAGACCGTACATCCCCGCGGCGCTGATGCCGATGCCCTGCTGACCTCGACTCATCCGCAGACGGTGGAATTTCGATCCGTAAAGTAATTTGCCAAAGATATTGGGGATTTGCTTTTTGACGATCCCTGGCCCGTTGTCCTGGATGCTGGCCAGAAAGCGATTTTCTCCGGTTTGTTGGATCTGCACCCAGACCTCTGGCAAGATCCCTGCTTCTTCACAAGCATCCAGCGCGTTGTCCACCGCCTCCTTCACGGTTGTCAGCAGGGCCTTTCGAGGATTGTCAAAGCCCAGCAAATGACGGTTCTTGACGAAGAACTCGCTGACGGAGATCTCCCGCTGTTTGCTGGCCATGGATTCAGCCGACCGGCGGCGGTTGGTGCCGCTTGGGGATGCAGACGTGGAAGTCTCAGGTGGCTGTGGCAAAGGTGACACTCCGCACAAAAAGGGAAAAGAACGGTTCCGACACAATTGGCCCTGCTGACTGCACTGACCTCACCACAGCGGCTCACTAGCAGGGAATGGCATTTTCGGGTTCTTCCCTGGGCTCACTGCCAACGAGCACGCACGAGGCTGCCAAGTCAGTTGGGGCGAGGAAATCGCTCCAAGCCTGCCGAGCACTCGGGTCGGGGGACCGTTCAAGACATTGTTGTTCTGATCTAATGTATACTATTCCGGCTGTTCAGACCAGGCAGGTCAGTTTGTCTGGGTACGTTTATACGGACGGCGGAGGAATTGTTACCCCGTCGGAGAGCAGCGAACCGAAAAAACTCACGAGGCCGACGGGCTACGTTTCCTTAGAGAACCTCCATTCTCACAGTCTGCTGGCGATGGTTGCGGCAAGGCGAAGGCCCCCGGAAGGTCTTGGCCGGACGCTGGAGTTGGCATCGAGGGCGTCGGCCGCAGAGGACCCGAACGATCTTTGGGGGAGTGTAAGCAATGGGCAAGACCGGATATCAGGGCGTCGGCGATTTGCTGAACCCTTTTCGAGTGATCCTGGCTGGCGTGGTGCTGGCGGGCTTTGGCTTGGCGGAGGATGCTCAGGCCCAAATTGGCAACCAGGCGGCAGCAGCTGCAGCTCATGCCAATCTCTTCAACTACTACGTTGGCCCCGGTCAAGGTGCTTACATGGCGGAGATGTACCCGGCTCCGCGGCCAGTGCCTCCACTGGTTGGCCGGACCTTCATCACCTATCAGCCGCTAGCCCCGCACCATTTCCTCGAGCCGCACAAGATGTTCTACACTCGGGGAAATCGTTATACCTACGTTCAGTATTTTCATCGTGGCAGCGGACCCGTGCGTGACCACTGGGAAGGGCCCCCTTATACATCCTTCCCGCTGTGGGCTGGCGAAGCGCTGCACTACCCCAGCACGCTGCATTGCCCTTACATCCGTTAAGTCACGTCACCGGCCGGGACGTTGAACAGGTTGGCGACTTGGATCGGGCCTCATGAGCCGACTGTGCCGGAAAACCAACGATCTCAACGAACCGACCGGCCGGACGACTGTTCGAGACATGTTCCGGTCAGACAGGTTCTCTTAGCCTCAGGCTTGTGTGAAAGCTTTGTCTCCAGAAGCTGCAGTCCGCGCTGGTTGTTCTTTCAGCGGTTGTTCTTTCAGCGGTTGTTCTCTCAGCGGTTGTTCTCTCAGCGGTTGTTCTTTCAGCGAGCGTTTGTCCTTCCGATGAGGAGTCATCGTCCATGAATAGCTTACTCGCCCCGATGGCCAATGTCCTGACAACGGTGCTCGCTCTGGCGGCAGTTCTTGCCCTGACGGCAGTCGGCCCTGCTCCGGCCCAGGCGGGCGATCCCTTTGATCAGTCGTCCCTCTACCGCCCCATGCGTCGGCGAGCTCCGTTGCACGTCAACCACCCTGAGTTTGTCATTCCGCCTCAAACCTATTATCTCCAAGGCAATCCGCATGAGATGACCTGGCAGGCTGGCTGGTACGACACAACTTACGGAGCCCCCTTGGCGTTGGTGGTCCCTCCGAGTGTCACCTACATGGGACAGTATCACTGGGGAATGCCTGCCTCCTCGACCGTCCCGGTGGCCCCACAATTTGGACGGATCAACCCGACATTGGATGCTTTCGGTCAGCCACAGGGAATCGCTCCCTCTCCGTACTACCCCAGCCACACAAACCGGTTAGGCATCTATGCCGTTCGCGGCCCTTGGTGGTAACGGACCGGCGGGCTTCAAGTTGACCTGAACACCGCAGGGATGTCAGCGACCGTTCTTCAGATCCTGCCGGAGCGACCACTCCTTCCGGCAGTCTTCTTCCATCGGCCCTTCGCCAGCTCGACTGCATCCCTCCGGTTTGCTTCCCAACTCCAAAGGCCGAAATGGTCTCTGGCTCTTGCGACGCTTTCCTCTCCTGATGCCCTTTCTCATCGGCCGCGTCCTCCCCATCGACGGCGCTGAGCGACCCATCGATACTCTTCTTCCGAGGCGGTTCGGACCAGACGGTGTTGGCCGCGGGGCGTTTTGCTAAAAATAGGTCTTGCCGAATAATCTGCATTCTCAGGTGGTGCGGCTTGCTCAGCGTTTTGCTCGTGACTGGGTGCTTTTGCTCGGCCAAGTCAGGCAGTAGCGGCGTTGGCACTGGAGTTTTCGGCCGGAAACATCTGCGGAAGTTCTGGGAAACTTCGCCGGACTTCGTGACCTTTGGTCAGTCAGCCTGTAGTCTCGGGGGAGTTGGGTGGCGTCAACTGGCGACTCTTCCCAAGGTGTCCTTCCAAGCCCAGTCTTCGCAATTTGACCACTGGAAAGCGACCCGCCATGGCGCAAGAGCAGAGCACCTCGGCAGGCCCCCCTTCAGAAAACACCTCTGGGGCATCGCCGACGCCTCCGCAAAATCCTCCCCCTCCGAAATCCAACGACCCGGAAAAGAGTGCTTTCGGCAACGCCGGAGAAGAAGTCCCCCTCTGGGTGCGGTTACAAACGGCCTCGCTCTGCGTGCTCGCGTTGGGAACGATCGTCGCTGGTCTGATTCACTTTGCCCGGGTGCTTCAGCCTCTGTTTGTGGCCATCTTCGCCTTCAACGTGATCAGCCCGATTGCAACATTTCTGGAGCGGAGATTCCGAGTTTCGCAAGGCCTTACTTATCTGGCACTTGTTGCATTGTTGGTGCTGGCGGTCATCGGGACGACTCAACTGATCGTGGTCAACCTCGCCGCTTTCGCGAAAGCTTCTCCGCTCTATCAAGAACGCTTGGCCACCTTGGCCGAAACCTTTGCCGAATGGACCGGGCAAAAACGACCACCCCCCGATTCTGAGGAATCTCCGTCCCAAAAGCCAAATTCCCAACAATCAGAGCTTCAGCAAACAGGCACTCAGCAAAAAAATTCTCAGAAAATCGGCCTTCGACAGAGTGATCAACAAGATCGGCCGCAAGAGGGCGGTTCCCAGCAGGCGAGTTCTCCCCAAGGTGGGTCACAGCCCAGTCCAGCTCAAACGCTCGCCTCCTCAACAGGACAGCAACC
This sequence comes from uncultured Pirellulales bacterium, assembly GCA_964648025.1. Classification (GTDB taxonomy): domain Bacteria; phylum Planctomycetota; class Planctomycetia; order Pirellulales; family Pb10988; genus CAZYKP01. The sequence goes on along the minus strand of CAZYKP010000086.1, from coordinate 10,447 downwards.
CGTCCCGAGGCCACCCAACTCGCCTGCTGGAGATTCGCCAGGCCAAAGCAACCCCCTAGAACCAACCAGGGCAACTGCGACAACGCCTCAGTTCGCCACGACATCGTCCGGGCCTGTCGAAGGGCCCATGTCCGTTGAACCTGGTGCCTCCGTTGATTCAAGCCTGCAAACATCAAACAGGCCAGTGTCAAACAGCCAAGCCTCCACACAGAGCACGCCTAACAAGGAGGGTGAGTCTGACGATTTCACCGATCGGGTTCCGTTTCCGACGCCTCGACTCGATCAAGTCGCCGAAAGTTTGCAAGAGGGCCAACGCCGCCTGCGGCTGCCGATTCGTGACGCCCGTGAGCCGGTGGAGCCCTCCTGGAGTAACCCCGACCTGCGGGACCTGTTAGATGTCAAACCCAAAGAGATTGTAGCCTCGATCGTGGGGTCAGTCCTGCAGCTGGGCGAGGGCACGCTCATGTGCCTGTTTTACTTGCTGTTTATCGTGCTTGGCTCCCGACGGATTCCCAATCGAGTGGTCGCTGCCCTCACTCCAGAGACAGCAGCTCATGTCCTGAACGTCGGCCATCACGTCAGCGAAAGCATTAAGCAATATATGTTGGTCAAAACCTTCGTTAGCTTTGGGATGGGCGTCACCACTGGGCTGGCGATGTGGCTTGTTGGAGTCAGCTACTGGCCGCTCTGGGCGTTCTTTTTCTTCGCCCTCAATTACATCACCTACATCGGCTCGATTGTCGCCCTGATTCCGCCGGTCGCCGTTGGGCTGGTCAGCTTTGAAAGCCCCTGGGCGGTCATCCCGATTGCCGTGCTCTTGACGCTGATTCGCTTCTTCTGGATCGACTACGTCGAGATCCACCTTTCCGGACAACGTCTGAACATCAGCTCAGTACTCGTCTTGCTCTCGCTCGCGTTCTGGGGTGCCATCTGGGGTTTGGTCGGGCTCATCTTGGCAGTGCCTATGTTGACCACAGTTAAGATCACCCTCTGGAATTTTAAAAGCACCCGGAAGTACGCCATCCTCATCAGCGAAGAATAGGCCTTGGCCGCTGAGCCTTCTCCCGAAGCTGGGCAGGTCTTCCACCGCGCAACGAAGCTGTCAAGCAATGCCGCAGCCCCTTCGGTCGCTCAAGGACCCCTCCGAAGCAAGGAAATTGCCCTTGTCAGACTGACATCAAATTGACCCGCTCCATTGCGCGGTGGAATCATTCTGATGGCACCCAAGCGGCGGTTCTGGCGTGCTTTTTGGGTGCTGAAAATTTCTAAGTCTTTGCCATCGTTCGAGTTATGTTCGGCTCTGCTGTTTGGGCATCGTTCTTGCCTTTCGTCAATCGTCACCAACGACTGCGGAAGCATCGCCCCAAGGAGAGAGCACAATGCTTTGGACCATGGCACTGTTGGGAATCGGGACAATCACGGCAGCCCTGGCTCTGGGTGTGATCATTCGGCCGACGCGGGCGGCGGACCCCATTTGACCGGGGCCGGACCGAGTGGCTGCTGATCTGAGTGGCTGCTGGTTCGTTGTGTCCCAAGGGGTCGCGACTCAATCTGGCGAGGCCGACCCTGGGGCAAGGGGACTCAGCCAGTTGGGTTCCCAATCGGGCTGACCCCGGTTTGCCCAAGCCCGGTTTGCCTGATCCCGGTTTGCCCGAGCCCGGTTTGCCCGAGCCCGGTTTGCTGGCAATCGTGGAGGTCTGACTTCTTCGAAGGAAGCTCGTTGCACCTGCACCGCACGATAGTCGGTGAGTTTTTGAGATTGTTGGACCTGACGTTCGGAGGTCAACAACTCCAGGAATTCCGGAGAGGCTCGATCCAGCACAATGATTTCGCTGCGGGCCTGAGGATGAGCGAGTGACCGGATGACGCAAACGACTTCGGCCTGTCCTCCGGCTGCCATCAGACCAGCAATCGTGGCATTCTCTTGGACTGTCAACGAACTGGTCGGGACAACAGTCGTTGTCCCAGAAGAGCCACTGGCTCTGGTGATCTTGGCTGGATCTCGGCCAGCCGGAGGTCGCGGCCGAATCACTGGGCCTGGCTTGGCCACTGGAAGCAACTGGGAGGACCGAGGAGCTTGCAGACGAGCGCCGTCTCCAAATTGCTTGCCCTCGATCAAGGCAAACCCACCGGCATCTTTGGTGCTCCCAGGTCGAAAGCCTGACGGATGGGAGCCTTGACCAGGCATTCTTTGAGGGATTTGCCCTTGCGAAGGTCTGCCTCGAGGCATTTGCTGATCTGGATGGGGTTCCAATGCCAGCGACAAGTTGGACAGCATCCCTTGAGTCCACCCTGGGTTGGTCTGGGATTTTTCGGCTGGCTGCTGGGAAGAGTCTGACACCTCTGCTCGAGGCTTTTCAGACTGGCCACCGGCGAGTTGGACGACTTTGGGTTGGCTCTGCGGCGGTTGGCTGGGTGAGGGTTGACTTGCAGGTGATGGCTGCCTGATTACGGAGGACAAATCAGCAGCGGCAAGTGCCCGATGAATACTGGAAAGTGCAGCATACAGCCCTTCTCGATCCTGAGGGTCCGCAGCGTTGCAAATGCCAATGACGAATCCTTCGGCCGAGAACAGCCCGCCGCCGCTGCGGCCTTGGACGGGGAGTCCAGCAACTTGGATGTTGTCAGGACCCTGGAATTTGTTGATGGAGGTAATTCGACTCGGCTCGGCTTTGGCAGGCCCACCAAAACCACAACCAATACTGACAACCGGTTGCCCGACTCGCAGCCTGTAGGTGCTTGAGGCCACCGGAATCACCGGCAATCGGCGAGGAGCCGAGACAACCACTAAGCCAACGTCGCTATGCAAGTCGTAGCCAAGCACGCGACCCTGCAGGCCCTGAGGCCCGCCTGGGCCCATCAGATCCACCAACACCTGGCCTCGCCCCTTGCTCTCCCGAAATATATGGCCACAGGTAAGCACTAAAGCTTGATCCTCCAGCGAGTCGATAATCGTCCCCGAACCCCAAGAGTGCCCCTGCGGGTCCGAGACTTTCAGCCGCACACTGGCCGCCATCGCCCGCTGGACCACCTTTTCCGGAATTTGTTTAGCTTGAGAATCCGGGCTAATTTGGTGAGCTGATTGGGCTGGGGAATCTGCCCTAGCAAGCGATGTAGGGCCTGAGGAGCTGCTGCGTTGGGTTTGGTCCTTGTTGTCGGAGACTCGGGTGCTGCTCCTTCGGCGTCTTCCCCGTCGGGTGTCGGCAGCCGAATTGCGGGCTTCCCTTTCGGGACGAATCCCCACGCGTCTGCAGAGCTGTTCCAGTTGGCTGTAACTGGTGGCTCCGACCATCCGTCCGGCCTCTTGCCCATCCACGAGAGCAACAAAGCAGGGCACCCCGCTGACAGCAAACCTCCTCGCCATGTTCCGCTGACTGGTCACATCGACATGCTGCACCGGATAACCAGCCGCTGCCAGTTGAGCCACCACCGGTTTCATTTGCCGACAAGGCCCGCAGTGAGGCGATGAGAACTGCAGCAGAGCCGTTTCTCCGGCCACTGCAACGTTGCTGGCCAAGAAAAACAACAACGTCTGCACACAACAACGCAAGTTCGGACAAGAGTCCATCCGTGGCTCCTCCGACGAGTAAGTTGGTCGTGAGACTGACACGCCCGTCTCCTACGGCGCGGTTCAGTCCCCTTTCGGTGATCGCAATCCTCAGCGACCTTGATCTCGGTGATCACAATCCAGGTGATCACAATCCAGGTGATCACAATCCAGGTGATCTTGAGTTCGGTCATCTTGACCTGGCTGAGAATGACCTGGCTGAGAATGACCTGGCTGACAATGACTTTGGTCGGGGGTGGTCTCGCTCGAGTGTCGTGGGTTCAAGCGACCACCGCCGCGTGTTTGTGCTTGGTGTGTTAAGGCTGTCCTGAGGGGTTGTTCTGGTGGGGAAACCCTCGCCCCATTGGGAACATTTTGCAAGACGAGATGATCGACAAACCTCTTGAAGACTGCCTCGTCTGCCCAACTTCAACAAAAGATCGCTGTTGCGCGGATTCAGCAACGCGGTCTCAGACGACGCTGCACACTGAGCACGTTGTGTGCCAAAAGCTGAACTTGCCCCTGAGGGCTGCCGAGAGTTCCCTTCCCCAGCCGAGCAGTTTCTCAACCGAGAGCCCGCTGATCTCTCGAGCAGTCAACACATGTGGGCAATCTCTCCAACGTGACATCCACCACCTGATCCTAAGAGAAGGTTTTGACCGGAGGGCGACCAACGCAAGCCCGGATCCTCGGAGATTGACACTTCAGGCGGTTGAACGCATTTCAGGGAGTCAATCAACCTCTGCACGAGCGAGTTTCCCCGACTGAAAGTGCTGTGCCAGGATTGGCACCACAGAAAATCACCTCAACAGATCCGGAGTCAAGAGGATCCAAGGTGTGACCAGGTCTTGGCTGGATCTTGGTGATAGTAATCATGCAGGACTTCGTACAAAGCTGGGTGAAATGCCAACAGGTCGAGGGGATGTTCAAAGAAGGATTCTGTTGCCACAGCAAAGAATTCCGCAGGATGGGTGGCCCCGTAACAGTCCAACAAAGTCGGCTTTCCGTGCTGGCAGTCGCGGACAAGTCGGCTGAACTCAGCTTGGGTCACTTGCTTCCAGCGTTGGTCTTGCTGCGTGGAGGTGAGCACGGGGTTGCCATCGATCCGACCACTGAGCATATCCAATTGATGGGCGAATTCGTGCAGCACCACGTTTCCGTTCTCGGGGTCTCCGGCGGCGAGGACATCAACCCAAGCGAGGATCACCGGGCCACGGTACCAGGCTTGACCCTCGACAGGGGATTCTCCTTCCAAGACAAGGCCGCCCTCGGTGACCGTCCTTTGAGGGACGACAAAGGTGTCTGGATAGACCAACACCGAAAACACGTGGTCGAAGTAGTCCCCACCCCAACCTAACAACAAGCGGCTTGCTTGTCCGGCGATGGTGACTTTGATCTCTTCGTCGATGGTCAACCCCCCACATCCCTCCCAGTTCTTTTCTGCCACCAAGATCTGAACGGAATGCTCCAGCGCTTGCCGCTGTGGCGCCTCAAGCAAGAGATAGGCGGGTACATTGCGTCGAAGAATCGCCGACCAGGATTCAGGAAACGGCGCAGCGGTCAATCGTTGACGCCTCCGTCTTTTCAGCCACCGAAAGATCATGTTCTTCACCATCCTGTTGCCCGCCGCTGGGCACAGCACCGAAGTCGGCTGCCGGCCGAGGGGATTTCCATGAACGCATCATGACAACACCGTGCCCATCAGCGGAATCTTGACCTGACACCCCCGCCTCGGACAGTCGCCTACTCCTGCCAACCCGAGCAACTCACCTCAACAAACGGGAAACCCGAACCCAACCAAAACCATCGGCGTCTCTTGATTGCTGAGGAGTTCCTTGGCCGCCTGTCTGAAAAGAGAAGGGAGATCCGCCCCAAAACGTGGGATCCAACACTCCTGACCTTCGGAGAAGGATTCGACCCAGCGGTCTCGGTCCAGCTTACCTCCCGAACAAGCTCAAAATCACCCTTGGCTGTTGGCGTAACTCGGCCAGCAATCGTCTGGAAAGAAGAGAAAAAAGTGTCAACTGCAATGGTCAATTTGCCTCTGCCGAACGTTACATGAAAAGACTGTCGATCTGAGGGACTCATGCCCTGGGATGGACTGGCTAGGAAGATTTTGCTACTGACTTGCAGGAAGCTCCTCAACAGTAATCCCCTGCCTCCCGATGCGAGTGGTTTTGGGGTTCGGTGCTCTGTTGGCAACCATCAGCAAAGCTGGGAAACAAGAGCGGCTTGGTCACATTGGTGACACGGAGAGTTCACTGGGCAACGCCCTAAAACACCACGAGTTCAGGACAACTGGCCCCGAAATTCTGGGCCACCGAAGGCGCAGACCAGAAAACTCGGACAGTTGGGCACAACGGACGACAGGGTCGCAGATTTATGGACCGAGCCGAACCAAACTTTGGATTGTTAGCAGTGATCTGCTTGAGGCTCCAGCAAGGCTGGGAAACGCATGTCAGGCGGAACTGGCAGTGGTTTGCTGTGGCTGCTCTGGCTGCGGCAGTCGATGGGTTGACGACAATTCACTTTATGATCCATGAAGGGATCGACCGAGAGTTCCATCCTCTCATCTGGGCTATCAGCCATATGTTTGGACCGATCCTCGGTCCAATCGTGGGCAAAGGCTATCAATTGGGAGCGTTGCTGGTGGTCACCAAGGTTTATCCCTGGTCGACCCGTTTGCTCTGCGGACTGGTGACAGGACTTTACACAGCCGCGGGAATCCACAACGCTCTGATGTGCCCATGACGGCCACCGATGTGACCAGTCGGACCAGAAGAGACCAGCAGTGGAAGAACGCCGATCAAGCTGCGAGGCTGGCAGCCGGAGCGGTCATTCCTACAATGGGTTGCTGCCAATTCATCCTCAAGCTGCTTGTTGCCTGTGGCCCACCTTGGCCAACAAAAGTCTGACCTCAATCACCTTGACTTCACCTCGCGGACACTCACTGCACCTATCCTTCTTAACCCTGTTCTCCATTCTCACTGAAACTGTTCTCACTGAAACTGTTCTCACTGAAACTGTTCTCACTGATGAGGCGAGCTTGGAGTTTTTGGGCTCAACAAGGCCTGAAACTTGTTGAGAAAGGAACGGGTGTATTTTCTCTGGGCCGACTGGGACATATGTCGCAAGTCAGTAAAGTCTTGGTCATCGGTTAACTGGGGCGGCCCATCATCCAACAGGACTACGTGCTGATAGGCGGCTTCCAAGTGCTGCAGGAAGCGGATCATCTCAGCCCGCAATTGGGGATCCAGAGCACGTTCCAACTCCGGTGCCATTTGGCCGGCCAACAACACCACTTGGGTTTCGCTTTGGCCACATCGGCGAACAAACTCCTCCAGACACCTTTGATGAAACTCGGTGGCGTTCCTGAGACGGTACCGGCTGGCGGTCTCGGCAATCGCCTCATCCTGGCTGGATCGATCATCGGGCCTGTCCGGTCGACTCGGTTTTCTCAATTGGGTGGGTAATGGAAACAAAGCATCGCTGAGGACCTCTCGAAACCGCCATGCAGGCAAGCAAGCTCCGACGGTACCATAGGGAATCTTTTCGGCGGCTGGGAATCGAAATCCACCCAGGTGGAGAAAGTCCACCAAACCAGCAAAATCCAGCAAAGCAGGGAAGCGATCCCCAGAGACCGGTGCATAGAGACTCATCTGGCTGATGTAGACCAGAGCGTAGGCAGGCCTCAGCGACCGATACTGCCGTTGAACGAGCAGGAAATCAAAGGGCTGGGCAGCAGGATAATACAAATCGACGGCCCAGAGTTGTGGTCCCAGCTCCCGGTTGATCAACCCCTCGTCCAACGCAGCATTCATCTGACTGTTTCCCACCATCACAACACACCGACCCTGTGTTCGTTCCTCCGCCAGCTGACGTTTGATATGAAAGGCGGCCAGGTGTTCCGACGCCTTCTTCCAGCGATAAGGGCCCAGCCAGAACACGACCGTCTCAGCCGCAACTCCCACAAACAGATTCCACTGGGCAAACCAGAACAACGCCATCATCAACCAGTTCCAGTGTCCCGGCTTGCTGAACAAGCGGAGTGTGCGGATGAGTCCTAGGTTGATCACTAAAATCATGGTGGCCAACGTGAGCAAACCGACCAGCTCTACAAATCGACTTCTTACAAAGACCCCTGGATCCGGAATCTTCCCCCGTTGGGTGGCCAAGGTGGCGTGAAACTGGTCCGCTACACGTTGCCATTGCTGCTGATTCATCACGCCCGACACCAACCAGCCGAGCAGGACGAATGCCACCAGCAGGACCACCAAGACAAGCCAGAGACGAGTCATACCAATGGACCCTAAAATTTGAAGTAGATGAACGTCGCCCCCTCAAAAACTCCCAGGCAGCAGATCAAACTCATTGCGGCGAAGGTGGCCCCGGCTTTCCGGTGAGTTGGCCAGCCAGCAAAGCTCTCGATCGCTGTGGTCTTCCACTGCAAGAAGAGAGCTAGAACGCCCAGTCCGAAGACAGCACCGAGTTGCGCGACGAACTCCGCCGGCCAAACGGGACCCGAAGAAGGCGAGCCGATCAGGCAGGCCAGATAGTGACCAATCAGCACCTCCTGCCGAACGGTCTGGGGGGACGCCCCTGCTCGAAAGAACAGCCAGCCAATACAGACAAGATGCTGGAAGACCACCACACCCAGCGCGAACCACAGCCAGCCGAAAAACCCAGACCTCACCTGCGGCGTCTTGACCGGCCGCGACCGATCATCCTCAGCAGTCTTGGGACGCGTGGCCCCCTGGCCTGCGATTGCCTCAGCAGATCCTGAACGCTCTCCCACGCGCCATACGCAAAGGAGCAGACCATGGAAGAGCCCCCAGAAGACATACGCCCAACCGGCGCCATGCCATAATCCTCCCAGCAGCATCGTCACCAGGAGATTTCGGGCCGTCTTCCAGGGACCGTGACGGTTGCCACCCAAAGGGATATAGAGATAATCCCTTAACCAAGTCGAGAGACTAATATGCCAATGACGCCAAAAGGCTGAGGGAGAACCGACCAAGTAAGGCGCGGAGAAATTGATCATTAGATCGAAACCCAAGATCTTGCTGATCCCCCGGGCGATATCCGAATAGCCCGAAAAATCTGCATAGATCTGGATGGCAAAGGCATACAGATACATCCAAGCCGCCAGCGATCCCCAAGAGGGGTCCTCACTGGCAAAGCCCAAGTTGACAATCGGGGCCAACCGGTCGGCAATGACAACCTTCTTCACATAACCCACCAGCAGCAGAAACAGCCCCGTGCTGATGGCCTGGCCGGTGATCTGCCGTCGCTGGCGAATCTGCGGAAGTAAGTGCAGTGCCCTTTCAATAGGACCGGCAACCAGTTGTGGGAAGAAGGAAACATACAAGGCGAAATCGCCGAGGTGGCCGATCGGCTCCAGCTTCCGCCGGTAGACGTCGATGGTGTAGCTCATCGACTGAAAGGTATAAAACGAGATCCCCACCGGCAAAATCACCTGCAAGCTAACCGGATCGGCTTGCCAGCCGATCGCTCCTAGCAAAACCGCAGCGCTGTCGGCAAAGAAATGGAAATATTTGAAGAACGCCAGAGTCCCGAGATTCACACTCAGACTGGCCAGCAGACACAGCCGGCGGAGGTGTTGACTTTCACTGCTGCCCAGAGCCAAGCCGGCCAGGTAATCCACCAACGTCGAGAAGGCGATCAGCCCTAGAAATCGCCAGTCCCACCAACCGTAAAAGATATAGCTGGCCACCAGCAGCAAGGCATTCTGCCACCTCCATGAATGGAGGGCAAAGTAGCAGCCAAGCACCAAAACCAAAAAGGCGAGAAAAACAAACGAATGGAATTGCATGGAAGGATGGGATGGTCAACCGGCCCTCAGCCAGCCGAATCCCAACTGAGGTTTCCCGCTTGTTGGGTTTTGGCATTTGCCGAAAGGATCAACGGGACTGGTCAACGATGATTGCCCGTCTTGCGGGGCTTGTTCCAATACACCTTCAAGTTGTGAGTCGACCGTCCAGCCGCGACGATATCCAGACGCCCATCGTCATCAAGATCAGCGATTCTCAGGTCCTCGCAGGCCATGCCATTATGATCAACCCAAGTCGAGGTCCACCCTTGCTGGTCTGTGGGCCAATAAAGCTTCACTCCGACGTGGCCGTCTCGATTTCGACTCCGCCATCCGGCGACCACTTGCGTTTGTCCGTTGCCAAAAAGATCCGCACAGGCCACTGCGTGTCCGGCAGCCAGGGTATCATCAAGAACTTTTCGCTGGGTGACTTTCGTGCCGCCAGGTCGATCGAGGCGATAATACACCAATTTGGTCCCATGGAATGGCTCGACGGTCACTAAAAACGGTTCCCGGGGTTGATGGTGGCCCCGGCGGATCTCGCTGCCGCCTTGAACCCCTTCGAGCTTCGTCTTGCTCCAGCGGTCTGCCGAGTGGCTGATGAGCATCGCACCTTCCCGGCCGATGTAAAAAATCTCTTCAGCGGGCGTCTTGGGGTCGTGTTGCACAACGTCGAGGTTATGCGTGAAGTGCATGCTGTCTTCCAGCACCGTCAACGGCCACCGTCGACGTGGCTCAGGAGGCATTTGGTAGGCCAGCAGCCGAACGCCTTGGCCCCGACCGTTGCGGTTACCCCGCCCATGTAAGGGAGCAACCACCAACACGTAATCATCGCCGGTGCTGACCCACCGCATTCGATGCGTGGTGGGTTCATGGTGCAGCTTCACTGGGCTCCAGAGTTTGGTGCGATCCTCTGGTGGCACGAGATAGTGGACCGAACCGGAGTTGACTGTGTCGCCGGGGTTCCATTGAGCCCCCACGGCGATCTCTGCTTTGCCGTCACCGTTAAGATCACGGTGTGAGCGTCAGGAAAGTTGGTGATTAACCGGCTTGGGCCCAGAAGGCGTCCC
>CAZYKP010000085.1:0-38099 GCA_964648025.1 uncultured Pirellulales bacterium | reverse complement strand
CCTCAGATCAGTCTTCGACCAAAGGGCGACCAACGGAAGCCCGGATTGCCGAACGCAACGCCCTGCTTCGTCGAAGACTTTTCAGGGAATCAGTAACATCCCTAAAACGGCCACTCATTGACGGACCTGGCCGTCGATCCTTCAGCTTCACTCGTTTGGCCAGTTTCAGCTTGAGCATAGTTCCTCACGACAATCACTCCACGTGTTTGACCGCTAGCTGCAGTCACCTGTGGGAGTTGGTGTTTCCGTAACAACCACCCCTTTGACTCTGCAACACTGAGCCCACCCCACCACATCAACGTGGAAATCGTTGGGTTGCATCGGCGTTGCACTTTCCCAACAGGAGTTACCCGATGAGACATTTCTATGCTGCTTTGGCTCTCCTGGTTAGCCTGGTGGCCTTGGCTTCCCCAACTCAGGCAGCCAGCCTGGTCAATTCGGACTTCAGCGGGCCGGAGGTGATGGACCTTGCCGATATCACTCGTGGCGACATCAGCACAACAGAGCCCATGGGCACTTGGCTCTTGGGTGGACATGACGGAGGCACGGACGATTGGGATATCGACGCAGGATTCTTTGCAGCCAATGACACCGGTACCGAAGGCCAGGGTTTGGTCCAGTGGATTCAGGACAACAAAGCCACCACAGGTGCGACCACTCTGGATTTCGACTTCCTCATGGACAGTGGATCCGGTGGCGATTACGACCTAATCCTCTACGTAGCCGGTTGGAATGCCGGTGATAATGCCCCCGGAGTTGACTACGAAAACGGGACCGTCGAAACCGGTGATTCGTTCGTCCCTAATGATTCGGTGAGCCTCATCACCGATCCTGTCGCCGATGCTGAAGGCCGGCTTGTTCTGGCCAACGACGGCGCTGCCGTCTTTTCAGGAGTTGTCGATAACGGGGTCTTCCAGGACATCTCGGTCAATGTCGACTTTGGCACCGGCTATGATTTTATTGGCGTGGTTTTCTATGCAGAGAACGGGGGCGGCCTGTTGCATCTGGACAACGTTCAGTTCGCCTCCTCCGCAGTGATTCCCGAACCCTCCACGGCCACCCTGGGTCTGTTCTCCCTGGCTGGGCTGGGCCTACTGCGACGCCGCAGCTATTGATTCCCTGCAAAGCGTTCGACCGCATGAATTGCCCATCTCCGGCAATCCGGGCTTCCGGTGGTGCCTCAGGCTGCCCCCTTGAGGTCATCACAAACAAGGGCAGACGGAAAGCCCTGGGTCGAAAACTTCTCCGAAGGTCAGTAAGCCAATATCCACGGAGGTTCTTCGCGCTTCGCTAAGCTCCTTCGATTGCGAACACGCAAGCTCAGTCGTTTGAGTGCAACGGCGGTGGACAGTTGCTGTCCTCACCCAGATGTTGCACCAGCCGACTGAGCTTTTCGTCGTTTTTGGACATTGGCGAATCCTTTGCAGGAAGACCACATCGGTCCGCTTGGCTCTGAAATTTCTTCCGGTAAGCTACTGGTCTATAGTTTGAGCACTTTTTAGGCCAATCTTTTTTTAGGCAATACTCTTCTTGCCAAATTCGCCTGTCCCTGACTTGTTGCAGTTTTTCGATGCGCCCGGAGTCACAGAGGTCCTCAGACGTTGCTGTGCTTCAACTTGCCTTTCAATTCGATTCTTCCCCATCACCAGTATGCTGGCCCAAGACGGTCCAGTGACCGAGGAGCTATTCGAGGAGTTCGCCGAAAAGCCCAGCAACCGGGACTCGTTGTGGGCCGCCCTGGAGAAGTTCAACCGTCTGGATCGTTTCCCCAAGCGGTATCGTGATCAGAAGATCTTAGCTGAAGCGGACATAATTGACTGGCTGAACTACCTAACTAAACTCGGAGACGTTCCTGAAAGAATCGAATTTCTGCAGACGGTGGATGTCCAATCCAGCGAGGAAAGCTAGGGGACCTATGACTTCTTCCGCTTTTCGCATCAGGACTTTTCTGACGGTCAATGGCTGGTCGGGATGGCGGGCCTCTATCCCAGCCATCGTACTCCGAGTATCAGATGAAGCAAAACATTTAGCTATTTTGACTTCTGATCTGAAGATGGTTTGGAAGACGCTAAGGAAAATCTTCTGGGGCCTTTGCTTGAAGATGACTGATGGTTGGGGCACAGCTTGCAGGTGAACGGACAGACCTGAGTCGGCGGGAAGTTCCTTGCTTGGCCGACCGGATGGGTTACACTCACAACCACAATCCCGTCGATTGCTCCAGGAGCTCTGCTGTGCTTCGATTGGCCCAAACTTTGTCTTCCTTGGCGTTCAGTTCCTCAGGGTTCTATCCCCGGGTATTCTCCCACTTAGCGTTCTGCCTGGCGGCTCTGTCGATCTCGCCGATGGGGCCCCCCACGACCTCTGCCGAAGAAGACATCCTGATCGCTGACTTCGAGGGCGAGACCTACGGCGATTGGAAAACTCAAGGCCAAGCCTTTGGATCCGGCCCCGCCCCAGGGACCCTCAGAGGGCAGATGCATGTCAGCGGCTACCGAGGCAAGCGGCTGGCGAACTCATTCCTGGGAGGCGACCAACCCACAGGCACCCTGACCTCTCCTCCCTTAAAAATTCAACGCAAATTCTTGACCTTCCTCATCGGCGGGGGTGGATTTCCAGGAAAGACCTGCATCAACCTATTGTTCGATGGCCAGGTCGTGAGGACTGCCGAGGGGCCCAACACCCGTGCGGGAGGGAGTGAGCAACTGGGCCCGCACTTTTGGGATGTTCAAGAGTTGCAAGGCAAGACGGTTAGCATCCAGATTGTTGATGCCGCCAGCGGGGGCTGGGGACATATCAACATCGATCACATTGTGCAGTCCGACCAGAAGCCGAAGTTACCTGAATTGCGCAACCGAACGAAGGAGTTTGTCGTTGGTTCGAAGTACTTGGTGATCCCCATCAAGAACGGTGCCAAAGCCACGGAGCTGACGCTGTTGGTGGAAAGCCGCCCGGTGCGTCGTTACAAGACGGAGCTGGCCACCAGCGAGGAGGATACCGATTGGTATGCCTTTTTCACGATCGAAGCTTACCGGGGCCAATCGGCGCAGGTGACTGCCGCCGCGGCAACCGAAGAAGGGTTTGCTTTGATCAGACCCGCTGATGAGGTTCCTGGATCAAGCGGTTGGTATAATGAGCCGCTGCGCCCTCAGTTTCACTTCTCTCAGGCAGTCGGCTGGAATAACGATCCTAACGGGATGGTCTATCTTGATGGCCAGTGGCATCTCTTCTTTCAACATAATCCGGTTGGTTGGCGTTGGGGGAACATGACCTGGGGGCATGCGGTCAGCCGGGACTTAATTCATTGGGAACAGCTTCCCAACGCGCTTTTCCCGTCCACCATGGCGCGAGGCGCCTGCTTCTCAGGAGGGGCCACGGTTGATCACCAAAACACCGCCGGATGGAAGACCGGCAACCAGGATGTCTTGGTGGCCTTTCTCACAGATACCGGAGCTGGTGAGGCGGTCGCATATAGCAATGACAATGGGCGGAGCTTCACCTGGCATGAAGGCAACCCGGTTGTGAAGCATCGCGGACGCGACCCCAAAGTCATCTGGTATCGCTACGAAGACGACGACACACCTATCAGCCAAGCAGCGCAGCAGTTAGGCGGACACTGGGTGATGGCGGTCTACGACGAGCATCCGCAGCACAAGCGCAATATCGCCTTTTACACATCGACCAACTTGAAGGAGTGGACCGAACAGAGCCACCTGGCCGGTTACTACGAATGCCCAGAACTGTTCGAATTGCCCGTTGACGGAGACAAGGGCAATCGACGTTGGGTCGTCTTCGCGGCCGATGCTCGCTACACCATTGGCACCTTCGATGGCAAACGATTCACGCCTGAGCATCCCAAAAAACACCGGGTGCACTACGGGCCCTACTACGCGTCCCAGATTTTTGACAATGCCCCAGGTGGCCGCAAAATCCAAATCGGTTGGGTCAGACTCGCCATGCCCGGCATGCCGTTTAACCAGACGTTTAGTTTCCCTCATGAGCTGACCCTCCGCAAAACCGATCAAGGAATTCGGATGTTTGCCAAGCCCGTGCAGGAGATCGAAAAGCTGCATCGCAAACGTCACCTCGCCCAGAGCCAACCCCTCAACGATTCGCCTGTTCGTTTGGGGGTTTCCGGGGAGCTCTTGGACATCCGTGCGACTGTTCAATTCGGCCGAGCCAAGCAAGTTGGACTCAAGTTTGGCAACGATCAGATCGTCTACAATGTCGATGCTCAAAAACTTCAGGGGGCAGCCATGACCCCTCAAGACGGAAAAATCTCTCTGCAGGTTCTTGTCGACCGTCCCATGATGGAGATCTGCGGCAACGACGGCGCCGTCTTCATCACCGCGGGTCGCAATCGCAAGGGCACCGGCCAGCAGGACCCCATCAGGGAAATCGAGGTGTTCGCTGACGGGGCAGGAGCCCAATTGCTGAGCCTGGAAGTCTACGAACTTGAATCCATTTGGAAGACCAAGGACTGAACCATCGAGCCTTTCTTGAACGCCCCGTCGGGCCTCTTGGCTCTGGTGATGTCCCAATAACTCTTACTGATTCCCTGAAAAGTCTTTGACGAAGCAGGGCGTTTCGTTCGGCAATCCGGGCTTCCGTTGGTCGCCCTTTGGTCGAAGACTGATCTGAGGCTTACTGATTCCCTGAAAAGTCTTTGACGAAGCAGGGCGTTTCGTTCGGCAATCCGGGCTTCCGGTGGTCGCCCTTTGGTCGAAGACTTATCTGAGGCTCAGTAGCAAAGGACTCGGATGATTGATCCCCTCAGCTGCGTATTATTCCTTGTGCTCTCCGGGACGGGCGACCCAGACCACAAGACCACACCTTCGCAGCAAAGACCCAATTTCAACCCCCAAGTGGTCAAGAATGGGACGTTTCCCCCGATCGTGCGCCCGCCGGTGCTCAACGCCGTGGAAGTCCAGGACGAGGTGACCGATTCCGAGTTAGTCCTGGGCGTCGTCATCCAAGGAAAGGCCAGGGCTTATCCCATCAATATGCTCACTCGTCCAACCCGCGAGATCATCAACGATACTCTCGGAGGTCGCGCTATTGCCGCCACTTGGTGACACCTCTGCCATAACGGCGTCGTGTACGCCCGTTCGATCCCAGTTCAGAAGGGTCCCATGCCTAGCAGGACCCTCACCTTGGCTGTCTCGGGAAAGCTCTGGAATCGCTCCCTGGTGATGATCGACACCGAGACCAAATCCCTTTGGAGCCATTTATTAGGGGAATGTATGAAGGGCCCCCTTCAGGGAGCCAAGCTTCAGCCAATACCCGCGGAGATGACCACCTGGAAAGCCTGGAGGAATCATCATCCTCAGACTACCGTGCTGAAGATGTCGCGCACCAGCAGGCGGTACTCCAAGGAGTTCTACAAACAACCGGAGAGGTTCTGGTTGGGATTGCTACTCAGCGGTCAGCCTTACCACGCCTCGTTGGCGACGCTCAAGCAGCGGCCGGTTCTTAACGTCGCCGATCAGCAAGAACCGGTGGTGGTCACTTTTGATGCTGGCAGTACCTCAACGCGGGTCTTTTTGCGTCGTGTTGGTCAACAGACGTTGAGCTTCCAAGTCCTTCCCGACGGGCAGATGAAGGATCTTCAGACGGGGACTGTCTGGAACCGGATAAGCGGAGTTGCCCTCAGCGGTCCGCTTGCCGGCAAGCGTCTGCCGGCACAAGTAGGAATCGTCTCCTATCGTGGACCCTGGAAGATCTTCCACCCGAACAGTCAACCAGTCGAGGACTCTACTGATTCCCTGAAAAGTCTTCGATGAAGCGGGCGTCTTTCGTCCGACGATGCGGGCTTCCCTCCAAGGGTCGAAAACTTATCCGAAGGTCAGTCATATCCCGAATCATTCGGGCCAAGAGGGGGAACCTGATCCGTAGCATCGTGCTTGCGTGATCTGAGACATGGGCCGCCGTCGATACGATTCCATCCTAAGCTACGATCGAAAATTGAGATCGGAAGCTGTCGGTTGATCGTCAGGATTTCCCTGCGGTCCTATGTCCGAGGATTTGCCGGATCGAGAGTCAAGCACTCCGCGTGACGACCATGTCCTCGTTCGGGGATCTGTGAAGGACCATCGACCAGACAGGACAAGTTGACCAATCATTCTGAGGGGCGTTTGGACTGAAAACTGCCAAAGAGTGTTTCCTCGCCCAGTAGCTCCTGAAGTTTGGCCAAAGCTCGGGTTAAGAGGACACGTGTTGCCCCATCGGTCTTGCCCAACTGAGCGGCGATCTCCTTGCTGGGCAGTCCTTCGACGTACCGCAGCCGGATGGCCTCCCGGGCCTCCGCCGGCAGCTTTTCCAGAGCTTGGTGCAGCCGGACTGCTCGCTGATCGCGTGCCATGGCCTCGCTCGGTGAGGTCATCGTCTCAATGAGGACATTGATCAGTCCACCGCCTGAATTCTCGCTCTGCGTGCCACCGACCTCCAAGCCGACCTCGCGTGTGGCCGATCGTTTCTGGGCCCCAAAGTGCCGCCGATGAGCATCGATGATGCGTCGCTCGGCCAGCTGGCACAGCCACCCAAACGGGTCCCGATCGCCCAAATCAAGCGATTCCAGCGAACCGGCCACGCTCAAACCGACTTCCTGCACGATGTCTGTCGGCTCGACCTTCCTCCGCAGGCCCTCGCCAAGGTTCCGTTCGACAAATCTCAACAACGCCTGATGCCGCGATTGCAAAAACGCATTCCAGGCCTGCGGGTCTGCTGCCCGCAGACGGGCCAGCAACTCCGACGAGAGCTCTCGACCATCGTTCGGGCTCAGGCCAAAACCAGCAGCAGCCTGGGGCGTTTTCGTGGGATCATCCATCGTTGGCTTTTCGCGTTGGTTACGGTAAGCGGCGAACTGCCGACGTCAGTCGGTTGGTGCCTGCGGTGAACCCTTCGGCTGGATCCTGCCTCGGAGCGGATGCTCTGCCTGCCGATGCTCTGCCTGCCGATGCTCTGCCTGCCGATGCTCTGGGTGCAGGACCATAGGGCTGAGGCCCGGCTGTGGGCCGGCCCTTTGCGGGCTCACCACTCTCGTTTCTGACGCCTACACTCTGGTGAGCATACACGATCCGCCTCCACGGGTCGCCGGCTGGCTCTCTCTGATGGGGCTCTCTCTGATGTGGCTCGCTCTGATGTGGCTCGCTTGGGTGGCTCGCTTTCGACGAATTCCAGCAGCGGTCGGGACGGATCTGCCTGGGGCGAAGCCCAGAGCGACAAGAGCGTTTCGATTGTGGTTGGCCCGGCGGGAGTTTTGTCCAGCAACGAGGACTGTTACGGACTCAAGAGATAGGCTCTTTTAGGAGGCGATTCGGACCCACCCAGTGGCTCATCCGGCTTGGCTGGTGACAAGCCCGTCGTCGGCAGGTGCAGCAGACTCAACACGAAATTGCTCGGCGACGAGGTCTGTGCCCCTTGACGCGAGGGCTGTCCCTTGGGGACACCAACAAGAAGATGAACTGATGCAGCAGCCGCCCAAGCGACGTGGCCGCAGTGAGGGCCTGGCCTCAGAGACTCTCCGAAAAGCATCCGGCAATCCACTGTGTTGTGGAGCCCAAGTCATGGTGCAACACGATCCAGGTGGATTCCGGTGCTTTTCGGACAGACTGTCAGTCTCCAGCACTGCCGATTGGTTGGGTTTTTGGCATTCGATGTCGGATATCCCGTCCCCCTTTCGGTTGTTGCCACCGAGGAGTCGACCTTGTCAGGATTCTTTTCCTGCTGGGAAGGTTGCCAAGCGAGTTGGCCGCATGTTGCCGGTGTTTCTGGCCCTTTGCCAGTTCCTGCTGCGAGGTGCGTTTGGGGGGCCGCTGCGAGTTGAGAGGATTTGGGGTAAACTCGGGAATTGTGAATTCTGCATCCACAGATTTTCGATGGGTCTGATTGCCATGGCCTCTACAGCCCCCCCGGATGAGTTGTCGAGGGTCGCTGGTCCTGAACCTGCTGCCTCCCGCCGGGAGTTCCTCCTTCGGGGTGGCGGGGGTTTTGGAGCAGTTGCGCTGAGCTTCTTGTTGAGTCAGCAAACTCGTCAAGGCCACGCCGCCGAGGTGAACGCTGCCAAGGCAACCGGGCCGTCCCGAGCTCAGCGAACCCACCATCGGCCTCCTGCCAAGAGTGTGATCTTTCTCTTTATGGAAGGCGGGCCGAGTCATCTGGATCTCTTTGATCCCAAGCCGCTGTTGAAGAAGCTTGCCGGCAAGCCTCTGCCTGCGAGTTTCAATCCTGTGATCACTCCAATGGGCGAATACAACGCACCGCTGCTGGCTGATTCGCGTCGCTGGAAGCAGCATGGGCGAGGGGGGCTGTGGATCAGCGATTGGTTGCCGGAGATCTCCACCTGTGCCGATGACCTGGCAGTCATCCGGTCTTGCTGGGCTAACGGGCTCAACCATGCCGGGGGCGTTTGCCAGATGAACACAGGGACTCCGCTGGCTGGTCGGCCAAGCCTGGGGGCCTGGGTGAGCTACGGTCTGGGAACCGAAAACGAAAACCTCCCTGCTTTCGTCGTTATGCAGGATAACCCCAGCCAGGTGGTCAATGGGCCGCGGAACTGGGGCGCTGGGTTCATGCCAGCCTTGTATCAAGGCACTCGCTTGGAAAACGGGCCTGAGCCGATTCGCAATCTCCATACGCCCAGCGCTGTGGGTCCGGTCCGCCAACGGTCCAAACTGGATCTTCTGGCAAAGCTCAACGCAGGCCATCAGCAGCAGCGTCAGGATCACAGTGAACTGGACGCACGGATCGAGAGCTACGAGTTGGCTTTTCGCATGCAAGCCGAGGCCCCTGGAGTTGTCGATCTCTCCGGAGAGACCAAAGAGACCAGACATTTGTACGGCATGGACCATCCGGAGACGGCAACCTTTGCGCGTCAGTGTCTGCTTGCCCGCCGATTGGTGGAGCGCGGCGTGCGGTTTGTGCAGCTGTACCACGGGGCAGGCAGCAAGTGGGACGCTCACAAGGCCATCCAGAGCAATCATGCCAAGAACTGCCGTAGCAGTGACCGGCCGGTTGCGGGATTACTCAAAGACCTCAAGCGGCGTGGCCTGCTTGATCAGACCCTTGTCGTCTGGGGAGGAGAGTTCGGCCGCACCCCTATGAGCGAAAAGGGAACCGGCCGCGACCATAACCCCTATGGGTTCACCATGTGGATGGCTGGCGCCGGCATCCAAGGCGGGCGAACCATTGGTGCAACCGATGAAGTCGGACTTCACGCAATCCAACGCCGACTCCACGTGCATGATCTGCACGCGACGATCTTATTTTTGCTGGGGTTGGACCACATGAACCTCATCTACCAGCATAAGGCACGCCCCGAACGGCCTACCCTCAACGAAGGCCACCCTTGTTTGGAACTGTTGGGTTGATCTCCTGAGGCAGACCGCAAGGTTGTCGTCCGTGCAACTCGGGTGTGGCAGTTTTTGACTTGTGGGAATCCGGAGGTGTGACTTTGGTGGGGCAGTTCCGAGGGCGTTTCTGAAGTCAGTGTCCCTGCAGCAGACGATCGCCGAGTGAGTTGTCGAGTCCTGCAGCTTGGTAGATCTTGGCCTGCGTCACCTCTCGGGGGTAATCGACGCGGCGGTACTTGATCGCCGGGGGTGGATCCGTTTCCAGAACGACGTAGCAGGCACGGTTGTCGCCGTCGCGGGGTTGGCCGACGCTTCCAACGTTGATGAGGACTTTTTCGGAGGCCAGCTGGAAGTTTCCCTCCAAGTAGCTGGGATTGTAGTACATCAGGCGGTCGGTGAAGACGCCCGGCAGGTGGCTGTGGCCTTGGAAGCAGTACTGCGGGACCAGAGAAAAGATCCTCTCCATTTTGCCGACATTGAAGACATCGTCGGGAAACACATACTCATGGAGGGGGTCGTAAGCAGAACCATGGACGAAGAGGCGATCACTGTCTCGATGCATCGTGGGGAGGCGGGAAAGAAAGTTCCATCGCTTGACGTTTTGGGTTGGGTCTTCGCCAGGCTGCTCAAGCAGTTCTCTGGTCCAGATGATGGCCCTTTCTGCGGCTGGGCCAAAGCCCTCTGGGGTATTGAGCACACCTTGATCGTGATTGCCCAGCAAACACACGCGGCAATGTTGCATGACGAGGTCGATGCATTCCCGGGGGTTGGGACCGTAACCGACGACGTCGCCCAGGCAGAGGACATCTTCGATATCCTGGCTGCGGATATCCTCGAGAACTGCCGTCAGGGCCTCCAAATTGCTGTGAATGTCGCTAATGATTGCTTGTTTCACGGTTGCCCACTTCCCTATCTCGACGGTTCCAGATTGTGGCGGAGGCTCAGTCCCTCAAGACCGGAGAGAGCCAAGGCAACAACCTCTGGGTGGGCCCAAGGTCTCGGGGGGACAAGGGCCACATCGGGGACAGTCCAACTCCTGAGCTCTTCAGGAACCTACCTCTGCGGCATCCGAGCCCAAACCGGCCTGGCTTGCCAGCCAGCAGCCGTGACCCAGCTCAGGACGCAGCCGCCTCACCAAAAGCACCGCTGGAACAATCTGGGCTGCTTGAAATAACCGAGCTGCTTGAAATAACCGGGCTACTTGAAAAAAGCCGGGCTGCTTGAAAAAACTGACCACGGGACCGAACTGACCGCTCGGCCAAATGAGCGACTTGGGCGAAGGATTGGTTCATTTGAAAGGCTTCGGTCGGGCATTCCCCAGGCGAAGCGATCAACCGTTGCACCAGGTTTGTCGACGTTGGTGAGGAGTTGGGTTCTGGGATCCCTTGGGAGTTTGATTGTGGCTTGATCCTGCAGCAGACAACAAGGGTCACGCTCCCAGGCTGCTGAACTCTTTGACGCATGAGTGCTGTGGTGTCTGCCCGATCGTCTTGCAGCGTGCCGGTAGTTCTGGTGTGGCAGCCTGCCGGTGCTTGGCTTGTGAAGTTTCGAAGGCCAGGGCGTCCCACAGCAGGGTGTCGACATTCAGGGAGTGTCAGCGTGTTTCGGTGGACAAGGCGACTTGCAGGTGGTCTGAAATTCCGGAGGCCCCCCTCCGCAGTAGTGCTGTGAGCCTCTTCGGCTTCGGATATCGGCCAGCGCGGAGAGCAAGCAGGGATCGCGGCCGGTCAGTCCACAGCTCCTCCAAGCTGGATTGAGGCTGGAGCAAGCAGGCGCTAAGTCGGAGCAATTTCCTGGGGGGAGCGTCCTCTGTTGTGTTTCGGTTTTCTGTCGTGTTCGGGTTCTGGCTGCTGTTTTGTTGATCGTCTGGCCTACGTGTCATGTGGCCCACAGAGCGGGTTAGGGAGGGGTGGGCTTCACCCCAGGGAGAAGACCTTGCCTCCGTTGGCAGCGGGAGGGAACGCCATGGAGGAAATTCCCTCCAGATGATCGTTGCCCCAAAGATGACATGAGAGGTCCTTGTCGAGAGACCTTTGCACAGCGCTCCAAAAACCCAGCCGATCTCCGTTGCAGCCAGAACATGCCGCCACCGTTACCACGCTGGATTCAGCCGATCATGCATGGAGCCAAATGTCTGAAACCTGCCATCCTGCATCGGCGTATTGCTATTCTTTTGAGCATAGCAGCAGCAAAAAATCGAGACTAGCTGGCCAATGCAGCTCGCGTTGATTGCCAGCGATCTCGGAAAGCTCACCCCGGCCGACATCTCCCAACCGGCTCACAGCACCCCCTGCTGACTCTCCGCTTGAGCCTCCCGATCTGGCCATCGTTTTGGTGGCCCCTAGATCTGGTGAGATCACGATGGTTGCAATATGACATCACAATGATGTCGTTCGTGATGGGCGGAACTGTTCTTTTTCAAGCCACCGTGGCCGACGCATTTTCGCGAAGTCCTCGGCAGGCCTTGCTTTACGCACATCGTCCCAGATTGCGGTGGAGTTCGGCACGGGAGTTGTTCTATGAGTCAGCAGAAGCTTTCAGGCTTTGGAGAGTTTGCTTCGGGTCAGGAGACCCTGCTCCACAGCTTGTTCCTGCGTCCTGAGATGGTGGGGTCACTGGCCTCGTTTGGGGGACGCCGGTGGAAGTTTGAAGACAAGGAAAGCAACCATGTTCAAAATGTTGAAACCGACGCTGGTCGCGATCGCTGCTTTGACAGCTGGCGGTTTGGCAGTTCCGGATCAAGCACAAGCAGACGTCGGAGTCCGAATTGGTCGTGGGGGATTCGGGCTATACATCGGGGATAGGCCGGGCCCAAGAGCGGCTTATCGACCCTACCGGGGAGTTCCGGTCTACCGCCCGCCAGTCTGTGTGCCGCCACGACATCACCGCTTCCGGGGGGGATACGACGTTGGCAGGTACCGTCCGAGGGATGTTGATGTCTTCGTGGTCCCGCGGCACCGCCTGCCCCCTCCCTATCGCCGCTGGTGAGGCAGTTTTTGGCCAGTTGATTGGCCCATGATGCGTTGAGGCTTGCCAAGAAACCGAACCGGGAGGTTGCCCTGAGGAAGTTGGTTGGTTCCTTCAACCAATTCTCAGTGATTGGGCAGGAATGGATCCCGGCTGACAGGGTGGGTCGTCGTTGCCGGCTGGTTGTTCCAGAATCACCCCCACCGGCGGTGGCGGCGGCCCACCCTGTCAGCCGGGATCTTCTCCTGCCCGTTCTTGTTTCTGGGCAACTAGGTATTTGGGCAACTGGGTTCTTACAGTCTGTCCGAAAAGCACCGGAATCCACCTGGATCGTGTTGCACCATGACTTCGGCTCCACAACATAGTGGATTGCCGGATGCTTTTCGGAGAGTCTCTGAGTCGACTTGGTGATGGACCGACTTGGTTTTTAGGAAGTTTGGGGGGCTCCTTCCTAGGGACTCTCACTGGCGTGAGTTTTCTGATGGGTTGGTTTCTGGTCGATATCGTTGGTGTTCGTCTCAATTCCTGTTGGACTCAAGTCAACTCTCAAGAAAACGCCACTGCTTTGGGTGTTTTCCTGGCAACGCTGGAGACCTCGGCTGAGCAAAGGCAACAGCAAACGCGATTGCGGCTGATGCGAGAACGGACTCTCCAGTGTCGCCGAGGGAGAGACTTCAGCGGCCTGAGGGGCCTGGTTGGCTGTGATCAAGGCGGCGGATCGACAGCGATACTGCTGGTCTTGGCAGCCATCCAACGCAGCAGTCTCGCTCAGGTGGTCACCTGTCAACTCCAAGTCTTGAGGATCGTTCTTGGTTTCAAGCGGTCTCGCGATGTGCAGATCGAGAGCACAACTGCTTGGCAACCGCGGCGATTTGCAAGCTGATCAATTGGCAACACCGACAGAAGTGTCGAGGGTTTCCGCTGAGCAGGGACTCCAGCTGGTGGGTTTTCACCACCAGAGATTGTGCCTTGTTTGCTTGGATTGAGGCAGTCTGTTCAACGTGGATCCCCTGATTCCTTGAGAACCCAACTGCCCAATCAGACGAAACCGGACCACAAGGGCGACACACAAGGGTGCGAGCTGATCTGGGCCCAAAACGTTGGCGACTTCGGCAATGATTTTCCGCTTGCCCCCTCGTGCGAACTAGAAATGCCGCTAACCGATGGGCCGTGTGTGACAGCCGGATCGATTGAGGTGGAGCTGTGTTTTGGCCCTTTTGTTGGGCAGAGGCTCTGGTTCGGGAAGTGTCCGGTTGATCGGTGGAGTTTTCCCTTCTGACTGCCGGAGAAGGTGTCGGGGCTGAGGTCTTTTCCCTCAATGGCAAGTTAGAGTTTGAGAGTCGCTGGGGATGAGCGACTGTGGAGGAATTTCTGCCTCAAAGATCGACAGTCTCCGCTGTGGGTGGGTTTTCCGGCCGAAAATGCTTGGCGCGTTGCTTGCGAGGATGAATAATAAAAACTGGGTGAAAGCAGGCCGCTGAGCTGACTTCTCGTGGAGCCAACACAAACAACTACCAACCTCGTCTCTGTCAAAATCAGATGGTCTAAGCTTGTCGCCACTCAAAACATCTCAGCTGTTTTCGATTGTCGCCCTCAAGAACCTTCAGCAGGTGTCGAAATCCGCCGCAACGAAGAACGTTCCAAGAGGATGATGGGTTCATCAAGTTTGATGAGTTCAAACCGTTGAAGACTTCAAGAGGTTGAAGGATGTTCAGGAGTCTCCTGGAGGGCCCCCACGCCCCAGCAACTTGCCTCGGAAAGCCTGAACACAGCTGAGATCGTATCCAAAACGTGAGGTCGACTCTGCCAACCTCAAGTTTGTGAGTTTGGGGGTCTACTAGATTATTGCCCCAGCAGAGTCAGCGAACTGAGCCAAGCGGCCTGCCGGCCAAGCTCACTCAGAGCCAAGTAGATTGCGTCCCAAGTTTCTTGAGAGCAGTCGATCCCAGTTTTGGTCCCGCGACTATCTGCCAGTTGGACTGGAGCAGTGGATGCTGAGCACCCAAGCTGGGCACGGAATAGGGTTTTTCCAATGATCGTCTTGTGACATCCTGTTTCACGATTCCCAGGGATTGAGATCTTACAGACACCCTCAAAGGTTGTTTCCACAAAAGGGAGTTTCCCCCAAACTGACGACCCAGACGAGCCAAGCTCCAAGCAACGAAGGGGTTGAAGGTTCAGCCACCCTAAGTCGAGGACCACTTGTTGAGGACCACTTGTTGAGGACCACTTGTTGAGGACCACTGGTGGCACGCCTCGCAGGTTGTTACAACGCTGATGCTGTGATGCAACCCATTGCCCTTGGCTTTGGTCTGATCGGCCAGTGACCTCCAGACAAACTTCTGGCGATCTTTTGGCTGCTGAGTGGTCAGCAACGCTCAGCATGCAGCAATTGACAAGCAGGCTGATGAGCCAAGGGAAGCTTGAGGGTTCAGCCTGGCTTTCCCCTTGGTGTTAATCGGGATTCTTCGTTTCGGGGGACTTGGCCGAGGAATCTCTGGGGGTCCGGCGGAGAAGGGATCTCAACAATGTAAGCGGGAACAACCAACCACGGGGCTGATAGATGAAGCAGGTCACCCACAGCGGAGTCGTCAGCCGAGTCCTTGTCGGGTTCCAGCTTGGCATTCAACCGCCAATCAGTTGATCAATATGACTGTTATGACCACAGTCTCATTAGAGCACTACGTTGCCACCGTGCGAAAGAGTGGCTTGCTCTCAGCAGAAGACCTGGAGCAGGCCCTCAGCAGTTTTCGTAGCGACATCCTCTCAGCAAGTGAGGTTGCCGCCAACGAACACGCTCCCTCCGCACTCGATACCCAAGCCCCCCACACGCCCGACGGCGAGACCACCGTCGACCCGCCGCACTCATCCTCCGAGACCAGCACGCCCGAGGCACCCGTTGCTGAGGCAGGTCGCCCTCTCCCAGGTTCTGCTGCAACAGGTTCTGCTGCAACAGGTCCTGCTGAGACAGGTCCTGCGGAAGCCAATACCCCCCAGGCCAGTCTCGGCTCTGAACCAACAGCCTCCGACTCCTCAAGCGAGCAGACCGCAGATCACCGCTGTGAGGCAACTCCCGTTGAGACGATGTCCACCCAGGGCGTTGGCGTGGCACCGACGGACGAGGCACAAGCAGGCGAGGCACAAGCAGGCGAGGCACAAGCAGGGGGATCTGGGCCGAAGTCCGTGGGGACGCCGGGCATTTCTGGGGGCGAGAAACTGGGCCAAGCGGATTCCGGGGGGGCAAGTGCAGCTCAAGGTGGCTCGGGGTCGGCTCATTCGGCCTTGAGCGGTTCTGGGACAAGCGGTCGGGGGTCCACCGGTTCTTGTGAGGCCAACGCCGCCGAAGAAAAACCGACAGACAAGGATGTCTCTGCCCTGGCCAAACACCTCGAGGAGATCGGCCTTCTGACTCAATGGCAAAACAAGAAGCTGTTGGAAGGCCGCCATCGGGGGTTCTTTTTGGGCAAGTATAAGTTGCTCAACCATCTCGGCTCCGGCGGAATGAGTAGCGTCTATCTGGCCGAGCACCTCCGGATGAAACGTCTGGCGGCCATCAAAATCCTGCCGGTCAACCGCCTGAACGATGCCTCTTATCTGGAGCGATTTCTCTTAGAAGCCCGGGCTATCGCCTCCGTCGATCATCCTAACATTGTCCGGGCCTATAACGTCGATAACTCCGACAAGGTCTACTATATCGTCCTGGAGTACGTCCCCGGCAAAGACCTGGACCGCATGGTCCGTGATCAGGGGCCGCTTCCGGTACGTCCGGCGATCAACTACATCCGGCAAGCAGCTTGTGGCCTCGCACACGCACATCATCGTGGGTTGATCCATCGAGACATCAAGCCAGCCAATCTGCTTGTTGACAACAGCGGTGTGGTGAAACTACTGGATTTAGGCTTAGCTCGGCTGAGCAATCTCGACCGCTCGCTTACTCAAGAGTTTGATGAGAAGATTCTGGGGACAGCTGACTATCTGGCCCCCGAACAAGCCATCGACAGCCACTCCGTTGACCCGCGAGCCGATTTGTATGCCCTTGGTTGTACGCTCTACTTCGTGCTGACCGGGCAACCGCCGTTTCCCGATGGCACCCTGGCTCAGCGGCTGATGAAACATCAAGTCGAGCAACCCAAGCCCATCGAAGAGTTTCGGAAGGATGTCCCTAGAGAGGTCTTGGCCATCTGTCGGCGGCTGATGGCCAAGAAGCGTGAAGACCGGTATCAAACAGCCGAGGAGGTGGTCCAAGCCTGCACCGATTGGTTGCTCGAAACCGACCCCAACCTCCCCGACGCGACGGGGGTCTCCGGGGCCACTCCGCCGGTCTCTCGTGGCGGAACCGAGGGTGCGGAGGAGTTCTCCGGACTGCTCTTTCTCCCCGAAGACCAACCCAATCGGCTCGATCGCTCTCCGCCAGCGGTCCGGCCCAGTGGTTCTTCGATCTCCAAACGTGGCGGGGCACGCCCTGCAAAGCCAGTTTCCCAAAAACACGCTTCGACAAAACCTCCCAACGCTCAACCAGCGCCTGTCCGGGAGAGAAAGTCACGGCATCCCCGTCCCAGTCGAGAGGAACCGGGCCAGGAAGCATCAGGCAGTCAGGCATCAGGCAGTCAGGCATCAGGCTGGGCAGAAACAAAGGTTGGCTTGCCCGCGGATGATCGTCCTTGGTGGAAACGGTCCCGGGTCTTGGCTGGTGTCGGTGTTCTTGCCGCGGCCTTGCTCGGGCTCGGACTCATTGTTGTCAGCAGCTCCTTCTCAGGAGGTCGCGGCACAAAGGGCGACTCGCAGCAAGAGACCTCCCAAGGTCAAACCTCCGACCTTCCTGGCAGAAGGGTTTTTCCCTTTAAGGGATTCCCGGACGAAAATCGGTATCCGTTGAAGTTCCGACCGGCCTATTCCGGGAGCTTCTCGTTGTTCCTCCAAGTTGATCAAGCCGCCCCCAGCACACGCCTGAAGGCCACCTTGAAGTTGCCAGACGGAGATTTTCCCGTCGATTTGAATGTCAAGGAGGCCTCGAAAAAGAACCCTCAGGAGTTCTATCTGGGTGACTACGACCTGAAGAAAACCGACAAGCATGAGTTGTTGGTCGAAGATCTGGGGACGACCTTCGATGTCTCCCGCGATGTGGAGCTCAGCGCATGGTCCATCGTCGGGCCGTTCCCATTGCCCTCCGAAGGGGAGTTTTATCGATCCTTTCCCCCAGAAAACGAATTTACCGAAAAGGGAACTGTAAGCTTAAAAGCTACCTATTTTGTTGATAGGCAACCGCTGAGTTGGAAAGCGGTTGGTGCTCAAGCGGTCAGCACCGAGGACAAACATGCTCTCAAGCTGACCGATCAGTTCGAACGGAAAACAAACCTTGTGGCCTACCTCTATCGTGAGCTCCAAGCCAAAAAGAGCGGCGAAGTGCTCGTCGCTCTCAACGGTGACGATTTTCTCCAAGCCTGGCTGAACGGCCAACCTATTCTGGGTCGTACCCGTGGCCAGGGCATCACCGATCGAAACACCTTTGAGAAGTCCGCCACCCTTCGCCAAGGGACCAACCACCTGCTGGTCAAGCTTGGCCAAGTCCCCGGTGACTGGGGCCTGTGGTTTGACCTCCGCAAAGCCAGGGCTAACCTCAGACCCGTCGAGTTCCGCCTTCTTGTGGACCCCCAAAGAATCCCACAAGACGATTCCCCCTAGGCCTTCCCGGCGATAAGTACAAAGCGTCACCGTCTGACATCGATTGGGTTGGAACTGCCCTCCCTGAACTGCCCCAATCTGAACCGCCCGCTCAAGACGCCAACGTGTTGCTCGGGGTTTTGCGGTTAGCCCTGCCGGATCCCTAATCCTGCCGGATCTTTGGCCCCGCCACCTTTGATCACCCAGGAGCAGTTTTGTCTCCCATCAACGCACAGGTCCGCTCGCTGTTGCTGCTTGAGGATGACCTTGAGCGAGTCGCACGCTTTCGAGCGGCCGTCGGGTCAATGGATGCTACGTTGCAACTGTTCATCTGGCGGACGGCTTGGTCGATGATCGAGCAGCTGCCGGATCACCTCAGCTCGACGGTGTTGATCTCATTGGTTCATGACCTCATTCCCCTCCCGGAAGATACTCAAGA
The DNA here is from genome assembly GCA_964648025.1 of uncultured Pirellulales bacterium. Classification (GTDB taxonomy): domain Bacteria; phylum Planctomycetota; class Planctomycetia; order Pirellulales; family Pb10988; genus CAZYKP01. Next base: position 19,685 of record CAZYKP010000085.1, on the reverse strand, counting down.
CCCCGGCGACGGGCTTGAGGTGGCCAAGTCCCTCGCAGCCGGTTGGCCGAGCTGTCCCATCATTGTGCATTCGAGCAATGGCCTTCGTGCTCAGGCGATGATCGACCAGTTGGACCAATCCGGTTGGCAAGTTGAGCGGGTTGCCCCGATCGGAGATGACTGGGTGGAGAATTACTGGCAACCGGTGGCTATGGAGCTGCTCGCCCAGAGCAGCTCACAAGCCAAGCCTTGAGCGAAGAATCCTCCCTCGTCTCCTTTGCAGAGCCTATCCTCTGGCTCAACAATGAAGCTTATCAAAGAACTAAAAAATTCTATGGGCGAATATGGTGCCACATTTTTGCGTGACAGAAAAGTGCTAGCTTAACGCTTTAAAATTGAGGGGAGCATCTCGACGACGGCGTGAATTTGGTCCTCTTGATTGCTCAGCCCAATACTGAGACGGACGACACCATTGGGGTCCGTTCCGAGTGTTTGGTGAGCTAAAGGAGCGCACTGCAGACCGGCGGAGACGATGATGCCTACAGCAGAAAACGCAGCGGCCAGGTCCGCTGGTTGGCGTCCTTCGACAGTCAAGGCCACAGTGGGGAGACCGGCTTGCTGAGTCGAGCCATGGACGGTCACCTGGGGGATGGCTTGGGCGGCCTGGGCCAGAGATCGGGCCATCTCTCGGCAACGGGCGAGTCGATTGGCTTGTTCTGGTTCCTGCAACCAACCAACTGCTGCTGCCAGTCCAGCCAGTGCCAGACGGTCGACCGATCCGGTGTCGCAGTACCCCGGCAGTGTCGAACAGCGTGAGGGAAGTTGGCCTGGCTGCACCTCGCAGGATGCTGCTGGGCTATTCATGGCCACTTCCGGGGAGACATAAAGCCCTCCAATTCCCCACGGACCGTTGAGGGCCTTATGTCCGGTGAATGCCAGCAGGTCAGCTCCTAAGGCGACCACGTCAAGGTCCCACCATCCAGCCACCTGGGCGGCGTCGACGCACACCAAGGCTCCGTAGCGATGGGCCAGCTCGATCGCCTCAGCAACCGGCAGCAACTCGCCGGTGACATTACTTGCCGCCGAGAGAGCCACCAGGCGGACACCCCCGTCTGACAAAGCCTTCGCAAGGGCCGCCAGCACAACCGGCTCCGAATCTGTTCTTGGCAGCACTTCTAGGCGAACTCCCTGCTCGGTGAGTTTCAGCAGTGGACGGTGCAAAGCATGGTGTTCCAACCCGCTGGTGAGCACCCGATCGCCGGCCGACCAGAGATGGTCCGCCACAGCGACCGCCAAGGCCGAGGTTCCGCCCGGAGTCAGAAGCAATCGTGAGGGGTCCGAAATGTGAAAAAACGCTGCGATCTGAGCGTGCGCTTTCTGAAACTGCTCGGGCCAGTCCGCAGGATCCGCTTGGAGGGCCGAAGCGACCGCTGCCTCAACGGGCGAAGGTTTCGGCCAGCTTGTGCCAGCCTGGTTCAGATAGATGGTACTGCGGTCGGCCATCACTCACCCGAAGGGGGTTGCAAGGTTGTTGTCCATCAAGCTTGACCTGTTGAGTCCGCTCATCCGGGAAAGCTGATCCCATTTGGCTGATGTCCCGGGCTCGAATCCACGCCTCGGGTCTCGCGCGTCCGGTCCTGCACGGCTGGTCTTGCACGGCTGGTCTTGCACGGCTGGTCCTGCTGGTTTGATCTTGCCAGGCAGCGGGGGTAAGGAGGTCGACAGCGGTCGGTTCTTCAAGGCTTGGGGGCTTGGGTTGGTGTTCCGGCAGGCCTGGCCAGTTGGTCAGCGTTGGGGCAACGGTTTTTGTAAGGGAGCTAACACAGGGCTGCAAATCTCTGCGAGGCGTAGGAGTGTCTCGAACCTCCGTAACGCACTGGCGTAAAGAGAGGCATGTGGTCGGTGCCTTGGGGATTGTTTTTGACTGGCCCGATTTTCTCTACGCGACGTATCAGTCGATAACAAGCTCATTCTTCAACAGTCACGACTTCCTGCAAGACGGGAATATTCCATGATAGACCAAAATCCGTCGAATCATTGTGCTCTGCCGTGTGCCTTGCAAGAGGTTCAGGCGCTGATTGCTAGCAAATGGACGATCAAGATCGTCTACACGCTTCAGGAGGGTCCATTACGCTTCAGCGAACTGGAGCGACAGGTGCGGGGGATTTCCCAAAAGATGCTCACGCAAACCCTGAGGAAGCTCGAGGCCGATTCCTTGGTCCGACGGACTGTGCATCCTGTCATTCCTGTGAAGGTTGACTATGCCTTAACCCCCGCAGGCCACGCTCTGCTGTCGCCTCTAAAAAGGCTTTGCGAGTGGGTTCAAGATCATCTGCAGCAGATCCATCAAGAAGAAAGTTTAAGCTCGCATTTGCAAGAGTAGCCTCCCTTGCCGTTCTTCAGGATTTTTGGGATCGCTTCCCATGGGTTTATGAGAAGCCGGTGAATCCTGAGCGGTCGATCATGTGATTCCTAACCTTTGGAGAGGTTTTCGACCCAGGCCTTTCCGTCTGCCCTTGTTTGTGATGACCTCAAGGGGGCAGCCTGAGGCACCACCGGAAGCCCGGATTGCCGGACCAAAGGTGTCCGCTTCGTCGAAGACTTTTCAGGGAATCAGTAGATTCGCCTTGGTGTCCGATGATCGACCAGGGCATCGATGAAGAACCACGATCGATCCCCGCGGTTTTTCCTCCAAGGACCTGTGAGTCGACACTGTCGCCTAGGCACTCACCGGCTTGGCAGTCGCAGCCTAAGTGCAGCAGGCTTTGGGGGACTGTTGATTTCAGCGATGGGGTGTTTGTGGAGAAGATCTTGCAATTATGTCCTCATCCCAAAACTCCATCTCCGGCGAGGGCTCGCGTTTGTGGCGTCGTTGGACCGCTGGTCTTGTCGCCAGGACGGAAAGGTGTTGGCTCGTCCGGCCCCCTCCGGCTGAGCCATGTTTCGTCTTTGGTTCCGAGGATCGCTTGCGGCATTTTACGAGGTTGGGGACAATCTTGGCTCGTCCGGCCCAGCGGAAAGCCTGGTAGATCAACAGCCGCCCAATCGCTGGTCGTTCCGGCGGCTCGCGTGCTTGGGCCGAGCAAGAATTCTCCGAGGGGAGCAGTTGCCGGAAGCGGGCGCCTGGTTCTGTTGACTGTTGGCAGTCGGTTCGACGTGAATCCCCTGATTTCACGAGAACCCAACTGCCCAATCAGCAGGCAAGGGGCCACTCAGGGTGGATCGTTGCTCAGCGGAGCCTTTGTCCATTGGTCGGGGTTCCCTTTCCCAAAGCAGCCGTTAGGGTAAAGCGGTTCTCGCGAGCAGCTCACCTTTTTGGGAACTCCCCATGACTGACCAGCCACCGCAAACGCCGCATACGCGTTTGGCTCAGATGATCGCCGGGTACTGGCACTCTCAGGCGATTTACGCTGCGGCCAAATTAGGCATCGCCGACTTGTTGGCAGAGGGGCCGCGTTCCGCCAGCGAGTTGGCTGTTGCCAGCGGTGCGAGGCCGGACTGGCTCTATCGGTTGTTACGTGCTTTGGCGAGCGTGGGGATCTTTGCCGAAACCGAGGATCGCCGATTTTCTCTGACGCCCCTGGCGGAGCCTTTACGCAGTGGCGTCCCCGGCTCGCAGCGGCCGATGGCGTTGATGTTTGGTGCCGAGCATTATCAGGTGTGGGGGTTGTTGGCCGAGGTCCTCGTCAGTGGCGAGAATGCCTTTGAGAAAGCGTTCGGCCAGCCGATTTTTGACTACCTCCGAAACCACCCTGAGGAGGCTGCGATCTTTGATGCGGCGATGACCTCCATCCATGGTCGGGAGACCGAAGCCGTGCTGGCGGCGTACGACTTTTCCGGGATTTCCGTGTTGGCAGATATCGGCGGCGGTAACGGCTCAAAACTCTCGGCGATCCTCCAGCGTCATCCCTCCATGCGTGGCATCCTCTTTGACCTGCCGCACGTCGTGGAACGAGCCCGATGGGCTCTGACGGCTGCTGGGGTTTCCGATCGCTGTGACACTCAGGGCGGTGATTTTTTTCAGGCGGTTCCTGCCGGTGCCGATGCCTATCTGCTGCGTCATATCATTCACGATTGGGATGACCGGAAATCTCAAGCGATTCTGCAACACTGTCATGCTGCCATGCCTCCCCAAGGACGGCTGCTCCTGGTCGAAAGCGTCATCCCCTCAGGAAATGAACCCTGCCCTGCCAAGTTCCTCGACCTGACGATGATGCTCATCCCCGGCGGCCAAGAACGCACCGAAGAAGAGTACCGTCAACTGTTCCAAGCCAGCGGATTTGAGCTCACCGCGATCATCCCCACCTCAGCAGAAGTCTCCGTCATCGAAGGCCGGCCACTCCCTAAATGACCGAGGATTTTTTTGATTGCTGAGCGGTTTCTTGATCGCTGAGCGGTTTCTTGATTTCTGAGGTTCCCGACGGACCTCGACGCGGATTCTGCCTCCAGGGACCCTCTTGGGCCGGTCAGTTGCAGCGGGCCGAGGAATCGTTTCGCGTGATCTGTCAGTCGGGAAAACCAGCGACCCGATACAAATGGCAGGATTGAGTTGACCAGCGTCGGTGGGGGCATCATTGTTTGGGGAGACGATTCCAGGGCACGACCTCCCCATCACCTTTGGCCCAGCTCTCCGGTGGACCTCCGCGATGCACCAACTGCCGTTTTCACGACGACGCTTCTTGGCCACTTCGGCGACAAGCCTGGCGCTTCCTCTGGGCAGCTCTGCGATCTTGGCGGCGCCGTCGCGGGGAGCTCGCCAGGACGTCATCCGTTTGGCCGCTGTCGGGGTCGGTGGCAAAGGCTGGTCGGACATCAACGGTGCCGCCCGTCATGGCCAGGTGGTTGCCTTCTGCGATATCGACTGGGGTAAGAATCGCCGCGGCGGTTACACTGCGGCGGCCCAGAAGTGGCCTGAAGCGCGGCAATACCGAGATTTCCGGCGGATGATCGAGCAGGAGCACCAAAACCTCGATGGGGTGACCATCAGCACGCCGGATCACATGCACGCACCAGCGACAATGCTGGCCATGCAACATGGGTTAGCGGTCTATACTCAGAAACCGCTGACCCGAACGGTCTTTGAAGCGCGTGCCTTAGCCCAGAAAGCCAAACAAGCTGGGCTCTGCACGCAGATGGGCAACCAGCATCACAGCGGCAGCGGCTACCGAACTTTGGTGCAGATCGTTCAACAGGGGTTGCTTGGGAAGATTCACTCCGCCCAAACCTGGTCCAATCGTCCGATTTGGGCTCAGGGGATCAAGCGGCCCAACGGCTCGGACCCTGTCTCCCCGGATGTGGCTTGGGACCTCTGGTTGGGCGTGGCTCCGCAGCGGCCTTACAAGAAAGATGTTTATCACCCCTTCAAATGGCGCGGATGGTTTGACTTCGGCGCAGGCGCTCTGGGGGATATGGGGTGCCATATCATCGATCCGGTTGTCTGGTCGTTGGGCCTCGCCGCGCCGACGAGCGTCGCCTACGAAGGCCCGGAGCCCCAGAAAGAGACATTTCCCAGTTGGGAGATCATTCGTTATCGCTTCGCCGGGACCAAGTATACCTCGGGCGAGCAACTTGAATTGACCTGGTATGACGGAGGCAAACGGCCCTCAACGGCCGGCTCGCATCTTCCAGCGGGTGACGACTTGCCGAGTCAGGGGGTCTTGTTGGTGGGCGAGCAAGGCACATTGTTGTGTTCGCACGGCGGAATGCCCAAGCTCTATCCGTTGCAAAAGTTTGCTCAGGTCGATCTTCCTCGGGTGGGCGGCTTGGACCACTACGGGGTTTGGATCAATGGGATCCGCACCGGCGAACACCCCCACAGTAGCTTTGCCTACGCTGGCCCGCTGACCGAAACGGTGCTTTTGGGTGTGATCGCCTCTCGGGTCGGACCTGGAGAACTGAGCTGGGACACCGCGACGATGACCTTCCCCAACTCCCAAAAGGCCACCGCCTTGGTCCGCGACCAATACCGAGCGGGCTGGGAGTTCGAGGGGCTGTGAACCCTCCAGCGTCAACGACGCTGTCAGACTGATCGGCCCTGTCGTGGATTTTCGCACTCGCTGGGAGACCGCCGCGTTTTGAGTCTCGGTCGGGCCTCTGTCAGGGATGCGACTCGTGAAGGCACAGGGTCTCAGGAGACAAAGCCCACATCTCGGACTGTTCCACTGAGGTCAATTTTTCGGGAACGAGGCAGTGACGCAATTTTGGGCCGATCTCCGCTGTCCGGTCTGTGCCTGGCAACAGGCTGTGGATCAGAACAGCGCGAAAAGCTGGCTGAATCAAGCAGGAATGTCCCGGGCGGGCAAACCGCCACCAGATGTTTCGATCTTGAGGGCGTTGCTGGAAGCTGCCAAGCCTCGCCTGACTTGCCCGAGCTGTGGTCATCAAGGCCTGGCCTTCATCGAGGCCCCCGAAGACGAGGAGGACCAATGGCCCTCCGCAGTGCTCTGCCGCAGGTGTCAGCAACCCATCCCTCAGGAACGTCTGGAGGCTGTCCCCGAGGCTCAGTTGTGCCTGGCCTGCCAAACTGGCTCTGAGGAGAAGACCTCCGACTTCCAGCAATTTTGTCCCCGTTGCCAACGACCCCTGCAGTGGAAAGTCGCTAACGAGCCAGCTCAGACCAAATACCTTCTTGTTTGTCCTGATTGGAAGACCTGTCACAAGCTGCCCAAGCCGTAAAAATGTCCAGCTTCCCCAGCTGGGAAGCACCCGACGACGACCCCGACAGATTGCTCAAATTCTGGGGGAATCTGTTCGGAGCTGCAAAAACAAGTTGGGCGAATCGAGCGAGGCAGATCCGTTGAGCCCGATCGGCGAGGTGGGAATTCCGTTCGACGCAACCTCAAGTCTTGATTAGGATAACAAAGCCTGTGGTGGTGGATTGTGGCGAGGGCCCTCGGCCACCCCCGTGTGGGAGCGGGTTTGGTCTTGAACTCTGCTCAACCAACTAGGACCAATCAGGTTAAGCGACCCTCTCCCCACTGAGTTGCTGGGCTTCTTGGGTTAGCTGCAAGTGTCTTCAAAGCACCCCGGGGAATTGCTCATGGCACTGAAACAGAGGCTTCCATTGGTTGGCCAGTCTGCTGCAGTCAGGGGCTGGTGTTCTTCGTGCCCATGAGAACTGGTGCGTCAGCGTTCAAAAGAGATTACACTCGCCGGGGCAGCTGTTCTTGCCAAGCTACTGATTTCCATGACTGCTCATTTGACAAGCAGTTCATTTGACAAGCAGTTCATTTGACAAGCAGTTCATTTGACAAGCATATCGCTTGACCATTTCCGGTGGGGACGCTGATTACTGCATGTCCTGTTGATTTGTGCAACTGCAGCAGAGTTGGAGGTCAACATTCGAACTCTACGGCGATGACAACGATGAGCTGGATGGGCACAGAGAGCTCTCTGACAACTCCGCAGGGCTCAACAGCAGCGGTCATGCGGCCCACCCAAACCAGCGATTCCTCTCCAACTGGTAAGTTCCCCCGGATCGTGTGAGATCCTCTTGGCCACCGGCCGGTTGCCTCAGGCAGCCACGCCGACTTTTCTACGACGGGCCGATGATTGAATTGACCGTAAAGCAATACGCCAAGGTGGTTGCCAAGAGCAAGCTGATCCCTCAGGACCAGCTTGAACGGGTGCTCCAGCGTTGCGCAGAGCAAACCGGCCCCGACTCCACCGATTGGCGTCCCCTGGCCCGCATGCTCATCCGCGAAAGCCTGCTGACCGAATGGCAACACAAAAAACTTGTCAAAGGAAAATACAAGGGTTTTTTCCTTGGTAAGTACAAATTGCTTTCTCTGTTGGGCACCGGTGGGATGAGCCGGGTGTTCCTGGCGGAACACACCGTGATGTTGCGCCGGGTGGCGTTGAAGATCCTTCCTGAACACTTGGTCAAAGACCAAAAAGCGTTGGATCGCTTTTACCGAGAAAGCCAGGCCATCGCTGCTGTCGACCATCGCAACATCGTTCGGGCCTACGATGTCGACAATGAGGGCGACATCCACTACCTCGTGATGGAGTACGTGGATGGTCCTGACCTGGCCAAATTAGTAGAAAAAGAAGGGCAGCTTGATTATTTGCGGGCAGCTGACTATATCCACCAGGCTGCTGAGGGGTTGAGCCATGCCCACAGCAAGGACATGATCCACCGCGACATCAAGCCGGCGAATTTGCTGATTACCAGTGAGGATGTCGTCAAGATCCTCGATATGGGTTTGGCCCAGTTTGGGCTGGCCGGAGACGGTCCGAGCTCGGTGGGGGATGCCACTGTTTTGGGGACGACGGATTATATGTCGCCGGAGCAGGCTTTGGGTTCCAAGGAGACCGATCCGCGATCGGACATTTACAGTCTGGGCTGCACTTTGTATTTCCTGTTGACCGCCCAGGTGCCTTTTCCCGACTGTACGATGGCTGAGGTGCTCTTGAAGCATCAGATGGAGTATCCCACCGCGATCACTGCCTTTCGGGATGATGTCCCGGCTGATCTGATCGACATCTGCTGGCAGATGATGGCCAAATCCCGAGACGACCGTTATTCCTCTGCTGCGTTGCTGGCCGAAGAACTTGGGCAGTGGCTGAGCAACTACCAAGCCTGGCAGAGCGATCCGGAGCTTTTTGCCCAACGCCCGCCAGACGAAGAGTGGGAACAGGAACAGATTCTCATTCAGACGCACCGGGACAAAGAGGAACGTGCCTCGCGTCGGTCGTCTCCGGCAACCAACGGCCAGGCTGGCGAGGATAGCATCGAACTGCAGGGCTTTTTCGAACGTTTGTCCGCCGACCAAGATACGCTTCAACCGGACAGTGACCCAGAGATGGGCCAGTTCTTCGAGAGTCTGGAAGAAGAACGAGAGCAGCGGCAGGTCAGACGACGTGAACGTCGCCCGTCACCAGGAGCTCCCCCTGGGACCGAAGAGTCTTCGCCGCGGCCGGCCCCGCCGGCCAACCGGCCGCCACCGAAGCGTCCGCCGGTCGGCCGCCCGTCAACTGGCCGAGCACCTGCCCCGCCCAGGCGATCGTCCAGGACGCCGGACGCAGAGGACCCAGCGGTCTTCCTCAACCAATTGGAGCAGAAACCCGAGGAGACCGTTGACGCAGGAGATCCCGGCCTGCAGGCTTTCTTGAGCGACTTAGCTCGCGACCAAGAAGAGACCCCAACGGTTCCGCCCAGTCGCCGGCCCCCGCCCAAACGACGCCGGCCAGAATAGCCCAGCCGAGCTGAGACCAGTGATTGGGCCGGACGGATTGGGCCGAAAGTGATTGGGCTGAAAGTGATTGGGCTGAAAGGGACCTGCCGAAAAGTTCTGCCTCAGGGCAACCGCTCACCGGGCCATTTTGCCGAACCAGCCAAAGGAGGCTCAGTCCGGGTCTCGGGCTGCTGTGCTACTGCTTCTGGGATGGTCTGGACCCCTGAGAGCGATGACTCCTGAGAGCGATGACTCCTGAGAGCGATGACTCCTGAGAGCGATGACAAAAGACCAACTTGCTTGGATTGATGGGCAGCTGGGCTTACTCACCGAGGAGGGTTTGCGTCGTCAGCGGACACTCCGGAGTTCTCCGCAGGCGGCGACAAGCTCGGTCGCCGGGGAGACGCTGGTCAACTTCGCCTCCAACGATTATTTGGGCCTGGCTGCGGACAGTCGGGTGATTGCTGCAGCCGCCGAAGCGATGGCCCAGGCGGGCTTGGGCTCGGGGGCCAGCCCTTTAGTTGGTGGCTATTCGAGTTGGCAAAAGGATTTAGAGTCAGAGCTGGCGAGCTTCTGTGGAGTAGAGGCTGCCTTGGTTTTTCCGTGTGGCTACTCAGCGAATCTTGGGACAGTTGCTGCTCTGGTTGGGCCTCAGGATGCTGTTTTTGGCGACAAACTCAACCACGCCAGCCTGATCGACGGATGCCGTCTGTCCGGGGCGTACTTTCGCACCTTTCGTCATCGCGACTATGAGCACCTGGAGCAACGCTTAAAGCAAGCGGCACGCTTTCGCCGCCGACTGATCGCCACAGACAGCGTTTTCAGCATGGATGGGGATGTTGCTGATCTGGTGGAGTTGACGCGATTAGCCCAACACTACGACGCGATGTTGCTGGTCGATGAGGCCCATGCCACCGGGGTTTTGGGGCCAGGAGGTCGTGGGTTGGCGGCTCTTCAAGGGGTGAGCCGGCAAGTGGATGTTCATATCGGGACTCTCAGCAAAGCTTTGGGATCTGCTGGAGGCTTTGTCGCTGGCTCTGCCTCGCTGGTGGAATGGCTCATCCATAAAGCTCGAAGTTTCATTTACTCAACCGCCGGGACGGTCGCTAATCAAGCCGCTGCCCTGGCGGCACTGAGGATCCTGAAATCTAGGCCCTGCCTTCAAGAATCGTTGCTGCGAAACGCTGATTGGTTTCGCCACCAGCTCCTAGACCTGGGGGGGAATCTCAGCCCTGCCATAGCCACGCCGATTGTGCCGATTCTGCTGGGAGAGGCACAAGCTGCGTTGGAACTCTCTCAGACTTTACGCAGCTTGGGGTTTTGGATCCCCGCTATCCGTCCACCGACTGTTCCCCCCGGCACCGCGCGTCTGCGTGTCAGTCTCACCGCTGGACATGACCAAGCGACATTGCAGAGACTGCTTGCGGCCCTCAGTCAACTTCAAGAAGCGGGTCGATTGGACCTCGTCTGATTCCCTGAATAGTCTTCGACCAAGCGGGGTGTTTCGTCCGGCAGTCCGGGCTTCCGTTGGTCGCACTTTGGTCGAAGACTTCTCTGAGGCTCAGTCAAGCGAGGATCATCTGGAGGGAACGCCCAAGGTTCCTCCGATCGGGGTGGATGCTGGAGAAGTAGGGCGTAAAGTCGGAGGAATTTTCTGTAGGAAACTCCCTTCGGGCTTTCCTTTGGTCTGCCAATGGGGGCAAGGTCTTCTCCGTTAGGTCAGGCCTGCCCGGCCAACGGCCGTTCCGCGCGGCCAACGACCGTTCCGCGCGGCCAACGACCGTTCCGCGCGGCCAACGACACGTGGGCCCAACGACCAAGAAAACGCTCCTGAGAACCAGAACGCCCTGAAAACCGGAACGCTGCGGAAAACCGGAACGCCACAGCCGACCTGCCTGATCGAGAAATTGCTCCGATTTCAGGCCAGCTTCTTCGAGGGTCTCTTGCCATCGATGCAGCCCTCGACCGACGGCCTGCTTCGCACGCTTGCTCTCCGAGCTAGGCCATCGTCGTGATAGAAACAGCAGCAAGGGTCACCGTTTGCGAGCGCCCAACAATGCCGCAGCTCACGGGGCCATCAGCTGCTCCGGTAGAGTCCTTCGGCACGAATGTAAGCCTCGACCGCTGGGGGCACACGGTAGCGGATGCTCATTCCCTGAGCGACACGCTGCCGGATGTCTGTGCTGGCAAGTTCAATCGCCGGCATCGAGACCTGGTGGGCCAAAATCTGCGAAACTGTTTCTGGTGTTAAGGGTGGTGTCAATTGTTCTGGTTTGACCGCTGATTGATGTCCCCTGTTGACCGGCACGAGTTGGGCCAGCTGGCAAATCTCTGCTGGTTGGTACCATTGCGCCAGAGACTCCAGTGCATCGGCCCCCAGGAGAAAGAAGAGCTCATCGTGAGGGTGTTCTTGGCGGACTGCTTGCAGAGTGTCCACCGTGTAACTCACCCCGCCGCGGTCGATTTCAAAAGAGCTGACGACAAACGGTTCGTGACCCCCAATAGCAAGCCTCACCATCTGCAGACGTTGCTGGGTGCCAGCCGGGGGGGTGTCCTGTTTCAGCGGTGAGACCGCTGCCGGGAGAAAAAGCACCCGCTCCAACAACAAGGCCTCTCGGCAGCTCTCGGCAAGCAAGAGATGGCCATAATGGATAGGGTCAAATGTGCCTCCAAAAATCCCCAGACGCATTCCTCGTATCCTTGGGCACGAAGTGAACTCAAGTCAGCCCTGCTCAACCTCTCAAGACCTCACGTCTCAACCAGATCTCCGAGGACTCCCATCTTTGCTCATTCCACTTGACTCGTTCCACCCAATTCGCCGCTGCCAAAGTATTGCCCGTTTTGTTGGAAAATGTATGATCCAGTGAACATGCGTTACGTTTGAGTGGATGGAGGGCGCCGCATCTCCAAATGATCCCAAAACGGGCCAAACCAATTCAAGATGGCTCGGTTGATCTCAACAACAGTCGCTACCTCAACTGTTCCAAATTGTGGCAGAGGCCCAACCTGGAGAACCCTCAACAATTCCATGCAGCAACATGTGGCTGGGCAATGGCCACATCTGAAACAGTCCAACTCCTAACCTTCAAAAAAGTTTTCGACTCAGGGCGACCAACAAAAGATTGGATTGCCAAACCAAAGGTGCCCACTTCGTGGACGACTTTTCAGGGAATCGGTCATGAAGTTCAACTCCGCTGTGGTTCCCAATTCTCAGGAAGCATTCTGGACGGATCGAGGTCAAACAAACCTGCTGTCCATGCTCTTTGGTGACACCTCAGCAGGCACACCTTTTCGGTCGGAAACTTCTCCCAAGGTGCAGTCGTTGCGGAATGGGTCGCCTCAAGCACAACAACCTTTCCCAACAAACGGTGCCGGTCTCAAGAACGATCGTTGATGGCAGTGAGATCTGCCGAAGTTTGCACAGCAAGAATTTTTCATGAGGTCAAGGCGATGATGGGGTCTGCAACCGGGGGAGGGAGCGTGAGCGTACCACAGAAGTGTTTGTTTGGAGATGCTCCCTGGGAGGCCGACGATGCCGCTGAGGACTATGTCGCGGCGGTTGTTTTCTCTGGTCCTTTGGATGGGCAGTTTGATTATCGCGTCCCGGAGACCTTACGCCAGCATGTTTATCCGGGACGCAGGTTGCGGGTGCCCTTAGGTCGGGGCAACCGTCTGAGCGAGGCTTACTGCGTGGAGGTGGGGCTGAAGCCAACCGGCGTGAGGCCGCTCAAGGCGGTCGCCGAGGTCATTGACCAACAGACTCTCCTGTCGCCGGTGATGCTGGAACTCACCTCCTGGATTGCGCAACGCTATCTGTGTAGTTGGGGCCAGGTGCTCGAGGCCGTGTTGCCAGCGGGCGTACGTGGTCATGCTGGGACGCGGTTGGTGCGTTATGTCAGCCTAGCCTCTTCTTTATTGGAGCAAGCTCCGAATCCCCCTGGCACTCCACAACAAATCCGGCAGTTTTTGGAACAACTCAACCTTCCTGTGAAACAGGCCGCGATCGTTCGGGTTCTTCTGCAGGCCGGCGAGGCGTTGACGACCCAGGAGGTCACTCGGCTGGCACGTTGTACAGTCGGGCCGCTGCAGTCGCTTTTGAGCAAGGGCCTGCTGACCAGCGAGCGACGCCGAACGCAGATGAAGACCTTGGACCACGAGCCCACCAAGGCCGAGGTCAACCTCGTTCTCAATCCCGATCAACGAACAGCGCTGGAGGTCATTCGTGCTGCCCTCAGTCGTCGCCAGCACGAGACCGTTCTTTTGCATGGGGTGACCGCCAGCGGCAAAACAGAGGTGTATATCCAAGCGATTCAAGATGTGGTCGCACTGGGCGGCCAAGCCTTGGTGCTAGTTCCCGAGATCAGCTTGACCCCACAAACTCTTGAGCGGTTTCGGGCTCGCTTCGGCCAGGTGGCCGTTTTGCATAGCCACCTGACCGACTCCGAGCGGCATTGGCACTGGCAACAAATCGCCTCCGGGGCCGTCAATGTGATCGTCGGCGCCCGGAGCGCAATCTTCGCCCCGACGCAAAACTTGGGGCTCATCGTTCTGGACGAGGAGCACGAGACGACCTTCAAGCAAGAAAACGCCCCAAGGTACCACACCCGAGAGGTTGCCGCTCGTCGAGCCCAGCTGGAAGGCATTCCACTGGTGCTTGGCTCGGCGACGCCCTCTTTGGAGAGTTGGCAACGAGCCCAATCAGGGGAGTACCAACTGGTCAGTCTCCCTCGAAGGGTGGAAGATCGTCCTCTGCCGGATGTGGCCACCGTCGATCTGCGAACCGAGGCCCGCGTACGCGGTCACCGCTCTGCTCTGAGCAGGGTTCTTCGCCAGCAGATGGATCGAGTCCTTCAGGATGGTGGACAGGTGATTCTGCTGCTCAATCGCCGAGGTTACTCCACCCATCTGCAGTGTCCTCAGTGTGGCCATGTCATGCAGTGTCCCCACTGTGACATCGCGATGACCTATCATCGCAGCGAGGAAGTGTTGTTGTGTCACTATTGCGACCAGCAGCAGTCTGTCCCCGAGGTCTGCCCTGAGTGCGAATCCGAGAGCATCCGCCATGCTGGGCAGGGAACACAGCGTCTGGAGTGGGAGGTTCGCACAGTTTTTCCGCAATATCCCTGTCTGCGAATGGATACCGATACGATGCAAGCGCCCGGCAGCCACCAAAAGGCCTTGGCGGCGTTTCGTCGGGGAGAGATCAAGATCCTCTTGGGGACGCAAATGATCGCCAAGGGTCTGGATTTTCCCAACGTGACCCTCGTGGGGGTCATCAATGCCGATCTGGCGTTGCACCTTCCGGACTTTCGAGCGGCCGAGCGAACCTTCCAGTTGCTAGCGCAGGTGGCCGGTCGTGCGGGGCGAGGAGATCGGGGAGGACGTGTGTTGGTTCAGACCTTTACCCCGGACCATCCGGCGATTCAGGCGGCCTGTCGTCACGACTTTCTGACCTTTGCCCAGGGGGAGTTGGCTAGCCGTGGAGCCTATCGCTACCCACCGTTTACAGATCTGATTCGACTGATCATCCGTGGCCCTCATGAAGAGCCCACTGAGGCCTTTGCGGATCACCTGGCCAGCCGCTTGATCCAGGCGGTCGAGCAGTCTGCCCCTGAGGCCCGTGTTTTGGGACCGGCACCTGCTCCGTTGCCACGACTGCGGGACAAGTACCGTTTTAACATCCAACTCCAGGGCCCCGACGGAGAACGCCTCCGCAGACTGGTTTCCGAAATCCGCCAGAGCACCAAGTCACCTGACGAGATCGAATGGATCGCCGATGTCGACCCGGTCTCCATGCTCTAACTTAATGAGTTGACTAGGGTCGAAAAGTTTCAAAGAAATCCGTGATAAGAGCCACTTGGTGGTTTCGGCCACGACGATGAGCTGAGAGGTTCATCGAAAGGGATATTCCAGCAGGAGGTGGTCGCCTTGCTCTCCAGAACCTCGTCCGACGATAACCCAACCGCGAGCCTGATAGAACGCCAGAGCAGCGGCATTGGCCTGAATGCATTTCAGCTGCCAAGGACGAGGGAGCCAAGGCTTGAGTGAGTCAAGCAAAGCGGTGCCAACACCTTGCCGTCGATACTCGGGTGCAACATACAGGTGATGGATAAAAGATTGCTCCTGCCAAACTGAGAGCAAGCCCTGGAGGTGCCCCCGGCTGGAGAGGCTGATGATGACTAATTCCCCCTCAGAGGATTGGGAGAAATTGGTTTTCGTCCTGGCCAGGGGGGGCAGCCAAGCGGCGGTGCTGATGATCTGCTCGAAGAGTCGTTGAATCGCTTGACCATCAGCCGGCAACGCAGGGCGAATATGTGGCATTGTGCTGGATGGCATTGAGCTGTGTGGCATCGAACCGTGTGGCATCGAACCGTGTGGCATCAACTCAGAGCCCCCTCCACAGAGTGAGTTGGATTGGCAGGATAGTGAACCAGCCACCACAAGCCATGGTAAGGATATGCTGAGTTGAAGACTGACTGCTTTTGGGGAAAATTCTTGCTCGTCCAAAACGCTGGATAGGCACAACAACCGCTGATTCCGCAGCCTTTCCACCAACCGGACGAGCCAAGATTTTCGCCACCCTCAATAGGTGTGATTCTCCTGCGAGTTCCCGGTGGAGTGCTTCCGCTGGAGCCCTTCTTGGACCAACCGAACCCAAGCCAACGGATCCGCCTCGTCCTCCGGGCTGCCGTAAGGAGGCACCACAATATAGGAATCTCCTAAGCCGAACTCCTCTGCTTGCTGACGATGGTGGGGGCTATCATCGATCAAGAAGTCGACTTCGAGCTGTCGGATATCTTTCCATCGTGTTGGCAGTTCATCCCAGGAATAAGATTCGGCAAACCAGCGACTGAATTGAAAAGCCAGAGCTTGATCGATGTAGCTCCGGGGGCTGACCGACCATAACAACAAGGTGCACCGGTGGCGCAGACTTCCTAAGAGCTGCGCAGATCCTGACCGGAGCTGCCATCCTACAACTCGACCCTCATCGATCAGCGGAACCCCAAGGGTCTCGTCCAGATCGAAGGCAACTCGGGGCAGTCTCTGGCTGGGAGGGATCGGGGGGCACATCGGGAGTCAAAGAGGATTCTTGCTGCTCTTTGTGAGTCTCTGAAAAACAATCGCCACGCGTGCGTCGCTGTGAGAATCGATTGGCTGTTTCAGCTGACTCGCTCAAAGTTCTTCCCAGGGCGGTGCTTTGGCAGCCGCCGCTGGATCGGCCTATCCCGTTGATCAGGCTTCTCAGGAACTGCCGTCGCTGGCAGCGGGAGCGACCTCCGTCGCCTGAACACTGCTGGGTGTTGCCCGAGCCAGTTGTTCGACGGGTAGGTCATGAGACTCCCGGACGAGGCTGACCACCCGATCTCCTGGTTTCGGGTTGCGAAACGCTTTGACGGTACAGATTTGAATGGAGCGATCTGCTTTCAAGATAAACAGCGGCAACA
The DNA here is from genome assembly GCA_964648025.1 of uncultured Pirellulales bacterium. GTDB lineage: Bacteria > Planctomycetota > Planctomycetia > Pirellulales > Pb10988 > CAZYKP01. The sequence goes on along the minus strand of CAZYKP010000085.1, from coordinate 3,085 downwards.
ATTTGTCACCATTCTCGCTTAAAAAAGCATTGTAATCGAAGGCTGGGGTCAGTTTTGTGTTACGGACTTGGGGGGTGTGCCCGGCAAATTCTCGTAAGTCCGCGTAGTTGAGCTCCTCACGGAAAAGCCAGCGACCACGGTGTTTCTGGGGGACCAACTCATGCCGCCCGTCCTTGGCGTAGGAAAAGGGCAATTGGTAGACCTCTTGGCGGCCAAAATCCTCAGCAAACCGTAGGCAAGCCAAGGAGTTGACTTCCGTGTTGGAGGTGACCGCCAGCATCCGCCCCAGACCGGTGTAGTCGATCTCCTCACGGGTGGCCTCTGCCAAAGCACTCCCATACAGACAGGGCAAGCCGGCCATCCGAGTACGGCGGATGTTCTCCCAGGCAGAATCGATGAGCACAACTGGGCAACCTTCGCGGTGAAGCGTCGAGGCAGCGGCCCTGACCCAAGCGTCGGCCCCGACAAACAGAATCCCCTGCGGGTTTGGTTGTGTGAGGCCCAACCAGCCAGCCAGGGGGGCGGCACTTAAGCCGTAGAGCAGGACGGTGACAAAGACCAACAGAAAGGTGACCGGAACGATTCTCATGGCCTCAGGATAATCGGCTGCCACCAGGGCCAGTGCGAACACTGAGGAAATTGCTGCTGCGACGATCCCTCTTGGGGCCATGCAGCAGAGAAAGCAACGCTCTTGCCAGGAGAGAGGCGAGTTCCAGGTGGAGGCCAGCACCGACAGCGGTCGCGCGACAAAGATCATCACCGCCACAAAAAGCAAACTCTCCCAACCGAGACTCTGCAGGTCATCCCAAGGCAATCGGGCCGAGAGAACAATGAAGAGACAGGAGATTAACAAGACGCTCAGAGTTTCTTTAAATTCTACCACATGACTGATCGAGACACGCTTCTGATTGGCCAGGGTGATGCCCATCACCGTCACCGCAAGCAGGCCAGACTCCTGTTGGACCATGTCCGCTGCGGTAAAGGCGGCAAACATGAGCATGAGGGAGACGGGGTTATGCAGCGAGTCGGGAATCCAAAATCGTGATAAGGCCAACACCAGCACTCCAGCGGCGACTGACCCGGCGACAACCCCCGAGACGACCGTCAAGCCAAGGCTGAGGGCCAGATCGCTCAGGCCAAAGCTGGCAAGACCTTCGCCGGTGGCTGTCGCCTGGGCGACCGTAAAGGTCAACACCGCGAGGGTGGCCCCCAGCGGGTCAATGATGATGCCCTCCCACTTCAGCAGGACACCGACTTTGCAGCGGAGACGCAGGTGCCGCAGGATCGGGCCGATCACCGTTGGGCCGGTGACCACTAAAATCGCCCCGAGCAAGGCTGCTACCTGCCATTGCAGCCCCAACAGAGAGTATGCGGCTATTGCTCCGATGATCCAGGATATGGCGACTCCTACTGTGGTGAGCAAGACGAAGACATGCTCAATGTTGCGGAGCTCGCGAAATTTGAGATTCAGACCACCTTCATACAAAATCACCGCAACAGAAAGCGACACCACCGGTGAGAGTAACTCACCAAAGAGCTCATCGGGATGAAGCCAGCCACCCACCGGGCCTGCCAGAATCCCGGTGACCAACAGTAACAGAATTGAGGGAAGGCGTAGCCGCCAAGCTGTCCATTGAGCCAGAATGCCCAAGACCAGGATCCCGGCTAATGAGAGCAAGATTCCGTGCGACAAATCCAAACGCCTCCCGGCTGGGAATCAGGAACTGAATTCCGCTCAGTCAAAATACTCAAGTTGACAGGCAGATGGAAAAACTCAGAGAAGATCTCAGTCAGAGACGGCCTCCACGGTGTCCCTGACGAACTCACCAAAGCCGCTGATGCATCGCTTCTAGGCACACTGCCTATAAGACAACTGCTTGGAACGGCTGCTTGGAACGGCTGCTTGGAACGACTGCTTGGAACGACTGCTTGAGACAGAACTGGAGCGATTTCGTTCAATCAAGCCAGTCCAAAGCAATCGGACGACTTCCCGGAAAACCGGGTTGCTGAACCCAGTGAGGTCAGCGTTAGATTAGGCGCCTGAGCACGTTCCGGCAAGAAGAATGCCGCGGTTGTTCTGTCCGGCCATTTGTTGGCAACCAATCACTCGGCTGGCTCGACTTCAGACCTTTGGGGTTGGGCCTGTGGTGGGGGGATTGTTCTGTGGTGGGCTGCCATGCAGGATGCGACCGGGACCGCATCCTGTGTTGCCGTGAGAAGGACGCCTCACCGGCTGTGTTCCTTCGGCAATCTGAGGAGTTTGCCGAATTCTACCTTTAGCTAACCGCTCAACCGGGTGAACTGCTCGACGGGTGAACTGCTCGACGGGTGAACTGCTCAACCGGGTGAACTGCTCGGCCAGACGCCGAGGCTGGCACGACTTGGCTCAGGCCGAGGGGGGCCACCTTTCAGCCAAGCAGGCTTCTCCACAACCTTCGTAGGGGAAGCCAGTCGGAGGGGGCGTAAATCTGAATCTCGTCTTCTCGAAAGTGAGTCCGGATCCCCAAAGAGGAGGCGATCTCCATCACCAGGCTGAGCTTGTCCTTGCCTTGAATCGCCCGGGGCTGTTCCAAGGCCTGTGGATGATGAAAGGCCTTGGCTTCGCCGGCCATTGGCTCTCCGAAATCCTCGAGGACTGACCCGCCTCGAAAGTCTGGATCGATGCAGACGTACTTGCGAATCAGCTGAGCTGATTCGTAGTAAAGGAAATCGAAAGACTCATCACAATCACCAACGGAGCAGGCAAAGAGATCATACTCTCTGGCAAGCTCTGAAATGGCTGTGCCTGTAGACGATCGGTGCCACAACGTATAGAACCAGTCGTCGGCCAACAGCAGCCAGCCATCGGCATCGGCCAGGATGGCGTACCGCTGGAAGAGGGGAACCTCCTTGTTCCGTTGATAAGAAGACAGTCCAAATTTTTGGAGGATTTGGTCAGCGATCAGGTCATGTCCACATCGGACAAAGATGAAATAGGGGGCATGGATTCGCCCCTCGAAGATCATCGGACTCGACATAAACTTCCCCAGCTTTTGTGGGCGCGGATTTAAGAGTGGTTAGGATGAATCCAGGATGTGTTCACTAT